>CAZART010000026.1:0-44993 GCA_964487555.1 uncultured Rhodothermales bacterium
GCGGACTCCGTGTACACGCTCGCGGACTCCGTGTACGCGCTCGCGGACTCCGTGTACGCGTCGCACGTCCGTGACGGACAGAAGGGGCGCCGGCGAGGAGCGGAAAGGCACTCTCACAATTTTGCGCTCCGGCGCCGGAAGGCGTTTCAGTTCGTCCGCGGGCGACGAGGCACGTCGCTGCCACGACGTGCCGTATTCGGTATACTTCGTAGGCAGCCCGTGTCGAAAAGCATACGTCGACCATGCCTCCGAGCCCCAACATCACCCAGGCGATCATCCTCATCCGCTCCGTTGCCGGCGACCTGCGGAGGCAGGGGCTAGAGCGGCACGCAAACGAACTGGAATGGTATTGCGATATGATCGCCGATTACGCCAGCTATGAGCTGAGCCGGCTCGAGCGGGATTTAGAGGATTGCAAGCAGCGCCTCGAAGAACACACGCGGAGGGGGCTGTCATGGAAGTCGATCACGGATTTATCTGAGAAACCCACTCAGGAACCCCCGCCCGAAAAGGCATCTTCGTCGTAGCGATGCCGCCGGCGGCGCTGGCACCCTTGACGATTACGAGGCCATCGATGTGACGCGATCGTGATCGAGCGTGAGTCCGAGCCTGTTTGACCGCAGATCGAGCGCGAGCTGAACGGGTCTGTTTGCGTCCCCCGCATCTTGCGTGCTCAGGCACAGACCCTGGATCCTTGCCACGAAATGGATCTTGCTTAGGAGTACCTGCACGACCTGGTCCCACGTGAAGACCGCGGCGCGTTCGCGGGCCGCCCTTCGGAGGCGTAGTCCGAATGCAGGATCGGAACGAACGGCGAGGACGGCGCCCGCGATCTCGTCCGGTGCGTCGGTATCGACAACGACGGCGCTATGGCCGTCCGTCGCGTAGTCCTCCCCGGTCGCTCCCGTAAATACAAGCCCACCTGATGCCATCGCTTCGAGCCCGACCAGCCCGAATGGCTCGTGTCCGCTGTTGGCAAGCACGGCGTCCGAGGCTGTATAGAACGGCCGCATCAGTTCCTGCGTCATGAAGACGCGAAGGTTATAGACATCGGCCTGCGGAGCTTGCTGCAGGAGGGACAGCATCTCCCCGAAGGTCTTAGGGGCCCCATCGATGTCCGCAATGATCAGTCCGCGCGACCGGGCCGCTGCAAGCACCTCATGACCATGGGCCTCGATGCCGCCGCGCAGCGCGAAAACGACGCGCTCGCCGGCCTCCTTTAGCCGCGCCGCCGCCTCAACGGCGGTCAGCCACCGTTTATCGGGATCGAAGCGGCCTACCTTGAACAGCAAAACGGCTTGATTCTCCGGAGTGAGAACCCGACGAAGCGCGCGCACCTGAAATGGATCGACCGGCGCAAGCAGCGCTGACGGTATGCCGTTGGGAATCACAAGCGGATTCACGCCGACGTCCCACATCCGATGCTTCATATACCGGCTTACCGTCGTCAGCTGAGCCGCGACGTCCAGGCGCTGCCAGTCCACGCGGTCAAAACTTTTCGTGTTGTTTGCATTCCAGAGGATTACCGTTCGATCGGCAAGCCCTTCTCCGTGCAGGATCTCCCTCAGCCGAATGACGGCCTCGGCCGTGTGCCATTCCTCTGCCAGGATGACCGGCACGTTGCCGTTCGCCAGCGCCGGTCGAATCACTTCTTCGACGATGAAACGTGGGGCCGAATCATTGAAGTCGCGAAGTTTGCCCTCCTCGCCGTCATAAACGCCGGCACCGTGATACGCGCTGATCCACTGACACCAACGGTGCAGTGTCAGCCGACCGCCGAAACGTCGCTCCCGACCCGGTGCATGCGGTTCACCTACAAATAGAAGATGTGTGTCGAAGCGGAGGCGTGCGAGCGTCTCGGCCAGATGGCTGATACGTACCCCGAGGCCTCCCGCCAGGGCATAACGATCCGGTCCCTCGAAGGACAGCAGGCAAAAGACGGCGGCGGCGGGAGGAATTACCATAAAGAACCGGGGCGTATACGTAAATCGCGGCGTGGAACGTCTGTGCTGGAGCCGTGACGCGCAGCGGCCCCACGATCGAATATGTTGATATACTCACCGCGTTTCAGCGGGATCGCGCACATCGCCGCCGGTATACGGATCGTTGCATGTGTATGGTAGCGATGCAGCAGATCGTCCCAACATGCTACGAATAGAACTGATACCGAGAACAGCTCACGTCGGCCGCCGCTCAGGGATCGAACGGTTACGTACGACGAGACCTTTAGTGCATGACGGAGGCGTATGCCGTCAGTGCACGTACGCCTGTTACATTTTGCCCAGATGCGTTTCTTTGAAGCCGTCTGGGAGTTTTAGGCCGTAGCCCAGCGCACGGTCAATCCCGATGTGCGCCGACCAGATCAGTGCCAGTGAAAGCATTATCGGCTGCTGCAGGGTCAGCCCCACGCACGCGAGGGCTAGGCTTCCTACGTACGTGTGCGCCACGTTATAGGTGAATGCACCCAACACCGAATTCTTGAGATACCGACCATCGAGATATCCGGTACGAGGAAGAGCACGGCGAAAACAGCCATCCGGTGCCGAAACGAGCGTAGATTAAGACACTCAAAATCACGACGGCAAGACCTTCTAATCGGAGCCAAGTGCGTGATGAGGTTCTCATGGTCGTCGATCTAGACTCCTTCATTCCGCCGCATGTCGCGCCATCGGCCGTGTCGGGTCATAGTTTAAGTGACGTGTGTTTCGTAATCCCGTAATCTACCGTGTCGTTATTCCGTAATCGACCGTGTCGTTATTCCGTAATCGACCGTGTCGTTATTCCGTAATCGACCGTGTCATTATTCCGTAATCGACCGTGTCGTTATTCGGTAATCGACCGTGTCGTTATTCGGTAATAGACCATATCATTTCTATTGCCGCGAATCGGGCGCTTGATTAAAGCCTCGCTTCACATCCACCGAGGTGAACTACCCATGCGGATTGCCTGTACGTTCGCATCGCTGCTACTCCGCGTCCATGCTACCAGGGCCGTGCGCGCCCAGCCGGAAGAAGCATCAACAATCGTCATGCAGGCTCGGGAGAGCCCCATCACGTCGCATTCGGCTATGTGCCCCGCGCGTCTGCCTCCGTTGCGGCAGGAGCTCCTCGGACGAACGCGATATAGTCCACCGGCGCCGGCTGTAGCCCGGATTTCCGAAGCATCAGGTTCACCTTTCCACGGTGGTATTGACCATGCAGTAGAACGTGGACGAGAATATCTCCCACCGTATTTTTGAACTGGCGACCGGCGCTATTGGTGTACGTCACCGAATTCCGGATGGCGGATTCCTGAAGACCGGCCATATACGCCGCCCACCGTTCGTGGGTCTGTCGAATCATGCGCTCCAAATCGGACGGTGAAACGGTAGGCCATACAACCAGGAGCGGTTCTCGACGTTCGAGACGAGCGAGCCACACCTCCTCGGTGCCGATGATGTGCGCGTATTCGCGAATGGCTTCGTCCGGCGCGGCGCCGTTGGATGTCACGGCTTCCAGAAGCTGTCGGTCCGCCCAAAAAGCGTGATTCCACGTTTGCTGAAGCGTTGAAATAGTGATCAACATCCTTGGACTCGAATGGCTGGATTCTCTCCCACTACGGTGGTCCATTCGCGCACGCGCCAGGCCGTGACGAGGCCATGGACGACGTAGGGATCTGCTTTCGCGAAAGATTCGGCAGCGGCGGGTGAGTCTCCTCGGAACAGCAACACCGCTCCGTCGACCGGATCGGCCAGCGCACCTCCAAGAATGAGTTCGCCCCGCTCGAAAGCGCGTCGTGCGTGCTCCAGGTGGCCGTCGCGATAAACCGAACGCTTCTGGACGTATTCGTCAATCACGTCATAAAATAGTAGATAGTGCATGCGCCGTTCCTTCTGTTCTCATGACACAGACTGCGGATCGTACGTGAAGGCGCCGGGAAAATCAGGTGGCTTCGCGTTCCGCTTACCGCTCCACGATGCGACGTCGACTTGGTAGACGGCCGTTCGTTCCAACTCCGCATCGCTGATGGGCTGATAATCCCGCCCCGGTCTAAGATGGGGGGCATATTTATCGAGCAGGAGTTGCAATGCGGAACGAGACGTCTCCACGTCTTCGATGATTCTTGCCCTTCCAAACACCGTTACGCTCTCGTACTCAACACTGAAGTTCAATGCCGTTTCGGCGGGTAGTATACGCCCCATTCGAAACGATGAGAAACAAGTTTCCGATCCGTCGTCACCGGTCCGAACGTTGCCGGCCGTTCGCCCGACGCGCGCGGTATGGAGATAGAGGGCGTGCGCCGATTCATCAAACACGAACAGGTTGCTGTTGATGAATGGGCGGCTCTCGTGAAGGGTCGCCAGCACGCCGTACGGGGCGGTGCGGAGAAAATTCCGAATCCAGCCGTCGTCGTCGACGGCGCGGTCACGTTTCCGTATCTGATTGGGAGGAAATTGTGTATAGTCGCGCGGCACGGCTCTTCATCGAGAAGTTTGGTTGCACGGTTGCGCGATTCCTTTCGGCTTGAGCCGGATACGGCTGCAGCAAAAAATCGCGTATTGCAGTCCGGCCGAGAAACGCGTATTGCAGTCCGGCCGAGAAACGCATACAATTTACCCGGTTGAGTGGCATAGTTATTAGGTCCACTTCCAACAAATCGACTAGTCCACTTTAGCAGGCTTCGACATAGATGTCCAGCGTTCACGATCAATCGGAGAAGGGTCTTCTCGGCCTATTACTTCCCGAGGACGCTGAGCATTCGCTGGCGTTGCGCATTTACGCAGGTATTCGCGAGGCGATCGTAGCCGGACGAATTGCTTCCGGGCAGCGGCTGCCCTCCAGCCGCGCACTTGCGGACGATTTGGGCGTGGCCCGCGGCACCGTCGTAGAGGCCTTCGAACAACTCCGCGTCGAAGGCTATGTCCACACGGTGCGCGGATCGGGTACGTTCGTCGATCAAATCCCTGAACGATTCCTTCACACATCCGACGTTTCGCGGCCGAGCCTGCCCGCGAGCGGTCTCCCGACGTTTGCAGATCGGGCCGACGAACCGTCGACGAGCCTGGTGGATTATGCACGGGCGCGCTCCCCACGACCGTTCCAACCGGGTCTTCCGCCGCTTGATGCGTTTCCGCGGCAAACCCTTGCCCGCCTCTGGAGCGAAGCCGTTCGCTCCCTTAGGTTTGATGATCTGGGGTACGGCGATCCGGGCGGCTATATGCCTCTGCGACGTGCGATCGCCTCGTATCTCCGAACGGCCCGCGCGGTGCAGTGCGAGGCCGAGCAGGTCATCGTGACCAACGGCGCTCAGCATGCACTGGGTCTCGCAGCCCACGTACTGCTGGACGCCGGTGAGCCCGCCTGGATCGAGAATCCCGGATATCGAGGCGCAAGGGCCGCATTCGGGAAAGCGGGCCTGCGAGTGGTTCCCGTTCCGGTCGACGAGGAGGGCATCTCCGTCTCTTCCGGGCGCGAGCTCGCCCCGGAGGCGCGGCTGGCCTACGTCACGCCTTCCCATCAATATCCTCTCGGCGTGACGACCAGTGCGCGGCGCCGACTCGAGCTCATTGAATGGGCGCGCCGCGGCAACGCCTGGATTATCGAGGATGACTATGATAGCGAATAGCGCTACGACGGCGCCCCACTTCCGTCACTCCACCATCTCGATCAGGGTGGACGAGTCGTCTACTGCGGGAGCTTTAGCAAGGTCTTGGCACCGGGGCTCAGGATAGGATATCTCGTCGTTCCATCGCCGCTTATCGATGCATTCCGACGAGTTCGCTCTTCGGACGACCATCATTGCTCCATCACGATTCAGAAAGTTCTCGCACGGTTTATCGAGCGCGGTCACTACGGCCGGCATCTCCGGCGCCTGCGACTGCTCGGACTCAGCCGACGAAACGCTCTCATCGGAGCCTTCGGTGAACAACTACCCCAACTCTCACTCGAGGGCACTGGGGGAGGACTACACGCACTGCTGCGTCTTCCGTCGACGACCGATGATGCGGGGCTCGCAGCGCGAGCCGCCCTCGCAGGCATCTCGCTGAGTCCGCTCTCCGCCTACGATCTTGATGACGAGCCGACGCGCGGTCTCGTGCTGGGCTATGCAGCCTTCGCGGATGACGAGATTCACCGGACGGTCCAGGGCCTCGCCGAGGTGCTCGAAAATGATCTACCACACATGGGCGAAGAGGGCTGAAGCGATCGGTGCTGCTCGCGCTGAAATCGTGATCTACGGTGGGGGGCGGCGTTCAGCGAATGCGACGGACCGCGCTGCCGACGCGGGCACTTTGCGCAAGAAGTACGTCCGGCATCCTCCAGAACTCGACGTCGCGGTCCCGCATCTTCCCGAGATTGCTTATCCGTGAAGCCCCGATGGACCCACCAGTCCCGACGACTGCTTCGCCTCACCTTTTGCCTCAAATCACCATGACGACCGATGAGCAAGAACTCGGAGAAAGATCACAGGATATTTCGGACGAAAAATCGGCTGACCCCCGAAGAGAAGGAGTACCTGAAAAAGCTCTGGAAGCCGAAACAGCCGCCGCAATCCAAATCACGCCCGGAGGATACGAGGCGGTGATAGAACACCGTCGCCGGCCCTAACACGCAACACGCAACACGCAACACGAACACGGAAGAATCAGCGCATCCGGCCTCAAGAGCCGTCCATAACGGCAGGACGCTTTAACGCAGCGTTCTCAACGGGTCGAATTGCGAACATCGTGTAACGTGCTCGCCACCTACGTGGCGTCGTCATTTTTTTTGTACGTTTCACACGATGGGGTTTTAGCAAGCGACCGCACAGATGAAGGAGGCGGCAATGGAGATTCCGGTTCAAAAGGGCTATCTCGTTTTGGCGGACATCTCGGGCTTCACAGCCTTCCTCGCAAGCAGTGAGATCGGCCATGCGCCTCAGGTCGTCCAGAATATCATCTCGTTTCTGATTCGCCATCTCTCGCCGGTCCTTCACGTCGCGGAAGTCGAAGGTGACGCCGTCTTCGCCTACGCCTCCGAGGATAAGCTGACACGCGGCGAGCTGCTGCTGGAAACCGTCGAATGTATGTTCGTCGACTTCAAGGATGCGCAGCGCACGATGAAGCACAACGCAACGTGCCCCTGTCGCGCCTGCCAATCGGTCTCTTCGTTGGATCTAAAGTTCGTAGCGCACCATGGCGAGTACGTGCTTCAGGACATGGGCGGTAGCGCAAAGCCGGTCGGATCCGCCGTCAACCTTGCGCACCGCCTGCTAAAGAACCGGGTTTCGGAAGAAACCGGTTGGTCCGGCTACGTTCTCTTCACGCAGGAGTGTCTGGACGCAATGGGCGTCTGCCCCGAAAACATGCACGTCTCGACGGAATCGTATCCACATCTCGGAACGGTCAAAACGAACAGTGTGGACCTTGAAAGCCGGCGCCAAGAGATCATCGAGCATCGATGGGTGAAGCTCTCCGACGAAGAGGCAGACGTGCTCGTGACGCGGCGGCTCGGCTTTCCCCGACCCATAATATGGGACTGGCTGAACGATCCGGTGAAGCGCAACCAGTGGATGGGTTCGGCGTGGCACGTCGTAGACCGTCCGCTTGGGCGAACCGGACGCCAAACGCGCAATCACTGCGCGCGTAGCGGTACGATCGAGCATGTCCTCGATTGGCGGCCATTCGACTACGTGACGGTGAGACAGGAGCTCGGTCCGGTCAAGTTGACGATCACGAACGAGCTCGAGCCCGAGAAGGACGACACGACGGTACTCACGATGAAGGTCCGGCTGGAGGGCTCCCTGCCGCGCCCGCTCCTCCGCGCCGCGGCTCGTCCGTTCGTAAATCACATTCTGCGGGTCGAAAAGTTGCTCGGCCGCATGGAAGATCTCGCGCACCGCGCACCGCAAGCACATCAGGTCTAGAAGAGTCTGGATGCGGATTAAAGGCACCCGACGGACCCGTCAAAACTCCGGAACGCCGTAGTACTTCAGCCAAACATCCTCGTACCGTTCCGCTTCGGTAATCCATCGCGCGTCGCTCCATCCCAGCTCCGACTGTAACGTGGGACGCATCTGATCGAGCGAGGGAAGGCCTCCTGCTTTGGCCGTGAGACCGAGTCGAAGGCGGCGCAGCAATAAATCGTCAAGGTGTCGTACGGCCTCTGACTGCGCGATCCATCGGAGTTCCGCCCAGCGAGTGCTCAGCCCGGGAATAGGGCGGCGGTCCTCCGGCGAGGCGTCCACGAGTGCGGCCAATCCGTCTATACCATACCGGGCCAGTATGGATCGTGCCGTGGTGGCGTTAATCGCAAGGTCCGGGGGTATTGCAGCTTTTCCCTCTACGACGAGCGTTCCGTTGTCATCCTTTCCAAGCTCCGGCAGACGGTCTCTTAATTTCTTCAGCACTCTGTGTGCCGTCGCTAGAAACGTGGTGAGCTTGCCCCCGGTGACGGTAAGCAGTCCTTCCTCCGTCCAGATCGCCTCTTCGCGGGACGCCTGCGCCGGATCGGCCGTGCCCGTGTCGACAATAGGCCGCAACCCGGCATAGGTCGCCTGGACGTCATCCCTCCCTAGCAGCAGCGACGGGAAAAGGTCATTTACACTCTCCAGGAGGTATCTCGCCTCCGTCGGCGTAATCCGAGGTTCGTCCTCGAGTGAATCCGTATGCTCGACCGAAGTGCTGCCGACCAGCGTAACGCCTTTCCATGGGATGAAATAGATCGGACCCCCTGAAACGGGGTGCAACGTGGCGATGGCCTGTCGAATGGGAAGTTTGTAGCCCGGAAAGACGAGGTGGCTCCCGCGGATGAGCCGGACCTTCGGCGGCTTCCCGAGGTGTCCACGCAATCCATCGGCCCAGGGACCCGTAGCGCTGACGATGGCACGCGCACGCATCTCCGCCGTCGAACCGGTTTCACGGTCGAGGAGCCGTACGCCCTCGACGCGTCCGCCGTCATCGCGCAAAAGCTCGGAAGCGGCCACATAGTTAAGGGCGTGACCACCTCGTTGGCATCCCTGCCGTAGAACGTGCAGAACCAGGCGTGCATCGTCCGTGGTGGCATCGCTAAAGGTGAAGGCGCCGCTCAAGCGCGGCGTGAATGCGGAAAATCGGGAGCCGGCCGAATCCGGCTGGAGGCGACGGTGCAAACGAACGCGACCGGCAAGCAGATCGTATGCGCTGAGCAGGCAGGATATCTGCCAGGAGGGCGGCATGCGGTCGTCCGTGAAGGTCGGCAGGAGAAAGTCCGTCTGCTCCACCAGGCCGGCCATCGTGCTCACCATGCGCTCACGCGAGCGAATCGCACCGTGTGCCAGTCCGATCTGCAGCCGCTTTAGATAATGCAGGCCGCCGTGCACTAGCTTCGAGGAGCGACTCGACGTTCCGGACGCGAAATCGTTTTGCTCGACGAGCAAGACGCGGAGACCCCGCCGTGCCGCCTCGAAAAAGACGCCTGCCCCTGTAATTCCGCCACCCACGACGAGGATGTCCCACGGAATGCAGGCCAGCGCGGGCAGAGATCGATTTGATGAGAGGCCGGGCATGCGATTCGTGGACGATCGTTCAGGAAAGAGGATGTACTCGGTCGCCTTCCCGACCCGCGGCGGGCCAAGGGAAGTCGAGACGGGTCATCGATGCAGCCGCTTCGAACGCCGCAACGGCGCGGGCCAGCCGTTCCATGTCACCATCGGGCGCCTCTGGATAGACCGGTAGGTATAGCACGTCCTTCATTACCGATTTTGCGTGCAGGGGGATGAGGTGGGGCCTCGTCCGAGGTGGATCAACGACGGAGAGGCTCGACGCTCCCCGTGTTGCATCCAGTCCCAGATTCCACAGGTGCCGCATGAGCGCATCCGGATCCGTGGATTGAATCGGATAGACCCAGTGCGTGTGCAAGGCAGCGTCCGAGCCGGGACGCGAGATGCTCGGCATTCGGCGGAGGGCGGCCTCGGCCGTCGCTGTTCGCTTTTCAATAGACGATGCATCAAAGTTCTTCAGCCTTCGCTCCAGCAAGGCGAGCAGGGGGTATCCCGGCTGCCGGCGAATGCGCTGAAAAAAGGCCGGATCCGGAAAGCCGCGCAGCGATGCGCTGAGGACGTCGTCGTGGCTTCTCTTTTGCAGCCGGCACGCGGCGACAAACACCGTATAGCCGGGGCGCGTCAGGAGCAGTTTGATGCCGACGTACTTGCAGAGCCGCATCAGAAACCGACCGCGCTTTTGCACCGGATGGCCGGCTTGCAGCATTCTCGTCCGCGTTAGAAGCTGGATGTCGTTGATTCGAAGAATGCCGCCTCCGAGCGCCGTATTCGTCTTGATCGGACCGAAGCTGAACATGCTTGCGTCGCTCTCGGGATGACCGCGAAAGTTTTCTCCGCAATAAGCCTGCGCACAGTCTTCGATGAGATACAGACCTTTCTCCTTCGCGATGGCGAGAAGCTCGTCCAGCGGCATGCGGCTTCCGATAAGATGCGCGACGACGAGAGCGCGGGAACGCTCCGATACGCAGCGCAGCAGGCTGCCCACGTCAAGTGAGAGGCTCCGCATGTCTAGATCGACCGGTACGGGCACCAGCCCATGCTTCTCTACGATGCGCACCATGTCCCGTATCGTGACGGCCGACATCAGGATCTCACTGCCTCTGGGAAGGGCGAGGGCCTGGAGCAGCAGATCGAACCCGCTTCGCACGGATAGGCATACGACGGCATCATTTCCGAGGGACCACCCTTCTTCGATGCGCCGGCGCACCGCCTTCGGATTTCCGGGCCGAACGCAAGATGCGATCCCGGAGAGCAGGTCCATCCATCGTATATCCAGTTTTTTGCGCGGCAGCATCACGGGGTACGCTGGTTACTGAGAACGAAAAGTAGGAGTCGTGTGCGGCACGTCATGCAGCGGTCCCCGTGTTGTCATCGAAGTCGTTGCGACCACCGTGGAGTCGGCTGTTCCGGACAGCAGTTTACCGAGTTGCGGGTGCGCGGCATAAACCCCTCGATACGCGATCGGAAGAAGCGCTGCAATGTGGCACATGATCAGGTCCGTGCACTGCTGCAAATGCCGCTTTGAATGGCCACCCTGTCGGGAAGGGAGTCTGAAGGGTGCTCCCACCCGCACCGTAACCGTCGCGCGGTGTAAGTGCTTGATCCCGGATGCGATATGCTCCGTACCCACGATCGCTACGGGCAGGATCGGGGCGTTGGCTCTGGAAGCGAGAAACGCCGCTCCGCGTCGGCCCTCCCTGAGGGCACCGGTAGCGCTTCGTCCTCCCTCAGGCGCCAGCCCTACCATCCATCCCTGTTCTAACAGCGTCAGTGCGGTTTGCAGGGTTCTCCGGTCCCCTTCGCCTCGTCGCAACCATAATCCGCCCGGCGACTCGACCATGAAGCGGAAGAAGGGTCGCGATCGATAGTCCGCAGCGAAAAGACCGGTGACGTCAGCTCTGGGCAACAGGCAGTAGAGCAGGTGCGCGTCTAAATTGCTGAGATGATTAAATACCAGCAGGCAAGGTCCTTCGGACGGGATATGTGCCCGCCCGTACACCTGGCGGCACGTTAGAAAACGGTAGAGAAGATTGAGGGTGGTGCGCATCAGCATCGTTCCTCCATGGTTCGAACCATTGGGAACCCGTTCGCTCATCGCCCGAGCTCGAGTTCAGCAATCACGCCGGCGTGATCGGAGGGCCAAAGGCCGGAGGGCGTCCGATCGTCTTGTGCGTCGCCGATGCGCTGCGCCGACGATACGTCGACGTCGCCGCGAAAGAGGATCAGATCGAGGCGACGGTCCAGAATGGATTCCGGATTCATCAGGTCGGCGGACTGGCAGCAGGTGTAGCCGGAAACCTCCGGATTAGCCGCCGCAAAGGTGTCGGAAAAGCGGCTCGTGAGATTGGCATACGAAGACGTCGTGGTGCCATCCGCCGCGCTGTTGAAGTCACCCACCAGAATGATCGGCTCCTCCGCGTCCTCGAGAAGAAGCAGCAGTTCAGAGGCCTGCGCTTCCTGGACGGGTGCGGCCGCTTGCGTCTCCAGGTGCGTGTTGACGAACCGAAACGGCACCCCCTCCACGACCGCGGTGATCCATCCGTAGGAGCGGGCGAATGATGCCTGTTGCCCACCGACGGGGACCTTCAGCATGGCTTCATAGATGCCCGTCTCGGAGCCGGTCGCACGGACATTTGCGCGCGCCAGAATCACGTTCCGGAGCGTCAGTCTCAGGTCGAAAAACTCGGTCGCGCTGAGAGCGCCGGGCAATTCTTCGTCGACGTTAGCGGATTCGTTGACGATCCGGTACGGAAGCTCGCGAGCGGCGAGCTCCGACTGGAGGAGGGCGACGAAGTCGAGTACGATGTCCGTGGCATTCGGCTCGGTCACACCCTGGAGGTAGTCGCTCGGGGACTGCATTCGGTAGAGCGCCGCCTCCTGTAATCCGATCACATGCGGGCGAGTCGCCGCAATCTCGTCGGCCAGCGCCTGGACGCGCTCCGGGTAATTCGTGGCCTGGACGTTCGCGAAGAACTGCGCCACGCGAACCGGGATCTCCTCCGGACTCTGCGCTCCGAGTATCACGTTGAAGTCTGCGCCCAGATAGAGGTTGCGTGTCATCACCGTCACGTCCGGGTTCATGCCGGACGATCGGTGGGACCGGAGATCGGGAAGGAAGTCGCAGGAACTTACTGAGAGAATGAGTATGAGAAATCCACTCGTGCAGAATAGACGGCCCATGGGACGAGGATAGGTGCTCATGGCTACTCCGGTATTGACGTGTACGGTTAACCGGCTCACCGATGTGTAAGCCGTTCCGGAGTAGCATCTCCGGCTACTCCCAAACTCGGCTTAATACGCTTGCCGGCATGCCCCACGTCGTACCATTTCACCGGTCCTGTCGGAGCATTCCTCGACTACTCCTTTCGGCCCATCGATAGTCCTACAAACGTACTAGAAGCTACGGGATCAGCCCGAAGCCGGCGGCGCAGGGCAGGTCTCCGGCGAGGCCGTTACCTCACCACGACGAATCTCCTGTAGGCGGCAAAGCGCTCGCCGTGGGCACGTACGAAGTAGACGCCACTGGCCAGGCCTTCGACGCCGATGTGGAGCTCCTGCGCCGATCCCGCCGCGACGAAGTCGTCGTGGACCGTCATGACCTGGCGGCCGAACAAATCGACGATGTCGATGCGGACGTGCTGCGCCATCCGGACCGTGACCGAGAGCTGGAATGCCGCCCCGGCGGGGTTTGGGAATGGCGCCGAAAGATCGAACGCGTGCGGCACCGCACCCGGGAGATCCGGCTCGTTCGATGCGCCCAGCAGGGCGTCTGCAATGCGGATCCGCCAGCCCATAAGCGGCGCCGTCGTGCTCTGATAATAGAGCACCTCCGGCGTCTCGGGTCCCGGCGTGAAGAGCACCTCGTCCGTCCCGGAGGCGGGAGCTCCCTCGACACCGGCCGTATAGGGCTCCGCGCCGTCGCCGCTCGAGCTCATTGTCAGATAGAACGGGTAAGCCGCCGGTACGTCCTTCATGCGGAAAGAGTACGTCACACCCCGTTCCAGCAGAAGCTCGCCGCCCGAGATGCCGTCCATCGCATATCCGTCCATTGTGCCCTGCGCCAGATGCGGGTGAAAGCTGCTCTTCGGCTCTACGGTAACGTCGAAGGCAACGGCGGTTTCGAACTGCTGGAGCAGGGTGTTTCTCGGCAGCAGCAGGCCTACCGGAGGCTCTTGTGGATTGGGGTGTCTCTCGAAGAACAGTTCGACGGCCCTGTCATAGGCGTCGAGAGCGGCCAGGAGCTGTCCGTCGGCCGCGAGGAGCGATCCGCGGAACGTGAGCGCGTTGATGTAATCCGGCTGGTCGGCCACCAGATCTTCAATGTGCTCGAGCGCCTCCGCCCGATTATTCAGACGCACTTCGTACTCGGCCAGAAGCAGCTTGCCGAGGGCCTGCTGCTCGGGTGACGCCGCGTCAGACGCTCCGACCGTCACGCGCAGGGGTGTGCTGCGAACATCGCGGAGTCCTTGCTCCGCGAATGCTTCTGCGCCGAGGATCACGTGAATTTCGTAGGTGCCGGGCGCGATCTGCGCGGTCATCGCAGGCGCCAGTAGCCACGCAGCCTGACCTCTCGTAATTTCATCGAGCACCAGGCTCCCAGGAGCCGCTCCCGCCTGCTGAAAAGGCCACGCCAGCACTTCGCCCTCTTCCGTCCGGGCAACCAGACGAACAGCTCCTGTCCACGAACCACCGGGGCCGGTGAGGGCAAAGGGTACGAGGCGCTCGCGGGCGGTCTCACGGTGCAGCACGAATACGTCGACGATGAGGGGCGAACCCGGTTCGATCTCAGCGAGCTGAGCGCCGTTGACGGACGCCGATAGAGTAACGGGTGCACGATGACCGTCGGAGCCGCTCTGAGCAAGCGCGTCGGGGCCAACGGCCCACGCCGCCATCCACGTCATGAGAGCGAGGGCGCCAGTGGTGCTTACGTAGCGAGAACCGGAGTCGGTCATAATGAACGCGGCGTTAATGGTCCTCAAGGCGATCGTTCACACACACCCGATGTAGGCATCGGCCTCGCTCCTTTGGGCCATTTGGGGCAATCTGGTGCGCATTGCCGTAACGCGGCTTCGGCGACGTGCGTCCGGGATCGTTGACCTCGGTTCCCACATGACTGGCGCAGAATGATTGCCCGGGCCGTTCCCCAAATCCCTGGCCGTCGGCGAGATTGTCACGGATCAGATAACGGACGTTACTTTCATTACTCAGTGGATACGCTGCAGCATTAATATATCGCATGACGCAGCTTACGTCGCCGCTGTGCTGTCCCTGTTCCATGCCGAGTGTCAACTGCATGTGGCCATCCCGTTGAATCCGTCGCGGCGCTACGCGTGCCCCGCTTTCGAGTCGTATTTCGACGGGCCCCCACACACCAGGCCCGCCGTTGGAGAGGCGAATTTCTGTGATGACCGGAAAGCCGTCGGTATCCCGAAGAGGTACGCCACTCTCGTCTCTCTTTATCGTCCATGCCGCTTGCACGTCGTGTTCACCGTGATGCCACACATTAACGGTATGCCCCAGTTCATGCGCTGTGGTGGAATCGAAATAGTCGTTGGAATTGACGTTAACCGCTTCATCCGACCATATTTGGAGGCCCTGCATCCATGACTGCGACAACTCAAGCCACCGGATATTCCGCGGCAAGCCCGGCATTTTGTTGTTGGAAACGACGCTGCTTACGAACTCCTGAGACCCCGGAATGATGTAAATGCCATGCTGATCAACATACCTGTGCGTTCTACCATTGAAATTGATTACGTTCGATTCATCCCACTCCGACTCCAGGAACTCGTGATGGACGTGTAGACCGGCTTCACCGCCTGCGCCCGTTCCCCGGGCGAACATCGCAATGCCGGCCTTGGTGCGCCCTCCGATCGTATCACGTATGAAAAAATCCTTTCGACGCGGCTCGCTTCGAAAATGCTCGCCGTTTTCAATGAAGCCCCGGTACTCTTCGTACAGCGAGAGACCGTCTCCTTCGTGTTGGTCGCCGACGGGCTCCGGATCGCTGTCGTCGTCGTCGGGCAGACCGGCAGCGTCGTTCGTTTGCTTCCAGTAGTCTGCGATGAAAGAGCCGGGGGTGCGTTTCGGAATGAGGATCTCCGTGTCTCCCGTGGAGAGCAGCTTCCCGAGAAGTGTCTGTCCCCTCTCGACCTCCGCCGTGACCTTCAACGCGCCGTACGCGCCCCAATCAAAGGAGGACAGCTCGACGGCGGCATAAGCGATGGATCCACCTTCAATGACCGCTTCCTGTCCGTCGTCACTGATTGTTACGAGGTCGTTTAGTTCGTATTCAAACCGAAGATCATAATCCTCCGTGGCTATATCCTTCGAGGGATAGTTGAGCGCGACACCGGGATCTCGTGAGACGGTTCCTTCCACGAGCTGAAACGTCACCCTACTGGCGGTTCTCGTAGTCGGCGTCCCATCCGAATTCTGCAGTTTCGCCCGTACCGTGAGGCTGTTTCCCCGTGTCTGCTCGTCCGCTCCCGCCTCGGGAAGCCACGTGTCATAACCATCCAGCTCGACGACAAGCTCCAGATCAACGGGAGAATTGGTGAGATCCCAGGCGAACGTAGTCAAACCCGTGTAGGTAAACACCTCGTACGTGCCCAGCATTCGGGTGCCCTCTTCGATCAGCGTCGATGGAGTTGTCGGATCCTGGCTTCCGATGTAAATAATCGACAGGATTCCGGGTGACCGATTCGGCTCCTGGTCGGGACACGTCACCGTAACCATGTCGAACAGGACGCTGTAATCGAAGTAAACCACCCCGTTATAGGATCCGTCCCGATTGTACACCCAGATCGATCCGGTATCCCCCCGGGACGGATCGAGAAGCACGACGTACGGACCACCCGTTACCGAGCAGCCGTTCGTAGTGGTCCCTTGTGCTCTCCAGGTAAGCGTGCCGCCTTCCAGCTCGAAAAGCTCGGCGTCATGGTCGCTCTGCTTCAGGCTGACACTCCCCTCAAGGGTCTCCGTCCATCCTAACGGTGTCTGGGCGACCGCAGTGACGGAACCGGTCCACGGCTGCCGATCAGGAGCCGGTGAATTCTGCGCAGCGGTCGTGAGAGGTGAAAAGAGACACGCGACGAGCGCAACGGCTACTGCAATCCATGGAGTACGCGTAGTATGAGATGCACGCATAGGACGGTGTGTACGTAAGTGACCGACCGGGACTACCTGGAACTCCGCGTGCGAAGGCACTGCAGCATGACGTCAATGTAGGCTGGAAACCTCACTCTTCAAACTCATGCTATTACGCCGAAAAATAAATTGTGGGCGGGACCGCGGGAAGGTGAGATAGGCCGACAGACCATTCGTACTACATCTGTGGGGGGAGCGCAACCTACCCGTTTGGACCAGTCAGAACTATCCGATCGGCTGATGCGCAGGACCAACCGTCCCCTTCATCTTCCTTGTACGATCCTACTCCCTGTAGGACGACAAGCACGAAGCCGGAGGCCCAGTCATGTCGAACTCACTCGCTCTCAATTCTTTCATCGTCCTGCTGATCTTCATGCCGGTGCTCGGCCCCTCGTCTCCCGTCCAGGCGCAGACGTCCTCTGCCGTTTCGGGGAGTGTTACGGAGGCCATCACTGGAACGCCGCTGCCGCATGCTACGGCGGCGTTGATACGGCCGGGGTCCACGACAGTCGTTACCGGCAGCAGCACCGATGCCGATGGTCGATATGTGATTTCCAATGTCGCCCCTGGCCGATATATACTCAGGGTAAGTTATGTCGGCTACGAAGAGGAGCGCTTCGAGTTTGTGCTTCGTCAGGGAGCGACCCGAACCGTCAACTTTGCGCTCGAGCCGACCGCGAAGCTGATGGACCCGGTTATCGTGACGGCGAGTCCGCTGCCGGAGAAAATGCTTGATGCGGCTTCCGCCGTTACCGTCCTCACGGCCGACGCTATCGAACGAGACGTCGCCACGTCGCCAACGGAAATTCTTCGGAGAGTCCCTGGCGTCGACATGGCCCGCACGGGCATCGACCGGCGTGAGCTCGTACTGCGCGGGTTCGGCAAGACGTTCACCGGGGCCACTTACGTGATGACGGACTATCGACAGAGCGCCGTCGCCTCGCTTGGCGTGAATGCTTACAACATGATGCCGATCTCCAGCATCGACCTCGACCGAATCGAGGTCGTGCGGGGGCCGGCCGGCGCCGTGTACGGTCCGGGCGTCGACGAGGGCGCCATCCATTTCATATCGAAAGATCCATTCCAATATCCGGGAACGACCATTGCGCTCAGTGGCGGCCAGCAATCCCTGGCGCACGCAGAGCTGCGGCATGCCGGCGTCCTCTCCGGCCGGCTCGGATATAAGGTGAATGCGCAGTATCTCCAGGCTACGGACTGGCCTTTCGATCCGTCGGACCCGCTCGATGACGAGCAGATTCAGCGCTATTATCAGGTCATCCCGCGGGACACGGACGTCAGCAAGGTGATCCTCAACGGAACGGCGGTCTATCGGTTCGATCCGAAAACATCGTTGACCGGCGTGGCCGGATATGCGTCGGCCAGGTCCCCGTTCCTCTCCGATATTGGCGCCCTCCAATCCGATGGATTCGGCTACCGTTTCGCGCAGCTTCGTCTGCGGTCCGGCCGCTTCTTCGCTCAGGCCTATCTAAACAAAAATGACGCCGGCGATTCATTCGTCTACGCCGGACCGCAGGTCGCCGGGTCCCTCTCCGGCAGCACCATCGTCGACCGCTCCAGTCAGATGAACCTGCAGGCCCAGTACGGGCTCGATCTTGGCGGCGGACGTGAGCAAGTGACTATTGGCGTCGATTTCGAGCGCACAAATCCCGTCACCGGTGGCACGATCAACGGGCGAAACGAAGACGACGACCACATCGCGGAATATGGCGTATATGCGCAGTCGCAAACACGGCTCTCCGATCGGTGGAATGTTACGGTCGCAGCTCGTCTCGACTACGACAACATATTCGAGCAACTCCAAATTTCGCCTCGCACCGCGCTCGTTTACAAGCCGGCGGCCGGCCACGCGATCCGTGCTACGTACAACCGTGCTTTTGCATCGCCCGGAACCAACTCGCTCTTTCTCGACATCGTCGCCCGTGAGCCCGACCTGATGCTGCCGCTGCGGATCAGGGCGCGGGGAGCGGGGAGCGGCTTCACGTTCGCGCACGATGCGACCTTTGGGAGCTTTGCGGGGTCCAGCTTGATCGCATCGAGCCTAAACCCGGAAACGCTCGGACAACCGCAACCCACCGGTCTGCCCCTCGGCGCGGTGTATGGCTCGATCTACGCGGAACTGAGCCGTATACCCAATGCGGATCTCGCAGCGATCCTTGGAATCCCTGAAGGGCACGTAGCGGCTCTCAAAGCACTCTTGTCCCCGGACGGCGGCACGGACGTGCAAGGCTTCACGCGCGGCAGCCTCGGCCTGCTGAATTTGACCACCGGCGACGTCGAACCCGTAACGGGCGCGTCCGACATTGCGCCCTTGCGGCAGTCGTCCACTCAGACCTTCGAGCTCGGATACAAGGGCCTCTTCGGTCAACGAGCCCTCTTTTCAGTAGATGCGTACTATACGATTAAAGAGAACTTCGTGCGCGGATTGCAGCTCGAGACGCCGTTCGTTTTTGTGCCGGGTCTGCGGGCGGACCTCCTTCCCGCCATCCAGAACGGAATCGAGGGTAATCCGCAGCTCATTGCCGCGCTGGAGTCTTTAGGCATTCCGCCGGCCGCGGTCGCCGGCCTCATCGTGGATCTGGCGAACCCGCACCTTCCCTCGCCGGACACACCTGTAGCCATGGTGCAGCCGACGGAGAACAATCCGGGAGCAGGCCTGCCTCCGGAGCTCATGATGACGTATCGCAACTTCGGCCGCGTAGCCTTTTACGGCCTGGAGGCTGCGGTGCAGGTGGCCATCGACGAACGAACGTCCGTGTCCGGCTCAGTCTCCTACATGAGCGATGATTTCTTCGACCACGAAGAGCTTGACGAGGAGAATCCCGATCTGTTTGTCTCGCTCAATGCTTCGACCTTCAAAGCCGGGGCCGGCATCGTCTACAGCGTTCCCGGCGGACCCTCCTTCCAACTGGCGGGACGATACGTGCAGGGCTTTATCGTGCGATCCGGCCCGTACAACGGCAGGGTGGACGATTATTTCCTGTTGGACGCCGGGATCGGCTACGATTTCGGGCGCCAGGTGCCCGGACTCCGGCTCGACGTGACCGTGCAAAATGCCTTGAACCATATGCACCGGGAATTCATCGGTGCTCCGAAGATGGGCAGACTGGGGCTCGCCCGTCTTACCTATTCGTTCTGATGGTTTCGGAAGCGGCTGCCACGGTCCAAAGCAGGCGCTCTCTATCGGCCCTCGCACTCGATCACCGCGTCAAGTCCGGCGAGGGACCGGACCGTACGCACCTTCTTCGGCGCTTCAAGCGGCCTCATCTTATCGGAAGCCGTCGTACCGCCATTACTGTTTCGCGAACGGCTTCACGCGCAGGCCCTTGTACTCGATCACGCCCAGGCTATGGTTCTGAATGGCGATCGCGCCGCTGTCAGGCAGCACGAGATCGTGGGCTTCCGCGACGTTCGTTCCGTTGATGAGGACCCGCGAGTAGGCGCCGTCTGAGATGAGCTGCATGAGGCACCATTCGCCGCTTCGGCAGCCGCCGTCGGCGGCGGGTACGATGCCGTAGATGCTGCCGGTCGGATTGGTGGCGGTCGGGACGTTGTAGATCTGGATTTCGTAGTGGCTCGGCCGGTCGGGCCCGCGGTCCATCAGCCTGTAGAAGATCCCGCCGTTTGCGTGCGGCGTAGTGCGAAAGTAGGTTCGAAATTCGAATCCGGCGAACGTCCGGACGGTACGCAGGACGCCGTCACCACCACCGGTCACGATCTTTCCGTCGGCTACAGACCATTCCGCTTCCCCTTCGGCTTCCCATCCGTCGAGATCTCTGCCGTTGAACAGCGTGCTCCACTCCCGCTCCTTTGGAGGCAGCTCCCGGATGCGGACGTTCCGAAATCGGAACCGCGTGCCGATGTCCTCGAATCCGATGTACCCATTCCGAAGCCGCCGGCGCAGGGCATCCGACCTCGCCATGTGCACGTCCTGGATGATCACGTCATTGAGCGTGACCCGCAGCCGCGGCCAGTCCACGTGGATGCGGAGCCGGTTCCACGCCTCGCCGTCCTCTTTCGAAGCCATGGTAATCGGCGCCCGCACGTCGTAGATCGCACCGGTCGAGCGCGCACCTTCCTCCGTTCGGTCGTGGCGCAGGTGGATCTTGATGCCGCTCTTCTCCGGATCCCCGTGCATCGGCGCATGAATGTAAATGCCTCCCTCCGCCCATCCCACCGCCTGATAATCGAGCTCGAGCACGAAATTCTCGTACTGCTTCTCGCTCCGCAGCCAGTTCGGATAGTTGCGGGGATGCTCGAGGAAGAGCGTGCCGTCCTCGACCGTGAAGGCGCCAGGCTCACCCATCTCGACCCAGCCGTCCATATCGTCGCCGCTGAGAAGCTGGACAAATTCATCTCCGGGCTGAGCGGCGACAGGAACGGCGCTTTGCGAGAGGCTCGTGAGAGCTATGAGAAGGGCGAGGCTGAAACGCGTAACCGTGTACCTGGAAGGCATCGAGATTCGTGACGAAGGCTGGATCGAGACCCGAAATGTAATGGATGGTTTTCCCACGCATATTGAACCGTCGTGCCGATTGTGCCGTGCACATCCACCAGACCGTGCTCATGGCTCAGAGTTGCTGCAAAGCTACGTTCTCAACGCGTCGCGGGCAAGGTACGGCTCGAAGGACCGGTGGAGGTTTGAGGTGAATGCCAATAGGGGTACGGCGAAGGCGACGAGTCCTTCGCCGGAGTTATACAGGCCGCCCGAACCATTGAGGTGGTGCCGTGCGTGTGAGTACTCCGCCTGCTTTGCGAGTGACTGCGTGCGATGTGGCCGCTTGTTTTCGCGACGCTGTGGCGGTTTCGGGCACAGTCTTTCGCGTGCATCCGACCGCCGGCGAAGATCATATGTGTACTCCTCAAGAACCTGTTTAGATGCTGATGCTTGAAGCACTCATTTCCTTGCGCAACCTCCCCTCGGCTGCGAGCACATGCTATTCGGCAACGCTCGCCTCTCTGGTGATGACCTTGCTTCTTGGCCCGCTTTCGGCCTACGGCCAGAATATGCCGGACGCCGCGTGCGATCTGGTGGATGCCGACAGGCTGAGGGCGCCGCTGCCGGAGCGATTCTTCGGCTACGAAGTGGCGGATGCCTCGGTCGCACCGCCTATTGGCGACGACGCGCCCGAGAGCATCACCTTGAACGTCCTCTACGAGACGGAGGATGGTGAGGCGATTTTTATCAGTGTGTCCCATTTCTGTCCCGGTCGCCGCGAAGCCGAAACGGAGGCGCACTGGAGGTCGATGGTTGACCTCGGACGGGCCTCGGCGACGTCGTATCGCGGCCATACGGCCTATATCCAGGTCGATCCTCCGGCGGGGGCGGTTCACGTGGGGGAGGATTTTGAGGTGGCATCGCACGCGGCTTCCGCGGGCGTAGCCTGGGATGATGTTGAGGAGGCTATTGAAGTCGTGCGGATGGACGAACTTGAGGCGCTCGCCGCATCCGCTCAGGACGAGACCGCGGATGTTGCAGCCCGCGAAACGCCGAAAGGGACCGGTGCGCCTGCAGCAGAGGACCGGAGCGTGCCGGAGCACCGACCGCGGCAGCCTGCCGCCGCTGATCGAACCGCGCCTTCAGAGGCAGGACGCAATTGCTCATTTAATGAGGAATTAAGGAGTCGGCTGCCGGACGAGCTGGGTGGAGGAGAGATCGAGCTGTGGCCGTGGGCCCACCCGTTGTCGAACGAGCAGGTGGCCGATGCGGAGATAACGGAGAACCGGATCGCTTTTCCGAAGGAGGGAAATCCGTGGCTGGAGTGCATCAACCGGAACGACATCCTGTGGTCTCCACTCGCCACGGACCCGAATCGGCAATTTCTCCTTCGCGTTCTTGAGGTCACCCCATCGAGCGACCAGATTGTCTTTCAAACCCGCAGTGCCGGACTCGACGAGCTATTTCAGCATGCCCGCATCCGCGTGGAGGAAGATGACTCGAAGCGGCCCTAGGAGCAGTCTCGACGGGACCTGTTCGATAAAACGGCTTCTAACCTCACTCCTGTTGAGTTTGGGATTTCAAGGCATGATTGCCGGTTCGGCTGCGGCTCAGTCGACCGATCGGCAGCAAGCCGTAGAAAATGGGCTCCTCCCGGCCGTCCTTATCGAGGGCAACGAGACGCCGCGCTACAACATCTTCGAGCGCATGCAGCGCTACGACGTGCCCGGCATTTCGATCGCGGTCATCAACGACGGCCGGTTCGAATGGGCCGAAGGATACGGCGTTAAGCGGGCCGGCGGTACCGACTCGGTCCACACGTCCACGCACTTTCAGGCCGCATCCATCAGCAAACCCGTCGCTGCCGCCGGTGCGCTTCGTCTCGTACAGGAAGGCCGTCTTCTGCTCGACCAGGACGTCAACGAGCTCCTCCGAACGTGGGCCGTCCCTACGAATGGGTTCACTGCCGAGCAGCGGGTGACGCTCCGGCGACTTCTCTCCCACACCGCCGGCGCGACCGTCCACGGATTTCCGGGGTACGCGCGCGATGAGGAGATTCCATCGGCGGTGGACGTCCTCGATGGCCGAGGCAATACCGCGGAGGTGGTCTTCGACACGATTCCGGGTTCGATCTGGCGGTATTCGGGCGGCGGCTATACGATTGCGCAGCTGCTCGTCTCCGACGTGGCCCGGATGCCGTTTGCCGAATATATGCGCGAGGCCGTACTGCTGCCGCTCGGGATGTACGAGAGCACCTTTGAACAACCGCTCCCGAGCGGCTTCGCCGACGACGCGGAACGAACAGGGAATGATGGCCCACTTCGACGTCGTTCGATGATGCCAGCCGGTCCCGCGGGGTGTGCCTCCGATTTCCGCCGGCAGGAGCGTGATCACGCTTCAATCGGTCGAACGCGAATGTTCCGGAAGCGGACCTTCTTCCCTGCTTCGTAGGATTCGCCCGGGTGAACCTGCAGACCGATCGTCCCGCGCCGCGGCACGCCGCTGGTCGTCTCCCTGGTGTGCTGGAAATCGGTCACCAGCACGCCGTTGAGCCAGAAGCGAATCCGGCTCGGCTCTCCTTCTATGCGCACCCGGACGTCGTTCCAGGCATCTGCGCGGAAATGCTCGACGCCGTCCGGATTGGAGTGGACGCCGCCCTGGGTCCAGGGAAGATAGATGGCGCCAAGGTCGCCGCCCTCCCGGTAGTCGAGCGTCACCTGGTGGCTCTTCCCATCCTCGCCCACGCGCAGAAAGATGCCGCTGTCTACGGGGTAGTCGAGCTTCGTTTCTAGCGCCAGCTCGAAGTCGCCGTACTCCGCCGTGGTGACGAGAAATCCGCCATGACCGGGTGGATCCTGATCCCCCACGATAGCCCCGTCGACGACCTCCCATTTGCCGCCCACCTGATCCTCCGGAAGTCCCGTGTGACGCGTCCATCCGTCCAGCGTCTCCCCGTCGAAAAGCGAGATGAAGGATGCGTCTTCGCTCGTGGCGACCTCTTCGGAGCGCGGCGCGCAGGAGCCCATGAGAAGGGCGAGCATCACGATGGCCGCAGCACGCGGCAAGGCTAAGATTGTCATTTGGGTCTCTGTGGTGTGGAAATAGAGGTTCAAAGAGTCCAGGGATGCCGCGCAGCTCGGCGCAGCAGGCGGCTCGCCTCCGGATTCCGGATGATCTCTTCACGAGCATCGTCCCAGTGGAGGGTCGACTCGGTTCGGTAGGCGATATTGGCAAGAAGGCCGGTTTTCGAGAGCCGATGACCATACTCGATATTGCAGGTCGTATCCTGACGGCGCGCCTTGACGGCGTCAATGAACTCGCGCAGGTGGCCCGGAGAGTTCGGGATGTGCATCCCGGGATCGGGGAAGTCCGGCGCCGGTCGCCCGTCGACGAAGATTTCGTGGCGGGTGTAGTTGGTGACGAGCGTCGCGTTTTCGCCGATGAACGCCGCCCCGATGTGACCCATGTGCTCATAGCCCGGCATCGGCTTCGGATGCAGCGTGTAGGTCATCAGCAGATCCGAGAACTCGAATGCGGCATGTACCGTATCGGGCGTCTCCGTGCCGTCGTCGACGTAGTACCGCCCACCCGTAGCTGAAATGCTCTTCGGCGCTTGCAGATCGAGCGCCCAGAATGCCACGTCGGCGATGTGGCACCAGAAGTCGATGAACGTGCCGCCGGAATAATCCCAGAAGTGGCGAAACGTCCCGTGTGCGCGAAGAGGGTTATACGGCCGGTCGGGAGCCGGGCCGAGCCAGAAATCGTAGTCGAGCTCCGTGGGCGGGTCCTGGTTCGGGGGATTTCCGCGGTCCTCGGTGCTCGACGTCTTCCACAGGTCGATGCGGGTGATCCGGCCGAGCTGGCCGCTTTTGATCCGTTCCACGACGCGCCGATAATTGTGCTCGTCATTGTGGATGTGATTGCCCATCTGCGTAACGCGTTCATACCTCGTAGCGGCCTCGACCATCGCGCGCCCCTCCGCCACGCTGTAACTCAGCGGCTTCTCGACAAAGACGTCCTTTCCGGCCTCGCAGGCTCGCACCGTCGGGATGGCATGCCAGTGGTCCGGAGTGACGACTGCGACGGCATCGAGATCCGCCCTCTCCAGCACGCGGCGGAAATCGCGAAACGTCGGCACCGACCGGCCCCTCCGTTCCTGCACGATGGCCGCCGCCTCAGCGACGTGCCTGTCGTCTACGTCGCACACGGCGCCGATCTCCACATCCTCGTGATCGAGAAACCCGCGCAGCCGATTCTTGCCCATGCCGCCCACACCGATCATCCCCACAACAATCCGGTCGCTCGCGCTTACGCCGCGGCCCGCGGCCGCGGTTGCGCCGGGCTCGCGGCTCGCCAGTGAACGGCAGCCGGAGAAGGCAAGTCCGGCCAGCGCCGCCCCGGTAGTCTTGACGAAGGCTCGTCGGCTCTGTCGATAATTTTGTTCGGACATTTCGGGCAGGTTTGCTCGATCGATCTGACGGGATGGCGCGATTTGCGGGAAAAGGTAGGGGAAGCCGGCGATGTGGGCAAGGCGGCAGCGCGCCATCGCTCGCTTCACGAGCGTCCCTAGTATCTGCCGCGACGATATCTGAAGAGACGACGAGCGTCTCGACGGTCTCGGGATCGTTGTCGGTGTCGCCCAGCGACGTTAGCAGACGGCCGAATTGATATTTCTCAGATGATTCGCATCAAAAGCCTTCCTTGAATGGATGGACGGTCGCGACGATGCTCAGCTGCGATCCAATATAACGGATGGCATTTCACTCGTGCCGAACCGTCCTATTCGGCCGGGGCGGCGAGGAGTTCATGATATTCGGCAGCCTTTCCGTGATCGTTCACTGCTTCATAGAACGCTGCGAGGCGCCGGAGGGCGGCGCCGGTCGGACCCTTACCATCACGAGCCGTCACGTAACCCTCGACCAGAAGGGACTCCGCTTCGTCGTAGCGTCGCTGGTGCATCAGGCATTCCCCGAGGACGCTCTTGGAAATGCCGGTCCACCATGAATCCTCCCTGAGCGTGGCGACCTGTATTCGGAGGACGTCACGCAATATCGCCTCGGCACGTACGTACTCCCCCATTTGGAGATACGTGGCGCCGATCCCGCTAAGGGGTAGGTGCAACTTTCGAGGACGACGCCTTGGCATCCGGAGCAGCGTAGCAGAATCGTGTATTCACCCGATTGAGCTGAGGGGGATTCCGGAGGTATCCTCCAGTCGACTCCTCAACTGTTCATTCGACCTGCGTGGAAACCAATGAAATTGCGCCTCTTATGCCTGCTTCTTGCAGCCGCCGCACTGACCGGCTGCTCCGACGAGACCGGCCTTTCAACAGCCGTCACGCCCGACGAGTTCAGCCGGGGAACGGTAGCCCTCGGTAAGAAGGCCGGCAGCACGGGAAACCTCGATACCGATTCACGCGCCCGCATCGTCTTTTCTGAAGACGAGCCCATGAAAATCGTTAGCGACGGTCTGCTGGGCGCCGACGGCACGTCGGCTTACGTAGGAAATGAATGTGGGGTAGAAGCTAAGCTTTTCTATTACAACGAAGACAAATCTAGGTCCGGCGACCTGGTCTTCGATGCGGACATGAATCGCTCAAAATGCGCGAGGGCGCTCGTGTTCAGGTTTCCCTCCGATGACGGCGGCGATTTCAAAGCCGCACCGTTCATCAACGTGAACAAATCCATGCAGATGGGCGCCACGGGGAATGACCTGCTGGTTGCTGTGAATATCCAGGATCCGGAATACTATGGGCCGCGCGATAATCCGGTCTCTAGGACGATGAAGTTTGCGATCGGGAAGTCCCTCTGTGAAACGCTGACCTACGATCACGTTCTGGTGAGCCGCACAGGAGGCCACTTCGACGACCCGGACGGGGACGGCTGGGGCCAATGGGACAAGGATGCGGGCGATCCCGGTTCCTGGACCGTCGAATCGGTGGCGAGTCCGGACGGTTTCCACGCCGCAACATGCACGTACACTAAAGAGCGTACGACGCAAGTCGGAGCGACGTATGACATGCCGTTCCGCTTTCAGGTCACGGAAAAGCCGGTCTGGTAACGTCTGCCCCATCAGCGTTGCCGTTCCGACGGTCTTTTCTCCGATAGTCCGATAGAAAGCGTGGCTCCCGACTGCCGCGCGCACCCCCAACCTGCCATACCGGTATCCAACATGAATGTGCCGTCTCATCAGATCTCCCGCATTCTCGCCCAGGAGAGGATTTTTCGTTCTTCCGCATTCCGAATCGCGCTCGTCATCCTTCTGAGCGTCACCATAGATTCCGCCGCTCAGTCTCCCTTGATAGCGTACTGGGCGCTCACGGCCGGGGGCACGTCACAAGATGCGGGTTGGCGCGGCGACACGGACGCCGATGGAAATACGTTTATATCGGGGTTTGTCTCTTCCGCAAACGCCTCGTTCGGATTGATCCATCCCTCGGGATCGGGCGACTTTTTTCTGGCCCGCTACACGCCGGACGGGACGGCGATGTGGGCGCTGCGGCTTGAGGCCCGTATCAGGGATCTGGCCGTCGATGCGCAGGGCAATGCCTATATCGTCGGAGGCTTTTTCATGGCGGACGGCCCCGTCATGCTCGGAACGGTCACGCTCCAGTCGCGGGGGAATCAGGACGGATTTTTGGCCAAGGTGGCCCCCGACGGCACGGTTCTCTGGGTCGATCATATCGGCGGGACCGGTGGAGATCGACTTCAAGGGGTGGCAGTGGACGGAGCGGGTGACATCTATGTCGCCGGCGTGTCCAACGGAACGATCGAGGTCGGCGGCAACACGCTCACGCTGAGCTCAGACTTCGACCTGTTCCTGGCGAAATACGCCCAAAATGGTGCAGCCATTTGGGCAGCGAAAGTAGGCGGTCCGTTAAACGTCGAGAATCTCGTCGTCGGCGCCGATGCCGAAGGTCATGCCTATATCGCCGGCGGCTTTCCATCAGGAGGGGTAACGTTCGGCAACACCACGCTTACCAGTAAGGGCGGGTACGATGCGTACCTCCTGAAGTACTCCGACTCCGGATCGCTGCTATGGGCAACCTCGAAGGGCGGCGTGCTCGATGATTTTGCAGAGGCGATCGGTGTGAACCCGTCCGGAGAGGTCTACGTGACGCAGTACGCTTTCGGCCGCGGCTTTATTCTATCGAAGTATGGGTCGTCGGGTACGTTGGAATGGGAGAAGCTGGGCGCCAGCACGAGTCAGGCGTTCGGTTGGGGCCTTGCGATCGACAGAACCGGAAATGTCCTCGTCACGGGCAAATTTGAGAAGAATCTGAACTTCGGAACGAACTTCTCTGCGGCGGGTGATGCGGACCTATACCTGGCCGCTTTCACGTCCGGAGGCGATCTCCTCTGGATCGAGAGCGGTGGATCTGGCGGTGCGACGGTGGAAGGCAGCGGGCTTGGCGTGGACCGGGAAGGCAACGTATACCTGAGCGGGTCGGTGCGGGGACGTGTCCCATTTATGGGAGTCTCGCTCGAGGGCGAGCCCAATGGAGATATTTTCGTCGCCCGGTTGTCTTCACCGCCGGGAAACGTAGCCGTCGGCGAGGAGACGCTTCCCGGCCGGTTCGTGCTCGCACAGAACTACCCGAATCCATTCAACCCCGAGACCATGATCCGCTTCACCCTTCCGGAGGCGCAGCACGCCGAACTGGTCGTATACAATATCCTGGGACTGGAGGTGGCCCGACTGTTCACCGGTCGGCTCCCAGCCGGCCATCACGAAGTGCGCTGGAACGCGGCCCAGGAACCAAACGGGATCTACCTCTACCGCCTGCAGGCCGGGTCTTTCAAGGAAGTCCGGCAGATGGCGCTGGCCAAGTGAGGAACCCCATGGTTTTCGTCGTGTTTTGCATGCTTCATTCGACCTTCCCTCCATCCGTTAGGCGGCGAACGCCTCCTCCGTAGACGGCTACGGCGACCTGATATGGTATGCGGACACTCGCCACCCTCATTCCGTTTGCCCTCGGCATTACCGTAGCCGCGGCCCAGGGCCTGACGATCGATTCGCAGCCGTACATCGCCGAGCATTTCACGATGGATGACGGCCTTCCGACGCAGCGTACGCATGGAATCGTGCAGGACCGGTTCGGATTTCTCTGGATCGCGACCAACAACGGGTTGGTCCGCTATGATGGCCGATCGTTCGAGACGTTCAATCCGGAGCCGGACGATCCCCATAGCCTGGGCGGACGGTGGGTCTATCATGTAGATGAAGATAGCACAGGCAATCTCTGGGTCGCGACCGCAGGAAGTCTCAATCTGGTAGACCGCGCCGCCGGCCACTTCGTTCGCTACCCCCACCATCCGGAGAGCCCCGACAGCGCGTACGGTATCGGCGGTGACCTTATCCGCTGGACGGGACCGGCCTATGGCGGAGAACGCTGGATCGCCTATTTGGGTGGTCTCGATCGGCTGAATCCGGCAACGGGGATCGTCGCCCGTTATCGCCAGGATCCGGACGATCCGCAGGGCTTTCCATTCATCATCATGCGGACGGCGCTCTTCGTCGACCGTGCCGGCACACTGTGGATCGGGGGCGCGCGGGCCGTGTATCGGTACCGCCGCGCAAGCGATACGTTCGAACGCTATCCGCTTCCGGTAGATGACGAGCTCGACCTTGCCTGCGACGTGACGCGACTCTACGAGGCGCCGTCCGAGCCTGGCATTCTATGGATCGGGACCGATGCGGACGAGCCGCCGTGCCGTGGAGGTGGGCTGGTCCGGCTCGATACCGACTCCGGCACCTTCGCTCACTATGCCCACAGCCCTGAAGATCAGCGATCGCTTCCTGATCCTTTCGTCACCTCATTTCTGGAAGATGGGCGTGGCGATCTCTGGATAGGAACGAAGGGCGGCCTGGCGAGGCTCGAGCGCGAGACCGGCGCCTTCACTCGGTTCCGTCCGGATCCCGACCAGCCAAGCGGCGCCAGGAACAAGATCCGCTCCATCATTGAGGATGCGGACGGATCCCTAATCGTCGGTGTAGAGCACACGTCCGATGCTCCGGACGAACTCGCAGGCATCGTGCTGTTTACGCCCGGCACGGGGGCGTTTACACCGCTCTCCTTCCCACTCCGGACGCAAAGCTCGGGAGAAGGCCCCTCTATTGCATACTTCCATAAGGATCGAACGGGGGTGATTTGGGTGGGAACCACGAACGACGGATTGCTGAAACTGAACCGCAGTTACTTTCGGTACTATCGGCCTTCCGGATGGAAGACTGACGGTCGCGGAGACGACCGGGTTGCGGACGTCATCGTCGATCGTGAAGGGATGCTGTGGCTGGCGATGTCCGGGAGTGGACTCGTGCATTTCGATCCGAGTCGAGAAACGTCCGTTCGCTACAGACACGACCCACACGATACGCGCAGTCTCGCCAGTGACAACCTCCGTACGGTCTTTCAGGATGAGGCAGGTACCATTTGGGTGGGTACGGAGGGTTCCATCCTGGACCGGCTCGAACCGGAGCGGAACGCGTTCACCCACTACCGTGTGGATGCCGTCAATCCGCCCCTCTATGGCGGCGCAAACATCAAGGCCATCTATGAAGATGCGAGAGGTGCCCTGTGGGTCGGCACGCTCGGCGCAGGTCTTTACCGACTGGATCGTGACAGCGGTATCTTCACCCGCTTCCACGTCGACCCGGCCCAGGAGCCCGGCGGCCTCAACTGGATTCAGGAACTGTGGGAGGATCGCGACGGCGCTCTCTGGGCCGGTACATTGGGGGGCCTCGGCCGGTTCGACCGCGACGCAGGCCGCTTTACGCCCTACGCGGACGAAACGCACTTCACCTATATCAACGCGATCTACGAGGATTGGAAAGGGCGCCTCTGGCTAGGCACCTCCCACGGAGGACTCTACCTTTTTGATCGGGAGCAGAATTCGTACCATCCGTACTTCACTGAAAGGGATGGACTGCCGATCGACCACGTCTGTGCGATCCTGGAGGACGACGCAGGTTGGCTCTGGATTAGCACCCTCCGAGGCCTCGCGCGCTTTAACCCGGATATGCGGACCTCTCGGACCTACGATCTCTCGGACGGGTTGCAGAGTAACGTCTTTTGGCGCGGTTCTGCCGCGAAAGGACCGGACGGCCGCCTGTACTTCGGCGGCGAGCGGGGTCTATATGTGGTCGACCCGACGCACCTCGCCGACGAGTCCCACGCGCCGCCGGTCGTTCTCACGACGATGCTCATCGGCGGCGAACGCCGGCTTGGCGGCGTGTTGCAGCGGCCTCTTTCGGGAGACGTTCGCCTTCGGCACGACGATAACGACCTCTCATTCGAGTTCGTCGCCCTGCATTTCGCGAATTCCAACAAGAACAAATACGCCTATCGGCTTGAGCCTTACGATGACGACTGGCACGATGCCGATGGATCACCTACCGCTCGCTACACGAATCTGGACGCCGGCAACTACGTATTCCGCGTGAAGGCGGCCAACGCAGACGGCGTCTGGAACGAGGAAGGCGCCGTTATCCGCCTCGTGATTCTTCCGCCATGGTGGCGTACGTGGTGGTTCCGCGCGTTCATGGGCGCGATTCTCGTAGGCATCGTGGCCCACGGACATCGCGTCCGTCTGCGTCATCAGCTTGCCATCGAGCATACGCGAACCCGGATCGCCGACGACCTTCACGACGACGTCGGAAGCCGGATGAGCTCGATCGCTCTCATGCTCGAGCACGGAACGCAGCGCCAGCGATTGGGCGACGACGAGCGCGCTTATTTGCAGCTCGCTGCGAAGGAGATTCGCCAGGTCGTCAGCGATCTTCGTGATACCGTATGGGTCATCGATTCGAGCCACGATGGGCTCGCCGATCTCGTCGTGCGAATGGAGCAGGTGGCAGGTCAGCTGCTCCGCAGCATCTCGCATCGAATCGCCGTTCCTCGGCACCTACCTGCGATCACGCTGTCGATGGAAAGGCGCCGGAACGTACTGATGACCTTCAAAGAAGCGCTGCATAATGCAGCGCGGCATGCGGACGCCGAGTCCATCGGAATCGACATCCGCGTAGACGATTCCACGTTTTCGTTCCAGGTCCGAGATGACGGCCGCGGATTTGAGGAAGGCAGCGTCCGACCGGGCTACGGCATGAAGACCATGCGCCGGCGAACCGACGAGATCGGCGGACGCCTGTACGTCGAAAGCGCGCCAGGCCTGGGAACGCGGATCTCTCTGGAGGTCGATCTCACCTGATATCAGAATGCGATCCAACAACGCCATGGCCCCCCATTCGAATTCGTTGGTCGACGCTCCGCTTCGCATATGGCTCGTCGACGATGACAGCCGGTTTAGCGAGATGTTATCGTTGATCTTGAACGACGTCCCCGACATCATCTGCGATGCCGCTTTTGAGGATTGCGAATCGGCCCTCCGGCGGCTGAGCCAGAACGCCGATGGCGGACTGCCGGGCCTCGTGCTCATGGACGTCAACCTTCCTGGAATGAATGGTCTCTCGTGCACGGCGCAGATACACGCACGTTTGCCGGAGGTCCCTATTCTCATGCTGACGATCCGTGACGACGCCGACACCATCTATGCGGCTCTACGCGCGGGCGCCTCCGGATACCTCGTGAAAGAGTCGCCGATCGATCAGATCGTGGCAGCCATCCGAGAAGCGCGGAGTGGAGGTATGCTGATGCCGGGACCTGTCGCCCGCAAGATGCTATCGTTCTTCGCGCAGGCCTCGTCTTCCGACTACGGCCTCTCTATTCGGGAAATGCAGGTTCTGGAGAAGATGGTAGAGGGGCTGTCGCAGAAGGAGATCGCTTCGGCACTCTTCGTGAGTCTCTCGACGGTAAACACGCACATCCAGAATATCTACGCGAAACTCCACGTGCACTCCAGTTCGGCCGCGGTTGCCAAGGCGCTTAAGGAGCGAATCATCTGAGAGAGAAAAGCTATCTTCCTTCGAAGCGTTAGGTGGACCGCCTGATTAAGTGCTCCCCGCCTCTCGAGACACGGATCCGTCGTCGTTTAGGTCATGTTGCACCTCCGCCTATTGCATCCGGGCATCGTCGGCAAGGCCGGCCGAGCGCCCGTCGGCAAGGCTCTCACCTATCTCACCCGCACGATCGAGAGCGTCCGGATGGTGCCACCCGAGCGCATTCGCACCAGATACGTTCCACTCCCGACCGGCACACCCGCTTCGCTCCGGCCGTTCCACACGGCCGCATGGTAACCCGCCGATGCATTCCCTTCGACCAGCCGTGCCACACGCCTGCCCAGCAGGTCGTAGACCTCCAGGAGCACGGCCGACGCTTCCGGCACTCCGTACCGGAGCGTCGTTGCATGCTCAAAGGGGTTCGGGAAGTTCTGAAACAACTCGAAACTCGACGGTATCTCCGGTCCCGCGTCCCGACCCGGAGTAACCAACAGCGTCAGACGACGCTCCTGCCCGTCCCCGCCGGAGGCGACCGCATAGTGCGGCTGCGCCCGCAGATCCTGCCGCACGCCCGCCACCTCGTCGACAAGCCACACGCCATACAACGACGGCACGGTCTTGACGCCGTCGAATTGCAGGTCTACCCGGCCGGAGCGACGGGTTTGAACGGCAACGGTCCAACGCTCTTCGTCCTCAGGCACCGGGCGTACGTCGGCGCTGTACCGCACGGCGTTCGTCTTCCACTCGGCGTGCGGGAACGACACCCGAACGAACTCCCCGATGCCCGGGGGCTCCGGGCGATCCAGTTCATCCAGGCCTACAGAGGCGTTGGAGGAAACCGCAGCGAACGTATGCGCATCGCCGGCCTCACCCTGACTGGCCAGAATCCGGATGAACCATTCAAAGACGCCCTCTCGCCCGGCGCCTTGCACCGATTCACCTCGGCCTGCGGCCGAGACGTCCGGGTTGATCAGCAGCTCGTCGCTTCCGGGAGAAAAGACGGCATAGCCGGCGAAGGGCATGAGCGCGTCGTGAAGAGAACTCCAACTCCCCTCGAACTTCAATAATTCAATGGCCCGGCCGGATGTCGCGCGGACGTTCGCCACGGGAACCGGGAAACTGAAGGGACTGCTCACGAGGTTCCATCCGTCGTGCAACGGGATTCGGAACGGCTCATCGGTGCGAAGCGACAGGCCTGCACCCGTCGTCAGTTCTTTTCCGGCCTCTTTCACGAGCAGCCAGTAGGCGTCGCCGGGTCTCAATTCCTGATAGACGCCCACTAATTCGGTGATCTGATCATCATCGAAGAAGCGCCATTTTGTTCTGTCGTACGGGCCGAGATCGTCTTCCAATACAGCACGCACGTTCTTCTCGTCGAGGTCGAGCGGAACGGAAATCAATCGGTAGGCCGCGGCTTCAGTGCCGGCATGCAACGGGTGGCGCAATCCGTCCGGCACGTAGAACGGCACAGAGATCGTACCCACCTCGGGCAGACTAGTCGAATGAAATGAGTTTGCAGCCGAGATGTAATACTCAACGCCGCGTTCATGGCCCCAAATCGTCTCACTGAATTTGCCGGGAGGCCGCTCGACCAGCGGCTTGCTGCTGAAGGTCGTATCACCGCCGCGACGGTAGAAAAGGGATGCCTGGAGTCCGTCGCCGCTGCGATCATGGATGCTGGCCGTGACGACTACGTCCTGGTCCGGCGTGGGCACTGCAGGATCCACTCCGGATTCCTCAATGGTCACACCGAGGAGCTCTCGAAGCGACGTCAGCCAGATCGCGCCGCGGTCGATGCCTCCCGCTCGGGTCAAGGGAGCCCCGATGGCGACGTCGATGACGCCGTCCTCCACGTCGCCGAGTCCGGCAAGCGCTCGGCCGAAGCCTGTGGGGGTCGGGGCGTCGAAGCTGGTGAGGTGTTGTGTGTCCTTGACGCTGTCCTCCGCAGTTAGAAAGAGGAGAGTCATACCCTCTTGGCCACCTTTGCTCGCACCGACGATCAGTTCCCAGTTGCCATCTCCGTCGATGTCACCCAGCCCGGCCAGAGCTCCGGTGAGATCATCCACGTTGATGTCGTCCGGACGTATGGCGGTCGAGCGTGCCGTCGAGCCGTCTGCTTCGATCTGAAGGATGTGCAACCCGGCATCGCCGTCGGCGCCCACGGCGAGGCCGCGCCCGCCGGCCCGCGGGCCCAGATCTGCAAGCGCGCGGCCGAATTGAGGCGTTTCGGGATCCGAAAGGACCCTGTCCGCGGTGACGGTTCCATTCTCGTTCAGGTTCAGCAGCCATACGGCCCCGCGGTCTGGTCCCTGTTCGTCGTCGAACGGCGCACCCACGGCCAGATTGGGGCGGCCGTCGCCGGACAGGTCTCCGAGCGAGGCGACGGCAGCCCCAAATTCGTCGCCTTCGCTGACACTGATGCCTAACGTGGACGCATCAATCTTCTCGTGACTGCGCACGACACCGTCGTCGTCTAGGTGCAATATCCACACGGCACCCCGGCCGTCGTCACCCGGTGCGCCGACGGCCAGCGTCACGCCGTCGGCACCACGCTCACCGACCTGAGCCAGCGCCGCACCGAAGCGGTCATTGTCGTTGAGCGTGCCGCCGAAAGCGCTCGAGGAGGCGCTGATTCGCTGATGGCGACGTATCGTGCCGTCGGGTTTGAGAAACAGGATCCATACGGCGCCTCGGACCGATCCGCCGCCGTCGTCGTCGGGAGCTCCAACGGCGAGGTCTTCGACGCCGTCCCCATCGAGATCGCCGAGGGACGCGAGCGCAGCGCCGAAATGGTCGAAATCGTCCGGTTGGAAAAGAAAATCTGCGGAGCGGACTTGATGGGTGCGTTTGACGGTGCCGTCTTCCCTGAGAAAAAGAAACCACAAGGCGCCGTTGCTGTCTTCACGATCGTTCCCAGTACCTGCCGCGACGATATCTGAAGAGACGACGAGCGTCTCGACGGTCTCGGGATCGTTGTCCGTGTCGCCCAGCGCCGTGAGCAGGCGGCCGAAATAATCGTTTGCCAGGAGAGTTCCGTCAAAACCGCCTTCGTTCGACGCAATCTTGTGTTCGCGCTTGACGGTGCCGTTCAGGTTCATGAACAGGATCCACACTTCACCATGGAACCTCTCGCGCATCGCGGCCGGACCATGGGCCATCCGGGTCCTCACGGCCGGCGCGGATACGGCCAGCTCAGGGACGTCGTCGCCATCGAGGTCGTTCAGCGCGGCTACATCCCACCCGAAATTCGTGCTATCCCGAAGCATGCCCTGAAACCCGCCGTCCGTGCGGCCGATCTTCTGATGCTCACTGACCGTACCGTCTCGGTTCATGAACAAGACCCATACGACGCCATTCCAGCAGTTGGGCGTCTCGCAGCCATCGTCGTTATACCTTCCGCTCCCGACCAGTTCCGGCACACCGTCCCCATCGAGATCCAGGCTCGTGATGCCCGGTCTGCCGAAGCCCTCCCTCGGACCCTCACCTATGAATCCACCCAGCCGGCATGTAAGATCGTCGTCGGAATCATGAAAATTACAGATGTGCTGAAAATCCGCCACTCCGTCGTCGTCGTCGAGAAAAGTAATGGTGATTCCGTCCCCGAACGACGTGTAGTCGGGATTCCGATCACCGTTGATATCCATGGCGCGGTCTCCTTCCGTAGCGCGACAGTGGTTCCAGTCTATGCCTTGCGGATGGGGCTCGTACTCACACACCGTCATCGTATCTCTGGCTGTGCCGTCGCGGTTGAGGTACAAGATCTTTGTATGGGATTTGTGGACGGAGGCATCAGGCAATGCTATAGCGCCTATCAGATCGGGTACGTCGTCGCCATCGACGTATCCCAGGGGTGTGACTCCGCCGACCGGTTCTAAACTCCCGTCGCCGCGCTTCAGCGCAATTTGCTGATAGCTGAGCACCGTACCGTCGGTGTGGATGAATAGGGTCCACACCGTCTGACCCGCCGCGAATGCCAGATCGTTGACGCCGTTCCCGTCCACGTCGCCTGCATTCACGAGCGTATGAAATTGTCCTTCAAGATCACCGCTGAATCTAATTCCGTTTTCGGCCCTTCCGCGCGGGTCTCCTTCGGTGGCACTGATTTTATGCGGCGTGGTGAGCTGAGCCTCCGCGACGACCGGCACCATCAGGCCGAGCACGAGCGCGAGCGTTGCGCTACGAAATGCTGTCCGGAGCGCCGTACGGAATGCGGGTCGACGCGCGGTACGATGCACCCTTTGAAGCGGTACGCGAAACGTATTACGAAGCCCGGTCTGGAATGCCTTTCGGCTCCCGGACATCACCTTCATTGGTCTGTATGCATCAGACATTGCTATCCTCCCATCTTTGGGAATCGATTCCACGCTCGCGAAAACTCAATCCGGCAGTCCCTTCTCGAGTCACTGTTCGGGATACACCGGCGGCGCCGGCAGATCCGGTACCTCTTCGTTTCGCAAAAGAAACGGTAGGGCCGCGACGCTGCCGACGACCACGGTGCGGCCGGCCCAATGGTACCAGGCATTGCCGCGCCACAGCCACGTGTACCACCGCGGTTTGAGGTCGCTGACGAGGTCGGTGAACACGCGGGGATCGGTCTGTGGATCGGGCTTGAAGCGGCCGTCCGCTTTCAGCAACATCCGCACAGACCGGCGGGCCTCCTGGAGCGAGTCCCGGGCAACGTAGGAGAGCGCCATGAGCCGATATGCGCTCACGCGCTGGTCTTTCGGAGTGAACCCGTTCGGCAGGCACGGCCGGAGGAGTCCGATCGTGCTCGCGAAACGGCCTACGTCGTACGTGTCGGCGGCCTCCGACAAGGTGGCGGCGTCGCACCCGGCCTGTGCCGCCCCGTTTTGAGCCGGGACCAGAAGTCCCAGCGCGAGAAGCAACGCGATGGAATGATGGCGAATGATCTTGGTCATTGTTCCTCTTCCTCTGTGCCCCTCGACGGCTTGCCCCGGTCGGCAGCCGTTAGCGAGCAAGGTTGATAGTCGCGTTCATAGGGGAAGTCATCACCGATGAATTGAGTCCACTCTTCCGGGCGCAGCTCGCGCCCTTTTACCGACGTGCAGACGGCCTCGGCAAGGCGCCCCGGCTTGACGTTCCAAAGGCGGATGGTGCGGTCGGCGCCCGCCGACGCCAGTCGCGTTCCATCGGGGCTGAACGCCAGCGACCAAACCCACGAGGCGTGATCCTGAAGGAGAATCGGACGCGTATCCAGCCGCCCGACATCCCATACCTGCACGCTGTGGTCGGCACTGCCGGACGCGAGGGTCTCACCATCGCTGCTAAACGCCACGGCGTGAACCGGGCCTTCGTGACCCCGCAGCGTCCGCGCAACGTCCGGCACGGCGTCCGAGGCCTTCAACCGCCATAACCTGACCAGCAGGCTGTCACCGCCCGATGCCAGAAGCGTGCCGTCGGGGCTAAACACCAGACCGTGCAGGATGCCTTGCCCCGCGTCCCACGTGGTGGGCCGGCCTTCGGGTTCCTGCCAGGCCCAGAGCTGCAGACGGCCGTTCTCACCGCCGATGGCGAGCAACCGTCCGTCCGGGCTGAAGGAAAGCGAGCGGATCCGCGTACGGACGTCCAGCTCGACCGAATCGCGATCGGCACCCATGCTGCGGACGACGACGGTATGGTCCGCTCCTGCGGAGGCCAGGTGCGAGCCGTCGGGGGAGAAGGCCAGCGTCCAGACGCCGCTCTCGTGGCGTCCGATCGTCTCCGGCACCGGTGTTTCCGCGTCCAGGCCGCTCCAGATCCGCACGGTGAGATCGTCGCCGGCCGAGGCCAGCATCGTTCCATCGGGGCTGAAGGCCACGCTCCGCACGGCGGCTCGGTGACCCTTCAACTGCTTCCGTTCGCCGCCGGTACCGTTCGGCCACAGGGTTACGCCGCCGGCGTCGTCTCCGGCGGCGACCCAGTGGCCATCGGGACCGTACGCCACGGAACGCACCTGAGCCTCCGCCGCGAAAACCTCTGGACCACCTGCGTCGTCGTCGGCATCGAGGGCGTTGAGGCTCTGAAGCAGGGCGTCATAGACGGGATCCAGAAACTCCCCTTCGCCTTCCCGGCTGAACAAATAGGCCTGCCGGGCCAGCAGCGCTCCCAGTTCGGCATCGCCGAGTCGGAGTTGGCGGGTGGCCGTGCTGGCCAGAGCGATGGTAATGGTCTCGAGCCGCGCCGCCTGGGTCTCGTCGAGACGCGTTTCCGCCACCGAGCGAAGTGAGTCGGAGACGTGGACTTCGGCCGCCAGCTGCGTGTTGAGCGAGTCGGAAACGGCAAACTGGGCGGCGAGCTGGGCGTTGACCGCCTCCGTCTCGAGCCGCAGGGCATCGGAGACCGCAAACTCGGCCGCCAGCTGCGTGTTGATCGCTTCCGTTCCGGCTCGAAGAGAGTCTGAAATCCGAACCTGGTTGGACAACTGCACGTTGGCCGCTTGCGCCGCTGCGTGGAGGGAGTCGGTGATCTGGATCTGGTCCGACAACTGCTGGTTCAGCGCTTCTTGAACCGCGCTCTGCCGTTCTGCCTGGCCCGCCCGCTGGGTTTGCAGTACGAAGAGGCCGAGCAGAACCACCGACATGAAGAGGGCCGCCACGAGGCCGAGCACGGCGGGAGGCACGCGCCGGATCCAATGCTCCGGCCACTGGTCCTTGAGCCATGAGCGGTTGAAGACCGCCGCATAGATCGGGTTGCGGACTTCCAACCGGCCGTTTTGTCGTCCGACGATGCCGGAGAGCTTGAGGTGCGTGATGGGGGCCGATTGTACGTCGTCGGGTACGCGCCGCCCCTGTAGGATGGCCTGGTACGTGGCCAGAACCGCGCTCGGATCCGCCGCCCGGCGCGTCAACATGTCGTGGACGAAGCGTAGATTGCTGTCGTGCTCGCTCTGCTGCCCGAGGAACGTCGCCGTCACGGCGCGGTCGACGTCCACGTCGGTTGACCCGATGTGCTGCTGCTCGGCGATGACCTGACAGAGCCGCTGCGTCAGGTACGGATGGCCGCCGGTCCAGCGTACGACGTCACGAAGTTGCTGCCGCGCTTCGTCCGCAGGCAGGTCGAATCCGCCGGCCAGCGGCATCGCTTCGTCTTCAGTGAAGTAGTCCAGGTCTATACGTCGACCGACGTTAAAAGGGGTGCGGCGAGGGTCGCCGATCAGGTCGTTCGGCGTGGCCACACCGATCAGGACGAATGAGAGCCGCTTGAAGGCAGGAACAGTGGATCGGGCGTTATGGACGTATCGGATCGCGGCAAAGAAATCATCGGTGAACGGCAGACTCAGCGTGCTGTCGATTTCGTCGATAAAGATCACTACCGGTTCGGCGATCTCTTCCAGCAGGATTTCTTGCAAAAACTGCGTTAACCGCTGCGTGAAGCCAAGTTGCTCGTGGGTCTTCCACCAGGTAAAAACGTCGGCCTTCAGCCGGAGGCGGCGGCTGATCGCCATGATGAGACCGAAGTACCACGCCTCATCCTCGACCTGGACGCCCATCTGACTCAGATCTATGATTACGGAGCGCACGCCTTCGTCGGCCAGCCGTTCGGCCGTTCGGATCATGAGGCTGGACTTGCCCATCTGCCGAGCCGTCAACACGAAGGCGAACGTTTGGCTGCGGCAGAGTTGGAGAAGCTCGTCGTCGACCTCGCGCGGGATGTAGAGACCGCTGCCGGCCTGCACGGTCCCGCCTATGGTAAAGATGTTTTCTTTAGCCATCGAAGTGATCCCGGAAGTACTCGGCGTAGAGTCTGCATCGGGGTATCACGGCCCGCCCGTCCCGAAGTACGAGCCCGGCGCCCTGCAGCCTCCAGAAGACCTCGTCGTCATCGCACCTCTGGTGCCGGATGACCTCTCGCAGACCCGCTATCAGGTCGTCGTGTCCGTGGAGCCGGAACAGGTGGTAGCGCAGGTGATCACCGAAGGGACCGCGGTCGCGTGTGGCGGAAGCAAGCAGCTCGGAGATCGACATCTGCCCGCCGGCGACGAGGTAAAACGCTTTGCGCGTCAAATACGGGTGCCCGCCCAGCATCGCCATCATTTGCCCGATCTCATCCGCTGAGCACGGCGCGCCGTGTCGATCGCCGAGTTCCTCCACTTGCCCCGGTGTGAAGTCCTTCATCTCGATGATTTCCCCGACGTTAAACGGCGATTGATTCAGGTTTTCGATCAGCTGGTAGGGTTCGGTGGAGGTGACGAGGGCCAGGTCCAGCCGCTTCCATATTCGGGCGGTGGCGCGGTCGTTGTGCCAGCTGCGCAGCATCCCGAAGAAATCGGAGCGGAAGCCCGTATCGAAGACGCGTTCAACCTCGTCCATGGCCAGCACCAGTGGCCGGTCGATGGCTCCCAGGATACAGTCTTCGACATAGAGCGTACAGCACTGGCTATTGCCCAGCGGCCACTGCCAGTATTCCTCCACTCTATTCTCCAGCTTCAACTTGAAGGTGAGCCAGACGCAGAACTGTTGGAAGAACGTGTCGGCGTCGTTTAGAGCCGACTGATTGAACAGTTGAAAATCGAGGAAAACGACCTGCTTTCCGGCTTTGGCAGCCGCGTTCATCGTGCGTACGAGCAGGGAACTCTTGCCCATCTGGCGTGGGCCTTTGATGGTAAGGGTAACTCCTCGCTGCTTGATGGCCCCTTGGGCTACGTCGTCTTGCGGTCGGTGCACGTAGAAGGCGGAGTGCGGGTCCATCGTACCCTCCGGCGTCTCGAGGTGCGGTTGCGCCGCCGCCAGCGGTTCCGGGAACGTCGGCGGAGCCTGCTCTTCGGTCGGACGGGCACGGGCACGCCACGACGCGCTGAGATCGCCACCGGCAATGGCGCGCGTGAGCTGCTCGATCAACCTGGAAGTATCCGCTTCGCCGCCCCAGAAGGCCCAGTTGAGATCGTTGAGATAGGCGCTGAGGGGGTAGACAAACGGCTGCGTATAGTCCAGACGCACGGGGAGGAGGGCCGGTCGCCCACCCCGTTCCTCCGCCAGGCGGTGTGCCGTCTGGATCTCCGCGAGCACCATTTCGCTGTGGATGGATCGGGCCGACAGCAGGACGATTAGAAAATCGGACTGTGCCAATTCGGCTTCAATCTGCGCGATCCAGCGCGCGCCTATCGGCAGCATCGTATCGATGAAAACGTCGTGGTCGCTGCTCAGGGCGTCGTAGATCGCGCCGGCGACCTCATCGTCGGGCTCTCCGCCTCTCTTGTAGCTGATGAAGATGCGCGGCCGCTGGAGGTGGTTGGTACGGTCCAGGGAAGGCGCATCTACAGGTGTCGTATCCGGAAGCGGTGTGGCGGCGCCCCGTTCGAGGAGACGGCGCCGTACACGGTGTAGATCGGCCAGCAGCAGGGACGCCGTCCGATAGCGGTTGGTCCGCTGCTTCTCAAGACACTTGTAAACGACGGCCCCAAGATCCGGCGGCAGATCGCCGTTGAGCAGCGCCATCGGTAGGGGATCCTCGTTCAGCACCTGATAGATGGTGGCCTGCTCGGTCCCTTCGCGAAACGGCCTCTTTCCAGTGATCATTTCGTACATGACGACGCCCAGCGACCACAAATCCGTCCGCTGGTCGACCGCCTCGCCGCGCGCCTGCTCCGGACTCATGTAGGCCGCCGTCCCCAGCGCCGTACCTGCCCGCGTCAGGCTTACATCTTGCACTTTTGCGATCCCGAAATCGACGAGTCTAACGCGTGCCTGTTCGGTCACGATGACGTTGCTCGGCTTGATGTCCCGGTGCAGGATTCCGCCCGTATGTGCCGCCTTCAGCCCATCGGCCATCTGTATCGCGTGGTCGAGGGCCTCTTCCAGCGGAATCGCGCCGCGCGCGATCCTCGCTTTGAGCGTCTCGCCGGAATAGTAGGCCATTGCGATGAAGAGCCGCCCGTCATCCGTCTCGTCGACGTCGTAGACGGTGCAGATGTTGGGGTGGTCCAGCGCGGAGGCCGCCTTGGCCTCGTGCATGAAGCGCACCTTGGCCTGCTCGTCCAGATTCAGGTGGGGCGAGAGAAACTTAAGCGCCACACTGCGATCGAGCCTCGTGTCGCGAGCTTTGTAGACGACGCCCATGCCACCCCGGCCGAGCTGTTCCTGAACCTGATACCGGGAAATGTTCAGTCCGGTTAGGTCATGTAGCCCCGGCTGAGCCGCTGAGGGAGCCGCCAAAAGGAATCGTTCGAGGACGTTGCGGACGCCGCCGCCCCGGTCCTCGAAGGCGCCGAGCAGGGCTTCCACTTCGTAACGGATGTCGTCGTCAGGGCTTTCTCGGTCGAGGTAGGCGTTACGTACGTCGGGCTCGAGGTCGGCGGCTTCATCAAAGAGGCGCCGGATCTGCTCGGCGCGCTGGTCTGAGACGGGAAGGCTCATAATACGGCCTGGTATGATCGCTCATCCTGGAGGATCTATCGTGGAGAAGGTCGTCCCTGACGTCTTCAATGGCAAAGAAAGAGATCCGTGCCTCCTCTATCATGGACGAAGCCTTTCTGCTGCCTCTCATCTAAATAGGCCGCAAAACGACACAGATTTTTCATCGGCTCGAAAAAAGTATATTTCCTGGGGAGAGCAGGTCGCATGGAGGGCGTCCAGGTGCTCTCCGGATCGGCGCGCACAGCACGTAACGGTCTCTCACAAATCCGATGCCCATGCAGGAAGACGTTACACAGATGCTCGTGCAGTGGAGCGATGGCGACGATGATGCCCTCGAGCGGCTCCTGCCGCTACTCTACGACGAGCTAAAGCGCCTGGCCGGTGCGCGTATGCGAGGCGAGCGCTCCGATCATACGTTGAACACGACCGCCCTCGTTCACGAAGCCTATCTAAAGCTCATAGACGTCGACCGTGTACAGTGGACAGACCGGGCGCACTTTCTGGCCATGGCCTCGCGACAGATGCGTCGGATCCTTATTGACTACGCGCATCGGCGGAATGCCCGAAAACGTGGGGGCGGCGTGGAACACGTAGCGCTGGAAGAGGAGCGGTATATTCCGGAGGACTATGCCGATACGCTGCTCGAGTTGGACGATGCCCTGCAACGCTTCGAGAAGTCGTATCCCCGACAGGCGGAGGCCGTTGAATTGCACTATTTCGGCGGCCTGACGTTGGAGGAGTCCGGCGCGGTGCTCGGCGTTTCGGCGCCTACGATCATGCGAGATCTGCGATTCGCCCACTCGTGGCTGGCGCGCGACTGGGATCCGGATTCTCCCGATGCTTAGAGGCTAATTGTTCCACCCCACTCCTTCGCGAACCACGCCCGGGCAAATCGCAAGTCGCGCTCCACGGTCGTTAGCGATACGCTCAGCGCTTCGGCAGTTTCTTCATTCGTCAAGCCGCCGAAGTATCGGTGCTCGACGGCCTCCGCCTGCCGAGGATGCGTCTCCTCGAAGCGCTTAAGAGCGTCGTCGAGTTCCAGCAGCGTCTCAGCGTGTTCGTCCGGAATCAGGCGCTCCTCGTCGAGTGTTTCCCGCTGCGCGCCTCCGCCTCGCTTCTGAGCCTTTCGCTGGAGCGCATAATTGACGAGGACACGCCGCATCACCTTCGAGGCCATCGCAAAGAAATGGCCGCGGTTTTCCCATTGAATCTGGTTGATGTCGGCCAGCCTCAGGTACGCTTCGTGAACGAGGCCCGTCGTGTTTAGCGTGTGGCCCGGCCGTTCCTCTCGCAACCGTGCGTGAGCGAGTTTGCGCAGCTGCTCGTAGAGGACGGGCACGATCCGATCGAGCGCCTCGCGATCGCCCTCCCCGTAGGCGTTCAGGAGCCTGGTCACGTCGGCCTGTGAGAGCATCGGCCTACCGGTTGCAAATGCGGAGTGCGTACGCAGAAGAGAATGTTCGTCCCTTTCGGACGATACTGGATTTGACCCAGCAATACAAAATTATGGCCCTATCAGTGGTCCAAATTCCGTATTCACGGGTAGAATAATTGTTGTTTCTCATTCCGGTGCGCCACCGTCATTCGTTTCCGGTGCGCCGCCTGGGTTCGTTTACGGTGCGCCGCCTGGGTTCGTTTACGGTGAG
>CAZART010000026.1:45093-48144 GCA_964487555.1 uncultured Rhodothermales bacterium
CGGTGCGCCGCCTGGGTTCGTTTACGGTGCGCCGCCTGGGTTCGTTTACGGTGAGCCGCCGTCGTTTTTTCGCTCCGGATCCGAGCCGTCATCGTTCGTTCGCTCCGGACCTAAGCCGCCGCCATCGACGTCACGCATGCGTGCTCCGCTGCGGCGTTCGCCCGGCACGCCGGGAAAATCGTGCAGGGGCGAATGCACGGCCGTGGATTCGCCACCGTTGTTGACTTCACGAAGGAACGCTGCGACGGACTCGGCTTCCGATTTAGTAAGGTCAGCCCGCGTCCGCATGTGCATCACAATGACGGTCCATTCCTCGGGATCGTATTCGTTGGGCAGGCGCATGTTGTGGCAATTGTCACAGACCATAGCGTAGATCTGGCCACCGCGGCCCACGGCATCGGCCGAATTCTGGGCGGATGCTAATCCAGGTACCGCGAGGAGCACGAACAACGCAATGAGGAGCCGCGTGTATTCGTGCATGAATTCAGGAATCCTGTCTATCATCGAGTCCGCTTCTCTGCGTCCTATCTGTCGTTTTCGCTCAGTCTCTCCGCCCCAAATCTGTCGTTCTGCTCAACGTCTGCGTGTGACGTCCGTCGATCCGCTCAATGTCTCCACGTGACGTCCGTCGTTGCGCGCCGCAATTCCGGTCAAAAACCGAAGGCCCATTCGACCATGAGTCCGTCCGTATGGTCGAGATTCCACAAATAGGCCGCTTTAATCGGAATCGAAGGTTTCAGCCAGTAATTCAGGCCTAAAGAAAGTTGTCGACGCTCGTCCTGTACGGCATCTCCATCGAACGTAGACTTCGGCAGGTGTGACCAGCGTGTGATCGGCTCCAGCGCAGCGAAGCGGCGGGATGCCTGCAGATAATATCCACCGCGGCTGACAGCCTTTGTGCCGCCGTGCACGGAGAACTCCTGCCGAATGAGAACGGCCTCCGCCCGCACGTCAAAGGGCATCGGCTGCCATTTTGCGGATATGTTCAGCCCAGAGACCGCGAGCCGGCCTTCCGGATCGTACTTCGCGAAATATCCGGAGGCGTGCACGAGAAAGCCGTTCATGTGCATCAGACGGAGGCGAGCGCCGATCATCTTATTGGTGTTGTTGTCGGAAAAATTTATACCGTAGTCGACGTCCGGCGGCAGGTGTCCGTGATCTTCGTCCGGCGGCAGGTCTCCGTGATCTTCGTCCGACGGCTCCGAGCGTTTCCCGTGCGTATGACCGTGCTCGTCTTCGCCGTCTTCTTCGGAAGCGATTTCCGGTCCCTGCGAAATCCATAGGGCTCCGGTGAGCGACCATGCGCGGTTCAGCGTAACCTTTCCGCGCGCCATGGCGCCGAGATCGAAGAGAACGGGCAGAAGAGCCTCCCGCGGCGCGAATCCATGCGTGTCGGCGTAGAGGAGCGGCGGCTGAGGCATTCGGTTCACCCAGCTTGGATGCATCCAGAGCCCGAAGGGGAGGTGAAACTGGCCGGCCGTGAGCTGCACCCGTTCCCATCCGAGATAATGAATCTGGGCGTGTTCGAGAAAAACCTCCGTGCCGGAGCCCTCCAGCTCAAACTCGATCTCGCTTTCTACCAGGACATCGTCGGTCACGCGTGCGAGAACGACGGGCGCGAAGAGCGCCTGAAAATCGTGACGTCGATCATCCTCGACCACCGCATCGTAGCGCACCGCCCCGTAGCCGGTTAGAAAGGTCGACACGCCCGACGGCCCATCCTGGGCACATGTGTCTCGGAGACCTCCGGCACTCGAGGTCACAATGAGGAGGATCAGTAAATGGGCGGGTCGGAGCGTGGTATTGAGAAGCTTGGATTTCAAATCGAAGCGTACGTGCACGTTGGTTGCTGCTCACCATCCCTTTCGGTACTCCCGCTTTACATACTGATTCGCCGGCTCGAAATTTGTTACACGCATATCCCGGCCGTCCCAGAGGAGCTTCTTTCGTCCCTCGTAGACGTAGCCTTCCCCCTCCGGCCGCCGGTGCATGTGGCTGTAGATGGCGAGATTACCCATGAGCACGGTCTCCGTTAGCGGACCCGCGACGTCGAAGCCGCTGCTCGTATAGGCGCCGTATCCTTCCTTGGCGGCGCGAACCCACTGCTGTTGATGACCGTCCTCGCCGCCTTCTACGAACGGGAATTTTGACGGGGGGAGGTCTACTTCCTGCATCTTGCGGGTAGGCAGGAGCGTCGGGTTGTTACCGAAGAGTCCCGCCATCAGCTTGCCCTTCTTCCCTTCGAAGATGATGCCGCCGTCCCACTCGCCCATCTGCTCCTCCGGCTGGAGCTCCTCCGGGCGTTGCGGCTCGATCCCGCCGTCGTACCAGACAAGCTCGACCTCCGGCACGTTCTCGCGCGCCGGAAACCGGATGTGGATCTTCGACGATGGCGGATAGCTGTCCGGATAGTATGCCTCGTCAAAGAATCCGCTCCAAACGGAGCCGAGGCTCGCTTCCACCGACGTCGGATACCCCAGCTTGAGCGCCCGGAAGGGGACGTCGATGAAATGGCACCCCATATCGCCCAGTGAACCGGTGCCGAAATCGCGCCATCCGCGCCACGTGGCCGGGAGGTAGATTGCGTTGAAGCCGCGGATCGGAGCCGTGCCGAGCCAGAGATCCCACGACAGCTCGGGCGGAACGGGATCCGTATCGGACGGCGTCGGAATACCCTGCGGCCAGACGGGCCGGTTCGTCCAGACGTGCACGCGCGTGACCTCTCCGATCACGCCTTCCTGGATCCACGTTTCGACGAGTCGCGTGCTGTCGCCGCTGCTCCCCTGGTTGCCCATCTGCGTTACGACGCGGGCTCGCTCGGCGGCCTCGGTGAGCCGGCGCGCCTCCCAGATGTCATGCGTGAGCGGTTTTTCGCAATAGACGTGTTTGCCGAGGTCCATCGCGTCGAGGGCCATGACGGCGTGCATGTGGTCGGGCGTGGAGACGATGACGGCGTCGATGTTGTCCCTCTCCTGCTCGAGCATCACCCGGTAGTCACGATAGAAGTTCGCCTTGGGCCATTTCTCACGCGCGTCCTTCGCCATCCGCTCG
>CAZART010000027.1:0-48087 GCA_964487555.1 uncultured Rhodothermales bacterium
CGTGCGTACATGGAGACGCATGATATGATGCCGAAAAACCTCGACATCTCGGCGGACGACATTCGAGAGGGCCTGGTCGCGATCGTGAACCTGTTCATGGTGGATCCACAGTTTCAGGGCCAAACGAAAGAGAAGCTCAATAATCCGGACGCGCGTTCGCTCGTCGTCACGGCCATGCGCCTCGAGCTGGAGCAGTTCCTGAATGCGCATCCTACGACGGGCGAAGCCATTGCTACGCGCGTCATCCAGGCGGCGAAGGCGCGACACGCCAGTCGTGCCGCCGCCCGCACGGCGCGTCGGAAGACGAGCATAAGCCACCGCCTGAATCTTCCCGGTAAGCTGGCCGACTGCTCTTCTACGGATCCGCGGGGGAGCGAGCTGTTCATAGTCGAGGGCGATTCGGCCGGCGGCTCGGCCAAGCAGGGACGCGACCGCCATTTTCAGGCCATCCTACCACTCCGCGGAAAGGTGCTGAATGCCGAGCAGGCCACGCTGAAGAAAGTACAGGACAACAAAGAGCTCTCGAACGTCGTCGACGCGCTTGGCTGCGGCGTCGGTGATCATCTCGATCTGTCGCGGCTTCGCTATCACAAGATCATCCTCCTGATGGATGCCGATTCGGATGGCCACCACATCGCGACGCTGCTTCTGACGTTCTTCTATCGCTACATGCGACGGCTGATCGAAGAGGGCTATGTCTATGTGGCACAGCCGCCGCTCTACCGTCTCGACGCGGCGAAGGAGACCTACTGGGCTCTCGACGACGCCGACAAGGACCGCATCACGCGGCAGATAAAGAAGGGCCGGAAGAATATCAACATCGACGTCCAGCGCTTCAAAGGACTGGGGGAGATGATGCCGAAGACGCTGAAGGAAACGACGCTGGATCCGGAGAAGCGACGACTGCTGCAAGTCACCATTCCCGAAGCAGAGCGGCTGGCAACCGAGCAAACCATAAGCGACCTGATGGGCAAGGACTCTTCAGCGCGGTTCGATTTTATCATGGGACACGCCGGCGAGGTGGAGGAGCTGGATCTTTAGTCCAAATTGGTCGAGGAGAAAAATCTATGGCCTACGACGAAAAACTCGCGCAGCGCATCGGCGCCGTCGTCTCCGAACGCGACGACGTCACGTCGAAAAAGATGTTCGGCGGCATCGCATTTATGCTGAACGGCAACATGTGCTGCGGCATTGTCGGCGACGACCTGATGGTACGTGTCGGTCCGGATGCTTTTGAAGATGCGCTGTCTCGACCAGGCGCACGTCCGATGGATTTCACCGGCCGTCCGATGAAAGGGATGGTCTACGTAGATGCAGATGCCGTCTCCTCGCGAGAACAGCTGGAGTCGTGGGTCCGGCAGGGTCTTGACTACGCCGGATCGCTGCCGGCGAAGTGATCATGGTTCAATCACCAGGGCGCGCCGCTTCCGAGTCGTAATAACGATCCCGCTCACGACGAGCACCGCGCCGGTTATGCTCAGCGCGTCGGGGAATTCGGCGAAGAAGATCATTCCCCACGCTGCCGCGAAGATGATCTGAAGGTAGCTAACCGACGTCGCTCGTCCGGCGGATTCGAGATGCAGGCCGCGCGTCAGAAAGATCTGGGCGATTTGTGTGAGGATGCCGATCCCGAGCAGCATGAGCCATTCCAGCGGCGTGGGCCAGAGGAAGACGGGTACCATTATGGGAAGGCACGCGGGTATCGACACGAGCGGAAAGTAGAACACGACCACGAGCGGGTGCTCCGTCTCGCGCAGCTTCCGTACCGTCGTATACGCCAGGGCGGCGAAAACAGCCCCGGCAAGAGCGATCGTTACCGCCGTCAGGTCGAGAGACGCTGCTCGTGTGCCGAATACGAAGGACGGTTGCGCGATCAGCATCACGCCGAAAAGGCTGAGCCCGATGGACGCGCCGACGGCCCTGTGTATTCGCTCCTTCAACATCACGGCCGCGAAAACGGCCGTAAATACAGGATTCGTGAACTGGATGACCGTCACGTCCGCTAACGGCAGCCTCGGAATCGCATAAAAGAAGCAGAGAAGCCCGCCGAAACCGACGAGTCCCCGCACGACGAGCAGCCCTTTGCGGTCGCCCCAGGGGCTCACCTTCGCCTGCCTCAGCATCGCATACGAGATGACGAGCGATACGACGCTTCGGCCCATGACGAGCTCGGAGCTAGGCAACCGCTGGCCGGCGATCTTCACGAGCAGGCTCATCAGGCTGAAGAAGAACGCCGCCAGCGCCATATAGCGAAGGCCGCGTGGTATGTCCAGGATCCGCGCCGACGCGGAGCGGCTGAATCGTTGCATCCTCGAGCCGTGTAGAACCTGTTCGCTTCGGCCTTACCGTACTGAGGCGTGCGTTTTTTGGTTGCACGAATGATTCGCGAACAATCGGCTGGAGACAGAGCGCCCCGTCGCGGCCTCGAGCACGGAGCGTCGTGCGTCCGGGCCCGACGTCAAGTACCGACTGGCGTAGCGGTCGCCTGGCCGGAGCCGAGGATCATCCGGCGAACGAACGAACCCGCTTCAACAACCGGGACGGAATACCGCGCGGTGTCGCTGTGGAAGACAATGTTCTGCCTGTCCACAGACCACCCCTGGATGGCGCCGGAGTGTTCAGCAATTCTGAGTAGCTCAATGAGCGTGTTGTTTGAATACAGGGTCGTATCGAGCATTTTGTATTCCATTGGACGAAAGGTTAGGACGACTCCTGCAGTATCGTCTGCCAGGTTGCGCCACTACATCGGCGGGAGATCGTATTTCGCGTCCGGAGATACTGCTGATCTGACCTAAGCAGGATTGCCTACGACTAGAGCGTGCCTCACACGGATACGCCGTTCATGGCTGAGTGAGCTTTCAGCCTTCGGAATTGCAGCTCTCACGGAGAGTAAGCCCCGGCCCCCGGTCCGATTCCGAAGACGGGTGCCATCTTTGCGACACGTACCGCTCGTGGCGCGGCGTTTGGGATCTGGATTTTCCTATCTTGTAGAACCGTCATACGGCCAGGCACGGCGAGCATCATGATTGGCCAGCACATCTCGCATTATCGCATCCTGGAGAAGCTCGGCGGCGGAGGCATGGGCGTCGTCTACAAGGGCGTTGATACCCGTCTCGACCGCTTTGTGGCTCTAAAGTTTTTACCGCCCACCCTGGAGCAGTCGGAGGAAGAGAAGAGACGATTCATTCGCGAAGCCAAGGCAGCCTCTGCGCTCGAGCATAAAAACATCTGCACGATCTACGAGATCGATGAGACGGACGAGGGGCAGCTCTTCATCGCGATGGCCTTCTACGACGGGGAATCCCTGAAGAGCATGGTCGAGCGCGGGCCGGTGGGCGTAAAGGACGTTCTCGACATCGGGATCCAGATCGCGGAGGGTCTGGACGCTGCCCACACCTCCGGCATCGTCCACCGCGACGTAAAGTCGGCGAACGTTATGATCACGAGCCGAGGGGAGGTGAAAATTGTCGACTTCGGGCTCGCTAAGCTAGCCGGCCGGACACTGCTCACGAAGGAGGGGACTACTCTTGGTACGGTGCCCTATATGTCTCCCGAACAAGCGCAGGGTGGATCCGTGGACCACCGTACCGACATCTGGGCGCTTGGAGTCCTCCTGTACGAGTTACTGACCGGACGTCGTCCTTTTGGCGGTGATTACGAGCAGGCGATCATCTATGGTATCGTGAATGAAGACCCGATCCCGATTACGGGTCTGCGAACCGGTGTGCCGATGGAGCTCGAACGCATCGTGCACAAGTCGCTGGCTAAGGACCGGGAAGAGCGCTATCAGCGCGCCGACGAGCTGCTGGTAGATTTGCGCCGCGTACGCCGAGAATTCGAATCGACGGGGTCGAAATCGCCGCAGTCTCCTGGAAAGCGAATTCATCCGGTGCACCGTCGCGCGACCATAGCGGTTGGCGTTCTGCTGGTGACGGTCACCCTCGGCCTTGCGGCGTACTTCTTCCTCGCCGGAGAAGCGGCACGACCGGAACGGCTGCCTATCGCCGTGATCGATTTCACGAATGAAACGGACGAACGAGAACTGGATGGGCTTTCGGGTATGCTCATCACAGCGCTCGAACAGTCTCACCGGCTCTCCGTTCTCACTCGCGCGCGCATGTTCGATATTCTCGGGCAGTTGCAGAAGCAGGACGTCGAACGCATCGACGAGTCGCTGGGACGCGAGATTTGCAGATTTGCCGGCATCGAATTGATGGCGACGGCATCCGTGCGCAAGTTCGGCCGTCTCTATACGGTGGACCTGAAGGTGCTCGACCGTAAAAACAATCATTATCTCGTGACGGCGAGCAGCCAGGGAGAAGGCAAGGAGCGTATTCCCGATCTGATCGACGAGTTGGCGAAAAAGACACGGGAAGGGCTGAAAGAACGGCAGTCGGAGATCCGCGCCTCAAGCCGAAAACTCGCCGACGTAACGACTCTCAATCTGGAGGCCTACCAGCACTACTTTAAGGGCGAAGAGCTGCTCAATAAGATCAACTATGCGGACGCGATAGCTGAATACCAGACCGCCGTCGAGCTGGACTCCACCTTCGGATTGGCTCATTACCGCATCGGGTATGCGTACCACCTTTTGGGAAGAAATGATGAGGCCGGCGAGGCTCTGGATAGAGCGCTGGGTATGCTCGACCGCATTCCTGAAAAGGAGCAGTACCTCGCGCGGGCGTACGCGGCCCATCTCGGCCATTCGGAAGAAGAAATGGAAGCGGGGCTCGCCATCCTTCGGAACATGGAGCAGCGCTATCCCAATGACAAAGAAATGATCTTTTTCATCGGGGACTGGTCCTACCATCGCCGGCACTACGACACCTCGCTTACCTACCTCGAGCGCGCACTCGCGATGGACCCCACCTTCGGGCGTGCCCTCATTCACCTCGCCCTGCTGTTTCGCGACACGGGAAACTATGAGCGGATGCTCGACGTCGCGAGGCGGAATATGGCGCTCGGAGAGAACGCCACCGCCTCTTATTTGCTCGGAGCGGCCCATGCGCGCCTGAAGCACCATGAATCGGCGGTCGATTATTTCAACCAGGCGCTCACATTCGAGAAATGGCCGGTCACATACCACGAACTCGCCCACATATACTGCCGGCAAAATGATTACGCGAAGGCAGAAGAGGTCGCCAGAGAGGCTTTGGACCTTGATCGAAGCGACGTGTGGTCGTCGTATGCACTCGGGGAAGTTTTGCTCAAACAGAGGCGTATCGCCGAAGCCGAAATTCTGGCGAGGCGTCTTGTCCAAGTCAGCCCCGGCTTTCACAGCCAAAATCTGCTTGCACACGTCCTGGTAACCGGTGACGGCGATTTTAAGAAGGGAAGAGACCTGGCCCTGGAGGCCCTCGAAACCAAGCCGGCGCGGTACAGGGACTATGCACGAACACGCCTCTTTTTTCCCTTGCCCGAGCACACGCTGGGCCGAGCCTATGTGCGGAGCGGCGAGTTCGCCGCGGCTGTAAACTATTTTAAGCAAGCAGCCGAACTGGCACCTCTCCGCGTGAGCATTCAGCAGGATCTGAAAGAGGTCTTGCAGATGAGCAAGACGTCGAAGTCGTAAGACCCCTCCGAGGGCAACCGGAAGGCTCCCCGTCCGATCAGGGTGACTGAAAAAGCCCCACGATGTGGCCGTCCGCGTCTCGCATACTCGCCGTCGGCCTTCCACCACCTCCTAATGTAGGCCCGCGGGGACTCGAACCCCGAACCCGCTGATTAAGAGTCAGCTGCTCTGCCAGTTGAGCTACGGGCCTTTGTTGGTGACATGCCGTCGTGAGGTGGCTTTTCTTGTCGACTACGGCGAGTATGCACGCATTTCAGAGCGTGGAGCACCGGTTGCGCGCGAGCAACAATCTACGAAGGCACAATTCGGCCGTTCCATGAAACGTTCATGCAGCGGGAGTGGGGTTGCAGGCCAGGAGGCCTGCTCCGTCGCCGCGGTGCCCATCTGCTGCAAGACGGCCGAGTTTGGTGCCGCTTGAAGAGGTTCGTGCCGCCTCACGAGCATGTAGATGGTGCCGCTTCACGAGCATGTAGATGGTGCCGCTTCAAGAGCCTTACGTGCGATGACGCGGCCGATCGTTGGGTTGACCCCGCCAGTCCGGATCATCGGCTTGTGGAGCGGAGGGAGGAACGCCCGGTGAATCGCCGGTCGGCTCGTGGTAGGATGGAAACCCTCCAAACGAAAAGCGCATGCTGCCACGCTCGGCGGCCTTCTGAATCTTGCCGTTCAGATACCCTCGAACGATCCGCCGCGTCGGCGGAATCAATCCGATAAAACCTACGACGTCCGTGAGTACACCCGGTGTAATCAGTAGGGCACCGGCCACGAGAATGATCACGCCGTCGAGCAGCTCGCGCCCGGGAAGATCCCCTTTCTGGAGGCGCTCATTGAACCGTCGCCAGACGGAAAGCCCTTCTTTCTTCGCCAGAAAGGTACCGGCTACTCCGGTCACGACGATGATGGCGATGGTCGGCCAGAAACCGATCCAATCACCGAGCTGGATCAGCAAGGCGAGCTCCACCACGGGCGTGATTAGAAAAAGCGCGAGTAGGCGTCCGAACATAATAGGGGATGGTCGCTTCGTGCGATATACGTGTACTCGCGGCCAATGACGGGGTTGCTCGCGGCCGTGTAGACCGCCGACGGCGCCGTGTCCGCGGCCTGGGGACCCGTCGTAAGGTGCCGACCCTCGAACGAATCTGCTCCAAATACGACGTGCCGTCTCCTCGAGCAGCTCTCGGGAGAAGGGGTTTCTACAATGTAACCCCTCTCGGACCTCGAACCTCGCTTTGAGGAATGTCGTTTTCTATCTTTTTGCGCAATGTGTCCGAACGGATGCCCTTAAGCGAGACCAACACGCACCATTTGACATGGCCCAAGAGTCGAAGGCCGAATCCGGGAAGAGGTTCGCGCGCGACATGCGGCGCGTCCGCGAGGCGCGCCATCTAACCGTCGACGACCTCCACGATGAGACCAAGATCCCCCTTGGTCTGCTGGAAGCGTTCGAACAGACGGCGCTCTTCGACCATCCGCAGTTCAATCGCGTTTATCTACGCTCATTCGTTCGGACGTATGCGAACGTGCTCGGCATCGAGCCGGACTTGGCGCTCGAGGCATTGGAGGAAGCGTTGTCCGATCGCTACACCGGCTTGCTCGCGGCTGAATATTTGGACGAGGAACTTGACGTTAGGGACGAGCCGAAAGCTGGGACCGAGCCGGCGGAAGCGGACAAGTCAAGAAGACTGGGACGGCCTACCGAGGCGGACAAGTCGCAGGCCCCGGAAGAGGGCTCGGCAGAGGGTGATTCGGCGGCCCCTATACGCCCGAAAAAGAGAAGAACGGCGGACAAGGAGGTACCCGCGGATGAGCCGACGCGGACGGACAAAGGCGCGTCCGATCGCGGTGCGGGTGCAGCCGGCATTGGTGCCGCCCGGGGCGAAACACGCCGCGGAGTGCCGTCGGCCGAGGATGAGGTACGGGACGTGTCCCATCTCACGCCGACCACCGGTGAAGCATCGTCGGAAGCCGAGCGCTCGCCGGGGCAAGAAATCGACGAGACGGAATGGACGGCGCAGTCACCGCCGCGAGCGAAAAGGACGACAGGGCGAGACCGCTATCGCGATCGCTCGGGCGGGATCGACTGGCGCTGGATCGTGGGTGTGGTAGCCGCAGGAGTGGTGGCCGTCATCGTCTGGATTGTGATTAGCGTTACCGGAGGCGATCCGGGGGCTCAACAGGCAATGCCGAGCGCATTCGATACCACCGCGACCGTCGATACGACCATGACGGAAGATACGACCGTCGCTTCCAGGGCCGTGATGCCTACGTTGGGCGACACGATGAATGTACAGATTATCGCAGCGCACGATAAAGTCGATCCGATTCGCGTGACCGTCGATGACGATCTGCGTCGCCCATACTGGCTCGATCAAGGGGATTCAATGATCTTTCGACCGACCAATCGCATCGTCATCGAGGATCTGCTCGACAACATCGAGCTGAGTATCGAAGGCGCCGAGTATCCTACGAATCGACGCGACGAACTCGGGCGTATCGTGATCACGCGCGATTCGCTCCGCGCATACTTCAGGTCCGACGAAGGCGAATGAGCGGCCTCGACATCGGTCACTCCCAGCTACTCTCCTTGTATGACTCTCGTTGAGGCTTCGCACGAAGCGCTGGATCGATTGGATGAAACCGATCTGTCCTCTTTATCGGAGAAGGCTGCGTCGGCTTTCGCGGCGAAGCTGCGCGAGCTTCTCCATGCGCACATCTATCGGTATCACGTGCTCGACGATCCCGTCATCACCGATCCGGAATATGATCGCCTCTTTCGCGGCCTTCAGGACCTGGAAAAGCTGCATCCTGGCCTGGTAACGCCTGATTCGCCGTCTCACCGCATCGGCGGCGGGGTCCTGGAGCGATTCGAAAAAGTCAGACATCCCGCCGCGTTGCTTTCGCTCGGGAATGCCTTTAACGAGGAAGAAGTTAAGGCGTGGTACGAGCGGTGCAGAAGGGGGCTCAGCAATCGGTTTGGGGATGACGTCCGCCCGGCCATAGTCTCGGAGCTAAAGCTCGACGGACTCGCTGTGGCGTTGACCTACGAGGACGGACAACTCGCCACTGGAGCTACACGTGGAAACGGGGTCGAGGGTGAGAACGTCACCGCCAACGTGCGGACGATTCCCACCATCCCGCTGGCGATTCCCGCCGTCCGGAACGGAGTAACGATCCCTACGCGTATCGAAGTGCGTGGGGAAGTATACATCAAGAAAAGCGACTTTGAGACGCTCAATGAACGTCAGGCGGCGGCCGGCGACAAACCGTACGCCAATCCTCGAAATGCGGCGGCGGGAAGCCTTCGACAGCTGGATCCGAGCATCACAGCCACGCGCCCGCTGACGTTCACGGCGTACGCCACGGGCCCGGTAGTCGGGGCCGACATCCCCGGATCCCAATACGAGCTCCTCGAGTGGCTCGCAACGCTCGGTTTCCCGGTCAACGATCACACCGAACGCGTGACGTCGATCGACGATGTCTTCCGGATCTACAATACATGGAGTGTTGAACGCGACGGTCTTGACTATGAGATCGACGGACTTGTGCTTAAGGTCGACGACTTCGATCAGCAAGAGGCGCTCGGTTTCGTCTCGAATGCGCCGCGCTGGGCGGTCGCCTTCAAATTTCCCGCTCGGGAGGCGACCACAAAACTCCTCAATATCGTCGTAAACGTAGGACGCACCGGCGCCATCAAGCCGGAAGCTGTTCTGGAGCCCGTGCCCATCGGCGGGGTGACCGTCTCTCAGGCGACGCTGCACAATGAAGACTACATCGTCGACCGCGATATTCGAATCGGTGACACGGTTATCGTCAAGCGCGCAGGCGACGTTATCCCACAGGTCATCAAATCGATCCCCGATGCACGGACCGGGCATGAAACGGTCTGGCGAATGCCTGATCGGTGCCCGGCGTGCCGCAATGAGCTCGTGCGCCTTCCAGACGAGGCCGACTATTACTGCGTTTCGGCCGAATGTCCGGCACAGTTTATCCGCCTCGTCGAGCACTTCGCCAGTCGTGGCGCCATGGATATCGAGGGTCTCGGATCAAAGCTTGCGATCGTCCTCGTCAAACGGGAGCTGGTCCACCACCTCTCGGACATCTATCGACTTTCCAGGCAGGACCTGCTTTCGCTCGAGAACTTCGGCGAAAAAAGAGCGGGCAATCTGATCGAGGGGATCGAAGCCTCCCGAAGCCGGCCACTTTCGCGGCTGATTTATGCGCTGGGTATCCGGCACATCGGGCGAACGACGGCGGAGCTGCTCGTTGCCCGGTACGCGTCGATGGAGGCACTTTCGGATGCCGCCATCGAAGAGCTCGAATCGATTGAGGGGATCGGAACGGTGATTGCCGAAAGCGTGGTCGACTGGTTCAAAGTCGCGGACAACCGGAAGCTCGTGGCAGACCTCCGTGAGCTGGGCGTCAACACGAAACGACGGCCGGAAGAAGAGCCGCCCCCGGAAGGGGAGAGCGCCCTGGCCGGGAAGACCTTTGTGATCACCGGCTCGTTACCCACGTTGTCAAGAAAGGACGCGGAGGCCCTCATTAAGCGGGCCGGAGGCCGCGTTACCGGCGGTGTCACCGGAAAAACCGATTTTGTCGTCGTCGGTGAAAATCCGGGATCAAAATTAGATCGAGCGGTCGAGCTCGATAGACGGCGGCTGACCGAAGAGGAGCTTCGGCGTCTCATCCAATCCTGATAATACAGCGCTGTTTCCCAACGTCGCCCAGACGACATGCTCACCGGACTCGACTACGCCGTCATTCTGATCTACTTCGCCGGCGTCGCGGCCTTCGGCATTAAAGCCGGTGGGAAGCAGACGAGCACGACCGATTATTTCCTGGGCGGCCGAGATATGCCGTGGTGGGCCGTCTGTTTCTCGGTGGTGGCCACCGAGACGAGTACGCTCACGGTCATCGGCATTCCCGCCGTCGCCTACGGGGGGGCGTTGACCTTCCTTCAGCTAACGTTCGGCTACATCATCGGCCGCATCATCGTCTCGATTCTCTTCCTGCCGCGCTACTACCGCGGTAATCTCTCAACGGCATACGCCTTTCTCGGTGATCGGTACGGAGATGGGATGCGTGGAACGGCATCCGTAACCTTTCTCGCCACGCGGTTGCTTGCCGACGGCGTGCGCCTCTTCGCAACGGCCATCCCGCTGAAAGTCATTGCGGATTCGGCAGGTCTGGAAATGAGCTATTTCCAGATCATTGCGTTGATCGGTGTTGTAACGATTATCTACACCTACATAGGGGGCATCAAAGCCGTTGTGTGGATGGATGTCGTACAGATGCTCGTCTACGTCGGCGGCGCGATCGGCGCGGTGGCCGTGCTGCTCGGCCGCGTTCCAGCCGACTGGTGGACCGAGGCCGTCGCGGCCGGTAAGACGAATACGATCGACCTCGGACTCGGCCAGTCGATCTCCATGTGGTTGACGCAGCCCTATACATTTCTCACCGCCGTCGTAGGCGGGGCCATTTTTTCCATGGCGTCGCACGGGACCGATCAACTCATCGTCCAGCGGCTTCTCGCGTGCCGAAACCTTCGCGACAGTCAAAAGGCCCTTATCGGCAGCGGAATTCTGGTGTTCATCCAGTTCGCTCTATTCTTGTTCGTAGGCTTGCTGCTGTGGTCCCATTACGGCGGGGCGCCGGTGGCCGATCTGGACCTCACTCGAGGCGACGAGATCTTCCCGAAATTCATTATCGAAGGCCTTCCGCCCGGGGTCTCGGGTCTGCTGCTCGCCGGCATTGTTGCCGCTGCCATGAGCACGCTTTCATCATCGCTGAACTCGCTGGCTTCGTCGTCCATGCTGGACCTCTACGAGCGGATCCGCGGCAAAGTGATCGAAGAGTCAAAGGCGCTTACGGTGTCGCGCCTCCTCACCCTCGTCTGGGGTGTGATCTTTATCTTCTTCGCGAATCTCTTTCAGAACCAGGAGAACCCCGTCGTCGAGCTCGGCCTTGCGATCGCGTCGTTTACCTACGGTGGATTGCTGGGCGTTTTCCTTCTCGGCCTCGTTAACCGGCACACGAATCAGGCCGATGCGGTCATCTCTTTTGTGGTGACGATTGCCCTCATGGTGTGGGTGATCTTTGCGGTATGGTACGGTCCCGAAGTCGGATGGATCGTCGATCTCGCACCCTCCGAGGCCGTCATAGCGGAGCGGAACCTGCGGCCCATCGGATGGCCGTGGTATACCGTCATCGGCTCCGCCATCACTCTGGTAATAGGATCCTTGGTCGCGTTGCGGCATAGGTAGCCTGTGTTTAGCTTGGGATGCATGGCGCCCTGGATAGCATCTCGACGCCGCGAATAGCGCCGCCGGACAACGTAGTTCACTTATGGGACTGTTCGAAAAAATCGGCCTGGGTCGGAAGAAACCGCGCCCCGTCGGGCAGAAGCTCGAGACAGGCCGAGAATCCACCCGTCGTGCCGGGCACGCGAACTGGACCTATAAGGTCGGAATACTTCTCGTTCTCGTCGCGCTCACCCTGGCCGCATTTCCTCGGGGCGATCTGTATCAATACACGGTTCAGGTTGGGGAGGAATGGCGTCAGGAAGACCTGACGGCGCCCTTCGATTTCCCCATTTACAAGTCGGCGGAAACGATGGAAACCGAGCGCGCGGATGTGCGCCGCCGCACCCCGCCCTATTTCATGGAGATCGTGGATGCGCAGGAACGCATGGCGGCGAACAGAGACACCGTCGCGCAACACCTGCTTCGCGTATTCGAAGCCTACGAAAGCTACCAGCTCAACAAGCTCCGCGGGCGAACGGCGGAAGCGCATGCGGATTCGCTGACCTACCTCGAGCGCCGACGCGACGCTCGCCTCAAGGCCACTCCTGAGCAGTGGCGAATGCTCGTGGATTCGTATGCGGCCCGTGTTCCCGAGCTGCCGCAGTCGTCCCGTGAGCCGCCGCAAGGCCCACGGTTGGACGAGCGGCTCCTGGCTGATGCCTGGGAGCTTGGCACGCAGCTTCTGAACGTCGGGGTCATGGACGTGACGATCGATAGCGTCCACGCCGAGCAGGTGTTCATCCGAAACCAGAACGAGCACAGCGAGCGCGCCAAAAACAAGGACAGTCTGTATGGGCTGAACGAAGCCTATACGTATGCGCAGCGGCAGTTTCAGCAGATGTACGACGAGCGGCCGGATGTTGCGAGCCTGGGGACGGGGTTTTTCCGCGCCATTTTCGTGCCGTCGCTAAGCTATATGCGAGGGGAGACGGTGCGTGAATGGCAGCGACTCGAGAGCCGCATATCCGTGACCCGCGGAAAGGTTAGCGAAGGGGAGATGATCGTCGAGAAGGGCCAGCGGGTCACCGAAGAGATCCGGCGTAAGTTAATGTCGCTTGAGCAGGCCCGCCGGGAAGCCGGAGGCGACGACATTCTGTGGAGGGTCGTACTCGGGCAAATCCTGATTTCCCTGGCGACCTACTTTATCTTTTTCCTTTATCTCTATTTGCTGCGGCGGCCGATTTTCGACGACAACAGGAAGATCATGCTGCTGGCCATTCTTTTTTCCGGCATCATAGGCCTTTTCGCCGTAGCGATACGCGTCGAGACGCTGGCCATGTATATCGTACCCGTGGCGATTGCCCCCGTGTTGTTTACGGTCATGTTCGATTCGCGGGTCGGTCTCTTCGGAGCTCTGACGCTGTCTCTTATTGGCGGCATTCTGCTCAACTACGATTTTGAGTTCGCGTTTGCGACGATTTTCGCATCGACACTGGGCGTCTTTTCCGTTCGCGACATCCGGAATCGCGGCCAATTCTTCATCAGTGCGGGCCTGGTGTTTCTTGGCTACGTTGTCGTCATCGGCTCCACAGCGATCTATTTTGGTGCACCGCGCGATCTTTTCCTAGCGGATCTTCTGCTGGTCGGCGTAAACTCGTTCCTGCTCATTATGGCTTATCCGCTGTTGTGGGTATTTGAGCGAGCCTTCGATATCACGACCGACCTTTCGTTGCTCGAATTATCAGATACCAATCGGCCGCTCTTGAAGGAGCTTTCGATGCGGGCGCCAGGCACGTTTAATCACTCGCTGCAGGTCGCCAATTTGGCCGAGGCCGCGGCGGATGCCGTCGGAGCCAATGCACTTCTCACGCGGGTCGGGGCCCTTTACCACGACATCGGAAAGATGCTCAAGCCGGAGTACTTCGTCGAGAATCAGAGGCCGGGTACGAACCCGCACACGCAATTGAAGCCGCGCATGAGCGCACTGATCATCGCAAGCCACGTCAAGGAAGGTCTTGAGATGGGGCGGCAGTATAATTTGCCGCAGCGTGTGCTGGACTTCATACCCATGCACCACGGGACCACCCGGATCGAATTCTTCTATCGAAAAGCGCTTGATCAGCGTAACGACGGCGATCCGGAAATCCTCGAATCCGAGTTTCGGTACCCGGGACCTCGCGCCGACTCGAAAGAAACGGGTATCTTGATGCTCGCGGACTCCATTGAAGCGGCCAGCCGAAGTCTCTCGGATCCGACGCACAAACGGCTCGAGACGCTCATCGACATGATCTTCAAGGCCCGCACGGAAGATGGACAGCTCGACAAGACCGATCTAACGTTTCGCGATCTGACCCAAATAAAGGAGACGTTTCTCTCCATGCTCCTGGGCATCTACCATGTGCGAGTGAAATATCCGGGGCAGAAAGAGAGCGAAGAAGCATCCGACGCTGCGCAGCGAGAAAGCGAACAACACGCGCCGAACGCGCCGCCCGCAGCGCGCGGTACGATGGACGACATCCGAGAGCAAGGCGTCTACGGGACAATGGAGCAAAGTGTGACGCCGCCGCCTGGTGATGATACGATCGAACGCTCGCTAAATCCCTCGCAGAAGCACGATGATCATTCATCGCCGGAAGCCGAGCACGAGCAGGCTGCTACACCGCCCGAATCAGGTGGACGCTCCGACCCCGTGCTTCTCGACGACGACGTACTGGACGCGGCGGCCGAAGAGCGGGAGGCCAACAAGACTGGGAGTGGTGACGCCCCCAGCGATGAGGAAATCGAAAACCGCGCGCGAAACAGCGGCGTGGGGCTACAGGAAAACGGGGATATGCGAGCCGGTGGCGATGAAGCCGATGGTAAAGCTCCCGCGGCGGAAACTGACGATACGGTGGCCTCCAACGGTGACGGCGCCGCCGAGGAAGCCGAGATTGATGACGAGAAGAAAGAAGAATAGTCCTCACCGCGACGGCAACTCACCCAGGCACGGCCTGCCGAATCGCTGCCAGTGATTCGTTCGTAACGACGGGATTAAGCGCCACATGTCGGTCCGTGTCGCGAAGAAAGCTGAGAAGGCGCCTTTTGCACGCCGGTGAATAGGCGATCAGATCCGTTTGGCCGACGAGCTGTTCAATATGCTTGGCACTCTGGTCCACAGACGCCGCCAGCATCTGACCCGCGAACGAAGTGAGGTCCCGCAATTCCGCGGTTAGCGGCCGAATAGCATCCGCATAGCGCGTGACTACGCCAAGCGTCTGGTCGTCCAGCAGTTTTGCGATCTGCTCCAGCGCATTCGGGTTGATGTACGTGACGATGCCTACGACGTCTGTTCTCGGCAGCGTCGTCATCACTGCCTGAAGATTCGCGTGCGGCGTAAAGATGAAATCCGCATCCTGATGGCGCCCGAGGTCGTCAAGCGTCGAGGCGACCACGGTCTGCTGGAGATTCAGCTGAATCTGCGCGGCACATAGATCGGCCATCTCCTGGAAAGGCAGTGCGGCGATCAGCTTGTGACGGGGCCACGGTGTCTCGAGCAGCGCGGTCTGCTCCTGAAACAGATAGTCGATCTCGACTTCCGAAAGGCCGAGTCCGATCAGGCGCTGGAGGGCATCCTGAACGACGGCCGCGCCGTGCTCCATCCGTTCGCTCTTGCTTGGCGGCAGGCGCTCTCGAACGAAGAACCCGCTGCCGCGCCTTGATTCGAGGAGGCCCTCACGCTCGAGTTGCTGGTATACCTTGCGAACCGTATGGAATGAAATATCGAGCTGCTCGGCCAGCTTGCGAGTCGACGGAAGCGTGTCCTGAACCTTGTAAAATCCGCTCGCAATCCGAAAGCGAATCTGCTCCAGAAGCTGCTCCTGAATGGAGGTTCTTGAAGACCGGTCGATCGTGATCATGGCTCAGTCCGAGCCGATCGCCTTGGCTTCCTTGAGGAGACGATCAATAATGTTGACGGTAGTCACGCCGTCGGCCTCCGCGTTGAAGTTGGCCACGATGCGGTGGCGGAGGACCGGTACCGCCATACGCCGCACATCCGCCACGAGCGGTGTGAGACGTCCGTCTAGAACGGCAAGCGCCTTCGCCCCGAGGATCAGGTACTGGGAAGCACGTGGTCCGGCACCATAGCTGAGATAGTTCGTTACGAAATCAGGTGCACCGTCGCGACCGGGCCGCGTACGACCGACGAGCCGAACGGCATATTCGATGACGTGGTCGGCGACCGGAACCTGCCGAATGAACTCCTGATATTCCAGCAGCTCTTCCGCTTCCATGACCGGTCTCACCTCGACCCGGCGGGCACTTGTAGTGCTGCGCACTACCTCGACTTCTTGATCGAATTCCGGATAATCCAACCACAGATTTAGCATGAAACGGTCGAGCTGCGCTTCCGGCAGAGGGTAGGTTCCTTCCTGCTCAATAGGGTTTTGCGTCGCAAGCACGAAGAACGGCGCGCCCAGCGAGTGCGTCTGGCCGGCGGCCGTGACGCGATGCTCCTGCATGGCTTCCAGAAGAGCGGCCTGCGTCTTCGGCGGCGTCCGATTGATTTCGTCGGCCAACACGACATTGGCAAAAATGGGTCCGCGAACGAATCTGAAGGCGCGGCGGCCTGTCGTCGTGTCCTCTTCGATGATTTCAGTCCCTGTGATGTCGCTCGGCATCAGGTCCGGTGTGAACTGAATCCGGCTGAATTTGAGATCCGTGGCTTCTGCCAGCGTTCGGACGAGCAGCGTTTTGGCGAGTCCCGGAACGCCGATCAGCAGCACATGCCCACGCGACAAGAGGCAGACGAACACGTGTTCAACGATCTCATCTTGCCCCACGATGACCTTACCGACTTCACTGCGAAGGCGGCGATAGGCGTCGCGCAAGGCACCGAGAACCTCGGGTTCCGAAGGGATGGGCTCTGTTTGTGGCATGAAATACTTAGCTCGTACACATAGATAATTAGCTCGTAGACACAGACAATTAGTTCCTACACCCAGACAAAAGGAGTCGACGTTCGGCGATCAAGATGCAGACGGCGCTGTCGAGACGACGGTCATCGGCGGGCGAGCGAGATTCGTTCGGCCTTGCCGCGGAGATCGACGTAGACATCATCCCGGAGCTGACTGTACCAGCGCTGCATGATACGCTGCTGCTTGTCCTGTAGGGCGAACTGCTCGATGCGATCATAGTCTGTCTCGAGCGAGACGGTGTGCGCCGGCGTGCGCCGCTGTAGATTCACGATGTGATACGCCTGGCGATCGTTTTCCAGCTCCACGCGCGCCGGTTTGCTGATCTCACCAACCTCTAACGTGTCCAGCACGTTCTGCCAGAGCGGTCCAAGCGACTCCAGGACAAGATCGCGTTCGCCTGTACGCGAATCGATCACGCGGCCCCCGAGCTGAGCTGATTGCTCCTCTTCCGAGTGACGCTTCGCCATCAGGGCAAAGGGCATATCATGGACGAGGATCGAATCCCGAATGCTGCTAAGGAAAGCGATGGTCTCAGCCGGATCGATGCGGCTGTCATCAATTTGTATGAGGATGTGGTTGAAATCGACGATTTCACCACGACGTTCGTTTACACGAAGGATATGATACCCGAATGGCGTTTCGAAAACCTGAGAGAGCTCTCCCATGGGCAGACGAGATGCCACCGCAGCAAATTCCGGCACCAGATCGCCGAGGTTCGTGTCTTCAATCCGTCCGCCGGCCGATGCAGAGCCGGCGTCATCCGAGAACTGGCGGGCCATCTCTTCAAGCGTGGCTTCCGACGTGACGACGGAGTCGCGGATAATTTCGATGATGTCGCGGGCCTCCTGTTTGGCGTCCTGCGTGACGGCGGGGTAGCGGACGATATGCGAGACGCGAACGATATCCGGTAACGTCGGCAGCGAATCCGTCGGAAACTGATCGAACCATTCTCTGACTTCTGTCGGCGTAATGCGAATGTCTCGAATCTTACGCTGCTGAATCTGCTCGGCTAAAAGCTGATTGCGAAAATCATCTCGGAGCTCCTCCTTGATGCGCACGAGGCTTTTCCCATAAATCTCCTCAAGACGTGCCTGGCTGCCGACTTGCGCGATCATCTGCTGCGTGCGACGGTCCATGGCCTGATTGACCTGTTCATCCGTTACCGTGATGGTCGTGTCACGTCTGGCGACGATCGCCAGCATCTGCTGGTTGATCATCTGTTCGAGTGCGTCCATCCACAGCTCCTCAGAGTAGGTAACGTCAGGCTGCTGGCGCATCATGTTGGCCACCATGGCGTCGACTTCCGACTTGAGGATGATCTGATCGCCGACGACGGCGACGATCTCGTCCACGACCTCAAGATTCTGAGCACGGGCCGGGCCGACGAGCAACAGAACGGCCAGGAGGATTCCTGTGAGCAGAAATTTAGTGCGTGGTTTAGACATGCAGAGAAATGTTGATTTGCCGGGAGACAGAGGCACGAACAGGCTGTGCGGACAGCGAGATATCGCGTGGGGAATGCGCGCCGCGCTCAAGGAATGAAAGCAACAACCTGTGGACGGCAGAACAATGGTAACGCGCCGCCGAGGACTCATGAAGCAGGCTACCGTATTTCGAGGTCTTCGCGTGCAAGAGCCTCGTTTCTCAGGCGTTGAACCTGACGTGCATACAACTGTTTCCTACTCTGGATCACGAGACGGCGCACCAGTTCCTCGTCTATCCACGCCGGTTCGGGGATTGCTCTACTGGGCACTCGTTCCACCAATTGGACCACGTCAAACACGCTATCGCTTTCGATTACCGGGGCAAGCTGACCTCCTAGAAGGCCGGAGAGCGCCTCACGCAGCTTGGGTCGATCGATAAATATGCGACTCTCCGGATAGTAGTTCGTGGAGATCTCACGCGAGAGGGCTTGGTCGGAGGCGTACCGGTTGATGGCGAGCGCCCAGATGGAGTCACGATCGGCAGGCGCCGCCTGCTGCAGCATCCGGCGCGCGCCCTCGGCATTCGTTCGGTTCGCAGCGCGCAGATAACGCACTCGGGCGAAGCTCTCGCGTAGCCGAAGCTGTTCTCTGTGGCTCTCGTAGTACGCTTTTTTTTCGGATGATGTCGGCTCGACGACGTTTTCTTCGTAAAGCTGAGACAGCAGAGCGTTCACCAGCACCGCGCGTTCGCTTTCCTCCAGTAGGCGTTGAACTTCGTCGTCCTGCCGAAGGCCGCGCCGAAGAGCCTCCTGGTACATGAGCTCATTCGTCACCCATTGTTCGATGATCTGCTGCCGAGCCTCCATCGAGTCCTGTGGAACAGGGATGCTCCGGAGCGCTCGATCGAGTTCCGAACGAAGTAGGTGCCTGTCACCAACGCGCGCCACGAATTCGGGCGCTGCTTGCTCCTCCTCACATGCCGTGAAGCTGATCGTGGCAAGCACCAACACGAGCAAATAAAGATGACGTCGCCGGTCGTGCCGCATCATTCGCCGGAGGCCATACCTCCGGTTTGTTCCTGGTCACGCACCGCGCTGAAGGCGCCGGCTAACCGGTCCGGGAAGGTATGGACGTTATATCGATTGCGAAGCCGCTCGATAAGCCGATCTTCGACGATCGTCTGGTAGTCGCTGACTACCTGCGTCCTCGCCTCATCGAATGTTTTCGGACGGGACCCCTCCACACCGTCGTTGACGAGAAGGATATAGCCGTTGCGATAGCTGACGGGCTCGGTGTGTTCGCCTTCGTCGAGCTCCAGGGCGCGGTCGTATACGGACTCGGTGGCCGCTGAGACCATCATGGTGTCAACGCGTACCGTGTTCAGCGTGTCGGCCTCGAACGACGCAAAGAGGGCCTGCAGCGATGCGCCGCCGTCAAGGCGCTCTCCGAGAACGTTAAGGAGCGAATCCGATTTGCTATGCAGGCTGATGACGCGCGTACGTTCCGGCCACCAGTATTCACTCTGGTGAGATTCGTAATACGCCTCAAGGGCCAATGTGTCTTGCTCGGCCGCCGTCCATACGGAGTCCTCCATGAACTTGAACAGGATGAGTCCGTCGCGAAACTCGTCCATAATGCGTGCGAATTCGGCATCGCGCTTCTCAAGCCGCGACGCTTCATAATCGATGGCGGCCTGCAGAAGAAATCCATCGAGAATCGTCCAGAGTCCGCGTTCGCTGTCGGCGGATCGATCGAGTTGCGCCGTAGCCATATAGTTCGCTACATCCTCAAGCGTGTAGGTGGAGTCTCCGATGGTGACGGCGGGGTGGACTAGCGTATGGTCAAGGAGGGTTTTTCGCTCCAGCCGCGCGAAGACGGAGTCGGCCGGAACGTTCTTGAAAACCTCTTCAACGAATGACGTGTCGACGGAGGCGTTGTGCTGTGCGAGAATGTCGCGGGCGAGTTCCTCTTCGGCCGCCTGCATACGAGGAAGCCGGGATGCGAGCTCCTTCAGCTCCTCGTAAGAGTCGTCGAAAGACTTGTGCTCCCGTCGCTCCTTCAACTGAATGATGTGGTATCCGTAAGGGGTTTCGATCACGTCCGAGACGTCTCCAGGCTCCTCGAGTGCGAAGGCCGGATCCTTGAACGATGGGTGTATAGGTGCATCAAAGCTGATGAATCCTATATCGCCTCCGCGTACGCCCGACTGCGTATCCGCGGAATGCTCCTTCGCAAGGTCCTCAAACGATTCACCCGCCGCGATACGATCCTTGAGTTCTTGGATCGCCGACTGGGTCGCTACAGAATCCTCGGCCGTCGTTTCGGGACGCAGCAAGATGTGTGCGAGACGAACGTCAGGTACGGCCTCTCGCCGGTCGTGAACGTAAAGAATGTGATAGCCGAATCGCGTCCGAAAAATAGGCGAAATGTCACCCTCAGGCGTTTCGTAGGCAAAGGTTTCAAAGGGCTCCACCATACGGCCGGCCGTGAAATACCCGAGGCGACCACGATAGCCGACGCCGTCCTCACGACCTCTTGCGGACGGATCCTCGGAGTGGCGCATAGCGAGCTCTCCAAACTCGACGCCTTGAAGGGCCGAATCGCGCACAGCCTCAAGCCGGCGATAGACGGCCAGCGTGTCCTCGGGGCTCGCCGCTGGATTCACCCTTAACAGAATATGGCTGACGTCGATCAGCTCCTGCTGCCTATCATAGATCTGCTGAACGATCGGTTCTATGACCTCTTCTTCCAGGAGGTAAGGCCGCGCGAGATTTCCTCGATAGGTCTGAATTTCCTCTTGAACTTCCCGCGAGTCCCGTATGCCCGCTTCCGTGGCCGCTTCAACTTTCAGACGGAAGTTGACGTAGCGTTCCAGGAAATCTTGATATTCCGAAAGGGAATCCTCTGCGGCCGCCTGACGTGAGCCAACGGCACGCGTGTAGCGCGTCTCGAATTCGTCGAGCGTCAGGACGTCGCCGCCGTAAACCGCAACGACGTTCGGATCATTGGCTTCAATGGGAACGGTTGTGCGGCTGGATGAGCTGCAACCGGCGGCAAGTCCTACGATGAAAATCAACCATGCGAGCCCGATAGGCCGCGTCCTCAAAATGCTCTTCATCACAAAAAAAGGGAGGTGGTTCGAAGAATGGGGGAAAAGAAATTGCAATGGACCGCTTCTGGTCGACGCCGTTGACGCATGGAGATTTTTACAGTTCCGTCAAATTCCGCGGATTTTTGGAATAACGGACTTATCCGGCGGGACCGGCGCGCTCACGGCAGCAAGGAGCTTAGTAATATGTACTATAACGAGCCGCGCGACAAGGCGGTGCAAAGCAAACGTAAATACAAGCGACGACGAAAGCATATGTCAGAACCGATCTTGCCGAACCATCGCGTCCGATTCGCCCCAAGTCCGACCGGGTTGCTGCACATCGGAGGTCTCCGCACGGCCCTTTACAACTATCTGTTCGCTCGCCGGGGGAAAGGGGCCTTTATAGTCCGCATCGAAGACACCGATCGGGAACGGTTTGTCGATGAAGCGGAGAGCGACATCTTGGACGCCCTGTTCTGGACGGGCCTTACCTACGACGAGGGGCCGGGCGTCGGGGGACCTTGCGAGCCGTACTACCAATCGGAGCGGCAGGATACGTACGTACGATTCGCACGGCAGCTCATCGACGAGGGGTATGCCTACTATGCATTTGATAGCGTTGAGGATCTCGAGCGCATGCGGGAGGAATTCGCCGACGAAGACGAGCCGTCGCCGAAGTACGATGCGCGGACGCGGCAGGCGATGCAAAACTCGCTCACCCTTTCCGAGGAGGAGGTTCGGGAGCGGCTGAAATCCGGCGCCGAGTACGTCATTCGGCTCATGGTGCCGCCGGGCGGATCCATCCGCTTCCGCGACATGATCCGCGGCGACGTCTCGTTCGAGAGCGAGACGGTCGACGATCAGGTGCTTATCAAGTCCGACGGCATGCCGACGTATCATCTGGCGAACGTCGTTGATGACCACCTCATGGAGATCACCCACGTCATTCGAGGTGAGGAGTGGCTCTCGTCGACTCCGAAACACGTGCTGTTGTATCGATATTTTGGATGGAGTCCGCCGACGTTCGCCCATCTTCCACTCATCTTGAGTCCGAGCGGGGGGAAGTTATCGAAGCGGAGCGCCGACGATCTCGGCCTTCCGGTGAATGTGCGTCAGTACCGGGAAGCCGGCTATGAACCGGAGGCGCTCATCAATTTCCTTGCGTTCCTCGGATGGAATCCCGGCACCGAGCGCGAAATATTCACGCTGGATGAGCTGGTCGAGGTTTTTCGGATCGAGCGGGTTGGCTCCAGTGGTGTGCAGTTCAATCTGGAGAAGCTGAACTGGTACAACGAGCAGTACATCCGTCAGTTTTCGATCGAGGACCTGGTGAAGCGCGCGAGGCCGTACGTCACGCGTGCCGGAATAGAAGCCGATGATGTGTACCTGAAGCAGGTTGCCGAGCTGATGCAGGAGCGGATATCCTTCGTGAAGGATCTGGCCGAGACATGCCCATACTTCTTTGAAGACCCAACGACGTTCGATGAGGCAGGCGTGAAGAAGCGCTGGAAAGGGGATTCGGCGGAGCTTCTCAAGGAATACGCCGATCGATTGGAAGAGGATGAGACGTTTAGTGCCGAGAGTACGGAGGAGATTCTCCGAAACCTTGCGGACGAGCGGGAAGCGGGCGCCGGACGCATCATCCATCCGACCCGCCTTGCCGTAAGCGGCGTATCATTCGGACCCAGCCTGTTCCACATGATGGCGGTTATCGGCCGAGATGCTTGTGTGCGGCGGATGCGGCGAGCGGCGAACGAACTCGGATAGAGGTCGCTACGAATTCCCCGTACGACAGAGCGTCAGCAGGTCGTCTGCCGCCGCCGCGGCACTTATGCGGCCGGCGACGACCGCATCTTCGAGTACCTTCAAACGTTTGGCTATGCGCGGATTTTCGAAGAACGCCTCGCGCAGTCCGTACTGGAGCCTATGATGAAACCAGTGGCGGGCCTGCTCCTTCCGCCGCTGCTCGAAGAATCCCGACTCGCGGCTACGCGCCTCGTATTCGAGAATCGTCTCCCAAACGCGGTCGAGACCCTCGCCCGTTAGCGCGGAACACGTGTGTACTTGCGGCTCCCACCCCGACGACGGCGCTGGGAAGAACTTCAATGCGTTCTGAAAGTGAATGCAAGCCCGCTGCGCTGCAGCCTTGTTGTCCCCATCCGACTTCGTGATGGCAACAGCGTCGGCCAGCTCTACGATGCCGCGCTTAATGCCCTGCAGTTCGTCGCCGGCGCCGGCCAGCGCAAGGAGCAGAAAGAAGTCGACCATCGTGTGGACGGCGGTTTCCGATTGACCGACACCTACCGTTTCGACGAACACGATGTCATATCCCGCAGCCTCCACGAGGAAAATGGTCTCGCGTGTCCGCATCGCGATGCCGCCAGGCGTTCCGCCACTAGGAGAAGGCCGGATAAACGCATTCTCTTCGGCAGCAAGCTGCTGCATGCGCGTTTTGTCACCGAGAATGCTGCCTCGCGAGACGGTACTCGTCGGGTCGACCGCCAGTACGGCGACGCGCCGCCCCTCACGGATGAGCCGCATTCCCAACGTCTCGATGAACGTGCTCTTTCCCACCCCCGGAACGCCGGTTACTCCGATGCGGAGCGAATTTTCGGCCTGAGGCATGCATGCCGTCAGGAGCTGTGCAGCCGCCTCGCGGTCTTCGGCCCTCGCGCTCTCGACCAGCGTGATGCTGCGGCCCAGCGCCACGCGGTCGCCGGCCAGTACGCCGTCAATGAGACGTGCCGGAGGGGTGGTGCTCACGCTTCCGACCGGTCTTCGCTAAGTTTCGTAAGAATGCGTTCGGCGGCGCTCGCGATCACCGTTCCGGGACCAAAAACGTCCGTTACGCCGGCCTCGCGGAGAAGGTGTGCGTCTTTTTTCGGGATAATACCGCCGACGACGACGAGAATGTCGCCGCGCCCATACGTTCTAAGTTCCTCCAGAATCTGGGGAACGAGTGTAGTATGACCGCCCGCCAGGGTCGAAATCCCCAGCACGTGTACGTCATTCTCGACGGCCTGGCGTGCCACTTCCGCCGGAGTTTGAAAAAGCGGGCCGATGTCGACGTCGAATCCCAGGTCGGCAAATGACGTCGCGATGACCTTGGCGCCGCGATTATGCCCATCCTGTCCGACTTTGGCGATAAGGATGCGCGGACGACGCCCTTCGCGTTCGGCAAAGGCATCGGCCTGCCGCCGCGTCTCGGTGAACCGCTCGTCGGAGCCAATCTCTCGGGCATAAGCGCCGGAAGGGGCGCGCTGTTGCGGCATATATCTACCAAACTCTTCTTCCATTGCCATCGATATCTCACCGAGCGTAGCCCGCCGCCGCGCCGCATCGATCGCCCGTTCCAGAAGATTTCCGGCGCCAGTCCTGGCGCATTCGGTAAGAGCAGCGAGCGCGGCCCGGACGGCCTCGCCGTCGCGATCGCGCCGCAGTCGCTCGAGCCGTTCGGCTTGCGTTCGCATCACCGCGGCGTTATCGACCTTGAGCGTCTCCAATTCAAGCTCGTCATCCACTCGAAAGCGATTGACGCCAACGATAACGTCGGCCCCCGAATCGATGCGCGCCTGTTTGCGCGTAGCAGCCTCGTCGATCCGCGACGTAGGAATACCCGCTTCTATGGCCCGCGTCATTCCGCCCGCGTCTTCCACCTCCTGAATGAGCCGCCAGGCGCGCTGTACGAGCTGGTCGGTAAGGGATTCCACATAATACGAACCGCCCCACGGGTCTATGGCCCGCGTGATGTCCGTCTCTTCTTGCAGATAGAGCTGCGTGTTACGCGCAATCCGCGCAGAAAATTCCGACGGCAGCGCCATCGCCTCGTCAAGTGCATTCGTGTGCAGCGACTGCGTATGTCCCAGCGCGGCGGCGAGTGCTTCAAGACATGTTCGTGCCACGTTGTTGAAAGGATCCTGGCTCGTCAGGCTCCATCCCGACGTCTGGCAGTGGGCCCGAAGTGCCATCGACTTCGGATTAGACGGCCCGAAGGATTTCACCATTCGTGCCCAGAGAAGCCGCCCCGCGCGCATTTTCGCGATTTCGACGAAGTGATCCATCCCTATCGCCCAGAAAAACGAGATCCGGGGGGCAAAATCGTCGACGTCGAGCCCGGCCCGTAATCCTGTCCGCAGGTATTCAAGTCCGTCGGCAAGGGTATAGGCGAGCTCCAGATCGGCGGTCGCGCCCGCTTCCTGCATGTGATAGCCGCTGACGGAAATCGCATTGAAGCGCGGCATATGCCGCGCGCCGTACGCAAAAATATCTCCTACGATGCGCATCGACGGCTCTGGAGGATAGATGAACGTATTGCGCACCATGAATTCCTTCAGCACATCGTTCTGAATCGTGCCGCTAAGCTGCTCGGTCCGTACGCCTTGTTCCTCGGCTGCGACGATGAAAAAAGCCATTACAGGAATGACCGCGCCATTCATCGTCATCGACACGGACATCCTCGCGAGTGGGATTCCGTCGAAGAGGATCTTCATGTCTTCGACGCTGTCGATCGCGACGCCTGCCTTCCCAACGTCTCCGGCTACGCGCTCGTGGTCCGAGTCGTACCCCCGGTGTGTGGCAAGGTCAAAGGCCACGGAAAGGCCCTTCTGCCCGGATGCCAGTGCTCTGCGATAGAACGCGTTGGATTCCTCCGCCGTCGAGAAGCCGGCGTACTGTCGAATGGTCCACGGCCGGAGTCCGTACATGGTGCTGTACGGCCCCCGAAGAAAAGGTGGAAGGCCGGCGGCATAGTCGAGATGCTCCAGGCCATCCACGTCGTTTCTGTCATAGAAGGATCTAACCTCAAAACCATCGCCTCGCGTCGGGCTGCCGGCATTCGACGCCCGCCTGCGGGCATCCGAAGCCGGCCGGAGGGATCGCGGCCGATATGTATGCTTTGAAAAGTCGGGTCTCATCGACCGACCTCCTCAGATGTCGTGGGGATCAGGCCGAGGAGCCGGTGCAACTCGTCGAGCACATCGATGAGATTCGCCGTGCTGTGGATGGCAAATTCGAAGAATCGATCATCGAGTTCACCCGACACCTCAGGTTTAGCAACGACACCCCTTATCATATTGTCATTTAAGTCGTTTAGTTGATGATGAGCTATAGCAATAAGATCGCGGTAAGCCTCGTCAGGGGCGCAGTAGACGACGATGTCGGGTGGACGATTGCGAATGGCGCGCTCGACCGCGTCGGTGTCGTCGAACCCGATAGGTGATTCGATCGTGAAGCCGCCGCATCCTAGAAAATTCGCGGCGAAGTTCGCACGCGCACTTCGGACGGCCGGCTCGCCAAAGGGTATGAGCAGGATGTGCACGTTCCACCGCTCCCGTTCCGTCCGAAGCCGGCGCTCCTCCACGGGCTCGCTGATGCGTTCGCGCGGCAGCGGGTCGGCAAGAGAGGGTCCATCCAGGAGCGACGTCGGCATGATAAGTCGTGAGCCGGCGGCGACCTGCGCCCTTAGATCCTCAAAACTTCGAAGCAGAACGGACTCGCCTTGCCGTTCGGGATCGTCGACACTGATCCCTTCGTCGGCCAGGTCGTGTAAACGCCGTTCGTTGGTGTCCGGAAAGTGGTTCGTTCCGACCAGAACCGTGCGACGCTCTGCGAAGGCCTGTCGTTGTTCGGCCCTTATCGAATCGAGCCGCTGATGGATGAAGCCTTTTTCGAGGGCGTCAAAAAGTCCGCCTTCGGATTCTATGTCCTGGAAGAGCTGCCAGGCCCGTCGGCCCAAAGAATCGGTCAGCATCTCCACGTAGTAACTGCCGGCTGCAGGATCGGCGACGTGGCCAAAACCGCCCTCGAAGCGAAGAATGTACTGGATATTTCGAGCCATCCGATATGAAAACGCGTCGTACCTTCCCGCCGGTTCGTCAAAGGTTCGAATAGCGACGATGTCGCAGCCGCCTACGACGGCGCTTGCCGCCTCGGTCGTCGAGCGAAGCAGGTTCTCATGTGGATCGAACAACGTTTGATTGCGCGCGGACGTTTCGCCGTGAATAGGAGGCAGTTGGGCGCGCTCATCGGGCACAAAGACGTCGATGAGCCGGCGAACCACGATCCGAAGCGCTCTCAGACGTGCAATCTCCATGAAGTAAGACGAACCGATTTGCGTTCGGATTGCCAGACGATCAAGCACCTGACTGGCCGGGACGCCGCGCTCTATCATCTGAACCAGCGTCTCGCTTAGGGACGCGAGCAGCAGCGCCGTTTCCAGAACGGGCGTGGCACCGGCGTCGTGGTACACCGCGGACCCGACGGTGAGAACACGTACATCCGGAAGGCGCTCTCCGGCGACTGTGCGGAGCATGTCTGCCGCGAGATCCAGCAGGTGATCCAGCCGGCGGCCCGTGCGAGCCGATTCGGCGACCGGATCGAATTGCAGCGAGACGGGCGAACCGTTTCCGCGGTTCGTGTCGAGGTAAAGAGCCAGGAGGGCCGGACTGAACACCCCTCCCGCAAGGTGAAGCGCCACGCTCGCGTGCCGAATCTCTTTTAGGAAGGATTCGAAGTCATCCTTTTTGAGAAGCGGCACGCCTTTACATCGATCGTGCTCGATGCGCAGGTCGATTCCAAGCATGTCGATGCCCGCGTCGATCGCTGTGCAGGCGTGCCTGACGGCCGCTTCGAGATCGGGAGTTCGGATGTCCTGGCGAAGTTTCCATCCAACCGGGACCTCTACGGTCTCGTGGTCGGATTGCGCGAGGACGGCGGTATCTTCGGCCCGGTAATACGGCCGAACGGTAAGACCGTCCGGAAGGTGCCAGAGCAGCGTCTCGCCGTAGTCGGCTCCTCTGAGGTCCCGATGGATCTGCTCCTCCCATTCTTCCGTCGAGATGGGAGGAAAGTCATCCAATAGATGCACTCGACTCATGATGCGCTCACTTATGATGCACTCTACTCATAGCGTGTAGCGTCTGTTTGGTGCGTTACTCAAAGCGTGTCGCGTCCATTGGGTGGGTTTGCTTCATTTCCGCATCGGCGACGTTGTGCCCTGGACTACCGCCGCCGGTCGGAAACGCGCCCAGTCCATTGAGGTCGCGGAACCGGCGCACAACGTCAAAAATCGCGATTCCGTAGGCCACCGATACGTTCAGCGATTGCTTCGCGCCGTACTGCGGAACTTCCAGCGCGAGATCGGCCCGCTCAACAATAGCATCATCCACGCCGTGCAGCTCGTTGCCGACGACAAGGCACAGTGGAAAATGATCGGGCGTGACGTCCGTAGTGGCGGTTGGCTCGTCCGTGATCTCGAGGATACCTACCGTGTAGCCTCGGTTCTTGAGACGGAGGACGACGTCGACGGGATTCGCGTCATAGGTCCAGGCAACGGTATCCTGCGCTCCAAGGGCGGTTTTGTGCACGGCGGGATTATCAGGCGTACCGGAGATGCCGGTGAGATAAACGTGCTCAATCAAGGCAGCATCCGACGTGCGAAAAATGGAGCCGACATTGAAAATGGACCGGACGCTATCGACGACGACCGAGATGGGATGCTTCGGTAACAAAGCGGCGTTCACTGGATCAGGTCTCCGGATCTCTTCGTGCCTAAGCTTTCGCATATCACCTTTTTGCGAATTAGAGTGTACGACGTAGCCATGAAAACCGTTTACCGCACCGTCGCCGTCGCGATCCTACTGATCGTGCCCGCTACATTCATCCAGGGATGTCAGACGCTGCGAGAGATTTCGGCCCTTCGGCTGGTGAACTTTGCCATTGACAGCGTTACCGACGCGCGCCTGGCCGGCGTTCAGATCGAACGGTTGCGGACCTACGAAGATCTCTCGCGCACGGATATCCTTCGCCTCAGCGCGGCGCTGGCGAGGCAGGAGCTGCCCTTTCAGTTTCGATTGAATGTGGCGGCGAGAAATCCCGAGGAAAACCAGGTTCAGGCGCGCCTGGTGCGAATGGGCTGGACGTTGCTGCTGGAGGACCGAGAAACGATTAGCGGCACGCTCGAAGAAAATTACGTGCTGCCGGCGGGTCAAACCACAACGATTCCATTGACCATCGAGCTTGATCTCGTGGACTTCTTCGATCGGAATCTCGAAGACCTGGTCAACCTCGCGCTATCGGCGGCAGGAGGGGGTGGTGAGGCGACGAACGTGAAATTAAATGCCCGGCCGACGATCGACACGCCGCTCGGCGAAATGGAATATCCTCGGCAGATTACGATCGTGAGCCGAGACGTAGGCGGTGCGCAGTCGAACGATTAGTTCTTCACGAACACTCCTCGAGGCGGACTGTTGCACTACGTGGCCGAAAATGCTACTCTTCTAGGCTACCTTGCGCAGCGGTTTCAGACGAGTACGTGATTATCGCAATTGACGGCCCCGCCGGGTCTGGGAAAAGTACGACGGCCAGGGTCGTGGCTCACCGACTGGGATTCCTGTACCTCGATACGGGAGCTATGTATCGCGCTGTAGCCTTGGCATTCATCCGAAAGGGCGCCCTACGCACTTCGGACGACGCACGGCGGATTCTACCCGGCATTCGCATCGACCTCTCGCACGATGAGCGCGGTCTTCGAGTGATGCTCAACGATGCCGACGTTTCTGAGGCTATTCGTCGCCCTGAAGTGTCGGCGGTGTCGAGTGAAGTCGCGGCGCTTGCGCCGGTCCGCACGAAACTTGTAGAGGAGCAGCGCCGAATCGCACGTGATTACGAACAGGAGGGTGGCGGCGTCGTCGTCGACGGGCGGGACATCGGCACAGTAGTCTTTCCAGATGCCGACGTCAAATTCTTCATGACGGCGGGCGAGGAAGTTAGAGCCGCACGCCGCTATGATGAATTCGTGGAGAAGGGGGAGGCGGTCTCTTTCGATGACGTGCTCGACGACATCCGGCGGCGCGATAAACAAGACGCATCCCGCGCGCTTGCTCCGCTCCGAAAGGCAGATGACGCCGTCGAGCTGGATACCTCTCGGTTAAATGTCGACGAGCAGGTTGGTATTGTAATTCAAGCAGTTAAGGAACGACAAAACCGTTCCTCCGTATAGCACAGTTCGCATAAAAACGGCTTCCGGGATGCGGAATCGCATCACCCTTCACTGGGGCCGTTAACAATCATGTTTCACTTTAAGAAGCGTTCGTTTGACGTGGGAAGGGTCGTCGGACGGGCACTTTGTTAAACCAGAGGGCAGCGCGGCTCTAGTTCAAATCAGCCCAACATGTTGGAGCTGCGCGTCCGGAGAAATATATGGCTGAAGACCAGCAGAAAGCGAAGCAGACAGAAGCAGTCGAAGAAGAAGAGACCAGTAAGGAAGAGGCAAAAGCCGCCGAGGCAAACGGAAAGCTCTCAGACAACGGCTCGAAAGACAAGGAAGGGGCCGAAACTCCCGCGGATGAAGAAGCCGAGGCGCCCGTCTCCGAAGATGAGTCTGAGACGGCAACCTCCGAGATTCAAGCTGAAGCCACCCCTGATGAGGAAATCGATCCTCCCTCAGAAGCAGATCCTATCGCGAAAGCCGACCCCTCTGCCGAAGCCGAGGCCTCTGCAAAAGCCGAGGCCTCCACAAAAGCCGAGGCCTCTGCAAAAGCCGAGCCTTCCGCAGATGCTGATGCCTCTGCAAAAGCCGAGCCTTCCGCAGATGCTGATGCCTCTGTAGAAGCCGACGCGACGGATGTCGCGGATGTGGATCCGGACGAGATTGCCGCGTCGAACGACGCCGATGACGACTCGGACGGCGGCCCGAAAGGCCGTCTTCTAGAGGAGGCCGTCGACGCCGCAACCTCTGCAATGGACGTTCCTGCCGCTGAAGATGCCGGGGTTTCGGCTACAGAAGACGAACCCCTCACGTCGATATCCGCGGCCGATCCGCTCGAGCCGACCGGCCGCGTCGGGTACACCGGCGAAATCGTCGGCCGGGTTATCAAACTGGAAGATCTGGAGGGTGACGGCGAAGAGGTAACTGCGGCTTCGCAGAGCTACGAACAGCTCATGAAGCTGGTCGAGCAGTCCTTCACCAAAGTTAAGGAACAGGAAATCGTCCACGGCCGCGTCGTCAGCGTCGGCGAAAAGGACGTGGTTATAGATATCGGATTCAAGAGCGACGGCGTCGTATCTCTGAACGAGTTCGATCGCGAGCTGAAAGCCGGCGATGAAGTCGAAGTGTTCATCGATCGGCTGGAGGACTATCACGGCCAGCTCGTGCTGTCGAAGACGAAGGCCGATCAGGTCCGCCGCTGGCAGCGTATCGAGGATGCCTTCAATAATGAGCAGGTTCTCGAAGGTACGATCGTGCGTCGCATTAAGGGTGGCATGATCGTCGAGCTGTTTGGCAACATGGAGGCCTTTCTCCCCGGCTCGCAAATCGACGTTCGTCCGGTGCGGGACTTCGATGCGTACCTGGGCACGAAGATGGAGTTCAAGATCGTCAAGCTCAATCCGGCGAATGAGAACATCGTCGTCTCTCATAAGGCCCTCATCGAGAAGGAGCTCGAAGCCCAGCGGAAAAACATCCTCTCCACGATGGAGTCGGGTCAAATTCTCGAGGGCATCGTCAAAAACATCACCGACTTCGGCGTCTTCATCGACCTCGGCGGTGTTGACGGACTTCTTCACATCACCGACCTGTCCTGGGGCCGCGTTTCGCACCCCTCTGAATTGGTCGATCTCGATGAAAAGCTCAATGTCGTCGTCCTCGATTACGACAAGGAGCGTCAACGTATTTCCCTCGGGCTCAAGCAGCTTCAGCCGCATCCGTGGGAAGACATCAACGAGAAATACACGGAAGGTGAGACCGTCGAAGGCAAGGTCGTATCGATTACCGACTATGGCGCATTTGTCGAGCTCGAGAAGGGCATCGAGGGTCTCGTCCACATTTCTGAAATGAGCTGGACGGAGCACATTCGGCATCCAAGCCAGATGGTCTCGTTGGGTCAACTCGTAAAAGTCAAGATCCTGAACATCGACAAGGAGGGAAAGAAGATTTCCCTCGGAATGAAGCAGCTCGAGCCCGATCCATGGACGGGCATCGCGGAGCGCTATCCCCCGGGCACCGTTCTTCGAGGCAAGGTTCGCAACATCACCAACTTCGGTGTGTTCGTCGAGATTGAGCCGGGCATAGACGGCCTCGTGCACATTTCCGATCTGTCGTGGACGAAGAAGATTCGCCATCCGGGTGAGATGATTAAGAAGGGCCAGGATCTGGACGTCGTGATCCTCAACGTCGACGAAGAGGCACGTCGCATATCGCTCGGCCACAAGCAGGTCGAGACGAACCCCTGGAATCAGTTCGCGAAAGTGTATGCCGAAGGCACGGACACGACGGCCAAGGTCGTGCGCTCAAATGAAGGCGGTCTCGTCGTCGAGCTGCCACTCGAAGTCGAGGCGTTCGTGCCTGCAAGCGAGTTAAAAAACGGCCCGCAGAATTTCCAGGAGTTCTATCAGACCGATCAGGAGATCGAGTTGCGGGTCATCAAATTTGATCCGAACCAGAAGGAAATCGTGCTTAGCGAAGCTGCAAAGGATCGTGCCGAAGAGCGCGTCGAGCGGCAGGAGCAGGAGCGCGAGCGTCGTACCGAACGCAAGCGTGAAGATCGCGAGGTTCGCGAGTTCAAGAAGGGCGCTGAGGCCTCCGGTCCGACAACCCTGGGAGAGCTCAGTGGACTGGCCGATCTGAAGGCTCAGATCGAAGAGGCAGAGAGCGCCGCCGTCATCGGAGGCAAGGACGACGCCGAAGCGATGGCTCGTGAAGCAGCTCTGCCCGGGCCGGCTGAGAAGGAGTCGATTCCCGAGGCGGAGGACGACGATGCCACGATCGTCGACGAAGGTCCGACGCCCGAACAGCAGGCCGAAGCCGAGATGGAAGAGAGCGACGAGACCGTCGTGACGACCGCTGAGGCTTCCGGTGAGATGGAGGCTACACCCGGAGCGAAGCAGCGCGGACAGGCCGGCAAGCGAAAGGAGCAGGCCGGTGACAAACGCACGAAGGCTAGTCATCCCACGGAGCCGCCCGCTTCTCGCGATCAGCGCCAGGAAGACGCCGGTGACGTGATGCCTGCCGAGAAGTCGAAGGCGTCTGCAAAATCGGTCGGCGATACGGACAAGGAGGGCGCTGCCGAAGCGGCCGAGGCCGCTACGCAGGACAAGACTCCGGCGAAGGAAGGCGGCGATAAGCCGATTGCTACGATCGAAGGCGAACCTTCCGTCGCTGAGATAGAATCGCGCACGACGACCGAGGAAGGCGAGAAAGCGGTTACCAAGGAAAAGGTAAAGCAGAAGGCGGAAGAAGCCGCCGATGCCGCGGAAGAAGCCGCCGAACCGGAAGAAGCCGCCGAAGCGGAAGAGTCCGAGACGGAAGCGGAAGCCGCGGCGGGAAAAACTGTTGCGGAAGCAGACGTGGAAGCCGAGACGGAAGAATCCGTCGCCGAAGCCGAAGCGGAAGAAGCCGACGCCGACGAAGCGGTAGCTGAAACCGGCGTGGAAGACGCTGAGGCGGAAGAACCCGCTGAGCAAGAGAAAAAGGAAGAAAAATAGTCCTCGACGCTTCTCACATCGTTGTAGGGAAAGGCGGCATCCTCCACGTTGGGGGTGCCGCCTTCTTTGCATCAAGGGATGCCGGTGCGGACGTTTCGAGAGGGTTCCTCTTCCTACGGGCGCACACCCCGAGCATCGATCATTGTACTTTGCGGGAGAGTAAGCGGACCGGGCCCTTGCACAAGAAAAATATTTCGATATGCTATAGGGAGTTCGAGCTTCGAATGCTCGCTACATCACGCAGTCTGCACAAAGACACTCGGCGGGATCTTCCGGCAGCCGTCCCTCCGTTAGCGTCGTATCCGAACAGACCGCTGCTCGGACGAACGCTCTAGAGCTGCGATGGCCGGCTCCGCCGAGCCGCTCTGCGATCGATCAGGACGAAGAGGCGATCGCCTATGAATGCGACCAGGGAGATGAGATACGGAAAAGGCATTGATTCATCCGAAAATAGGATGTCGGCGAAGCATCTCCGGGTATCATTTCCGAGATTGTACGGACCAAAGAAGGGCACGAAGCCGGCGTCTAGCCGGCTCCGTCGCAGTTGGACAAAGGCTATGAATTTGAGCGGGAACGATGAATCATAGAAAGCTGGCCGGATTTCTTCTCAGTTTATTTCTGGGCGGTTTCTACGTGGCCTCAGGCCGTGCTCAGTCCATCGGCGCGGAAGTCGAGCGCCCGCACAACGTCATTCTTTTCGTCTCCGACGGCGGCGGACCGGCCAGCTTCACTCTCGCGCGGGACTACGTTCGCTGGAAGGAGGGACGCGAGGCGCTCGTCTTCGACAGTCTGCTGGTCGGCGCGATTCGAACCTTCTCGTCCGACAGCCGGGTCACGGACTCGGCCGCCGGTGCGACGGCCTTCTCGGCGGGGGTGAAGACGTATAACGGCGCTATTGCGGTCGACGCCGACAGGCGGCCGGTCGGCACCATCCTCGAAGGCGCGGAGCGCAAGCGAATGGCCACCGGCCTGGTGGCAACGAGCCGATTTACGCACGCCACACCCGCCTGTTTTGCCGCGCACGTCACCGGGCGGTGGATGGAAAACGAGATAGCGAGTCAGATGCTCGTCAGCGGCGTCGACGTGCTGATGGGCGGGGGGCGGCGCCATCTTCTCCCCGACAGCGCCTCCGCCTCGTCGTCGCTGCGAGCGGCCGGAACGCTCGGGGTCCGTACCGACGGACGCGATCTGATCTCCGAGGCGCGCAGCGATGGATATCACATCGTAAGCAGCCGTGACGAGCTCATGCAGGCCTCCGAGATCCCGCTCCTGGCGACGTTTTCGATGAGCCAGATGGACTACGAGGTGGATCGCGATCCGGCCGTGCAGCCGAGCCTGGCGGAAATGACCGAGCGCGCGATCGAGCTGCTGGAGAACGCCTCGGACGAGGGATTCTTCCTTATGGTCGAGGGCAGCCGCATCGACCATGCTGCGCACGCCAACGATGCGGCCGGGCACCTGCATGACCTGCTGGCCTACGAAGAGGCGCTTGCCGTTGCGCTCGATTACAGCCGCCGTAACGGCCGTACGCTCGTGGTTGCCACATCCGATCACGAAACCGGCGGCCTCACCGTCGGGCGTGACGGCGAGTACGCCTGGTATCCGGAGGTGGTCGACGTCGTCACAGCCACGCACGATAAGATGATCGAGGCGATCCGGGCGCAGCCCGACGAAGCTGCCGCCGTTTTCCAGCGCATGGCGGGCGTCGACAGCCTCATCGCCGAGGAGCGGGGCTTGCTCGCAACGGCTGCCGGATCCGCCGAGGTGGGCCAATCGTGGTGGGCTCGTATGAACGGGGTACTTGCCGAGATCATCGGAAAGCGCGCCCTTCTCGGATGGACCTCCGGAGGGCACACGGCCGTCGACGTCAATGTCTACGCCTACGGGCCCGGGCATGAACACTTTGAAGGGAATCGAGACAACACGCACATCGGTCTGGAGCTCGCCGACTTGATGGGCCTCGATCTGCAGGCAATCACCGCGGAGGTACGGCGGCCGCTCGAGGTGAGCCCGAATTTTGAGATTGTCGGCCACCGCGGCGCGCGGGGACTCCTGCCGGAGAACTCCATTCCGAGTTTCCGCCGCGCGCTGGAGCTGGGAGTGAACACCCTCGAAATCGACGTCGTTGTCACGAAAGACGAACAGGTCGTCGTCTCGCACGAGCCCTGGATGCATCACACGATCTGCGCGACCTCGGAAGGGGCGCCCATCACGCAGACCGAAGCGCGGTCCTTCAACATTTACCAGATGACCTATGACGAGGTCGCCGGCTTCGACTGCGGAACACGCGGACACGTCGATTTCCCCGAGCAGGAGACGCAGGCGGTGCACAAGCCGCTCCTGAGCGAGGTCATCGAGATGGGTGAGGACTTCACCCGGTCCACCGGACGCACGCCGCCCTGGTACAACATCGAAATCAAAGCCAATCCGGAGTGGGACGGCACGTTCACGCCGGCGCCGGAAGAATTCATGCCGCTCGTGCATGACGTGTTGGCCGAGGCGGGTGTGAAGGACCGCGCGATCATCCAATCCTTCGATCCCCGTCCGCTGCGCGTAATGCACCAGCTGGATCCGTCACTGCGGTACGCCCTGCTCGTGGGCCGCGGCGACGAGGATACGCTCGCCGAAAACATCGACGATCTCGGATTCGTGCCGTACAGCTACAACCCGAACTATCACCTGGTCGATGAGGAGCTGATCGAGGCGGCGCGCCGGCGCGGGATGGAGGTCGTTCCCTGGACGGTCAACAGCATCGCAGACATGCGACGCCTCATGGCACTGGGTGTAGACGGCCTGATCACCGACTACCCCGATCGCGCCCGGCATGTCCTTCGACGCCAGCACTCCTCGAACTGAGGAGTTTTCTTTGTTTATGCTCGCTCACCCATTCGCAACTACAAAAGGAAGCTATGCCCTATATCCTTGCCTTTGACCAGGGTACCACCAGCTCACGCGCCATCGTCTTCGACCACCAGGGAAAGATCAAGGCCGTAGCCCAGAAGGAGTTCGAGCAGATCTTCCCGCGGCCCGGATGGGTCGAGCATGATCCTAACGAAATCTGGTCCTCCCAGTCCGGCGTTGCGGCGGAGGCAGTCAGTCGCGCCGGGGCCGTGGCCAAAGACATTGCGGCGATCGGCATCACCAATCAGCGGGAGACCACGATTGTTTGGGACCGCGAGACCGGGGAGCCTGTCTATAATGCGATCGTGTGGCAGGATCGCCGCACCGCCGGCATCTGCGATCGTTTGAAGGAGAACGACCACGAGCCGTCCATCAAGAAAAAGACAGGACTCATCATCGACGCCTATTTCTCGGGCACGAAGGTGCAGTGGATCCTGGACAATGTCGAAGGCGCCCGCGAAAAGGCGGACGCGGGACGACTGGCCTTCGGCACCGTTGACAGCTGGCTCGTGTGGAAGCTGACCGGCGGTCGGCAGCACATTACCGACGTGACGAACGCCGCCCGTACGCTTCTCTACGACATTCATGCAGGGCAGTGGGACGATGAGCTGCTCGAGCTGCTTCGTGTGCCGCGCTCGATGCTTCCCGAGGTGCGATCCTCGAGTGAGGTCTACGGGCACACCGGCGAGGAGATGTTTGCGGCGCCCATTCCGATCGCCGGCATTGCGGGCGACCAGCAGGCGGCGCTTTTCGGCCAGCAGTGCATCAAGCGTGGCATGGTGAAGAACACCTACGGCACCGGCTGCTTCGTCGTGATGAACACGGGCGAAAAAGCTGTGGCGTCTGAGAACGACCTCCTTACGACGATCGCGTGGAAAATCGGCGATCGCGTCGAGTATGCCCTCGAAGGCAGCATCTTCATCGCCGGCGCGGTGGTCCAGTGGCTCCGCGACGGGCTGGGGCTCATAGATTCGGCGGCCGAGGTAGAGGCGCTTGCCCGTTCCGTAGACGACAACGGCGGCGTTTTTCTTGTGCCTGCTTTTGCTGGACTGGGGGCGCCTCACTGGGATCCATACGCCCGCGGCACGATCGTGGGCATTACCCGGGGCACGACGGCAGGGCACTTCGCCCGCGCCGCGCTCGAAGGTATCGTCTACCAGGTGGCCGACGTTCTTGACGCCATGAAGGCCGATTCGGGTCTGGATGTGCTCGAGTTGCGCGTCGACGGGGGGGCCGCGGTTAACGATCTGCTGCTCCAGCTTCAGTCCGATATGATCGGCACTCCGGTGGTTCGACCGGAGGTCCTAGAGACGACGGCGCTCGGCGCCGCCTACCTGGCCGGCCTCGCGGTTGGATTCTGGGACAGCGAGGAGGAGATCGCCCATCAGTGGTTGGCTGATCGCACGTTCGAGCCCGAAATGAATGCCGACACTGCTGAGGCGATGCGCGAGGGTTGGGGCCGCGCCCTCGAGCGAGCCAAGAGATGGGAAGAGCCCGAATAGTCCCAGACAGAGATGATGGCGTGCATACGATAGCGAGACAGCCGTGCTCCTTGAAGGGCACGGCACATTCGACACATCAGCCGTTCCGGCATGGGTTCCTGCCACCGCCGTTTCGCATCGCGATCCTGATGGCGATGCTCGTAACGCTCTCCGATGCGCAGGGGCAGAGCCGTCACGGTACGCCGCGCTTAATGCAAGGTCCTCTGATCGGTTCGGTGACACCGACGTCCGCCCTCATCTGGACGCGTGCGAGCGGGTCTTTTCCCGTCCTCATTGAATACGCGACCGACAAGGACATGGCTGGCGCACAGAAAAGCCCGGCGATCGAGGCAACCAGCGAGGACGATTACGTGGCCATCCTCCATCTCGACGATCTGCGTCCGAATACACGCTACTACTACAAGGTGCATGTAGACGGCCGCGAGGCGAACTACCTGGCGACCATCCAGCCGTTCGAATTTAAGACAGCACCGGCGGATCGTGCGCGGTTTTCCGTTGGATTCGGTTCTTGCCCTCGCTTTCAGGAAGATGCCGTACAGCCGATCTGGAACCACGTGCAGCGCCACGACCCTGACCTGTTCTTCTGGGTGGGGGACAATATCTATGGCGATGCCCTCGATCCGGAAATCCTCGCCGAAGAGTACAGACGGCAGCGTACGGTGGAGAATCTCCTTCCCGTCATCCGCACGACCCCGCAGCTCGCGACGTGGGACGACCACGACTACGGTCTGAACGATCATGACAGAACGAATCCTATAAAGGACGCAGCACTAACTCAGTTCAACCGATATTGGGCCAACCCGGCGGCCGGGCTCCCGGACGTACCGGGTGTCTTCTTTAGCTACCATTACGGCGGCGTGGATTTCTTCTTCCTTGATGATCGCTACCACCGCGACCCGAACGCCGATCCCGACACGCCCGAGAAGACGATGCTCGGAGAAGGTCAGATGCAGTGGCTCCGGCAGGGGCTGCTCGAGAGCGACGCGCCGTTCAAAGTACTAATCTCCGGCAGCGGTTGGTCGACGGCGAAAGGACCTGGAGGAGATTCCTGGGCTTCCTATGTGCACGAGCGTGACTCCCTCTTTGGATTTATCGTCCGCGAAGAGATCGAAGGTGTGGTCCTGTTGTCGGGCGACACGCACGTCGGCGAGCTAAACGCTATCCCGTGGTCGGAACGCGGCGGCTACGATTTCTATGATCTGGTTAGCTCGCCGCTTGCCCAGACGCCAGGCGCCAGTTGGCTGAACCGAAGCCCTGAAATCCGAATCCGGCCGGTTTTCTTTGCAAGTCCGAACTTCGGACTCCTTGAGTTCAACTTGACTGAGGACGACCCCTACGTACGTTTTAATTTGGTCGGGACCGACGGCCGCCTTGTTTGGGCTCCTTTCGTCCTTCGAGCGAGCGAACTGAAGAATGGTGTGGAGTCCTGGTCGGAGAAAATCTCTCCGATCGAGCGAAGACGGCTCACGCGTTGACGATGCCGGACCGGTCCAGGACCGATTTCGTCGCTGACCGATCCGCAAAATTCCGACGAATGCGAGCCAAAAGACTCCGGCAAGGGGCGTAGTTTTTCGCATGGTTTCGACGACACGAACCTAACGGAAATCCATGGGCGATACGACACAGTTTACCAGTGCGAGTAATGCCGTGACGCTTCGCCTCCGGCTCGAGAACCGCCCGGGCACCCTCGCCAAGGCGACGTCGGCCATAGGGGAAGCGGGCGGCAACATCGGTTCGATTGATATCGTCGGCGTGGAACGAGACCACCTTGTCCGCGACATCACGATCAATACGGCCGGAGAGGAGCACGTCCGGAGCATTTCCGAGCGCCTTTCGGCGATCGACGGAGTGGAAGTCGTCGAACTGTCGGATCGAACCTTTACTCTGCATGCCGGTGGGAAAATCGAAGTGCGGAGTAAGACGCGGATTCGGACGCGCGATCAACTTTCGATGGCCTACACGCCCGGTGTCGCACGCGTGTGTACGGCGATTCAGAACGAGCAGGACCGCGTCTACGACTTAACGATCAAGGGAAATACCGTCGCCGTCGTTACAGATGGAACGGCCGTACTCGGCCTCGGAGACATCGGTCCGGAAGCAGCCATCCCCGTGATGGAGGGGAAGGCGCAGCTCTTCAGAGAGTTCGGCGGCATCAATGCCTTTCCAATCTGTCTCGCTACCACAAACGTCGATGAGATCGTCGAAACGGTGTGCCGCATCGCGCCCGTCTTCGGAGGGATCAATCTCGAGGACATTTCGGCGCCGCGGTGCTTCGCGATCGAACGGCGACTAAAGAAAATGCTCGACATTCCCGTTTTCCACGACGATCAGCACGGCACGGCCGTCGTTACGACCGCCGCGCTCATCAACGCGCTCCACCTGGTCGGAAAAAAGCCCGAAGATCTCCGCGTCGTAATCGTAGGGACCGGTGCGGCCGGCACGGCCTGCACGGAGATGTTCCTGCATCTTGGCGTGAAAAATGTGATCGGATTCGATCGCCATGGCGCCATCTCGGACAAGCGAGATGACCTGAACGATGAAAAACGCCGTTTTGCCGCGTTGACGAATCCCGACCGTGAGACCGGCGCCCTCAAAGACCTCATAGCCGGCGCCGACGTCTTCGTGGGCGTATCGGGCCCCGGCGTTCTGGACGTACACGACGTTAAGAAGATGGCGAGAGATCCTATCGTGTTTGCGATGGCAAATCCGGAACCTGAAATCCGACCGGAAGACGCCCAGGGCTACGTCGCCGTTATGGCTACGGGTCGAAGCGATTATCCAAACCAGATCAATAATGTGCTCTGCTTTCCGGGCATATTTAGAGGTGCACTCGCCTGCAGGGCCAGCGACATAAACGAAGAGATGAAGCTCGCCGCCGCTTATGCGATTGCAGAAACATGCGAGCCGGCTGCGCTATCAGCGGAATACATTGTCCCCAGCGTGTTCGACAAATCCGTGGCTGAACGCGTTAGTGGAGCGGTCGAAACGGCCGCGCGCCGAACGGGCGTGTGCCGGCATTAAACCGGCGCGTACCGCCATATTCGTATCGCTATTTATGCCTTGATTATTTGACGCACGCTGTTCCGTGATGTACCTTGCGGCCGTTTCACCCCCAACCATTTTACGTGGGATACCTGCAAAGCCATGACAAAACTTCTTTTTGGTGCGACCCTGTGCGCTGCATTTCTTCTAACCAGTTGCCAACAGCCCCAGACGGGTGTAGACACCGAGGAAGGCGACGAGCAGACCATGGATTCGCTTCTGACTGCCTATGAGCAGGCATGGGAGAGCGGCGAGGCCTCCAGCTTCGACAACCTACTCGCCTCCGGATTTACACGAACCGTCAACGAGGGCGATAGCTACGGCATCGATTCGCTGAAGCAGGTCGCTTCCGGTGAAGGGGCCATCGAAAACATGTCGATCGACCTGATTGAAACTATCTACGGAGATGACAATGCCGCGGCATCCTGGACGCTTGCGGGAACGGTAGCCGGCGAATCGGTTTCGATCGCGGGTGCCAGCTTTATCACATTCGAGGATGGGATGATTGCTTCTGAACGGGCCTTCTTCGATACGGCTCCCATTACGGAGGCCTTGATGCAGGCGGAGGGGGACGGTGACGCCGCTTCGGAAATGCAGCCCGAAGCAGGGACGGATCCGGACACCACGGATATGTAGCAACGAGTCCGAATCCCTACTAATAAACCGTACCCGGCAATTAAGGGGCGGGCGTGCTTGCACCCCGCCCCTTTTTTACGAAGTGGAAACGGCGCAGAGCTAGAGGCCTTCCGTGTCGATTTGCGCTTTCTGAAGCCGTCCGGAATAGTCGACATAGATGGTCTTCGTTTCCGTGTAGAAGTCGAACACCTCCCATCCGCCCTCGCGGTGCCCGTTGCCCGTATCCTTGACACCGCCGAACGGCATGTGCGCCTCGGCGCCGATCGTCGGACCGTTCACATACGTGATTCCCGCCTCGATGTCGTGCATCGCCCGGAAGGCGAGGTTTACGTCGCGCGTGTAGATGCTGGAGGAAAGGCCGTAACGCGTGTCGTTGGCGATCTCCACCGCTTCCTCGTAGGACGACACTTTAAAGACCGAGAGCACCGGTCCGAAGATCTCCTCCTTCGCGATGCGCATGTCGCGTGTGACGCCGACAAATACGGTCGGCGCGAAGAAGTAACCGTCATCTAGCCCCTCGCCGTTCGCGCGTTCGCCCCCCAGGACGACTTCAGCCCCCTCCTCCTGTCCGATGCGTAGATACTTCGTGACCTTGTCGAACCCTTTCTGGTTGATAAGCGGTCCCACTTCCACGCCGTCTTCATTGCCGTAGCCCAGTCGCAGGTCCCGGGCTCGTGTAACGATACGCTCCACCACTTCGTCGTGGATGCTTTCGTGGAGGATGAGCCGGCTCGTGGCCGTGCACCGCTGACCTGTCGTGCCGAACGCTCCCCATAGCACACCTTCGACGGCAAGATCGAGATCGGCATCGTCCATCACGATCTGCGGATTCTTACCACCCATCTCCATCGAGAATCGCTTATGCATTCGTCCACAGACCTCCCCGATTTGCGATCCGGTCTCGGAGGAACCCGTGAACGTAATCGCGTTGACGTCCGGATGGCCGACGAGCAGCGCCCCGACCGAACCGTTGCCCTGCACAAGATTGACGACACCATCAGGGACGCCGGCTTCGATTAAGACGTGAACGAGCAGCATGCCGGTGTGCGGAGCATCATCGCTCGGTTTGAATATGACGGTATTGCCTGCAGCGAGGGCGGGGAAGATTTTCCAGGTCGGAACGGCAACCGGGAAGTTCCAGGCCGTGATCACCCCCACGACACCGACAGGGCGTCGGATGGTCATGTTGAACTTATTTCGAAGCTCGCTGGGTACGGTGTGGCCGAAAAGGCGCCGCGTTTCCGAAGCGGCGTAATACGCCGTGTCGATTGCTTCCTGTACGTCGCCGCGCGTCTCGACGAACGGCTTGCCCATTTCACGCGTCATCTCGAAGGCGATTTCATCCTTTCGCTGCGTGAGAAGATTACCGATCCTCCGAAGTATCTCACCGCGTTGTGGGGCGGGCGTTCGACTCCAGGTCAAGAATGCGTCCCGGGCGGCGGCGGCGGCCTGGTTCACGTCGACCTCGCCGGAGGCTGGGAATCGCCCAATCACGTCGCTCCGATGTGCCGGATTTACGTCTTCAAACGTCTCCGCCGATGCGGAATCGGTCCATTTGCCGCCTATGTAGTTCTGAAATCGTTCAGGCATCGATCGAGGGTAATTGGATTGATTACGCTATGGAATTCCGTACCGCTCGCGGGCACCCGCGGATCCGCGGCGTGCGGGAAAAGGTACGGTTGGACACGATCCTGTATATTTCACCCATACAGAAACAGCCTCCCAATCGCCTCTGATGCCTCACGACGCTCCAGACCTCGCCGGCCGCCTCTCCGAACGAGCACGCACAGTGCCTCCCAGCGGCATCCGCCGCTTCTTCGAAATCGCAGCCACGATGGAGGAAGTGATTTCGCTCGGCATCGGTGAGCCCGATTTCGTTTCCCCGAAGCCGGTCATTGACGCGGCGATTCAATCCCTTCACGACGGAAAGACCGGGTATACGGCCAATGCCGGCCTGATGCGGCTGCGCGAGCTTATCGCGGGGGAGCTGCAGCGGCTTCATGGCGTGCGCTACGAGCCGAGTCGCCAGATCATCGTGACGGTCGGCGCGAGCGAGGCGATGCAGCTCGCCATGCTCGCACTGCTCGATCCCGGCGATGAGATTCTGATCCCGGAACCGTGCTTCGTCTCCTACGGTCCGACGGCGCGCTTTGCCGGTGCCCATGTCGTACACGTTCCAACGCGTGTCCACACGAATTTTCAGGTGACGGCGGAAGATATTGCGGCTCGCATTACTCCAAAGACGAAGGTGCTCTTCCTCGGATACCCGAACAATCCGACCGGTGCGGTTCTGACAAGAGAGACGCTTGAGGAAATCGCGGAGGTAGTTATAGAAAACGATCTCCTCGTCATCTCCGATGAAATTTACGACCGGCTCGTCTACGGCGAGGCCTACGAGCGCGGGCACGTCTGCCTGCCGTCCATCGAAGCACTGTATGAGCGGACGGTTCTTCTGGGTGGTTTCTCGAAGAATTACGCCATGACGGGCTGGCGAATCGGGTATGCCTGTGCGCCCGAGACCATCTACCATGCGATGTACAAGGTGCATCAGTACATCGTCATGAGCGCCCCGACAATGGGCCAGATCGGCGCCGTGGCGGCGATAGAGTCTTGTCAGGATGATGTCGAGCGAATGCGTCGAGCCTACGACGAACGGCGTCGCGTCATCGTCGATGGCCTTCGCTCCGCCGGACTCCCGACGTTTGAACCCGAGGGAGCATTTTACTGCTTTCCGGACATCAGATCGACCGGGCTAAGCTCCGAAGACTTCGCTCAGAAACTGCTGACAGAAGAGCACGTGGCGTGCGTGCCGGGTGATGCGTTCGGGCCGAGCGGCGCAGGCTACATGCGCTGCTCATATGCTACGGCGCTGGAGCAGGTCGTGGAGGCGATCGTACGCATCAAACGCTTCGCCAACAAGTATCAAGCGTTGGCTGAGGTAGCGTGACGTACCTCGCGAAGTTCCTGGTTCTCGCTGCCCTTGCCCTAGCCTTGCATCTCTTGCTCGGATGGGCCTGGACACTTGCCGGGGGCGTTGCCGCGGGACTCTGGATCGGGCGAGGAGGATGGCTTCTCGGAGGGGTAAGCGTAGGATTCGAATGGCTGATGCTCGTTCTGTACAATTATGCCGTCGATGCGCGGGCTGTTCACTTGATGACGGAGAGTGTAGGCAGCATCCTCGGAAACATGCCCTTTTTCATCATCGTTGCTTTGACGCTATTAATCGGAGTCCTGCTCGGAGCGCTAGGCGGAGCCGCCGGAACGCAGCTTAGGCGACTCTTTCGCAACCACAAAGCCGCTCTGCACCCCGAATAACTGATTCGTATCGTAAACCATGCGCCTTCGTCGGAAGGACTGAAGGCTAACACGTCACAACGGCAACACAGTAAAATGGCTTATACACCAGACGACATCAAGAATCTCTTAGAGCGTGTTCACACGCTCGGAGGCTATCTTTGACGTCGATCAACGACAGGCGACCGTAGAGGAGCTCAATCAAAAGCGACTCGACCCGAGCTACTGGGACGATCCCAACGAGGCTCGGAAAGTCGAGCAGCGCATCTCCGCCGAGAAGGAGTGGCTGGATGCCTGGGAGATCGTGAAGCGGCAAGCAGAAGATATCGAAACTCTGCTCCTGCTGTCCGACGAAGAAGATGCGGATCTCTCCGGTGAAATCGAGTCCGAAGTAGCTCGCATGGCGAAAAATCTCGAGATGCTCGAGTTTCGCAACATGCTGGGTGAAGCAGACGACGTACGCAATGCTATCCTGACGATCCATCCCGGTGCCGGAGGGACCGAAAGTAACGACTGGGCCGAGATGTTGCTGCGAATGTATACGCGCTGGGCGGAGAAAAACGGCTATCGTCTCGAGCTCCTGGAGCATCAACCTGGAGAGGTCGCCGGCATCAAGAGCGCAAGTCTACGCGTCGAGGGCTCCTTCGCGTACGGATATTTGAAGTCGGAATCGGGCGTTCACCGTCTCGTTCGCATTTCGCCATTCGACTCGAGCGGTAGGAGGCACACATCCTTCAGCAGCGTGTTCGTGTATCCTGAGATCGACGATACGATCGAGGTCGACGTAAGCACCGGCGAGCTCGAGCTGCAGACGTTCCGTTCGGGCGGGAAGGGTGGTCAAAACGTGAACAAAGTCGAGACCGGTGTTCGGCTGATTTGGGTGGGTCCGCTCACGAACGGCGAGGAAGCGCGCGTGATTGCAGAGTGTACGGAGGAGCGGAGCCAGCTGCAGAACCGCGAGCGGGCGCTGACGATGCTCAAGAGCCGGATTTATCAGCTCGAGCGCCAGATACAGGAAGCGGAAAAGGACCGCATCGAGGGGACGAAAAAGAAGATCGAATGGGGAAGCCAAATTCGTTCGTACGTTTTTCAGCCGTACACCATGGTCAATGACCACCGAACCGAGACCAAGGTGACCGACGTTCAGGCCGTGATGGACGGTGAGCTCGAGCCCTTCATCAAAGCCTACCTGATGCAGCAGTCAAGCGTTCAAGACTAGCTCGTCGTTCCCCGAGTCCGAGCGCCGCGGAACGTGTGAACGACGAACGATATCCCATGCCCAAATTCGACTTCCTAGTCATCGGCTCCGGCGTTGCGGGTCTATCCTATGCGCTGAAAGTTGCCCGGCATGGAACCGTGGCAATCATCACCAAGAAGGAAACGGTCGAGTCGAACACGAACTACGCGCAGGGCGGCATCGCCGCCGTGATGGCACCCGACGACAGCTACGAGAGCCACATCGAGGATACGCTGGCGGCAGGTGCCGGGCTGTGCGACCCGTCCGTCGTCGAATTCGTGGTGAAGGAGGGGCCCGAACGAATCCGCGAATTGATGGGGTTCGGCGCGGAGTTCACCCGTAAAAACGGACGGCTTCATCTCGGACGCGAAGGCGGGCATTCGGCCGACCGTATCGTGCACGCCGCCGACACGACGGGCCGAGAGGTCGAACGCACCCTCCTCGAGCAGGCTCGTGGTCATCCAAACATCGAGATCTTCGAATATCATTTCGCGATCGAGCTCATCACCGAGCATCATCTCGGACAGCACGTCTCTCGATTGCGCCCCGATGTTCACTGCTACGGAGCGTATGTCCACGACACGAAGACCGATGTCGTGAAGACATTTCTTGCGAAATCGACACTTCTGGCCAGCGGAGGATCCGGACAAATCTATCTTCACTCGACGAATCCGGACGTGGCCACCGGCGACGGCGTGGCTATGGTGTACCGCGCAAAAGGTCGCATTGCGAACATGGAATTCGTGCAGTTCCATCCAACGTCCCTTTACCACCCGGACGCTGATTCCTTTCTCATTTCGGAGGCGGTGCGGGGCGCCGGGGGGCGACTCTTCAACGAAGCGGGAGATCGGTTCATGCCGGATTACGACACTAGGGCCGAGCTCGCACCGCGCGACATAGTCGCTCGCGCGATTGACGATCAGTTGAAGCAGCGAGGAGACGATTACGTGCTGCTCGACATCTCTCACAGGCCCGCGGCGGAGATAAGAGAGCACTTTCCCCACATTTACGAGACCTGCCTTGGCTTCGGCATCGACATCACGCAGCAGCCGATTCCGGTCGTACCGGCCGCCCATTATCAATGCGGTGGCGTCAGAACGGATCACGAGGCGAGATCGTCGATCGAAGGCCTTTTTGCCTGCGGCGAGGCCGCGTGCACCGGTTTACATGGGGCAAATCGGCTGGCCAGCAACTCGCTGCTCGAAGCGCTGGTCTTTAGCCACCGAGCCGTACGCTCATCCGTGGAATACGCTGAAATGGCGCGGCACCGCGACGGGGTCCCTGAGTGGGATGATAGCGGAACGCAGCGGCCTCAGGAGTGGGTGCTCGTCTCCCATAACCGTGAAGAGCTGCGCAGAGTGATGTGGGATTACGTGGGCATCGTTCGGTCAAGCCTGCGCCTCGATCGCGCATTCCGGCGGACGCATTTGCTGCACGAGGAGACGGAGAATTTCTATCGCAGCTCCCGAGTCTCGGCGGGTCTCTGCGAACTTCGCAATATGATTGCGGTCGCCTATCTCATCATCCGCAGCGCCCAGATGCGGCGAGAAAGCCGCGGCCTACATTACATGCTCGACTTTCCCGAGCAAGTGGAAGCGGAGAAGAGACCGACCCTCGTGTGAGAATCGGGAACTCGAGGATCGATGATCGAGGATTGAAAGTCGAGGATCGAAGAAGAGAACTGGAGGAGTGCGTCTGTGATGGGCGATCC
>CAZART010000028.1:0-17597 GCA_964487555.1 uncultured Rhodothermales bacterium
GGTTCCAGCGGACTTTCGAGTAGTACGTGATGGTGGCGTAATTGAACAGCTCCAGAAAGCGCTCCATGACCGTATCCTGATCCATCAGGAAGAAAGCTTTCGTGTCGCAGCCCATGAAGAAGTCCGCTCGATGTCCCCGCAGCCGGATCGCATGCCGCGCCTTCTCCAGCTCCATCATTTCACTCGCCCATAGCGCGTGAAGGAGTGCCTCCTGGGACAGCTCGGCGCGGCGCTCTTCGTCACCGATGATCTTTTCCGCATCCTCCATGTAACCGTCCGAGATCGCGAGATAGCCCTCGAGTTCTCGCGACGGCGACCACTGCGCAGCGCTGCCGGCCTCCCTGTGTGCGGTCATCCGGCGGCGATTCCGATAGACGCGGCTCTTCGCCAGCTCGAAATTCAGATTCAGCGCGCGCGTTTCTCCGCTCGGAGGCAGTGTATAGAATTCGCCTCCATTGTCGGCCGTGATGTACCCGGAACCGAAGCCCTCGACGTTCCAGCGGGTGTTTATCCCGAAGCGTTCCTGTCCTTCCGTGTCTGAGATGACGACGCCCGCGTCCGTTGCGCTGATGTTCGAATGAAAGGCGTCCCACTTCGTGTCGCTGGCATACGCATAGGTCCCTTGAAGGTGGGGACCCATTCCGCGCTGTACGTAGTAGGGGCGAAAAGCGAGCGTACCCGCGGCCGTCGCGAGGCGCGTTCGCGAGGGCGTCAGAATGAGCGGAGCACCGGCGGCCGGAGAGGCAAGGGCAAGCCCGGCTCCCCCCAGAGCCGCGCGTTTCATAAATCCTCTGCGCGTGAGGGCACGGTAAATATTCTGCATGCCGAATACAGCGGATGTAGATGACTTAGAAGCTACTTGAATGGCCGCCCGGATCGGCGCCTGGCAAGCGAAGGCCGTGCGGCACTCGGCAGCGCGGGCACAGTCGGATAGATACGGAGGAAAATCCAAAATCGCCGGGCTGGCCGCCAGTGGCTTAATCTACACATTCAGCCGAGTGGAATCGGCTGAGTGAGATGACGCAGGTCAAACGCTTACTTCGGCCGCGTTTCGTTCGCCGTCGGGAAGTCTTGAAGGGGGAAGGGACCGTACTTCTCAATCGTGTACTCGCTTGCCCAAAAATCGGGCGGACCATCGCTGTCAGGCACCTTGTTGATCACCGGTTTTACGCCGCGCTTAAGATAGGCGGCGATATCGCGCAGATCCTGATCCGTCATGTGGCGGAACGCCGTCCACGGCATTGGAACGGCCAGAAATTTAGGGTTCGCCGGAAAGTTGCCCTCCCCGGGCACGCTAGAGGTAATTTCAACATCCGGCGTCTCGCCCGGTCGCAGCCCAAAGCGTAGCGCATTGAAAATCTGACGCTCGCTGAACCGGCCGATTCCTGTCTTGTTGTCCGGCGTTAGATTTCGCGGATACGTCTTAAACGGACCGACCTGGAAAAAGGGCTCCGGGTCGGGTCGATTGCCCGCCAGCCACCCTTCACCGGCCGGATTCGTGTACCCTCCGTGGCAGTCGCCGCAGCCATGCTCTACCACGAGGTGGCGGCCGCGCACCATCTGCTCGTCACCTGATGTATCGACCAGCCCCTCAGGCTGTGCCGTGATCCCCGCGACGAGCACGGTACACGCCACGATCGTGATGAGCACGAAAGACCGAGAACCGTGTTGGACGATCGCTCTGCAGTATGATTTCATATGCCCTCTGTGTCAGTTGACCTGAAGTATGCCCATCATCCCGTGATCCTCGTGATCCAGAATGTGGCAGTGAAACATCCATAGGCCGGGGAAATCGTCATAGCGAACGATGATGCGGGCCGTCTCGTGCTTCGGCACGTTGACCGTGTCCTTCCAGCTTCGAAACGGCTCCGCGATGCCGTTGCGGTCGATCACCTGAAAGCGGAAGCCGTGCAGGTGAAAGGGGTGGTCCATCCCCACGAGATTTTCGATCTCCCAAATTTCCGTGGCGCCGAGCGAGGCGGTTACGTCGACGCGGTGCATATCCATGGCCTTTCCGTTGATGAGGCCTTGCGTGAGCACGACCAGCCGCGTGGCCGTAGCGTCCAGGGTGTCGAGCGGGGGGATCGAGCGCAGACGCTCGGGGATCGCCACCGGGGCGATTGGGGGCTCGTCGGTGTACCGTAACGTCAGCAGATTGCGGGGCTCGTTCCAGTCGTATGGACGTGTTTGCGGGATGTAGCGATCATACGGTAAGGCCTGTAAGACGCTGCGATCTCCGGGCGCACCGCTGCCGCGCACCAGGAGCTCCACTCGCTCACTGTTGGCCACTACGATCTCGTCAACTTCCACCGGCCGCTCGAATAAGCCGCCGTCATTTCCGACGTGCAGAAAGCTATGTCCCGACAGCGCAAGCCGATATACCCGGGCGGCGGAAGCGTTGATGACGCGCCACCGCTGCACTTCACCGCTCCCAATGGTCAACTCCGGGAGAACCTCGCCGTTGACGAACAGGATATCGCCTTCGCGCCCGTTCTCCTGGTCGACCGTCGCCTGTTGCGACGGCACCTCGGCGACGTCGACTGATCCGTCCGTGCCGAAGCGGTTGTCGGCGAGAATGAGCAATTTTTCCTCGATCGCGGCCGGCAGAGGATCGTCGGCCGAGCGGACGACGATGGCACCATACAGCCCCATCGCAATCTGATATCCCGTGCGGTGATGCGGATGTGGATGGTACCAGTAGGTCCCCGCCGTCCCCGGCTGCACCGTGAAGACATACGCGTACTCCTCTCCGGGCGCAACGGGGTGAAGAGGGCTGCCGTCGGCATCGATCGGCAGGCTGAGACCATGCCAGTGAATCGTTGTAGGCTCCGGCAGATCGTTTCTAAAGTGAACGACGACACGGTCGCCCTCACGAACTTCGAGCAAGGGGCCCGGAACGGTGCCGTTATACGCAAAAACCTCGGTTTCCTGCCCCGGGAGTAGGTTCAGCCTGACCTGCGCCGCGGTAATGGCAACCTCCACCGTTGCAGAGATAGAGGACGGATTTTTCGGAACGGTCAGGTGAGGGAGAGGTGGGGCGGCTACGAGTGGATGCGAATGCCGGTCCTGGGCCGCTATGTCCACCTCAGCCAACAAAGTCAGCATCGCAGCAGCGAGAGCGGTAAGCAGAAATTGCCGAAACGTCGATCGTGACCGAGGGTCGCCTTTCCGGGAACGTCGCCCGGGCGGTGCGACGCCAACGCTCCGTCGCACGATCGCTTCTTCGATCACATCACCGCAACCATCGACATACGCCATAATATCTAATCAACGGACCGAGATTAGGTTGGACCGTCTGATCAGCAGCGCAGCGATATGTGCTTCTAAGGCTTCCGTGCGCGCCCCGTTAGGATTCGGGCACGCGCTGGACCGACAGATGAGCTGTGTTGAGCCGTCAGAGTTAGGGGGCACATTATAGATGGTGGATTGAGATTCTACAATAGTCGTTCAGACGAAGCACCCAAATTCATAATCGCACCAGTCGACCACTGTCTCGCTTTCGAGTTCGGGGGGGCATTCCGCGCCCACGGTCCGGACCTCATAGCGAACAGCTCTACGTAGCGTCTGACCAGGTGCCGCCGTCCGCCCTGCGCATCCGTGTTCTCCGTCAAGATTCGCGTTGCGCCGAAGCATATCCGTGACGTACATCACGCCGCTTTGTAATAGTCACGGAACGCCGCCACCGCTGCATGTGCATCAGGCAAGGTCCATGTACTGCTATGGCGTGGTCAAACACCACAGCCCGGCACTTACTCGGCCGAGAGGGGCCGATTTGCGTGACGCCGACACGGGTCTCATGTTGCCCGACCCATGACACGCCGCGCTCGAACCGGCCGGTAATGTCACGTCATGCTGATCTACACGAGAATCCGCGATGGACGATTACAGAAGGAAGTCTTCAAGAAGAGCGTTTCTCCAGCAAATGAGTTTTGCCGCCGCCGCCGGCTCGTTATTCGCCGCTTGCCGCGTCGAAACGGCCGATGAGGCCGGCGCGGCCGCCATGAACGTGGCGTCCGGTGAGAGGGACGCGTTTTCGTGCACGGACGTATCGGACCTGACGGAGGAGCAGATTCAGACGCGAAAGTCACTTCAGTATGTCGACGACTCGCCGCATACAGAAAAGCGGTGCAACAACTGCAGATTGTTCGAACCACCCGGTGATGATGAGCAGTGCGGAAGATGCCAGGTTGTTCCAGGACCGATCCATCCTAAGGGATACTGTACTGCGTGGGTTTCAGACGCCGGTTGAGGATGAGTTCTGAAAGCCGCGATTAAGGCGTCGTGTAAACTGCGCCCCTCATCGTATCCTCCCTCACCAGGCGATGCAACTCCGGCGTCATGTTCAAATCTCGCCGACAGGAACCCAAAAATTCCTAGAGCTTGCCGACAGATCCGTACTTACGAGTACGTTTCGCTGAGGCGGCCGAGAGCGAGGGCTCCGAGGGCGAGGCCGAGATCGCGAAGCGCAATGTCATAGAACCCGGGAATCAGCAGGAGATTGATAATGATGCCGACGAGCCATGCCGAGACGACATAGGCGAAGATCCTGGGTTTGATGGCGACGCCGATGCCCGCGGCGATCTCGACGACGCCTACGATCGCCATGAAGGTGCCGGCGCCGATCGCGTCGCCAATAAATGGCGCGAGATACTGCTCCCAGTCGGTAAGCAGTCCCATGAATTTGTCAAGTCCGGCTACGATCGGGGCGACGACGAAGCCGACCTGGAGGATTCTATAGGCCTGATAGGCCGGTTGTTGACTCGTAATCCCGGAAGGAGCCATTGAGGTTGATTCAGTAGCCATAGGTCTGCCACTCCTGTTTGTGAGTTGGATTTGGATCAAGGTATTCGCAATAACACCATAAGTCAAGAACTTTTTGCGTTATATCGATTATATATTGGACTGCAGCTCTACCTTGTTGGCTGCCGGCCGCTCGTTTCCTCTCTATAAACATCTCCCTAGCCCATGAAGCGCTGGAGCAAACGATTTCTGGCGAGTACACGAGGAAAGGTCGTGCAGCTGCTGCGGCGCGGCAGTGCGTCGGTGAACGAGCTCGCCGAAGCCCTCGACCTCACCGACAACGCCATCCGCTCCCATCTCAATACGCTGGAGCGGGACGGGCTGGTGGCCGCGTCCGGCAAGCGGCCGGGTGTTCGTAAGCCGGAGACGCTCTATGCGCTGACGCCGGACGCCGATCAGCTATTCCCACAGGCGTATCATCTGCTGCTCAATAGCTTGCTGGAGGCCGTAGGGCGGCGTATGACGCCGGAAGAAATCGAGCGGATGCTCCGTGAAGTGGGACGTGCGCTTGGCGCGGCGCAAGGGCCTTCACCGGCGGATGCCTCCCTTCGCGACCGTGTCGAAAGGGCGGCGAATGTGCTCAATGGAATCGGAGGGCTGGCCGAAGTCCGGGAGGATGGAGAGATCATCATCCAGGGATACAGCTGCCCGCTGTCTGCCGCCGTCGAGCATCACCCGGATGTGTGCAAGCTGGCGGAAAGCCTACTCGCCGAGGTCATCCAGGCTCCCGTACACGAGATGTGCGACCGCAGCGGCCCGCCTCGGTGCACTTTCCGGATAGAGAAATCCGGCACGTAGCGAAGCGCACGCCGCGAGCGCGGATCACAAGCTCCCCGAAAAAGCGCCTCAGAACGCCTCGAACTGCATTCTGAGGCGTTTTGACGTTTATGCCACCTCTACAACGTGCAATCTCTTCGCACGGTTTTGAGCAGACGGCCCGGTCGAGCACGCGAGGAAGTCTACCGGCTCGCAGGGCGTCGGCATCATGGATAGCTCAGCAGGAGCCAACTATGAAACCGATTCGTTCCGATACCCGCAAACTGTCGGCTGCAGCCGGCGACGAGCAGATGTCTCCCGCATGGCACTCGCGAAGGCGCTCTTGTCCTGGTATACGTCCTGATCGTGGTAGAGCTCCAGGGCCGGTGAGGGACCGCGCCAACTCACCGGCCCACGCCGCACTCCCTTGCTCCGTCGGTCCCACGCTCACGCGTATTCGCCTCGTCCAGCCAGGTCTTCAGCGGTGCGAAGTAATCCAGAATCGCCGTGGCATCCATCTCGCCATCGCCACCCGTCAGCAGTGCCAGCGCTTCGGGCCACGGCCGGCTCCGCCCCATCTCCATCATGGCGTTCAACCGTTCGCCGGCCTCCGCCCTACCGTAGATGGAGCAGCGGTGTAGCGGCCCCTCGAAGCCCGCCACTTCGCAGAGCGAGCGGTGAAACTGGAATTGGAGAATGTGCGCCAGGAAATACCGCGAATATGGCACGTTTGCCGGAATGTGGAATTTGGCACCGGGATCGAAGTCGTCTCCATCGCGATCTACGGGGGCGGCTACGCCCTGGTACTCGGCGCGCAAATTCCACCACGCGTCGTTGTATTCCGCTGGAGACACCTCTCCCGAAAACACCTGCCAGCGCCACTTGTCTATCAGAAGACCGAAAGGAAGGAAGGCCACCTTTCCCAGCGCGTCCTGCAACAAAATCCCGATGTCCTTCGACGGCGGCGGCACCTCCTCGATGAGGCCGATCTCTTGCAAGTAGGGCGGAGTCACTGAGAGTGCGACCGCGTCGCCGAGCGCTTCGTGGAAGCCGTCGTTCGCGCTCTGCCGGTACAGGTACGGCTGCGTATTGTAGGCTCGCTGGTAGACGTTGTGCCCGAGTTCGTGGTGGATGGTCTGGAAATCTTCGGCGGTTGGGTCGATGCACATCTTAATTCGCAGATCATCCACGTCGTCCACGTTCCAGGCGCTCGGGTGGCATACCACGTCTCGGTCGCTCGGCTGGGTAAACAGCGACCGCTCCCAGAACGTCTCGGGCAGCGGTTCGAAGCCGAGCGAGGTGAAGAAGCGCTCTCCGTAACGCGTCATTTCGACGGCGCTCAGGTTTTTTTCTTTGAGCCGCTGGTCGAGGTCAAAGCCGGGGTCGGCATCCTCAGGTGCGACGATTTCGAAGACGTTCGACCAGTCTTGCGCCCACATATTCCCGAGGAGGTGCGCCGGAAGAAGACCATTTCGCGGCACGACCTCCTCACCGTAGAATTTGGCGAGGCCGTCTTCCACATAGCAGTGCAGAGCCTTGTATAGCGGCCTGACCTGAACCCAGAGGCGGTCCATCTCCGCCGCAAACGCATCGGGATCCATGTCGTAATTCGAGCGCCACATCTCACCCGTGTCTGCGAATCCGAGCGAGCGAGCGCCCTCGTTCATCAGCTCGACAAATCGGACGTAGTCGTCCTTCATCGGCGGCGAAACCGTTCGCCAGCCTGCCCATGCCATGAGGAGACTGTCGGGGTCGCGGCTGTTCGCCATAAGGTCCTCCAGCTCGCCGAGGTCGTAACACGTTCCGGCGTCCGTACAGTATTCGCCCGATCCATACAGGCTCTTCATTCCGACGGAAATGCGCGTAAGCTGGGCCGTTTTTTGCGGATCCGGGGGCGCCGGCATGGTGAGGCCGCGCTTCAGGATGTCGAGCTGCCGTCGCGTGTTGTAGGGCAGATCCAGTCCGTCGAACCGCGCGGCCTTTGTCGCGAAGGCGACGGCGGCATTGAGCTGTTTCTCCGTGGCCTCGGCTGAAAGCGTCTGCGTGTCCTCGGTGATGTAGGTCGACTGAACCCAGGCGGCGCGTGCCGCCTTCACCCCGAGGTCGTACAGTACCGCCTCGGCCGAGTCGACGAACGCGATCGCCTCGGCATCCGTCGGAGCCGACGTGCGGGGCGCGGCCGCCGGATCGACCGTGGACCGCGGCGAAGTGCAGCCGGCGATGAAAAGGACGAACGTGACGAGGACTGCCGGCATTCTTCGCATGATGTTAAGCTCGTGCCAGGTGACGGTCGCATCTCTGAATGTAAATTTTGACCGTCCCCGGCGATGCGCGTTCCCGGACGCGGCCAAGGTGTGATTTCTGGATATGACGCCCGAATCGGCGGTGAGCCGATGACGAGCACGCCGCGCGAGACGGCGAGATTCAGCACTGTTATCCCTATTCGACATCACGCATCGAGAGGCTGATGCGGTTCAGCTTCTCGTCGATATTCGCCACGCGAACCTTCACGACCTGTCCGACCTTTACGACCGTGGTCGGGTCCTTTACGAAGCGATCCGCCAGCTGCGAGACGTGGACAAGGCCGTCGCGCTTGACGCCGACGTCGACAAAGGCGCCGAAGTTGGTGACGTTCGTGACCACTCCTTCGAGCACCATCCCCTCCTCCAGATCGGAGACCTTCGTCACATCCTCCCTGAAGCGCGCGTATGCGAATGCCTCGCGCGGATCGCGGCCGGGCTTCTCGAGCTCGGCGACGATGTCGCGCAGCGTCGGCAGGCCCGTACTTTCGGTCGTGTAACGCCGTAGATCAAGGCCCTTGAGGCGTTCAGGAACGCCGACGATTTCCTCCGGCGCGACGCCGAGGTCGCGCGCCATTCGCTTTACGACGGGATAGCTCTCCGGATGGACGCCGGTGTTGTCGAGCGGGTTGTCGCCTCCGCGGATGCGCAGGAAGCCGGCCGCCTGCTCGAACGTCTTCGGTCCGAACCGGCTGACGTCCAGAAGGTCCTGACGCGTCGAGAAAGCGCCCCGCTCGTTACGATGCGCGACGATGTTCTCGGCCACCGTTGGGGTGATGCCGGCGACGAAGCGCAGCAGCTCTTTGGAGGCCATGTTGAGGTCCACCCCGACGAAGTTGACGCAGCTTTCAACGGTCTCTTCCAGCTTCTGCATGAGGAGATTCTGGTCCACGTCATGCTGGTACTGGCCCACGCCAATGGACTTGGGATCGATCTTGACCAGCTCGGCGAGCGGATCCTGCAGGCGACGGCCGATGGAGATGGCGCCGCGCACGGTGACGTCCAGATCGGGGAATTCCTCGATGGCCACGGCGCTGGCCGAATATACGGAGGCACCGGCCTCACTCACGAGCACGCAAGCCGGCGGCTCATCCCTCTCTGCCAACAACTTCGCCGCGAACTGCTCGGTCTCACGCCCGCCGGTGCCGTTTCCGATCGCGACGAGCTCGACATGATATCGCTCCACGAGCGACCCAAGAGCGTTTGCCGCATCCTGTCGCTGCCGCTCGGATGCGTGCGGATAGATGGTGGCGTGCGCGACGAACTTGCCCGTCTCGTCGAGGACGGCCAGCTTGCAGCCGGTCCGGTAGCCCGGATCGATACCCAGTGTCGGGCGCATCCCCGCGGGAGGGGCCAGGAGGAGCTCGCGCAGATTGGCCGCAAACGTCTCCACCGAGGCGGCATCGGCCTCCTGCTTCTTCTGCTGGCGCACGTCGCCGATGAGGGCGTTCTTCATGAGACGGTCGAAGGCATCGGCCAGCATTGCCGTGAGAAACTCGTGCGGCGACGTCGCCCGCGTGCGGATTTCCTGAGCGACGAGATAGCGGAGAACGTGCTCCTCATCGAATGTGAGCTTGACGTTGAGGATCCCTTCGGTCTCGCCACGCAGCAGTGCGAGCAGCTGGTGCGCCGCGATGTTCTTCACGGGCGCGCGGAAGTCGCGGTAGGTTTCGAACTGCGTCGTGCCCTCGGGAAATTTCCGCTTGATGTTGGACGAGAAGACGCCCTGCTGCAGCAGGTAGCCGCGAATCCAGGCTCTGTGGGCCGCCGTCTCAGCGACGTTCTCGGCCAGGATGTCGGAGGCGCCCTGCAGGGCGTCCTGCGGCGTCTCAAGCTCGCGTTCTTTATCCACATATCGAGCGGCCTCTGCAGCGAGGCCGACGTCCCTCGTGCCGCGCTCGTTTTGGGTTCGGATCCACGCGGCGAGCGGCTCCAGCCCGCGCTCGCGCGCGGCGGTACCGCGCGTTCGCCGCTTCGGTCGGAATGGAAGGTAAAGATCTTCGAGCTCCGCCTTCTGCCTCGTCGTCTCGATCCGGGCACGCAGATCCTCCGTCAGCTTTCCCTGCTCGTCGATGGACTGGAGGATGACATCCTTACGATCCCCCAGTTCGCTGAGATACTGATGCCGCTCGAGCAGGCCGCGCAGCTGGATCTCGTCCATGCCGCCGGTCTGCTCCTTCCGGTAGCGCGCGACGAAAGGGACGGTACCGCCTTCGGCGAAGAGCTTGAGCGCATTGTCGATCTGCCACTTCGGAAGCCTTAGCTCCTCCGCGAGCGCGTGACGGACGTCGAGCATGAACAGAGAGGTTCATTATTTCGAATTTCCGAGGGGTACGAAGCTACGAAGCATTGGGTAACCCTACAGGAAAGAGTAAAGAAGATCGCGGAGGCGAAGCAGAATCACCTCCGCGATCTTCAACATGCCGTCATCGTAGCAGGCACATATCCGGGCGCTATAGCCCCAATTCGGCGGAAAACATGAGGCCACGCGTGCGGAAGTCGCGATCGACGTTCCCCGCGAACAGATTGGCCAGCCCCCAGTTGTAGCGCACATCGAAGGACAGCGTACCGCGAGCACCGTAGCTTCCTATGCCGAGCCCGGCAGTGAGGCCGTAGTCCCACGTGCGGAGTTCGTCGTCGATGTCGACGTTCTGCAGCACGTGGTTCATGTCCTCTGCTTTTTCCGTGATGCGCACAGCGGCGTAAGGTCCGAAGGTCAGATACGGCTTAGGTACCTGCTGCTCGGGCAGATACGCCTTTACCAGCAGCGGGACTTCGACAAAACCGAACGTATAATTTGCATCCCGAGACCTGTCGAAAATTCCGGTGTGATCCACCTTTCCTCTCCGGCGCGTGAAGAGCACCTCCGGTTGAAGCGCGCAGGTAGGGTTCAGTCGGTAGGTCAGGAAGGTGCCCACCGTGAAGCCGGCGCCGCGTTCGGCAGAACCGACCGCATCTCCATAAAAATCGGTCTCGGCCAGGCCGGCACGAAGGCCGAAGGAGAATGCCGAGGGCGACAGGCTCGGCCGGGAGGTCTCCAGGCGTGCCTCCTGCGCTTGCACGGGGAGGGCTGCAACGAGAGAAAGTGCAAGCACGAGTGCCATCGCAGCCCGCCGTGTGCGGGTAGGTAGCGTATACATAGCTTGTACCTCCTAACGTGATTGTTATGTCATTTCATATGCATTCGGATATTTGAGTTTATCGGGGCTGCGCGGCAGTGACAATCGATCACGCCCCCGGGCACCATTAACGTGTCGTTAAGGATGTATCCTTCAAATGCCATACCACGGCACACCAAATGGTAGCTGCTCTAAAAAAGCGGCAGAGACCCTGGAAAAAATGACAAGATCTATAGTGGACATCTATGCCCTATGAGGAAGCAACCACTGTCATTTTTTCAGATGGTGCGACGAATGAGGCGTCGATCAAACCACCCGTGCCCATCTCCGACGCGACATGGACGCCCGTCGGGCTCCGGAGCCGGTCTATATCGCCGGCCCTTCACGTCCGACCCCTGATCGTGAGCCGCGGCTCAGTACGCGATGCGATGATTCAGGCAGAACGCGCCGGGCCGGCAGCGACAGCCGCCGCGCGTCGACAAGGCATCTTCGATCACGTCGGCCAGCACGGATACGAACTTCGGGTCGTCGTAGGGCACGGGCACTCGATGAATTTCCCGGCCTAGCGATTCCGCCGCCCTCCTAAGATCGACGTCCAGATCGACGAGGGTCTCCGACTGCTCCTGCATGAAGCTAATGGGTACGACCACGACGTGTTCGGCTTCGATCTCCCGCAGCACCGCAATGGTTTCAGGCTGCGTCCACTCCACGCCGGGCCGATTGGCATGGTTCTGAAAACCGAGAGCCGCGTTCGCAACACCTAGCTCGGCCGCAAGCAATGCGCAATGATCCCGCACATACAGATCGTACCGGCTGCCTTTTTCGAGATAGCGGATCGGCGTGCCGTGCGCGGAGAAGACGAGGCGGGTGCGGGGATCGGACAGGTCCAGGCCGTCTAGCTCGCACAGCCGCCGTATGGCGCGGGCCCGAACCCGCGTGTACTCGGGATGCGAATGCCATCCGGTCACTTCCGTCATTTCCACGGCCCAACCCATCTCCCGGATCGCCCGCTGCATCTCCTGGAGTGCGAAAACGGTCGTGGAGGGACCACAGAGCGGGTACAGCGGCAGTCCGAGGAGTCGATCGACGCCCGCACTTCGCAGAGCAGCGACGGAATCGAGGATGGACGGACAATCGAACTGCATGCCTACGGCTACGACGGCGTCCCACCCGCGCCGCCGCAGCTCCACGCCCATCGCCCGGGCCTGCATCTCCGTCTGGCGCCGGAACGGTGAACCGCCCATGGTACGATAGTCTTCCACGACGGCCGGCGCCCTCCGCTCGGCCAATTCGCGAGCTCGCCGCCGCCCGGATTCCACGTCCGCCGCATGTTCCAGCCGGTAATTGGCCATAAAGATCGCCTCCAGGAACGGCACGACCTCTTCCGGCTCAGATCCCTCCGGTTCCCCAAAATTGAGCAGCAGAATCCCTGTCTTCATGCCGGGAACATACGGCGGTCAGGCGCGGATATGAAGCTCGACGTGTGCTTCGCACGCCGCCGTACGACGCTGCCGTCGATGCGGCACGCCACCGAGACCCGCGGCCTTCACCGCCGGATTCATTCTCCGTGAACGATAACATACGTTGCATTTCTCCCCGCCCGTGGCGATGCTGGAGGCTCGATCGGTAAAACTATCCCCACGGTACATACGCACCTTTTTCATGACGCGGCCCCTCGTCTTTCACTTCTCCGCGTCTGCGCTTACCGCCTAGACGCCGATCCGCGTGAGAGGCGAGACCACCGCCTCACTGAAGGGCCGGCGTAGAATTTCTTATGCGAATCGACCCATCCACAACGAGATTCGAAAGCTTCCAATGATAATCTACGGCGTAGCGTTGCTTTCTATATGTCTTATCCTCGGAGTGGCGGCAGGCGAGTTCCTGGGGGTTCTGATCGGCGTTGATGCCAATGTTGGCGGGGTGGGGATCGCCATGTTGCTACTCGTTGCAGCGTGCAGTCTTCCCGCGTTCAGACCTTTGGTCGAGGGGCCGTCCGGTTCCGGTATCAGGTTCTGGAGCGCCATGTATATCCCCATCATCGTGGCCATGGCGGCAAGGCAGAACGTCGTGGCCGCTGTGGACGGCGGCATGCTGGCCCTGGTGGCGGGCGTGGCCGCTGTCGCCGTCAGTTTCGCTCTGGTTCCTGCACTCAGCAGCATTGGATCCAGAGACGATTCGACATCCGGTTCAATATCAGATGCATGGGAGGCGCCTGCATTGGATGTCGTCGACGAGGAGGTAATCTGATGGAACTTGTCACGGCACTTGTCGCAGGCAACTCGCTTATTACGGCATTCGCCATCGTAGGTCTTACCATCTGGTTTTCCTACTTCCTATCGCGGCATCTGACTCGTGGCCGTATCCACGGCTCGGCAATTGCCATTACACTTGGATTGATCGCGGCTTATTGGGGCGGTGTAGGGACCGGCGGCGAAGCCGGCGTTGCGGACATTCCATTGCTCGCCGGCATCGGCGTATTGGGCGGCAGCATGTTCGTGAATTTTGCCATCGTAGCAACGGCGTTCGGCGTCCATCCCATTGAGTTGAAAAAGGCGGGCACAGCAGGCGTAATCTCCATATTTGCCGGCATCATCGTGTCTTTCGTGGTCGGCGCTATTGTGGCCGTGCTCTTTGGCTATACGGACGCCGTCAGCATCACGACGATCGGCGCGGGAGCGGTTACCTATATCGTAGGCCCGGTTACGGGGATCGCTATCGGCGCGAGTTCAGAAGTCATTGCACTGAGTGTGGCGGCCGGGCTGGCAAAATCCATTCTCGTGATGGTTGGCACGCCCATGGTTGCCCGCCTGATCGGGTTGGACAATCCTCAATCGGCGATGGTGTTCGGTGGACTCATGGGCACGACCAGCGGAGTTGCGGGGGGCTTGGCGGCTGTCGATCCCAAACTCGTTCCCTATGGCGCCATGACGGCGACATTTTACACAGGACTTGGGTGCTTACTCGGGCCTTCCATCTTCTTTATCATCGTAGACGGTATATTTTAGAACGACATAAGTATGGACGAATTTAAATAATCAAACATGCCCCATAATAGTGCGGCCTTTCCATACCTCAATGACGCCTATGAAAAATCCGCATTAGTGTCGGATGCGGGTTCGACTTCTTACGGCGCACTCAATAAACGCATTAACGCGCTCGCCGGCGGTTTGCTACAGGGCAGGGAAGACTTGCAGGAGGAGCGAATTGCATTCTTTTTGCCGGCGAGTGTGGATTATGTGACGACCCTGTTCGGTGTTTGGCGGGCCGGCGGCATTGCCGTACCGATGAATACCCGTTCCGCTCTCCCGGAACTGGAGCATGCGTTGAGCTGCGCGACCGTTACACGCCTGATTACCAGGCCGGAACATACCGGATTTCTCTCCGATCTGTGCGCCGATCTACAGATAGAAATTATGCACGTAGATCAGGTCCTGGCAAGTAAAGCTACACCATTGCCTGAGCTGTCGGGTAATCGGCGTGCAATGATCCTGTTCACTAGTGGAACGACCAATAAACCCAAGGGTGTGGTGAGCACCCATGCTACAATTCATGCGCAAATTACGACGCTAATCGATGCCTGGGCCTGGGAGGAACAGGATACGATTCCTCTGTTTCTGCCCCTCCATCACATACATGGCATCATCAATGTACTTTGTTGCGGATTGTGGGCCGGAGCCACGATCGACCTATTTTCAACGTTCGACATTGAGACCATTCTTGCACGGGTAGCACGCGGCGATTATTCCGTGTTTATGGCCGTGCCCACCATCTATGTGAAGGTCATTCAGCACCTCAAGAATCTGCCTGCCGAGGAAAGAGCACGCGTTTGCGCCGGCTTCGAGGCGATGCGCCTCAATGTGTCCGGTTCGGCCGCCTGCCCGGTAACGACCTTCGAGCAGTGGCTTGAACTCACGCGCCAGACCCTGCTGGAACGTTACGGCATGACCGAAATCGGGATGGCTCTTTCCAACCCGTACGATGGAGAACGGAGACCCGGAGCCGTTGGTCTTCCTCTCCCCGGTGTCGAGCTGGCCCTGTTTGACAAGGATGACGACGTAATTTCTGCGGACGAGATAGCGGGAGAAATACGGGTAAAGGGCAAGAATGTCTTTCTGGAATACTGGGACAATCCGTCGGCCACGGAAGCCACCTTTCGGGATGGCTGGTTCTGCACGGGAGATGTGGCTATTCTGGAAAACGGCTATTACCGCATCATGGGGCGTTCTTCTGTGGACATCATTAAATCAGGTGGCTACAAGCTGTCGGCGCTTGAAATTGAAGGCACCCTGCTTAACCATGAAGCCATTGCTGAAACGGCGGTAGTTGGCATAGCAGACGATGTCTGGGGAGAGGCCGTTACTGCCTTTCTGGTCTTGGAGCGGGGCACCTCTCTCAGCTACGAAGAGCTCAAATCCTGGTGTGGCGGCAGGATGTCGCCGTACAAGATCCCCAAGCATATCAGGGTCGTGGATGCCCTGCCGCGGAACGCCATGGGCAAAGTAACCAAGCCCGCGCTGAAAACGCTGTATTGACCGCACGCATGGTGCCCACGGAGCTATGGCGCCGCAGCGCTTCGGAGAGCGCGGCTCAGCTTCAAATGCCGCCGCGAAATCCCCGCTCTGCGCGAGGCGAACCTATCCTTCAGACTGAAGAAACGACTCGGCCTTGCGCACCATTGTGTCACTGCCGATGTAGAGCCCCGTGCGCTGGTGCAGGCTCTCGGGTTGGATGTCGAGAATGCGCCTGCGACCGTCCGTCGCGCGCCCGCCCGCCTGTTCTACCAGGAGTGCCATCGGGTTCGCTTCATACATGAGGCGCAGCTTACCGTGCGGATAGACGGCCGTGGCCGGATAGATGAAGACGCCGCCCTTGAGCAGGTTGCGATGAAAATCCGAAATGAAGGAGCCGGTGTACCGCGTCTTGTATGCCTGCGGCTGCTCTTGCTCGTACTTCAGCCAGTGCATATACCGCGCCAGCCCCGGCGTGAAAGCGGCGGCATTGCCCTCGTCGATCGAGTAGAAGCGGCCGGATTCGGGCGTCTTGAGGTTGGGGTGTGATAGCATGAATTCGCCGACAAACGGATCCAGCGTGAAGCCGTTGACCCCGTCGCCCGACGTGTAGACGAACATCGTCGACGATCCGTAAATAATGTACCCCGCCGACACCTGCTCGACGCCCGGCTCGAGGACGGTGTCCAGCGTCGGCCGTCCAAAGCCCTCAGGCAGACGAAAGACCGAGAAAATCGTACCCACCGAGACGTTCACGTCGATATTCGACGAGCCGTCGAGGGGATCCAGCAGGACGATGTACGAGGCGTCGTCTCGGGGACGGGTCTCTACGGGAATGATCTCGTCATGCTCTTCCGAGACGATGAGCCCGCACTCACCGCCGAGGCGGAGGGCCTCCGTGAACTCAGTGTGGGCGATCACGTCAAGCTTCTGCTGCACCTCGCCCTGGACGTTAACCTCGTCGGTGGCACCGGTGACGTCGAGCAGCCCGGCCCTCCCGATATAGCTATTGACGACCTTGGCGGCGATGGAAAGGTCACGGATCAGCCGCGAGAAGCTGCCCGTCGCCAGCGGAAGCTGCTCTTGTCGTTCGAGGATGAACTGTTCGAGGGTCTTGAACCGCGCCATGGGAAGAATGAAGCCGTCATCTCTAGTCCGAGGTTCCGTCTATCGCGGCCGAAATATAGCATCTAATTGGTTTAGTATTGGGGGTTGTAGAAGGAGTATAGAATGCCACGTGCCGGGACTCGGGCACGACGTCTCAGAGGAGGATCTGTTCGGGGCGACGACAGGTTGCGGGCACAGCCGCGATGGCAAGACGAGGTATCCGCCGATCGTCTACGCCCGCATCACTCCACGCGCACCTTTCTCTCTACATAGTGCGGAAGCTTCTCCCACTCACGGCCGTCGGGCTCGACGACCCGAAGCGGACCGGACATCACTAGGGTGTCGCCCTCGATTTGCATCTCCCATGTGGCGGTGACTCCGATTTTCTCCTTTACCGAATCCCAATTGAATACCTGGGTATACCGATCGCCTTCGAGCCTATACGTGCCGGCCGCCGCACGAGAAAAAAGGCTGTCAAGCAGATTCAGCGAAATGAAGGAAAAATGCGTCGGCGTAAAGAGACTGACAGAGAAAGGGCGACCGTCGTGGTCTACGACGACCGTATCGCCACTTGTCGACACATACACTCCGTGCACGTTGTGCCAGACACCTGTAAGCGGATTCTCAGACTGAGCAAGGCCGGGACGGCTCGGAGCGAGAGCGAGTACCAGCACGCAGAGGAGTGTGGTTCTTGTAAGACCGGTGAAACCTGGCCCGGTAGATGCTCGCATGTTTAGGTAGATTCTCGTACATGATGCGACGTAGCGCGGAGCCTACCGGTCGCCGCGGCGATCGCGGGGCTACCATCGTCAATAAGCCCTGCGCAGACGAAAGAAGCAAGCTGCGCACGATGCGCCCCCTCCACTGATTCGCCCGCAACCAACGGTTAGAACGGCCTGTTCCACGGTGATCTGGAGCTGGACGCGTACGCGTACGTAGAAGCCTACGCGTGGGAGACCTCCATTTCTCGTACGCTCGACGCCGAGACGCGCCTGTTCTCCGTACCT
>CAZART010000028.1:17697-19654 GCA_964487555.1 uncultured Rhodothermales bacterium
GGAGACCTCCATTTCTCGTACGCTCGACGCCGAGACGCGCCTGTTCTCCGTACCTCCGGCAAGCCCTCGCGACGTAGGGCATATTCCGCACAGGCCCACCCCTGCGGTCCGCAAAGGTGGGCCTTGAGCGAGTCCTTAGGCACCCGGCCAGCCGGCATTCGACCAGGTTGGCTCCTGTAAAAGACGCCGCTCATTTTCAGCGTTGGACCTGGATGTTGCCCGCGACAACCGGATTGGTCCTCGCGTTGCCATCCGGCCAGATCCGGGCCTCGCAGTATTCTTGCGAGGTAATGATGCCGCCACCGCCTTCGAATCCGACGAACGTCGTGCGGTCGGTCGCGCCCTTTCCTTCCCCGTCGTCCAAAACGCGGAACCAGATATCCTTTCCAACCTGCGTCGTCGCATCGTCACGGAAATCCGGCTGTGTGGATCGGTTTTGTGTGATGACACCGCCGACCCACGCTCTCCCCTGCTCGCGATCGACTGAGACGCAGGTCACATCCCCGTGAAACTCGACCATTCCTCCTGCTATGACGCCGGGAATCCCGTCCTCGAGATCCAGAACGAACCGAAGCTGCCCCCCGGCGCCTTCATCGCCAAACTGCATGGCACTAAAGGAAAACTTTCCGGGAAAGGACTCGCCGGCTAATGGAAGATCGTAGCGGCCGCCGCCGGTCGATTGGGCGGTAACAGGCGTGTTCTTCGAAAAGGCGCTGGTCGCGTAGGCCTCCTCTACGGATACGGCACCAGGTGACGGCGCCGTCAGGGGCTCGCATCCAATAAATATGACGGTGCCCACGAGAATTGTGCTCAAGACGAGATAAGCGCTCCGCATGCCTTCCTCCTAGTCGATGAATGGATCAGATCTGCTCGAGTTCATCTTATCTCACGCGCCCCGTTGGATCTTGAACGACAGAAACGGACATTGACAAAATCGAACGTCCGGTGCCGCGGTCATGCCGGTCGATGCAGCGGCGCCGGGCCTGTCGGAAGGACGCCGGGCCCGCCGGAAGGGATTAAGAAGTGTCTTGATCGGCTGTGGGAGCGCTTCCTTACTTTATGGAGCGCACTTCGTCATTTCCACATCCTTTATCAGTGCTATGCCGCGAGATCTCGACAAGAGCGTGCCGCTCACGATGGGAAGCCAGCTCTCGCGCGTCGTCGACGTGGGCCCATTCAAAGTGACGGAGGCGCGATTTGCGCCGAACGTCGTTCTTCCTCCTCACGTACACGATCGAACGACCTTCGCCGTGATGCTGGATGGATCATTCGATTTGTGCTTTGCAGGCGCTTCGTACGACTGCTCGTCGTCGATCGTCTTTACGGAACCGCTCGGGGAAAAGCACGGCAACCGCATAGGTACCGGAGGCGCGCGCGTCCTCGTCCTTCAGCCGGACCATCGCCAGGTAGAACAATTTCGGCCGTGCAGACACCTGTTCGATCAGATAACCCACGTTAAACACGCCGGCATAAAGGCCCTGGCTTTACGCATGGTCTATGAGCTTCGAGCCTCGGATTCGACGCGCCGACTGGCGCTTCAAGGACTCGGATTTGAGATGTTGAGTATTGCTGCCCGGTCCACGACGTCTTGGCGTTCTCCACCACCGGCCTGGCTCCTGCGCGCAATGGAGCACGTTCGGTCCACGTTTCTCGACGATCTGGACCTGGATCACGTCGCTGCCGCCGCCGACGTTCATCCGGCCCATCTCGCTCGAGCCTTCCGAAAACACTACCGCCAATCAATTGGATCGTTCGTTCGGAATCTCCGGCTCGACTGGGCCGCTTCACGGCTCGCCTCGACCGAAGATGCCATCGCGGAAATTGCGCTGGATGCCGGTTTCGCCGATCAGAGCCATTTCACGCGGGCATTTAAGAGCCGCACCGGCTTCACGCCCGGACGATTTCGAAAGGTGGTTCGCGACTGATTCCGAGCCGGACGCTGCATCCTATCCGCCCG
>CAZART010000028.1:19754-47300 GCA_964487555.1 uncultured Rhodothermales bacterium
TTCGAAAGGTGGTTCGCGACTGATTCCGAGCCGGACGCTGCATCCTATCCGCCCGCTGCATACTATCCGGACGCTGCATCCTATCCCCCCGCTGCATCCTATCCGCCCTCGTTCGCCCATCGGAGATCCTGGAGATAGTCCAGCAAGGCCGACACGTCCTCATCGTCGAGACCTTCGAGCAGCCCCTCCCACATCAGCGATTCCATGACCGTCTCCTCCATCTGAATAGTGGAGCGGGGTATCTCCAGGATCCGGTTCCCTACGACCATCAAACGCACCGCACTCGATGAGGCGGATACGACACGTCCCAGCAAGACTTCCCCGTCCTGCTTGACGATGCGCGTCGGCGCCATGCTCGGCTTGATACGCCGCGACGGATACCGAATCTCCTCGAGAAGCTCTTCACGTGAATAGATGTGGCCGATGTCCTTCAGGTTAGGACCCAGCAATTCCGTCTTCCCGTCGACGGAATGACACGCGGTGCACGCCGCATCCACGAAGATCTGCCGCCCTGCTTCGTGACGCTCTTCGGATGCACGCCGCGGCGATTCCGCAACCGTCTTCGCAGTTTCGGGCTCTACCCACGGCGTATGAATGATTCGGTAGATCGCTCCGTCCGGCTCGCCGAGCGCCTGGTACCAGTAGTCCGTCTTTCCGGCCTGCGTGACGTATAGATCGCCGTTCGCACCAAAGGCAAGGTCCGACAGCTTGGGCAGATTCGCCATCACCGGAATCTCGTCGGCCCCATAGGTCCCATCGGCATTCTGTCGAAAGCGAACGCGTGCGATCGAGCCGCGCGTCCATCGTTCACCCGGCCCATAGAATGTGATAAAGAGATCGCCCGCGGTGCCGTCGAAGTCGTTCGAAAGGGCGTTGAGTTCCATCCCGGACGGAGCGACGTCGGTGCGGAGATCGAGAAAGGCTCCCGTGACCGGCGGACTCCCGAATTTCTCCGGATTGTGGCCGTAGAAACGGTCGTACTCGAGCAGGTTCAATTCCTCGGTTTGATTACCGCCGCCTTCATTATCGACAAAGAAGAGCCGGTCGTTCGCGTCAAAGATCATCGCAGGCACCGACCGCAGCCCTGATGCAACTCGCTCGGCCGCCTTGCCGTCGGGCGCGATTCGGAGCAACGCCCCGCGCCATCCGTTCGGGTCCGGCGCGGCACCGGCATTCCATGAGTCCGTCGACAGGACGGCATAGAGGTGATCATCGGGACCGAACGTGAGCGCCGACGTCCACTCATACGGATGCTCGCTGTGCGGCACGTCGTCGAAGAATGTGTAGCTCGTATCGGCATGCCCATCACGATCCCTATCCACGTAGACGCGCACTTCCTGGGCCGTACCGACAAAGAGTTCGCGGCCTCTGAAAACCAGGCTCGAGGGAGCCCGCAATCCGTCGTCGCGTACGTCGCAAAAGAACCGGGCGGCATCTTCGAATCCATCCCCATCCGAGTCACGCAGGGCGTAGATCTCACCTGTGTGATTGGCTACGTACATATCCTCATCCGGTCCCCGCACCACCTGCACGGGATTCCAGATCGGAACGCCATGGTCGATCGGCAGCTTCACTACGGTGTAGCGCCCGAAAACGCGCACGTCGGCCGTGCGAAACTGATCCATCGTCGAGCGCGGCGGTCCCGGGGTGCCGGTTGAACACCCAATGCAGCCGATACCGACAATTATGAGAAATCCCCCTAAGAAAGCGTAGCGCGAAGCCATAACGCGTGTTGGATGCTGCCTGTGTAGCTTGGATCGAATCGGCGCTCGAAGGCCAATCCGTCACACGATGGTATTCCTCCTTTCGATTTGCGTGAAAATCGGACAGCGTGTGGATTTATGAACCGCCTAGCAGTAGAAGTACGGATCGAGGACCCGCACCTCGGTGATCCGATCCACAGGTAGATTGTTGAGGCGGGCCACACGTCGGACGGCCTCCGGTGACGGCGCTTCGTAGATGCAGAAGGTCTTCGTCTTGTCGCCGGTTACGTAGGAATGAACCCACGTGACGCCGTCTTCTGCGTTGCGCTCTACTACGGACGAACAGATACCGGCTCCCTCAGCCGTCATCGGAATCACGAGTCCGTCGGGAAAGGTGCGTTCGATCAAATAGCGGGGCATAGCTTCTCCTCATCTGTAGTTCAGGATGGATTACTTCGACTGCCTGAAGGATAGGAGCGGCCGGCCGGCCCGCGAATCGGGAAGGTGCCCTATATTGCGAGCTTTTAATCCCTATGTTCGCCTGGGAGCCCCTGCTCGACGAAGATCGTAGCCGCCTCGACGCGTGAGCGGACGTCGAGCTTGGCCAGAATGTTTGAGACGTGATGCCCTGCCGTCTTGGGGGAAATGAATAGTCGGCCTGCAATTTCCGTGTTGCTCATGCCCTGGGAAACCAGGGCGAGAACCTCCAACTGCCGGTCGGTGAGGCCGAACGGATTCTCCAACGTACTCGATCTTGGTCCTCGAGGAATGCCGCGAATTCCGAGCGTGCGCATTCGCCGTCGCAGGATGTCTGCGGCCACGCCTGCGCCCAGTCGTTCGAAAATCTCGAGAGCCTGCAGTTGGGCCCTCTCGTCGCCGTCGGCGAGCGCATCGGCCTGCTCATACGGGCACCCGAGCCGTTGCCATGCGTCGGCGGCCGCGCGCCAATCTCCGGCTATCTGCAGTCGATAGGGCTCGGCCGCGCCTTCAGGAGCCTCATTATGGCCTCCGGCGCGCCATTTCCAGAAAGCTACTTCGCCCCTATCCCATGCATTTCCCCCCTCGAGTACCATCTCGTAGGCGGCGCGAATTTCGGACTCGATTTGCTCCGGATCGCCACCCTTCAGCCAGACCAGCTCGGCACGAGCAACGCTTACGGGCACGATCCGCTGCAGCTCTCCTGTCGGGACCGCAAGTTCTCTGGCCTCGTCCAGAAGCGCATCCGCATCCGGATCTCCTCGTCGGGCACGGACCAGCCCCAGGACGACGAGAGGCAAGATTTTGTCAACCAGCGGTACTTGCTGATGCGCGAGTACGAACGCCGCACTGTCGGTCGCGTCCATCCATCGACCTTGTCGGAGGTAAATCACAGCGCGTTCTCCGGTCATGCAAAGGCCGGCGGAATCCAGGTCCCGTTCGCGACAGTAGGCGATCCCTTCACCAAGGTAGCGCAACGCTCTCTCGTGATCTCGAGCCAGGAACGCTGCTATGAAGCTCAAATTGATGTACGCACGGGCTGCATGATCATGAAATTCGTTCTCGAGCGACAACTGGAGGCTTCTCTCGAGCTTGGCGCGTCCCGCCTCGTCGGAAGCCATCAGCTGCGCCGAGCCGATGTTGTTCAACGCATGAATCATGACACCTACGTCTCCAAGCTGCTCGGCAAGCTCGAAAGCCTTCGAGCCCCAGTGCACGGCTTCCGCGGTCTCCTGATCGATCATATGCTGCTGCGAGAGAACGCCGTAGGCCATAGCCAGATCGTGCCCGGGAGGCTGTGACTCCAGTAGAGCCACGGCTTCTCGAGCACATGCGCGTGAGCGTTCGCCCTGACCGGCATACCAGGCTTCTCGGGAGAGCAACCGCAGGTTTTCGCCTTCCTTCAACCGATTACCAAGGGCACGCCAGATTTCGAGCGCCTTTTCGCGTGCTTGAATGGCATCGCCGATCCGACCCGTAAGCTGACATTCATAGGCCGCCCCTTCGAGCAGCTCGGCGTGCTCCTCCGGGGCCAGCTTCTCCGCATACAGCAGGGCACTCCGATAGTGCGAGGCGGCCTCACGATGCGCACCATGTAATGCGGCCTGTCTCGCCGCGTCTGGAGCATACCTCAACACGGCCGTCCAATCGCCGGCCTGGGTCGCGTGGTGGACCAGTCGCGCGAGAGGGGGCGGCTCGGGCGCATGCGCCGTCAGCGCCGCAAATACGCGTCGGTGCAGTGCCCGCCGCTGTGAGGACGGGAGCGATTCCTCGACGGCCCTGCGGGCCAGCTCGTGCCGAAAGGTCACCGAGTCGGGGCCCGGGCGAAGCATCCCTGTGCCGAGACACTCAGCCAGTGCGGCAGACGAGGAGGGTCCGAGCAGGTCGTCGAGCAGCCGGCGTTCCATCCGTCGCGGTGCAACTGAGGTCAGGTTCAGCGCCTCTCGTGCAGCAGGTGACAGGCGCACGGCGCGAGCCAGCACGGCGTCACGGACCGTTGCCGGCACGCCGTCATCGTCGCTGGCCAGGATCTCGGAAACAAAGAACGGATTGCCTCCGGTAAGCGCGTGAAGTCCCTCTTTCGAGCGGCCGGCGCGATGGGCAAGATCGGCGACGGCGGCCGGTGATAGTGGGGCGAGGCGGATTCGTCGAACCCACTGCCGAGGAAGATCCCCCAGGACGTAGCGCAACGAGTGGTCCGGACCGACCTCGTCGTCACGATAGGTTACGATCAAGAGAGTCCGCGTCCGGTGAATGCGACGCCCCACGAATTTCAGTAGATCGAGGGTGGCCTCGTCCGCCCAGTGAGCATCCTCGACGACGACGACGTTGGGAACGGGACCGACGGCCATCTCATCCAGGAACGCCGCGAAGACGGTCGTGCGGGGCGCCTGCGCTTGCAGAAGGCCCAACAATCGGCCTTGTGTTTGTTGAGCAATGTCGTAAAGCGGTCCGAGGGGTCGTGGCGTAAACAACGCCTCACAGCCGCCCCACAACACAGTTGCCGTCTCCCGCGCCCGATCCGCAATTCGTTCGACGAGGACGGTCTTTCCGATCCCCGCCTCACCGCTGACGAGCGCGACGCGCCCGTGCTGCGCCGCGACATCACTCAGAACGGCCGTTAATGCTTGTTCTTCCTGTTCGCGCTCGAGTAACTCCATCGGCATCCCGCCCGGCTACATGCAGGCCTTGATGAAGTCGCGCCGGATCCTCCTCGAGTGCCGGATGGTCTCGAAGAATTCTTTCAGATAATCGATGGAGGACCGAACGTACCTGCCTTGGAGGTATTTAAAATCGCTGAAAAGCGCCATAATCTTCTCTTCCACCTCGATGAAGCGCTGAAATGTCGCGGCAAACTCTGCTTCACTTCGGCACGGGCCCATGAACTTGCGCTCGCGCACGGAGCGCAGGTTGAGTTCGGCGAAGGGCGTCGCATACGGCGTGCTTATCAGGCCCGACCAATCGAAATCGTATGGAACGGCCACGATGGTACGCGTCTCGTGGACGAACATAAGCCGGATATTGTGGCGGGTCGAGACGATCCAGTCCGTATTTCCGATCATATACTGGAAGACGGCCAGCAGGCTCATCGTTTCACGATGGGTGGCATCCGGATGTATTTTCACCTCCCTCTCGATGATACCGGCGCCGTTTCGCTCGGCCATCCGGTCGTCATCTTCGATCAGGAAACCGTATCCCGTGATAGGCTTGCGTCGCCCCTTGCTGTCGACGTAAGTGAGATGGACAAGGCGAGCCTGGAAGCTCGCGTCCGTCAACAGGTTGTACGTGCGATAAGTCAGATATTCCTGGAAGACGTGCTGTTGGAATCTTTCACTTCCGTTCCGACAGTGAGTGACCAACTTAAGCTTGTCCTGGCCGTCGAAGACGGTCCCTGCGACCTCCTTTTTCTTAAAATTGAGCCGCAGTGGCGGCACGTCGCAGTCTAAAAAGTGAAGTCGGTAGTAGCCGCGCGGCTTGATGCCGATGGTATGAGCCACTTCGGCACCGTTGCCGGATTCGTAGAGGATTGCGGGGTGGTAGTCTCGTTCCTCGGCGCGGTCCTTGAGAACCGTGTTGAGATCCATCGCGATCGTCAGCGAGAGCGGGGCTTCGTCAGCGAACAGCGGACTCGGTGCCGAGTCATTGATTTGTGCTCGCGACGTCGACGCCGTGACGACCAGTACCGCTGAAAGAACCAGGCCGGCGGCGTAGACGAACCGGCTCCTGATGCTCCGAAATCGTCTTCTGAGATTCATGATAGCCACCGGGACGGTCTACGTTGCGCCGACAGTGACACGGCGGGCGATTCAATCGCCGGCGATAATTCATATCGCACAACCGGCTCCGAGACGCCGACGATGCGGTCGGCTTGCTTACGGGCAGGGCTTCAGTCGCTAGACGTATCCGTTGGATGCGAGCTGTGCGCCCTGCTGGTCGTATACGTCGGGGCTGTCAGGCGCCCACGTCGCCAGACCATCCACATACCGATTATACATACAGAACGCCGCCGCGATGAGAACCGTGTCGTGGATCTCCTTGTCACTCGCCCCTTCGGTACGGGCCCGCTCGACATCTTCATCCGTCACCCGACGCCCCCCGATCTGCACCTTCTTCGCGATCGTGAGAAGCGCCTTCATCTTCTCGCTGATCATAGCCTGGTCAAGGCCGAGCTTCACCTGTTCGACGACTTCGGCTTCGTCGCCGAGTAGATGACGGGCGGCCGCGCTGTGCGAGTTCATGCAGAAGAAGCAGTTGTTCTCCGACGAGACGTAGGCGGCGATCACCTCGCGTTCGCCCGCCGTGAGCGGCGACGGACCCCGAAGAAGCTCCTGGGCGAGTGCACGCAGGTGCTTGCCGGTTTCGGGAAACTGCTCCAACGGACCGACGATGCCGGGAAGACCTTCTGGAAGAGTTACGTGGGCCATAGAGAGCGACGAGGAATTACTTGAATGTTGCGGGGACCGTTATGAATATACGGACTGGCGGCGGAGTTTTTTTGCAAAATGGCCGGTGCCCCGCGAGCGCGAACTGGAGTGGCTCCACGGATGGCCGACGCCGAACCTCGTTACACTGCATGGCCGGCGCTGGTAATGCCGATCCTACGGCTGAGCGGCGCGTAGATCAACGTCATCGAACAGGGCATGGACATCGGCGGCCCGAATACCGGCCATTCCCGCTGCATACGTGCTGTCCTCCAGTCGAAACACCGGCTCCCCGTTCACCTCTACACGGATCTGCGGACCCGCCGCCTCTACGGTCATCTCGTACCACGCATCGTTCTCGATGAGCATCTCTGATCGCCCCAGCTCCCGCCATGTACGACCATCCATCGTGCCGAGCACGACGGCATCTTCTCCGGGCCGGAGTGCCGCATAATAGCCATTCACCGCATGCTCCCCGACAGCCGGGCGCGAAGCGCGAAATAACAGTCCGGCCTCCCCGTCACCCTGGACGACATTGAATCGCGTCGAAAGCGTGAAGTCCACCCAGTCGTATCCTCGGATGAGGGCTTTCTCACCGCTCGCAAATGTATTGGGCATGTGCTCACCCGGGAAGGAATTAAGCGACAGCGCCTGGTCCTGAATGCTGATGAATCGATTGTATCCGTAATACACCCAGTTGTCCCAGCGGCCGTGTTCGAACGAATCCGAGAACTGTTCTCCGTGCAGGTTGGATGGCTCTCCGGCAGGAACTGGAAGCGGAACACCCGCCGACACCGCGTCGCCGAAGTCAGGCCCGTCTTCGCTCCACGTAAACGGCTGAAGATGAACGACCCGCCGCCAGCCCGGCACGGTATCGATCTTGGTATGATAGACCATCCAGTCCTCGCTGCCGTCGGGCGATCTGGTGAAGGACGCGTGGCCGACACCATGCACGTGTTCGTTCCCGGTAAAGACCGGAGCATCGTGCTTCGTCCAGTTCGCCGGCTCCATCGGGTCGGCGTCGGCTGCGATGGAGAGTTGGGCGAGCTTGTAGGAAGGCTCCCACGAACCGCTGACCGAGTAGATGACGTAGACGACGCCGTCGTTTTCGAGAATCTGCGGGCCCTCATTAAGCCCGCGCTCGTCCACACTTTCCGACACCCGCTCCCACACGTAATCATCGTTCTCGGCGAGCTTGACCCGGTTGGTCTTGATGGTCCACGGGTTTTCCATCTCGGCGATGTAGAGCCACTGTTCGTCCGCCGTGCCTTCCCAGCCCGACCAGACGTGGTAAAGCCGATCGCCCATTTGCAGCGGCGTGCCGTCGATGGCCCACCGGTTGTTGGCTCGGCTGTCGATCTCGTCGCCGGTATAGAGCATCCCCTTATCCTCGTATTTACCCTGGGGATCGTCGGTGACGCTTTCGAGCACCCCCATGCGGTGGTCCTTGTTCTCGCCCGAATCCGCGGCATAGTAGATGTACCATTTGCCGCTGAGGTAATGCAGCTCCGGCGCCCAGATCTCGGACGTGTTCCATCCCGTCGCCGGCGGGGTCCACACGACGCGCTTGACGCCCTTGTCGGTCAGGCGATGCGACTTCCAGACGGCAATGCCGCGGTCCCCCTCGGATTGGCAGAAGTAGTACGCGCCGTCGATATGCTTATAGACGAACGGATCGGCGCCTTCGTACAACGGATTGACAAATGTTTGCACGGAATCCGGGGCGGCCGGGCCGATTGGCGGTCGGCAGCCGATCCAGAGAATCCCCAGAACGACCACGATCAGTCGAAATGTGTGACGGTGCAGCCTCTTCATAAATGGTCGTGGATCACGTTCTCGTGGGTCCCTGGCGGTGACGTGCCGAACCATCAAGGGTGGAATGGCTCCCCGCCATTCCATTTGTTATTCTTTGGAGGGCAGCTCCAACCAAAATGCCTCTTTGATCTCGCCCGTTAACCACAAGATACGTGGAGCCCTTCATGATTGTCGCGATCGCACGACCTGCCGGACTCGTACTCGCTATACTGCTCATCGGCTGCCGGGGCGACGAGCCCGCCGTCGTGGATCGGCCCGGCCTCGTAGAAATCACGGCCGTGGGGTTGGAGTTCGAGGGTCCGGACGAAATTCCCTCGGGATGGACGACCGTTCGGCTGAATAACGCGTCCGAAATGACGCATTTCGCCCTCTTCGCGCTTTATCCCGAGGGCCGAGGCGTTGAAGATCACCAGGAGGTCGTCGCTCCGATCTTTCAGGAAGGTATGGATCTCCTCAACGAAGGCCGGGCTGATGCCGCGATGGAGGCGTTCGGCCAGATTCCTGAATGGTTCGGCGAAATCGTCTCCTTTGGCGGTCCCGGATTCGTTTCACCCGGCAAGACGACCGACGTCACGGTTAACCTTCAACCTGGAACGTATGTAGTCGAGTGTTACGTCAAAACAGGGGGCATTTTCCACTCCGTCAATCAGACGCCCGGCGAATACGGAATGGTTCACGAAATTACGGTCCTGGATGAATCGAACGGTATTGCGGCGCCTGAGGCGGACATCGAGATGACGCTCTCCCGCGACGGGGGCATCGACGTGATCGAAGAAGTAGCGCCGGGACGGCACACCGTCGCCGTCCACTTCGAAGATCAGGAACCCCACGAAAATGTCGTCGGCCACGACGTACAGCTCGTTCGGCTGAACGATGATCACGATCTTGACGAGCTTGGGACGTGGATGGATTGGACGCAGTCCACGGGCCTCGAGACGCCCTCCCCTTCCGAATTCGTCGGCGGAACGAATGAGATGCCGGAAGGCGAAACGGCCTATCTTACGGTCGACGTAGAACCGGGTCGATATGCCTGGATCGCCGAAGTGCCGAATGCGGCCGAGAAGGGCATGTTGAAGACCTTCCAGGTTTCAAGGTAAGCGTCCTCGGCGTTTCGCGAAATGCGGTCCGGCGCTCGGCGAGCTTTCGACGTGGATGGACTGGACGCAGCCGACGGCTGTCAATATGCCCGCCCCAGCCGAATTTGTCGGCGGGACGAATGAGATGCCGGCCCGCTTGCATCCGCCTATTTAGCGACCACGGCAGCTGCGATCAGGTCCAGCTCGGCGATCAGGTCGTCCGACAACTCGCCCAATCCGGCGTCGAGGTGCGTGACGAGTTCCCCATAGTCTCCGACGGTCCATCCATCCTTCCGATAATCGGTGGTCCCCCGCGACAGCACCGCGCCGTCGGGCTGGCGAATAATCTCCCAGTTGGCCAGCATGTAGGCCTCGCCCGCCAATGCCTCCTCGACCACGATGCCTTCGAAGCGCAACAGATGGATCTGGATCAAATAATCATGCTGTGCTCGGGGTGCCCATGGGACTACGTCGACACCTTCGAAGGGCGCCCGATCAGCAAGATACAGGGCGAGGGCGCGGTTGAACCCGCCGTCGAGATTCTCTCCCCAACGATTGAATTCGGAAAAACGGATCTGATGCGGTTCGTGCCGGACGACGATCAGGCGCGACTCCAGGTACTCCGCGAGATCCACCTGGCGCAGCCCGATGGTGAGCCCGGCGAGGCGTTCGGGTTGTGGCATGGACTCCTGCAGCCGGTTTCCACCCAGCACGAAGTGCTGCTGGGGCGGTTCGTCTCTTCCCAGACTGAAACAACCCGTAAGGGCGAATACGGCAACCAGGAGGATCGTGTGGATTGAATTCATCGTGTGCGACATGGCTAATTAGCTGAAGATTTTTTCCCGCGGAGGAGCATGTCGGGATTGCGTTCCAGCGACAGGGTGAGCAGACGCAGCGCGTCGGCGGCGTCCTTCATGCCGGCAAATGCCTCCTCCATCTGGTATCCGATACCGGAGTCCGTCGATAGAACTCCTTGCATCTCGTCGAGGGACCGTCGCATCGACTGCATCGTGAGCATCACTTCGGTATTCGTGCTGTCCAGGTGCATCTGCAGAGGCTCGATGGTCCCCCCGAGCTGCGCGGCGAGCACCTCCATCTGAGCCATCGTCCGGTTGAGCTGACCGCTCATCAGCGGGACTTCGCCGAATGCCGCTAGAATCTGCGGGGAATCCGCGAGGCGCTCCACGGCCGCTGCCGAAGCCACGACCGACTGATTGATCTCTTCCATCTGTATGGATTCGAGCATTTCGTTCACACGAAAGAGGATCTTCACCACGTCTGCCACAAGGCTGCCTGCCTCTGTTCCGAAGGCGGCGAGGATTGAGCGTGTGGTTGGAATTTCCTGATAAGTAGTCTGAGCGCCCACAAGCTCGGGCGGCGCTGCATCCACACGATAGGCGAGCTCGACGTAGAGCTGTCCGGTGACCATGCTTTCCATCTGAAGCTGGGCCCGGAGGCCGTCGCGGATCTGCTGCCTCAACACGGCCTCATCGTCCAGCGCGACAAACGTACCGGCAAGCGACGTGAGACGCGTGAGATCGATCTCGTAGACCACCGGCACCTGGAACGTCTTATCGCTCAGCTCAATCTGGATCAGTAAATCGGTGACGCTGCCTACGGGCACGCCCTGGAACTTCACGGGCGCGCCCACGGCCAGGCCGTTCACCGACTCATCGAAATAGCTGATGAACGTCGACTGTTTGCTGAACCAGGCCGTCGAGGCCAGCGTGGCAATGCCGATTACGGTCAGGATGATGGCCCCGATAACAAAAAGGCCGATCGCGGTCGGGTTGGCGCGTATACTCATAGCATTCTCATTCGTAAAGGTCGGTGGCAGGGGTCGGTTCGACTTCGCTGCTTCGTGTGAGAAACCGGTTTACTTCCTCGGTAGGCGGGTTGTCCCGCAGCTCAACCGGGTTTCCAAGCGCGGTCATGGTTTTCTCTTTGATGTCGAGAAAAAGCGCGCGGTCCGCAATTTTGAAGATGCTCGCGAGGTCGTGGCTTACCACTACGATGGTCGTTCCGAAGCTCTTTCGAAGCTGCAGGATCAGATCGTCGAGGCGGCTTGCGGTAATCGGATCGAGCCCGGAAGATGGCTCGTCGAAAAAAAGCAGATCCGGGTCCAGGGCGGCCGCACGAGCGAGGGCCGCGCGTTTGCGCATACCCCCGCTGATCTCGTTGGGATAAAAGGACTCGAAGCCGCGGAGGCCCACGAGTGCGAGCTTCAGCGAAACGACCTCGCCGATCTCATCGGAGCCCAGACTCGTATACTCCTCCAGGGGCAGTGCCACGTTTTCGCCGAGTGTCATTCCGCTCCACAGAGCGCCGTTCTGATAGAGCACGCCCATGCGGCGCAGCATTTCCTTGCGCGCCTCCTCGCCCGCTTCTATGAAATCGGCTCCTTCGAAGAGGATCGTTCCTTCGGCCGGTTTTTTGAGGCCGATCAGGTGTTTGAGGAGCGTGCTCTTGCCGCTGCCGCTTCCACCCATGATGACAAAAATCTCCCCCCGCCGAACCTGAAATTTCAGGTCGCGCATAATGACGAGCGACCCGTAGGCCATCGTCAGATCTCGAACTTCGATAGGAGCTTCCATAAGGACTATATTTCGAGTAATGCAGCGACGAAATCGATCACGGCATTTGTCAGAATGATCAGCGTGATGCTTGTGACCACGGCGGATGTCGCGGCTCGTCCCACAGCGCCCGCGTCGTTCCCGGTCTGCATGCCCCGCATGCAGCCGGCCAGGCCTATCGTCAGGCCGAAAATCATCCCTTTAAAGACGCCGAGTAGCCCGTCCACGAGCGTCACCGGGGTCAGGAGTCCCCCGACGAACTGGGTAACGGAAAGGTCAAGCATCGTGACCGCGACGACCATTCCTCCGAGAATACCTATGAAGTCAGCGTAGATCGTCAGCAGGGGCATCATCAGGAAGAGGCCCAGGACGCGCGGCAGCACGAGGTAATCCATCGGAGAGAGCCCGAGCGTCTTGTAGGCGTCGATCTCTTCGGTGATCTTCATGCTGCCGAGCTCGGCGGCAAACGCGGCGCCGGTGCGGCCGGCTATGATGATGCCCGTCATGAGCGCGCCCATTTCTCTCAACATGCCGTAGCCCACCAGGTAGGACACGTAGTAGCCGGCCCCGAAGCGCTGCAGCACGACCGCTCCCAGAAAGGAGATGATCAGGCCGATCAGAAAACTGATCAGCGTGACGATGGGCAGTGCCCCGGAGCTGTTTGCCTGGACCACCACCCAGAAGTCGCGCCAGCGCAGATTGACGCGAAACAGAGCGAACCGGATGAAGCTGTCGACGACCTCGCCGGTGAACGTGACCGACGCCATGAATGTGTCGAACTTTGCGAGGCTCTTCTTTCCGATTCTTGCAAAAATCGGCGCCTTTTCGTCCTCGCGACCGACGTCCTTCTCCGGCACGGCACGGGCGAGATCCAGCAGGCCGGCTATGTTCTCGGGCAGGCTGTCGGCATGGAATTCGAGGCCCTTCGCCTCGCAGTACTTCATGCCCTGCAGCAGGAACGTGAGCAGGCTGCTGTCCCACTTGCCGAGTCCGGCCGTGTCGAACGCAACCGCACGCACCTTCGGCTCCCCAGGATGGTCCTCGACCAGCCGGTCAAACCGTGGCGTCGATTTTTCCAGCTCCCAGTCGCCAACCAGTTCGGCTACCAACGAATGATCCTTCTGGCGAATCAATACCTGCATCGGACCACTCGGTGAATCATCCATATTACGCCGCCTCGACACTGCGCCAGGTACATCTCGCCACCATAGTAGGTCGGCCCGAGCGAGGTCGGTGAAGTCCATCGTCCTAACTCCGTGTAAGAATTTTGCTTACACTGCAGGCGATGACGTCGCTTGAAGTGTAGCGGACGGGAGGGCGGATTACTCGCTTGTGCGTCGATCCTTCCCGTTGGCGGAACGCTTCTCGTTCTCGATCCAGAGCACCGCGCGCCGCACCAGTTCGGGCAGGGTCTCAATGGCCAGCTTGGACTTTATGCGTCCCCTGTACGTGGCGATTGTCTTCGGACTGATGTCCAGTGATTCGGCCATTTCGAGCGTGGTAAGCCCCCGGCCATGCAGCTCAAAGACCTCCAGCTCCCGGTCCGAGAGTTGAGTGATCGACGAGGTGTTCTCGGCCATCTCCTTGGGAGATGCCTGCCCCGCGAACAGGAGCATGATCTTGTCCTCCATGCGTTCGCTGACGAAATACCGTCCGCCCTGAACGCGCCGAATGGCCGTCAGCACAGAGTTGTCGGCTTCTTTTTTCATAACGTATCCCACGGCGCCGGCCTGGAGTGCGCGCTCTGCGTAGAGCGACTCTTCATGCATCGATACGATCAATACCCCCAGGCCCGGCTTCTCCGTCTGGAGCCGCTTGACGAATTCGATGCCGTTCGTCCCCTCCAGAGAGATGTCCGCGATGACGAGGTCGGGATCGGCCTGCGGGATTTTTTCGAGGGCCTCGGCGGCGGTCTCCGCTTCACCGCATACCTCGATGTCCATCTCCCCGTTGATGAGCGTCCTGTAGCCGCGACGCATGATCGGATGGTCTTCGAGGATGAATATCTTATACTTCATGGCTTCGCGGGAAACGCGACTTGTTGGGGGATTGTGGACGTACGTCTCTTTGATGTCGGTCGGCAGCATCAAATGTACAGGTAACCGTCGTTCCGTCGCCGGGCGTGCTGGTGATGTCGAGACGGGCGCCGATCATATCGGCTCGGTAGCGCATGATGTGCAGCCCCATCCCCGAGTCGTGTCCCTTTGCCAATTCAAAGCCGGTGCCGTCGTCCTGAATCGTGAGCAGATAGTGCCGGTTTTTTTCAGATAAAACGATTCTAATCCTGTCGGCATGACCGTGCCTTGCTGCATTGGTAACCGCCTCCTGTGTAATCCGGTAGAGATGGATGCTCTGCTCGTTGCTAAGCGACATCGAGCCCCCCTCGTCCTCGAATGAGCATTCGATTTCGGACTGCGCCTGCATGTTCGCCGCCAGCGCCTGCAGCGCGACCGTCAATCCGTATTCGTCAAGCAGGAACGGATTGAGACCTTGCGCCAGCGTGCGAGCCTGTTCGATGCCGTCCGCCACGAGACGGGCGATCTCGTCCACTTCCTCAGCCGTGACCGGGCGGCCCGTTCGGAGGTTGCGTGCGAGGCCGCGCGTCATCATGGCAATGCCCGTCAGATGCGTTCCGAGCCCGTCGTGAAGGTCTACACCGATTCGGCGCTGTTCGCGGTCGCTCACCACGAGTATCTCCTGTTCGAGCCGTTTGCGCTCCGTCACGTCGTAGAAAAGACGTAGAAAGCAGGGCTGCCCGCCGAAATCGATGGGCGTCAGGGAAACGATCAGGTCGCGAATGCCCCCCGATCGGGTATGGATCCGGATTTCCGTCTGGGACGGAGTGGGGTTGCCGGGAGATTTCGTCGAGGACGCATCCGCCTCACCCCCGAAGGGCAGTCCGAAGGTCCGCGCGGGGTGCCCCACGACCTCGTCTCTTGAATATCCGGTTATCTCCTCAAAAATCTCGTTCACGTCCAGAAAGAGGCCCTCATCGCGCGTAATGATGCTCGCGGCCATAGGACCGGCGTGAAAAGCAAGCGTAAAGCGATGCTCGCTCACGCGCTCCATTTCTTTCTGAAGCGTAATGTCGGCAAACGTGAGGACGACGCCGCCCGCCTCGCCCTCGGTAGTCTGATAAGGCATGATTCTCATGAAGTACCAGCTCCCGTCCTTCGTCTGAACCTCACGCTCCACCTCGGGGCCTTCCTCGAGCACCTGCCGCGCGTCCTGCAAGACACCGTCGAATTTCAGTTTATGCGTGAGGTGTTCGAGGGGTCGGCCTATGTCGATCGAGAGCAGATTGAAGAGCTTCGTGCATTCGGGAGTATATAGCAGGACGTTAAGCCGTTGATCGAGGAAGAGCGTAGCCATGCGGGTGCTCTGGATCAGGTTGTGCAGATCGCTGTTAAGGCGGCGGTGCTCCTCGATCTTGTTCTGCAGCTCTTGATTTACCGTCGTCAGCTCTTCATTGAGCGACTGCAGCTCCTCCTTCGATACCTCGTGCTCTTCCATGACGGCGCGCAGCTCTTCGTTGAGAGACTGCACGTCCTCGGGCGCGGGATAGTCGACCGCATGCCGCTCCGGACCGGCAGAGCTCGCTGCTTTCGCTTCCTGACCACCGGAAGGGCCGGAAAAAACCTGACGATGCGGCGACGAACCTGTACTCACTTTCCGTTGAAAAAGACTGAATTTCTTGGATACGGGGGCGAAGAATTCAGAAGCCCTGCCGGCCCCCTCCGACGTGCCGAGAAGGAGATACCCACCCGACCGGAGGCTGTACGCAAAGCGCTCGAGGACGCACCGCTGCATCTCGACGTCAAAGTAAATGAGCAGGTTACGGCATGAGATGAGGTCCATTCGTCCGAACGGGGGATCCTGGGTCAGATCGTGCTCGGCGAACAGCACCATCTCTCGCAGATCCTCGGAAACCTGGTAATCGTCCTCCCTTCGCTGAAAAAACCGATGGAGCCGTTCGGTCGAAAGTCCCTTCGCGATGGTATGCGCGTACAGACCGCGGCGGGCAACGGATATGGCCCTGTCGTTGATGTCCGTAGCGAGAACCTGGATCGACGCCTGAGAGCCGACGGCATCCCGGTGCTCCGCCATCAGCATGGCCAGAGAATAGGCTTCCTCGCCCGTCGCACATCCCGGAACCCACACGCGAACCCCGGGGGACTCACTCGTTTCGTCGGCCTCCTTGAATAGGTTCGGCAGCACGTCACTTTCGAGTGCCTGAAAAGCCTCCGGATCTCTGAAAAATTGAGTGACACCAACGAGCAAGTTCCGAAATAGGGTGTCCACCTCTGCTTTATCAGTCTGCAGGCGGCGGACATACGTCGGCAGGTCCTCGACATGCTGAATCAGCATTCGCCGGTCGAGATGTCGATTCAGTGAGGTGCGTTTGTAATGAGTGAAGTCGTGTCCGCTATGTTCACGAAGCCTCATGAATATGTCGCGCAACGCGCGTTCGTCTCCCAATCGTGCCCTGTTTTCCATCGGAACCACCGGCCGGGACGCTCGGCCCCGGAGCTCCATCAGCCGGGCCGGTATCTCTGCAGCCGGCAGGATGTAGTCCACCAGCCCCGTGGCGATAACGCTGTTCGGCATTGCGGCGCTTTCCGCTTCTTCGGGATCTTGAGCCAGAACGAGCCCGCCGAGCTCATTGATCGCACGCAACCCGGCGGTACCGTCCACGCCGCTTCCGGAGAACACGATGCCGACGGCACGCTCCTGCTGAGACGCGGCCACGGACTCGAACAAATGGTCAATCACCCCGAACGCCGGCGATCGGCCGCGCGACGAGACGTGGAGACGACCTTCCTGAAGCGCAAGATGCTGCCTGGGGGAAATCACGTAGACATGATCGGGCTCGATGTCCACGTCCGTACTCATCTGGATGACGGGCATCGTCGTGAAGGACTGCAGGATTTCGGCAAGCCGGCTCTTGTGCTCCGGCGAGAGGTGCATGGCCAGGATGAATGCCATGCCGTTTCCCGGAGGCACGTTCTTGAAAAACAGCTCGAGTGCCTTCAGTCCGCCCGACGAAGCTCCGAGTGCGACGACAGGAACGTCTGCCGTTTCGTCCGTGACCGTCGGAGGAGATACCTCTTCAAGGTCGCCTACATGGGCCTTTTTCAATGGGGCAGACATGGATATTGCTTCTGCGGGAGGGTCAAGAGTATCCGTAGTGATGTGGTAGGCTGTACCGCGATCACCGTTAACCATCCTACAAGGATACTACGATGTAAGTTTTCTACCTACGTCAATTCGGTGGCCGATGTATGTATTGAAACGCTTCATGACCGCGACTCCACGCCGGTAAAGATTGGCTTGCGAAACGCCGGCGCACGCATGGATCTACTTACGTATGTCTCCCCATCCAGAACCCGCCGTATTCCCTCCATCATGTCCATCGGATCCCCCTTCAGGATATAGCCTTTCGCCCCTGCCCCCAGCGCTTGCTCGACGTAGACGGTCTCCGTCTGCGCGGAAAGAATGGTGGCTCGAAGCCGGGGCTTCAGCGCGTAGAGCCGTTGAATGAATTCTATGCCGTGCATCCCCGGCAGCGAGAGATCGGCGATTACGAGGTCGGGGTCCAGATCGCGGAGGATGCGGAGGGCTTCGGCGGCCGTCTCTGCACTTCCACATACTTCCAGGTCCTCCTCATCTTCAACGAGCATGACGAGAGCCTCGCGCATGTCTGGATTATCGTCGACCAGATAGATTGTCTTTTTCATCGATTGCATCTCCGTCAAGCGTTTTCCTGATTCAGCGAAGCTTCTGCGGCGCGATTGGCATTCTCTTCCAGCGGCACGATGAGCCGTGCCCGCGTGCCGTTGCCGGGAGCGGCCTCCATTTCGAAACGGCCGCCGAGAAGATCCAGCCTTTGTCGAATGCTGCGAAGTCCAAAGCCGTCCTGCGGCGACAGCTCCGGCTCAAACCCGGATCCTTCGTCCGAGACAACCAGGACGAGACCGGCCCCTTCTCGGCCAATCTGCACGCGAGCATGGTCGATATCGGCGTGCTTGACGACGTTGAATAGCAGTTCGCGCACTATCTGATACAGAAGCAAGCGCAGGTCGGCCGCTAGACGAACGGGGGCCGGGGCCACAACCTCTACCTTCAGGCCGTGCATCTCTTCCATCTGGCTCGCCAGCCAATCGAGCACCGTCGTGAATTCCTCCCCCTTTAGCACCGGCGGGCTCAGGTCAACCGTCAGCGTGCGCGTAACTTCAATGGCTCTGGAGATCAGCGTATTGGCCTGACTCAGGCGGTCGGCTTGCGCCGGTGAGAGGCCTCGACTCAACACCCCCACCCTGATATGGAGGGCATGCAGCAGTTGTTGAAGCTCGTCGTGTAGGATTTGTGCGATCCGCTGCCGCTCGGTTTGCTCGGCACGGCTCAGCTCGGAGGCGAGCTGCGTCACCTGCTCGGCGCGGGCGGCAACCATTTCCTCTAACGTTTCTACGAGCGTCTCGAGTTGCTCATCATGCTTTTTTCGCTCGGTGATATCGACGAATGTGATTACCACGCCCTCGGCCTTTCCGCCCACGGTGTAGTAGGGTAGGAGGCGAATGAGGAACCACTGATGGGTGGCCGTGTGCTGCATCTCCCGCTCTACCATCATGAGATCCTCGAGAACGCGAGCAGCATCCCCTATTAATTCGTCGCCTCGGAATCTGTGTTTGAGGTGGCCGAGGGGCCGTCCCAGATCGGCCGCGGCGATAAAGTAGAGGTCCTCCACGCGCGGCGTGTATCGTTTAACGCGAAGACGCCGGTCCAGGAAAATCGTACCGATCTCATTCGCGTTCATCAGGTTTTGCAGGTCGCCGTTAATCCCATTGATCTCGTCGATCTTATTTCTGAGGTCGTCGTTGACCGCCAGCAGCTCTTCGTTGAGTGACTGAAGCTCTTCCTTCGCCATCTCCAGCTCCTCTGCTGTCGCACTGAGCTCCCTGTTAACGGCCTGCATCTCGACGTTCGCGTCCGTCAATGCCTTGTTCGCGGCCTCATGCTCCAACGTCATCGTACGCAGATGCGCCCTCACTTTCTTGAGTTCACTCCTGAACATCGGGGCGGCCCCTTCCTCGTTCGCGAGATCCCGTGGTCCGTCCGTTTCAAGTTCATGTTCCTGCATCCGTTCAGCGTTCATCGATGCGACTGAGCCATCCATTGGTACGGCGCCGTCGCCGACGCCGCCGGGAGGGGAAGGAACTACCCCGCCGCCGTTGGGTGTTCGGCGGACGCGCCGGCCGTTACTGCGCCGGTAGAGGCCGCGCCCTTTGTCGATGCCATGAAATGAACCGGTCGTGACCTCGGCGTCTGCATCACCCAGAAACAGAAAGCCGTTCGGCTCGAGTGCGTCCCAGAACACATCGAAAATCTTCCCGTGCACACCGTGGTTGAGATGGATGAGCACGTTGCGACAGCAAATGAGATCGAGCTTTGAAAAATGCGGATCCAGCAACAGATCATGTGCAGCGAATACGACCCCATCGCGAACGGCGGACTTTATTCGGTATCCACCCGCCCTCCGGTCAAAAAATCGGCTCAGGCGTACGCTTGAAACGTCGGAAGCTATGCCCTCAGGGTAACACCCCGCCCGCGCCACCTTAAGAGCCTCTCTAGAGCTGTCGGAAGCGAATATCTGTGGGTGCGCGCGGTGGGACCGGCGTTCGGCTTCCTCATAGAGCAGCATGGCGACAGAGTACGCCTCTTCGCCCGTGGCGCACCCGCAGACCCAGGCGCGAACGGTCTCATCAGCGGCCTTTCCCTCGAACAGCCTGGGAATGAGGTCGCTTTCCAATACCGCAAATGCTTCCGGATCGCGAAAGAAGGTGGTGACGGTGAGCAGGAGATCGTTCAGGAGGTTCTGCACCTCCTCAGCATCTTCGTGAAGAAGAGCGACGTAGGAAGTGAGGTCCTCCATGCCGGAGAGCCTCAGCCGCCGGCTGAGTCGCCGCAGGACGGTGGCATGCTTGTAGCTGGAAAAATCGTGTCCCGTCGCCTCGCGCATGTGCTCGTAAATCATCAAGAGTGCACTACCGTCCTCGACGGAAAGTTCTTCGGATCCATGCGGAAGCCTGACGGAACCGATCCCTCGTCCGTATGCCTCCAGTCTCCGGGCCAGGTCTGCCACGGGCAAGACGATGTCGGCGTACCCCGTTTCGACCGCATTGCGAGGCATCTCATCGTATTCGGCCTCCTCGGGGAACTGCGCCATCGTGAGCCCTCCGCATTCTTTGATCTGCCGGAGGCCGACCGTGCCGTCGCTACCTGTTCCCGAAAGAACTACGGCGACGGCGTCGCGGCCATGGGTATCGGCTAGCGTGCGAAAGAGGAGGTCGATAGGAGCGTGAAGCGGCTGCGACCGTTCTGAGAGCACGAGGTGGCCGTCCGCCATGGAAAGGTCGTGGCCGGGCGGGATGACGTATACGTTGCCCGGCATCACCTGCACCGGCCCTTCGACTTGCGCGACCGGCATCCGGGAGTGCTTCTGTAGCCTGTGTGCCAACCTGCTGTCGTGATTCGCCGATAGGTGAACGACGACGATGAATGCGATGCCGGGGGTCTCGGACAGACTGGTAAAGAATGCCTCGAGCGCGTTCATCCCTCCGGCCGAGGCGCCGATGCCCACGACGGTTTGTTGCGAATTGTCAACTTCGTGGAACACACAACTGTCCGGCTCCTGGGGATTCGCGAATGTTTTTCGGATCTCCATGATGGGTAATCGTCGTGAAGTCTACGCCAGGCGCAGCCTTCGTGTGTGAGGGTCTCGGCACGTGGGTGGAGCGGCCGCGAAGATGGGTTGGTTGTAACTCGTGGCTTCGGAGGACAACCTCGGGAATTCCCTATCGGGCGCTTGTAGTCATTTTGCTGATAATCCTAAACGCCGACGAATTGGATTCCAAGCTCCCCATTCCAACCAGGCCCGGTGGCTTACACGATGGAAAGACAGATGAGGCGCCGCGCAGGCTGCCGGCGTAACACATTTGCCGTCACGCATACGAACGCCTACCTTTTCTTCATCGAGACCTGATCCACGGACGTACGACCATGCGATCTCAGAACCTTCATTTCCGAAACGAGGATGGCGATCGCCTCGCCGCGCGGCTCGATCTCCCGGCAGACGGCGAGCCCACCGCTTACGCGCTGTTCGCCCACTGCTTCACGTGCTCGAAGAACCTGACGTCCGTCGGCCACATCAGCCGGGCGCTGACGCAGGCCGGCTTCGGCGTCCTGCGGTTCGACTTCACGGGTCTCGGAGAGAGCGAGGGCGATTTTGCGGATACGCATTTTGCTTCCAACGTCGCCGATCTGGTGGCTGCCGCCCGGTTTATGGAGGCGGACTTCGAGGCGCCTCGGATCCTGATCGGCCATTCTCTCGGAGGCGCCGCCATGCTGATGGCGGCCGGCGACATCGAATCCGCCGTGGCCGTGACGACGATCGGTGCTCCGTGCAGCCCGGAGCACATTCGCCATCTCTTCGTGGACGACATGGATGAGATCTCCGAGAAAGGCGAGGCCGACGTGCGCCTGGCCGGGCGCGTCTTCACGATCCGCAAGCAGTTCGTCGACGACCTCGAGCGGCACAATACCCGGGATGCGCTCGCAGACCTGGGCAAGGCGCTGCTCATTCTCCATTCACCCGTCGATCAGATCGTCGGCATCGACAACGCCGCCCACATTTTTCAGCACGCGAAGCATCCGAAAAGCTTCGTGTCTCTCGACGAGGCCGACCATCTTCTGACCAATTCCGACGATTCACGCTATGCCGGATCGGTCATCGCTGCGTGGAGTGCCCGGTACATACCCGTCGAAAGGAAGCTCGCCCGGCAGGGTCCACCGGATGACAACCGCATCATCGTCGAGACCGGAAGCGACGGCTTTCGCACGGAGATCTCCGCAAACGGACACGCGCTCGTGGCCGACGAGCCGCTGGCCGTCGGCGGCACGAACACCGGCCCGACCCCGTACGATCTCCTCGTCGCCGGGCTTGGGGCCTGTACGTCCATGACGCTTCGCATGTACGCCGACCGCAAGAAACTGCCGCTCGAATCGGTCGTGGTTCGCCTCCGGCATCAGAAGGTGCATGCGGATGACTGTGCCCACTGCGAGGACAAGGGCGCCCGGATCGATCACATCGAGCGGGAGATCGAGCTGATCGGCTCGCTCGACGAGAGCCGGCGGAACCGCCTCCTCGAGATCGCGGAGCGGTGCCCGGTCCACCGGACGCTCGAGAGCGACATCGTGATCGAAAGCAGCCTGAAAGACGAGGCGTGACGCGTCAGATTCGCGCTACCTTTCCGCAGGTCCGGAATAGATCTCCGTTTCCGGCCGAAAGGCAAACCAGGCAAACGAGAAGTAATCGCCGTGCTCGAGGGGCGTAAGTCGATGGCCTTGAAGCGGACCCTCGACCGCCTCTCCGGTGACCATCCACGTGCTGCCGGTTTCGCGATCGACAAACCGGCCGCCGTCGTAGTCGAATGCCAGCATGCGGCCGTCGATCCGCCTGTCAAACACCCCCGTCGATCCGATTTCGCGGCTTGATGAAATGTCGGCGTCCTCCAGCGCAGAAACAGCACCCTCCGCATGAAAGACAACGATGGGTTGCCCGCCGAGGTCGTCATGAATCACGTGCCGTTCGCGCGTAATTCGATGCGGATAGGCCTTGAAGACATCCTCTATTCCGACCGCGACGACCTTTTCCATGGGAGGCAAGCGCTCATCGATCGGCCCGTCATACAAAAACGGACGCTTGCTGATGTCGTCGTATCCGACGTAGGGATTCTTCCCGTAGGACCGATCGAAACCGGTTTCGCGTGACAGAACGAGACCGTCCGGATAGCTCTCCTGGAACTGCGCAAACGAAATGATCTGTGCCGGAAGGCGGTCGAGCGTCGTCCCCGTATAGGTTCCCACGATCGCTTCGCCGGTGACCTGCTGCCAGAGGCTCTCCGTCTTTCGGTCGAACATCACCAGGTCCGAATGTCGCAGAAGACCTGAAACGCCGAACAACAGCGTCTCTCCGTCTACAACGCGCGAGAAGACAACCGCACTGTAGCAGAGCGGACAGAACGTAACGAGTATGGATTCGCCGCCCAGCTCATGGTTGACCATCTCATGGAAAGTCATGATCTGAAGCGGATAGGCCCGCGCCTCATCGCCCATCACCAGCGAAATGACCGGCTCCTGGCTTTTCAACCACGATTTAGCGGCATCTGTCGATACGAATTTCGGATGGTCGATGGACGGGATGCCGTCTTTCGGAGGTCCGCCGGACATGAGTTCGTTCAATTCGATAGACCGACGGTCCCAATCCGTTTTCCAGTCTCCACGCTGCTCGGCGATGGGATCCCTGCCCTGCCCGCAGGCACTCTCTACGAGAAGGAGGCATAATGCAACGAGACGAACGAACGGCATCACAGACACTTCTTCAATCAATACTTGTTTACGTAATTACTACTATATTGCTGCTGCAATTGCTGCTGACTTACGATCCTGGTATGTATCCCGGAGGGTCTCAGTGTGTATCCTGGAGGGTCTCAGCGTTACGAAGTATCGATCGATTCTTTCTGGGACGGTGTAACGAATGAGCGGCGGCGAGCACGGAACTAAATGAGCGCCCCTGTGGCGATTATGATTCTGTCACCCAAGCAACGTCCGATTATGAATGCACTCGACCGGTTCGCCCCTCAAGCACACTGGCTTCTCCGCTTCTCGCTGGCCGCCGTCTTTCTGTATCACGGCCTCACCAAGTTTCCCGCTCTGGGAATGCTTGCCGAGATGATGGAGATGTCTGTCTTTATGATTGGAATGCTGGCGGCGGCTGAAACCGCGGCGGGCGTCCTGATTCTCGTCGGCGGTGCGGGCCCCGAGTGGGCGACGCGTACGGCCGGACTGATCATTGCCGTCGACATGGTCGGCGCCATCTTGTTGGTCCACTGGCCGCACGGCTGGAACTCCGTGAACATGGGTATGGGCAATGAGGGCCGCGGCATGGAATTCCAGGTGACGCTCATAACGATCGCCCTTTACTTCGTCGTAGTCGGTAATCGTCATGTGAACTCGCTGTCTTCTCACGCCGAGGCCGCCCGTTCAGCGGAGAGGATCTGACGTGTGAACGAGCTTAGCGAGTGGGTCGCTCGTAATTAATACTCCAGTCGTACTCGAACCGAACCCTGGGATCGCTCCGGATATCCGCTGCCGTTTTCCCCTCGAGTCGAGCGCGAATCGTCGTATAATCCGTGCGTTCTTTCGGCATATATGCGAGTAGGAAATCACCCGCCGGCTGCTCGGGCCGATCGAAATCCTCACCAAACCAGTCGAGGATCGACGAAAGCACCATCACCTTCCCGTCCATGCGAAGGTGTCGCTCTCGTCGCGTGAAGTCGCGCATCGCCCGGTCTAATTCTTCGTCGACGTTCTGCGCCGTGAAGGCGCGCGTGCGGAGCGCGGGACATGAAACGGCCGCGCAGTGGATACCGACGTGCACTCGTGGATCGAGCGTGTCAACTTGCAGTGCGACGAGACCGCTCGGTCCCTCGCGGCGCCGCAGGATGACGTGCTCGATCTGGTCGAGCGTGATCTCTTGCCTGGCGATTCGACGCCGCGTCTTGAAAAACGGCTCGGCGTAGCCGTCCTCGATGATATGCTTCGCATCCGGAGCCTCACGGATGTTCTGCAGCATCAGAACGTTATAGCCATTCATCCAGAAGGCCAGTTTTTCTTGCTGTGAAGCCGGCTTGCTTGCGTCAAATTTTTCGACAGCCTTCAAGACCCGGCGGAAATCCGCCGCGAGAGAGTCCCGTAGAAGGTCGTACCGCACCCTCCCCTCCGCCGTCACGATGTGCTGAAGGATAGCCGTGAGGGCGACGGCGTAATCCGCCGACGGCTGCACGCTACCGACCCGGCTCGGCAGGTCGCTCTCGTTGACCGTCCGGTCGTGCACGGACGTCCACTGCGCATGTGCGGCCCCGCCGGACACCACCAAAACGAATGTGACGAGCGCGAAGACCGTCAACGTGCAACGCATGATTGGCTCCGGCGGATCGCGGAAAATAGAGTCATGCCTTTCTGTTAGCCGATCCTACGCATCGTTACAGGACCTCGGTCTTTCCCCGGGAAAGAAGGGTCCGCCGTTTCTGCCCTCCGTATCCGTAACGTCGTCGCCGGCATCGGTACACAGTAAGCGGATGAAGTGCGCAAAAATCTCGAAAGGTCATGAAAACTTCCTGTTTGCGAAGGGACGCGTCTCAGCGGTGTTTCATCGCCGGTCGCAACGGCGGCGCGGTCGGACGCGTCGTCCTCATACTCGTGTTTGGATTTGCCCTGGCCGCATGTGACGAGGACGAGGGGCTGATAACCCCGGGCGGCGCCGACGATTGCAGCATTCCAACGAACCTCCTGGTCAGCGGCGGCGTGCCGCAGGACGGCATCCCCGCGTTGACCGATCCACAGTTCGTCGTTCCGGATGAGGCCACCTATCTATCCGACGACAGTCGCGTGATCGGCGTTCGCATGGGCGACGAGATGCTGGCGATTCCGCACAACATTCTCTGGCACCACGAGATCGTTAACCTGAACCGTGAAGGCATGCAGCTCGCCGTCACGTACTGCCCCCTGACGGGCTCGAGCCTGGCGTTCGATCGTTCCGTCGTCGGGGGTGCCGAATTCGGCGTCTCGGGGCTCCTGTTTCAAAATAATCTCGTGATGTATGATCGAAATGCGGACCAGTCGCTCTGGCCACAGATGAACCGGGAGGCGGGCTGCGGGGTCCGTAACGAATCTCCCATCCCGATGCACTCGGTGGTCGAAATGGAGTGGGAAGGATGGCGCACGCTGTATCCGAATACGAAGGTCATCTCGGCAAATACCGGATTCAGCAGAAACTATCAGCGCTCGGGTTATCCTTACGGCAACTACGAAGGGCTGGACAACGAGACCTTGCTCTTTCAAATGCCTATCGACGACCGGCGCCCGCCCAAGGAGCGCGTTCTCGGCATCCCGCTCAACAACGGCATCGCCTTCCCCTTCGGAGCGCTCGATACGGCGCCCTACAACGTAGTAACCGCGCAAAGCGGAGGCCGCGAGATCGTCGTCTTCTGGGACAGGTCGCGCCGCAGCGCGATGGCGTACTCTCCTGAGGTCGCCGGCAGCAGGCTTGATTTTGAGGTGCGAGAGAACGGCATTTTCGACCGCGGGACGTCGAGTCAATGGCAGGTCGATGGCCAATCCTCCACGGGCCCTCTGGCGGGTACACGACTCGAACCGATCGCAGAGGCGTACGTGGCCTTCTGGTTCGCGTGGGCGGCCTTTCATCGGGACACGCAGCTCTGGACGTCCGGGTAATGCGGCCGAACACGCTTTTTTGCCTGCCGCTGGTGGCCATTTTCTGGTTCGCGACGGATTCTGCCTTCGCGCAGTGGATCGAGAAGCCAGGGTCGGGCTGGATACAGGCGGCCGTCTACCGTCACGAGACCTCAACGCTATTCGATGAAACCGGCTCACGACGAGGGATCTTCAGCGACGGCCACGCGGAGACGACGTCCCTCTTCGTAACAGTCGCTGGCGGCCTCTACCGCGGCGTCGATGCGTGGTTTCAGTTGCCGGTCCACCACCTTATTTTCGAGGACAACCTGGACCGGCGCATTCGAACCGGAGTGGGTGATCCTCGAATCTATCTACGGGCGGGGCCCGAGCTCTTCGGCTTGCGCGCCGTTCCCGTTGCCGTTCGGGCCGGCGTGAAGCTCGTAGGCGGTGATTTCCCGGTGGATGCCGAGATCATCCCGCTGGGCGAGGGACAGCGAGACTGGGAGATGATGCTCGAGGCCGGATTCTCGTTTTATCCGATTCCTGCTTACATGATGGGATGGATCGGCTATCGTTGGCGCGAGACCAACGACGAGGCCGCCTGGAAGCCCGGCGACGAGACGTTTGCGTACCTGGCAGGCGGCGGTACCATCGGGCGCGCACCATGGAAAATCGCTGTGGAAGGATGGCTGGGCAGTCCGGCAATCATCCAGGGCATCTCGATACGCTCTGCCCGCCGAGAAATCCTGCAGATATACCCCTCGGTGGGCTGGCCCATCGGTCCGGGCGCCGTCGAACTCGGGTTGCGCGTGCCCCTCGCAGGCCGCAACTTACCCGCCGGGCCTGCCATCGTGGTCGGCTACTTTGCGCAGTGGTCGTTCTGACGCCGGCCGCTTCGCTTGCCAATCCATCCACAACCAACCATGCAACAGACTCAGACCGATCCGGATGCACGTCCGACCACGGATCGAGGCTACCGGCCGATCGAAGAATACGGACTCATCGGCGACATGCATACGGTCGCACTCGTGAGTGTGGACGGATCGATCGATTGGTGCTGCATGCCACGGTTCGACGCCCCGAGTGTATTCGGCCGCATGCTCGACAACCAGAAGTGAACGCCGCGACGGCGTGGCCGGTGAGGAAGGCACGTTCAATATCTGCACGT
>CAZART010000029.1:0-46365 GCA_964487555.1 uncultured Rhodothermales bacterium
AGGGAAACATCTTGCTGTAGCGCGCTACGACTTCACCTTGCGGGTTGTAGACGGACGCCGTGTTGTAGATTTCAGCGCCTCGTCTCTCGAATATCGAGCCTGGGAGCAGCCAGACGCCGTGCTTCCGGGCCATTTGCCGCATCTCCATATCAAAAGGCCCATTGATGTCCTGGGCCGTGTGGATCAGCGGCCCGAAGCCGCATAACTCACTGTACACGACCATTTCCACCCAGGGATAAAGATTCATAAGGATATCCAGCTTCACCTTCATCACCTCCACATTGGAGTGGGTGGCGGATACCTTCATCTGGATGCCGGCTATTGCGAATGGCTTCATATTTCAACTCCACAAGCCTTGAGTACTTCCTGTTCGAGAATATCCAGCCCCTGGTTGAGCTGAGCGTCGGATATGACCAGTGGTGAAAGGATTCGAATAATGTTTTTGTGGGTACCGGCACTTAACAATATCAGACCTCGCTCGGCGCAAGCTCGGACAATGTCGGCGCAGATTTCGCTGTCCGGCTGGTGGGGATCGTCGTTGTGGACAAACTCGAGTGCCAGCATGGCACCCATACCTCGCACATCGCCAATCTGCCGGCAGATGTCTTTCAGGTGGTTCAGTCGTTGTCGCGTGACTTCCCCAACTTCAGCCCCTCGCTTATTTAAATCTATCTCCTTCATGTACGCGATGGTTGCCAGTGCGGCGGCACAGCACACCGGATTTCCCATGTAGGTGCCCCCGATCGTCCCAGGGGCTGCAGCGTCCATAACGTCTGTTTTGCCTAACACCGCTGCTATCGGCATACCCGACCCCATGGATTTCGCATAGGTCGAGATGTCGGGCGTAACGCCATAGGTTTGCCAGCAGGCCCATGCGCCCGTTCGTCCGAACCCGCTTTGTATCTCATCGAAGATGAGGAGGATACCGTGTTCGTCGCAGAATTGACGCAGCCCTTCCACATACCTCGCAGGGGCCGGATTTATGCCGCCTTCTCCCTGGATGAGCTCAATGATGACGGCAGCCACGTTGTTGGGATCCACGACGTTGCGAACGCTTTCACGCAGGCGCTTCAGCTCCAACTCCGCAAAATCATCGATACCCTCCTGGCGATTGTATCGGTAGTAATTAGGGAAAGGAAGCCTGTAAACTTCAGGAGCAAAAGGACCGCAGTTCAACTTGTAGTCGATTTTGCTCGTCAGCGTCATCCCCATCATTGTGCGACCATGGAAAGCATCCGTATAACACAGTATAGCTTCCCGCCTCGTCGCTTGACGTGCTATCTTGATCGCATTCTCGATAGCTTCCGCCCCTGTGCTGACCAGGACCGCCTTCGTATCTGGACCATGTGGAAGAATGTCGATCAGTGTCTCACACAATTCTAGATATGGCTCATACGTGACTACGTTAAAGCTCGTGTGAATGTACTCTTCGGCCTGATTTTGAATGGCTTTCACCACAGAATCAGGACAATGGCCTGCATTTACCACACCGATTCCGCCGGCGAAATCGATCCACTCATTTCCATCTGCGTCTGTAATTGTGGCGCCTTTAGCGGATGTGACCGTCGCCGTATTAAATATGCCGACGCCATGAGCCACAACAGCATGTCGGCGCTCGAGCAGCTTTTCAGATTCCATGTTTTCCTCAGTACTTAGTATCTCGACGCCGCTCGCCCGATCGCTTTGTGACATCAGTTGTTTTAAGATGAAATTAGGACATGTCTCATCGCCTTCGATGAGTGCCGATACAAGATTTATGCGCGCTGCCCCGAACAAGATGAACGTGAAGGGAAGTACCACGGTTTCTAATCGAGCCCGCAGTTGTCTCAACTAGGCCGATGAACCGCGGAAGAGGTCGGCGCATTCCGCGAAGCGGTCGGCGGCGCCCATCATCACGAGGCGGTCGCCGGGCTGCACTTCGAAGTCGCCGAGGAAACGGGTACGACTGATGATCTTGCGGAGGGCCTCGGCCGCAATCCATGACGGCACAGACGCATGAGCTCGTCATCGGATGGCTCCGCGGCGTTGGGGCGGCAAGGTGCTGACGCAGCGGACTGTCGATGACCAGCACATCTTTTAATTCACCCAGAGTCGGCTATATTGACAGAACCGCAGTGGTCTGCAATAGCATCGACGCCAACCGTTCGCCGACGACGTCCATGATGCACCGCCGTCTTGTCGCTTTTCTCCTCGTAATCATTTCGGGGGCCTTTCTGGTTCTTGATCCTGGTGCTAAAGCCCCGACAGCCGTCGAGAACATCCACGTCTTCTCCAAGCTGTACGGTTACGTCCGCTTCTTCCATCCCAGTGACGAAGCGGCGTCGGTGGACTGGGACCGGTTCGCCGTGCACGGGGTGCAAAAGGTGCGAGGCGCCGAGACGTCTGAGGAGCTTCGAAATCGTCTCCGCGAGCTGTTCCTTCCCATTGCTCCCACGCTGCAGATTTACCAGACGGCCGAGGGAACACCGCCGCCCCATCCGGCACTCACGCCGGCAGACACATCGGGCCTCGAACTCGTGGCATGGCAGCATAAAGGGATCGGCCTGGGCACGTCTGCCGCCTACAAGAGCCGTCGCCTGAACCGCATCACCCTGGAGACGCCAAATCCATCGTATGCGTATTTGCAGCAGAAATTTGGCGCCGGGCTCTACCGTGGTCGGCCGATCCGGCTCACAGCCAGGGCGCGGGCTGATTTTAGCGGCGGCAGGGGACAGGCCTTTGTCTGGATGAGCGAGGCGCTCACCGACGGCGAGCAGCGCGTCCTCGGGGGTCCCGAGCCCACTATCGTCGACGCCGCAGAGTGGCAGACGTTCACGATCCAGGATACGGTCTCGGTAACCGCCGACACGTTAGCAATCGGTACGTCGCTGATGGGTTCGGCAAAGCTCTGGGCTGATGCCTTCGTGGTCGAGACCAGAACCGACGAAGACGGTTGGCAGCGCGTCCCGTTAGCCAACACCTCGTTTGAGGAGGGCGCAGTGGGTGAGGTACCTCCGAACTGGTCAGGTGAGGGGAATGGCTATCGGCTCAGCACGGTTGATAGCGATGAACTCGGAAGCGTCGGACATATAGAATGGACCGGCGAGCCCCGAGAGGTTTCCGAACCCCTATTCGACGCCCGTCCTCAGCGGGGAGAAGCTCTGCAAAAGCGGCTCGGCGCGAGCCTCTCCGTACAACTTCCAGTGGCCCTATATAGCCGTGACGGCCACACAATAGGGAGGGTCGATGCCGACGCGCAGGCCACGCTTAAGGCTGAGTTGGAGGCCATTGATCTAGACGGCCTCACGGCCTCGGATGAGGCGCTTCGCCTGGCCGACGTATCCATTGCATGGAACATCCTGCGCCACGCGTATCCTTACAGTGATGTAGTCGTCCTGAACTGGGACGAGCTTCTTACTTCGACGATCCGCGATGCGCTGGATGACGACGGGGCCGAGGATTTCGTCGTCACGCTCCGGCGGATGGTGGCCGCCCTTGAGGACGGGCATGGATCGGTCGGACATCGGTCAATCCGCGATCTAGCAGGTCTCCTAATGCTGCCCGAAGTCATCGACGGCCGCCTGGTCGTGACGGCGACGCCGCCCGATTCACCTGTTCAAGTCGGTGACATCATCCAGTCGATAGACGGGGAGCCTGCCATGCTGCGGCTCGAAGAGGCGGCGGCACTTCGTTCGGGGTCCGAAAGATGGCGCCGCCAGATTGCGCTCCGCGGGTTCGAGATGGGTCCGGCCGGAACTTCGGTGGAGCTGGTCGTCGACCGAAACGGGGACGAGCACAGCGTCGAGGTAGAGCGAACGCAGACAGGCGTCATCATGGAGGATCGGCCTCCAAATGTAAGTGAGATCGAGGAGGACATCTATTACGTCAATCTCGGCCGGGCTGAAATGGCGGAAATCAGCAGCCATATGGATGCCATCAGCAAAGCCGACGGGGTCATTCTCGACCTCCGTGGCTATCCAAACGGAAACCACCAGGTCCTGCAACATCTATCAGGCGGGCCCCTCCGATCCGCGCGCTGGAACATCCCGCAGATGATCTATCCCGACCACCAAAACCTAGCGGGCTACGATACAACGGGAAGGTGGACGTTGCCGCCGATGGAGCCGCTTATCCAAGGTAAGGTTGTTTTTCTCACGAACGAGAAAGCAATTAGCTACGCGGAGTCCGTCATGGGCATCGTCGAGCACTATAAACTCGGTGAGATCGTCGGACAGCCCACCGCCGGGACCAACGGAAATATCAACCGCATTCTCCTTCCGGGAGGCTTTACGGTCGTCTTCACGGGCATGCGTGTCCTCAAGCACGACGGCTCACAGCATCATCTCATCGGCATACGTCCCACCATACCCGTGGAGCGTACGATCGCAGGCGTCAGGGAGGAGCGCGATGAATACATCGACCGTGCCATTCAGGTCATCCGGTCGGCGCAGCGCGAATGAGGCTGCATCTTGACTCCTGAGCGCTGGGCAGAGCGTGTCGCGTCCTGCGAATTGGCCGGTACTCCGCTTTTATATTGCGCACCGGCTGTACCGACCCGTCCTGATTGCCGGCGTGACCGTAGTGCCCACTCGAGAATTGTCCCCACGTCGAAAGTCTCGGCATTCATTAGAATACCATCACGCGTGCCGAGTCTCTACCGACAAACAGAGCCGAAGCGGTCTTGGAAAGCGTGTTCACCTCGACTATGCAATACGCCGATCCGGCATCCTGGCCGATGGCGGTGCCGTCGTTGCCCACCTTGAATACGGTAGTGTCTCTCGACCACCATCTGACGTCGTGGTCGGTAGCCTGCACCGTTTCTCCCGACGCCGTGAGCGCCTCGACCGAGAAATCCATGGTCTCTCCTACCTCTATGGTTGCGCTCTCGGGCGACATGCTGATATCTACGATCTCGTTTGACTCGACCTCGTTCGTATCACAGCCGATCACTGCGAGCGACCCGATTAGAATTGCGACGAGGAAAGCATATGGCACATCTTTCATTGGAAATAGACGTCCTTCCAAAAAGTCTGGCGAATGTGTTCCATAAAAACATAGTCGACATAGAGCCCCCCATCAAGGAAATGACCCGTCACGGTTTTCGTGTTCTCGTAAACTTAACCCTATTCAGGGCGCCGGCAAACGACTCGTATTCGATGGTGCGGGAGCGCCCCCCAATGGAGGCGCTCCCGTGAGCTGGACGGTCTATGCGCCAACCGACGAGGTTCCGCGGATCCCCAGCGGCTGCCGCGCGAATGCCTGCTCCGAATCGACTTCGTAGCACGTGTTTTCACTCGATGTCCCGAGTGTGGAATCTACATACTCCTGAACGGTCGCCACCGAGGGCGCTTCCCAGAGACACGTCACGGCAGAGCCGTCGCTGCTCGGGTAGAACTGCAGGTTTCGCACGCCCTCCGGAGGATTTTCGTTCTTAACGAGCTTCTCTCCGCGGGCGAAGGCCGTCTGCGGATCGGTGATTTGATGGTGCACAATTACGTACATGTCGACTCCTCCTTTAGTTTTTGGATACGAACATGTACAAGGGTATCGGTTGCGAGGAGCGCCCGCATCGCTCGAAATCACCAATTTCCCGGCGAGTCGGAAGATGGTTAGAAATAACCACGTGTGGAGATCAGAGGAGATCGTGCGCGAATGCGAACGCAGTTGCCGCGGTGCGCGAGGATACGTCAAGCTTTGCGAAGATATTCTGAATGTGCCGCGCGACCGTGTGCTCACTGACGAAAAGCGCGGCGGCGATCTCGCGGTTCGTCTTCCCGGCCGCTACAAGCCGCAGCACCTGGAGCTCTCGCGCGGTCAGCCCGTGGGTATCGCCGGTGCCGGCTTCTCCGACGAGCGAGTCGACGCGTTTCTGGTCGGGCACAGCCCCTAATTCTTTGAAGGTCTGCCGGGCCGCTTCCAACTCCAGCGCGGCCGTGTCCTCATCGTCCAGCGCCTGACATGCCTTGCCGATCAGCACCCGGACGCGCGCGAGTTCATACGGCGCGGCAAGCGCCGACCACGTCATGAACGCTCGTCGCAGCGCGATCAGCGCACCGCTAGCGTCGCCTTCGGCGAGATCCGTTGCTCCTCGGGCGTGGGCGGCCATCGCCACGCTCATTTCGCTGCCGAGGCGCTCCGCGATCTCGTCCAGTTCGCGGCAAGCGGCGCGCGCCATTTCGAGGTCTCCGAGCGAGAGCATGATCTCCACGTACGCAGGTAAGAATTCCGCGCGGCGCAAGCGGGCCGTCGTCTCACTGATGATCCGGCGAATCGCGGCGGCTGCCGCGTCGTTCCTGCCCTGGACCAGCCGCATGAGAGCGAGCCCGGGCTGCGGTTCGCATCCATGCCGGCTCGCCTTCCGATACGCCTCCTCAGCCGCATCGAAGTCCCCACGCAGGCGATGAGCTTCGCCCTGACAATACAACGCTTTACCGCACGCCAACTTATTCAGCGCCCCCTGCGTGAACCGCTCGGCGGACCGCCGCGCCTCAGCCAGGGCCGTTCCCCAGTATCCCCCCAGCAGCATGATCTCGGCGCGATGAACCAGGCACAACCCATTGTGTGTCACCATCTCGGGCTGTCGCCCACACCACTCGGTAAGAGCATGGGTCCACGCCCGGACCCGGCGCATCTCGTAGACCGCCGAGCAGAACGCAATCGTATTGCAGTAGATGATGCCTGTAACGATCGGCGACAGGTCACCCGCCGTCGCAGCGACGAGCGCCTCGTCCACCAGGCGCCGGGCTTCCTCGGCTCGTCCGAGACGCGTCAGTGCCCGGGCCTGGTCGTCCCTGGCGAGCCAGACGAGATCGGCATCGCCGAAACGCTCGCCGATCTCGGCGGCATCTGCCGCGGTGGTGTAGCCGGCCTCGAATTCGCCGCGTCCCATCTGCTCCAACCAAACGGGTATCCGCAGATAGCCGTGCTCGACGCATTCCTGCTCGACGCTCTCAAGCAACCGGCCCGACCGGGCGAACCATCCAGTGCCGCGGGCCCTTTCGCCTCGAAACAGGAAGTTGTGACCGATCCAGAAACCGCAGCGGGCGGCGCGTGCTACCGCATCCCTATCGAGATAGGCCTGATGAGCACGCTCGAGGCTGGAGACGTAATCGTCGTCACGGCCCAGCATGTAAGCAGACCCCGCTAGCAGCTCGAGATCCTCCGCGCCCAGCGGCTCCAGCTGATCGGCACTCTTCAGGGACTCGAATGCGCTCAGCCACTTCTCCTCGAGGTAGAATGTACGACCGCGTTCAAGGTCACCACCCATTGCTTTCATGCTTACCCTTTTCCGCGCGTATCCCGGGCAGCGTCCCGGCCACCAAAACCTTAAGCGGTTAGCCAAGATAGGCACGAGCGTCGCCACCTTCCAAAGACGTACGCGAAGCCGGCAATGGATGCCATTTGAGGGCCGGATCGATCGTTCATCCCGCTCGGGGGTAACCGATTGCACGCAAGCGTTGGCTGGAGACCGTGCCGGGGGAAGAGGGATCGTGAGGATCTGGGTCTTCTACGTGCGGCTCCCGGGGATCAGGGGCTCTGGATCGGCTGAGAGGCCTCGGGTACGTTGATCCTCTTGAATGCGCCGATATTCGGAGAAACGGACATAAACCGCTCCCAATTCCCTCGCGGCCACATCGCTTTACCCCACTCAGCGGCGGCGGAGATGAGCCCCGCGTCCACGCCCATACCTTCGAGGCGCGCGAGCAGGGTAAAGAAGGTGGAGTGTTTCTCCTGAGCACTCATGTTCGGATAGCCGCCCGTGTCATCAGGGACACAGCTCGAGTTGGGATAGCCGCCGTTTTTCGCTTCGCAATCGCTGGATCGAGGGAACTCCGAAATCTGGTGGCGCGACACTTTGATCATCCACGCCCGAAGCACCGCCTCGGCCACGTCCGCCAGCATATCTGGCTCAGCCCCGACCGTCACGCCGGACCACTCGTTGCCGGGAAGAATGCGCGCCGGGTCTGCCGTGTGCGTGCTCCAACCATGACCCTTTTCCGTCACGCCGTGAAAATTGTTCGATACTTGCTGGTTCGTGATCTGGCTTCGCATCCATCGAAGGAACTGGTTGTGCCGGGAAGCTCCTCCTCGCGGATGCGCCACGTGATTCCCGATATGCGGATGGGTATAGTTCCAATCCATCGGGCTCGTCCCCACCGTCCACCGATTCCCGTTTGAAAGGACCATCTGGAGCATGTACCAGACGTCGGTGGCGTAGACATTCGTCTCGGGCGTCGGATAGGGCGAATCCTTGGGGTAATAGGGTTTCGCGTGCTTGTGCGGGCCCAGGTCAAAAAGGATCTGATTGGAGACAATCCACGTCCGGTCCCATCCGCCAATGAGGGATTTATCCTGTAGGAATCGGACCGCCTTGAAGACTTCGTCTCCCAGATCTTGAAGGCCGTGCGTCTGAACGAGCTCCCACATCCGCACGGCTTGCCACTGGTGCTCGGAGAGCTCGTCCAATTGCTGCGTGGGCTCATTCCATGGCGCCCGCGCCCGAACGTCGATCTTAGTTTGCTCTCCGGCGTATTCAAACCCATACCCCGCCGTCCAGTGTAGGCTCATCAGCCCTCCAAATCGTCCCCTGTAGCGTTTCGGTACCATAGACCGGATGAACTGCTCCCTATTCTGCGTGATCTCGGCAGGGAGGCGGTTGTCGAGATCCTGATAGGATGGCAATTGCTCGACGATAGGCCCGTAGACGTCGATGGGGGCGACGTCCGGAAGCCATCCACTCCAGTCGAAGAACTGGACGGCCATCGGAATCAGATCATTTCGGATGCTCGAATCCGGATGCGCAATATCCGTTTTTCCATTCGGAAACAGATACGGCAACATCTCGCCGTCGCGGTCGAGCACCCACTCGAGGCCCGCCCCCGCGGCCCAAAGATCGACAGGTTTGTCTTTAAGCGTCGGCCCCGGCTGATACGGTGGATTCCACGGGCGGCCGGCGTCGTCGCGCGTGTAACCTTGAGGAAGGTCCAGGTCGATGGATTGAATGTAGGCCGCGATGTCTCGGGCTTCTTCTTCCGACAGTCCGTGGAACCTTGATCTTGCCTCGATTACGCGTGGCTCGTAGTTGAAGTATTTTTGGTCCCGTCCATCCTTGGCGTGGCAGTCCGCACACGCGGCAATGATGGGCCCTTTTGAGATCACGTTGTCTACGAGTGCATTTCGCTTCCGGAAAAGCTGCTCTCCTCGGATGATATTCCCTTCGACCTGCCACGAGGAAGGCTTATCGAAGGTCTTCTTCTTCAGTACGCTCCGCCCATCCCGACGAAAGTCCAGATCGATGATGCGGTATCCACTTCGCACCCCATCGGAGCGGTTGAACTTCGCCTCTAAAACGACCTTGCCGGACACGTTCACCGGCAGCGTCATCCGAACGGTGTGGTACGCTCCGCCGATCCCGCCGTAGACCCGTTCCGGATAGGCGACGTTGACCTGATCGTTGGATAGCGGAATCCAGTCTCCCCCGTTGATGCGAACCTCGTTGGCCCGGTCGTAACCTACCTTGTCGGCATAGTCGGATTTGTGGTAGCCGCACTGGTGGCACTGCAAGTACAGCTCGTCGGCGGATCCTGTTAGTTCAAATTCTACCTTTTCGACATGCGCACTCGACCCGTCTTCACTGTAGACGAGAATCGGCAGCTGCCCGTAGGCAGGTGGAGCGATAAGGCAAAGGATGAGTAGAAGATTCTTCATCGCGTCAAATCTGCGCACGTCGGTTCTGATAATACCGCGTCACAGTGGCACGAGCTTCGAATTATGCGCATGACGGGCGGCCGCGAATATCGTTCGTGCCATTATCACACTTTCTCGCATCGTCTTGTGTCTCTTCTGGCGCATGTACTACCTGCGACTTGGAAGACGCCCCTACCTGCCTCAGCGCGAAGTAATCGATGTCCGATGATATAAATCCACGGATCGGGCGCCGCGAATCAGGGGATGAGCTTCGTAAGTAACGGTTCGACAGGTCAGTCCTCGATGCGCCGCAAGGCCTTACTTAAGCAGCGTAACGCGCTGTGAGAACGCCGCGGCACGGCCGCCATCGGAAACGATTTCCGGCCGCACCAGGTGGACCCCACTTCCGAGGCTTTCGGCATCAAAGACGGTACGGTGGATACCGGCATTAATCCGCGCAGGGTGAGAACCAACGTTGAGGCGAGCTTTGGAAATGCCGGGCTGCTGACAGGCGAGGAGCGCGCCCTCTGCCGTGAAGGTGCGGATGAAGCACACTAACGGCTCTGGGTGCAGCACTGCGAACCGGAGATGAAAGTAGACGGTGCCGATCATCCGAACAATCAGGGGGAACGCATGCCTCAAAATAAACTCGCACGGTCCTGATCCCGGACGATCACCGGCGTTAGAGCAGCAGCGTTTCGATGCGATGGGCGTGCAGGCGATCCTCGAAATCCGACCACGCGAAGATCGTGAAGCGGCCGTCCTGGGAGGCAACCAGTGCGAGGGCGTCACGCTGATCATGGGCAAACTGGGCCGCCGACAGGTGCCGCGTTCCTCCGAGCTCGGCCGCGTCTTCCACTATGGGTATGTGGCCCACAACGGGCTCCATCACCAGAACCTCTCGCGCGGGCGAGGCACCGGGAGCACGTTCGATCTTCGCGCCGAAGGCCAGCAGCTCGTATTCCATGCTGATTAAGGTTGCGCCGTCAACGGCCGTCAATCCGGCAACCCCATCGATCGCCTGACGAAGGTCATCCGTCCAGCTCATGGCCTCCCCGTCGCCCGATGTCCGGTGTACCAGTTCGGCAAGCTGCGAGAAGGGAGGCGCCACCCGGTACGCTACAGGTTGGACGATGGATCGCTGCCACCCGTCGTTGTTGGGTACGACGAGGAGTGTTCCTCCGTGTCCGTGTGCGCGCATGGAAAGGGCGAGTCGGACGAGGATGTTGGCGTGTTTGAGCAACGGATTCGATCCGTCGATTCCCGTCAAATTCGCGAGCACTTCGGGACAATCGGGCCGCCGGGCGGCGTCCTCGTCGACGATTTTGACGCGATGTCCCTTGAACATGGCCAGATTGCCGAACTTCCCATAGGCCACGTCACGACTGTACTTGGCGACGACAAGCCCCGGCTCGACCACTTCCAACACCAGGCAGTGCTCCGGCAATCCTCGCGTCGCGCCCCAGACGTGAAGATCGTCCACGCCGCCCGAAACGCAGAGGTGAATTCCGGGACGTTCGACGGCCGGCGCCAGGCGCGTGAGCGCCCGCGGGGCAAGGGGAATCCGGCGATCAAAGACGAGGGCCTCCCCGGCCCCGTCTGCGTGCAATACGGCGAGGGAGATCTTCGGCGATCGTCCCTCCTCGCGACGAAGGCTTGCCCAGAATCCGGTTTCGATGAGGCGCTCGATTATGTCCGCTGCGGGAAGGGGCGCAGGACTGCCACGCCCCTCGCGCCGTGATTCTTCCTGCTGGCGCGAGAGGCGCTCGTGCAGGATCGGGGCTACCTTCCCGGCGGGAGGATAGACGAGGTCGGCCATGCGCATTTCATTCGATGGATTTCCCACGATCGACAGCTTCTTGTCGGCTTGTTTCAGGCGCTGCATCTCCCGTCGTCCCACGCGTCCGCGGCTCCTTCGTTTCCAGCACCGTAGCACGTACCTTCAAACGTTACGGATGCCGATCGCACGGAGTAGCTCATCGACCGATGCTCGACGCTCTCCGATTTGCTCCTTTACCGACCGCTTCCTGAGGTCTGTGCTCCATTTTCCGTCCGGCGGTGTGCGTCGAACCGGTCGCCCGGATGGCTCGCTCGAACGCTGTAACTGATGCAAACGCCATGAGCGGAACGTTTTGCTCCGACTTGATCCACATGGTGAAGCAGACGCCGGTCCGCTATCTCCTCCCCCTCCCCTATGAGCGCGACGCCGGCTTCCGAGACGTCATCATCCGGTACAGTAGAGCGGGTGCCGCGACCGCCGGAATCCTTGGCGTTCTCAGCATCGCAGCCGTCATGCTCGGTTACGTCGCGACGGGACGCGACTTCGCCTGGAGCTATGGCGACATCGACCCGACCGAGACCGTTGTCCTGTGGGATAAATTGATCGTTTTCCTCCTGAGCCTCGGCATTATCGTCGTTTCCCGCCTTCGGCCGGAATGGTCACGCGGGCTCGTGTCGGTCGTCGTGATCGCGATTGCCGGAGCCGTGATGGCGGACGACGTCGCCACCGGACGTACGGCTTTTACGGCCGGCTATCTGATGCTTACAATGCTGGCGGCCGTAGGCACTCTGCCATTTCAACCCTGGCAAAGCCTCACGCTGGGTTCGTCAATCACCATCCTGTATATCGTCACGATGGAATGGACGTCGCCTCGAGTAGACGTCGATCTACCGCAGGTCAGCCGAATCGTGACCCTCGTCGTGATGACGTTTATCGCTACCGGGATAAGTGCCCTGTTGTACGTAAGCCGCTACAATCAATACGAAGCACTGCGGCGTGCGAATGTGCTTCGTAAAAAGGCCAGGGCGCACGAGGCCGAGCTTCGCGAAATGGAACGCATCAAATCGCGGTTTTTTGCGAATGTCAGCCATGAATTCAGAACCCCTCTCACCCTGCTCCTCGGTCCGATCGAGGACGCACTCGCGGGAGAGTACGGGCCGTTGAATGAGCGATTGCGCAAACAGCTGCCCGCGATGCAGCGAAGCGCTAGGCGTCTCCAGAATCACATTGACGAGCTTCTGGATCTGGCGCGCGTGGACGCCCATCGAATGAAGCCGAATCCTCGGCCGGGCCATCTCACCGCCCTGGTGTTCGATGTCGCATCCCGGTTTGTGCTTTCCGGTGAACGGAAAGGCGTGGATGTGGATTGCCACTCCGAGCCTGAAGACATCGTCGCTACTTTCGACGCCTCCATCGTCGATAAAATCGTCGACAACCTGCTCTCAAATGCCCTAAAATTTACCGGAAAGGGTGGCCGTGTTCGGGTAACCGTGTCGGAGGACGACGAAGCCGTCGAGATTCGCGTTCGAGACACCGGACAGGGAATCCCCTCCGAGGACCTTCCCCACATTTTCGATCGCTTCTATCGAGTAGATGCTCACGGCTCACACGACCAGGCAAGCACCGGCATCGGGCTCGCTCTCGTGTATGAGCTTGTGAAGCTGTGCAACGGCGAGCTCGACGTCGAAAGCGAGCCTGGTTTCGGAAGCGAATTTACGGTCCGCCTGCCGATCGTTGAAGTACGCGACGCTCCCGAGGCACGAGCCGCTGAACGGGCGTGGCCGGAAGCCGCTCCGTCGGACGAACGCGAATTCGTTTCGGCCGGTGACGTCGGACCGGCCGATCCGAAGAAGCTGCGAGCGCCCGATTCGGATGACGGTGATGCGTACGGGCAGGAGACGGACCCAGCCGGACCTGCCGAAGACGCTCCGCTCATCCTCGTCATCGACGATGACGAAGACGTTCGTTCTTACGTGATCGCCCAGTTCGAAGCTTCCTATCGTACGGCGGAGGCCGGCGACGGCGAAACCGGGCTGGATCGCATTCGCGAACTGAAGCCGAGTCTCGTCATCAGCGACGTCATGATGCCCGGAATGGACGGATTCGAACTCTGTCGCACGATAAAATCCGATCCGAAGCTGAACCATATACCCGTCGTATTGCTCACGGCGCGAGCGAGCCACGAGGACAGAATGGACGGACTCGAAATCGGCGCCGACGACTACATCTACAAACCCTTCCGTGCCGCCGAACTGAGGACGCGCGCGGAGAATCTCATAGAGATCAGGAAGCTCCTCAGGGAGCGCTTCGCAGACCGCGTTCTCCTGGAGCCCTCCGAGGTCTACGTGACATCGGCCGAGGCTGAATTCGTCGAGCACGTAAGAGCGATCGTGGATCGACACATTGCCGACAGCCATTTCGGCGTGGACTGGCTGGCGGACGAGCTGGATATGAGCGCTCGTCAACTTCAGCGAAAATTACGCAAGGCGGCCCGGCTTTCCGCGGCCGGCTTCGTTCGGCTGATGCGAATGAAGCGCGCCGCGCAGCTGCTGGATCGCGGTGTGGGGACTGTGAAGGAAGTCGCGGATGCGGTCGGTTATCGGGATTCAGACTATTTTTCTCGAGTGTTCCGCCAGCTCTACGGAGTCCCCCCGTCCCGCTATGACGGGACACAAGCCGTTTCCATCGACCGTAGAGAACGGGACATCGAACCGTAGAAGATGGGACATTCCGGTTTCTCCGGGTGTCTGACGCATTTGTAGGGGCACGGCCCACGGAGATTTGGTGCACGTTCGTAATGCAACCAACGTCCGGAGGCACGCCATGAGACGCTACGCCATTCACCCTGTCGTTTGCCGATGCATCGTCCGTTCTGCGCTGGTCATCCTCGCGGCGAGTCCTCTTGTCGCTCAGGATTTCAGCCTCGGCGGCGCCGAGATTTTCCCGTCCGCAGGTAACAACATGAGCATCGCGCGAACGGACGTCGGCGCCGATCTACACATCCCGCTGCGTGGAGGACGAACGCATCTCCTACAGGGATTTCGCCACCAAAGGCTGTCTATTTCGGGCTGGAGCAGCACTCCGCTCTTGGGTCCATCGCAGCTTCAATACACGCGCTACGAAGCGGGACTCGTACAGCAGCTCGCATCGAGCTGGGCTGCCACCATGTTCTTTTCACCGGGTTTTGCCTATCGTGTCGGCGAAGGTTACTCCAGAAACTCCGTACACGTCCGGACGGGCTTTCTCGCATCCCGCCGCGTCCGTGATCATCTGACCTATGGATTCGGGGTCACATATCGAAATGGCCTCAAGCGGCCTGTCCTGCCGATAGTGCAGGTGAACGGCACCATCGGACGGCATCTGCAAGCCGACGTAATGCTGCCGTCGCGCGCGAGGCTGCGGTACATCGTCACACCCGATGAGCGCGTAGCGTTCGGTGTACATGCCAGATACGGCGCCACGCCTTACTACATCGGGGATGCAACGGCACTCGACGAACCGCGCCACATGGTGCACAGTTATGCCACGGCAGGACCATCCCTCCATGTCGGACTCAAAGGTGCCTACAATCTCGTGGTCGACGGCGGTTACGCCCTGTGGAACAGGTTATCCTTCCGCGGCGGCGGAAGAGACGCCGAGTTGAATCTCGGAGGCGGACTCTATCTGCGTGCGGCCGTCGAGATTCGGTTTCGGAAACTGTCCCTCGCCTCGAAGCAGGTGCGTGTCAGATCGGCCGCGGTGCCCGATCGTCCTGACGCCGTACGGCGGCTCTCTACGGCTATTCAGCAGCAGACCGTAACGCATCCGGATACCCATCGCGTGGAAGCCGACGCCTTCCTTGCCTTTCACGACTTTCTGGAGGAAGCGTATCCGCGAGTACATGCCGAGATGGTCCGTGAGACGGTGAGCGATTACAGCCTGCTGTACACGTGGCGCGGAACGGATTCCACGCTGGACCCCGTGTTGTTTGCCGGACATCTCGACGTCGTCCCTGTCGATCCTGCCACGGAGACCGAGTGGACGTATCCCCCGTTCGACGGCCACTCGGACGGGACGTACGTCTGGGGGCGGGGAGCCATCGATAACCGCTTCACCGTCATCGGGATCATGGAAGCTGTCGAACGGCTTCTGGCCGATGGGTTTGCACCCGAGCGTACAATCTACCTGGCGTTCGGACATGACGAAGAGCGCGGAGGACCCGAAGGAGCTCGCCGAGTTGCCGCCCTTCTCGCCTCCCGAGGTGAAGAACTGGCTTATGTTCTCGACGAAGGGCCGTGCATAACCGAGGGGATCGTTCCCGGCGTTCGGAAACCTGTTGCGCTGATCGGCATCGCGGAAAAAGGCGCCGTTACGTTGAAGCTGACGGTGAAAACATCCGGTGGGCATTCATCCGCACCGCAGAAGGAGACGGCCATCGGCCTATTGAGCCGGGCCGTGTCCCGCCTCGAAGCACACCAGATGCCGTCGCGGCTTGACGGCGTCGCGCAGGAGATGATGCTCTACCTCGTCCCGGAGATGTCTTTCGCGAAACGCATGGCATCCGCCAACCTCTGGCTCTTTGAACCGCTCGTCGAGCGGCAGCTCTCACGCGCGCGGGCATCGAACACGATCATACGCACCACGACGGCACCCACCATGCTCCGCAGCGGGTTCAAGGAAAATGTCCTCCCTGCGCACGCGGAAGCCGTCGTGAACTTTCGCATCCTTCCCGGTGACTCGGTGAGCGACGTCATAGAACATGTGAGGCGAGTCGTTCGAGATAGCAGGGTGCATATCGACACGTTGGGTGTCACTTCCGAACCATCGGAGATCTCCAGCACAGCCTCACGTCATTTCAAGACCCTGCAGCGAACCATCTCGGAGATATTCCCAAGCGCCGCCGTCGTGCCGTCATTGATGATCGCGCGGACCGACTCGCGCCATTATGCCGGACTGACAACGAATATCTACCGGTTCGAACCCGTTCGTGTCGGGCCCGACGACGTTGAACGTATTCACGGCGTCGATGAGCGCGTCGGGATTGATGACTTCGTAAGAGGCATCGCCTTCTACTCACGCCTCATCCAAAATTCGACCGGAGGCACGAAGGACCGGAGAAAGGAAGACGTGTTGGCGAGGCGCTGAACCTCGATGGCAGCGTTACCCCAAGGCGGTCGTCATTATCCCGCTCGAAAGGTGCTCGCGGGGAGGGCGACGTGCCCACCGACGAGCTCCCGCAGGCGGCGCTCAATGGCTCTTCGATAGGCGTCGTGGAGCTCCGGCGTGGCGAGGCGGACATATTCTTCGGCCGTTCGCCGAACGTACTCTTCGCAGCTGCCTGATAGTGGAGCGTCGCCATGGCTGCGCGCGACTTGAAGCGCCGATTCCCAAATCGTTTGAGCCTTGCGCTCGCCGATTTGTCGGAGCGCGAACGGAAGAAGCCCCTCGGCCACTTTCCGTATGTGGCGATCCGTGCGGAGTTGGGATGGATCGATTTCAGAAAAGTCCAGCTCGAATGCGTCCATTGTCTCCCGTCGTCTCGGTGTAACTGAGTTCAGCCAAAGCTGCCACACGCTGCGGCGCGAAAAAAATAGCGGGGCGCGGTGTGAGAATGGTAGGGTTTTCCCCTGACCGTTCCCGTTCCGATTCGGCGCCAGGCGAACGGAGATGCGGATGTTCATTATGGCTCGTGCAGAGCCAAACGCTACACATCGGCCATAGCGATGGATCAACCGATCTTCTCCCATCACTCAAGGCCCGTTGCGAGAAGGACCCTCGAAATGGGCACGTGCACAGATCGAACTGCCGGGGCGTAGCGGACGGCCGTCCGTGCGCGGGCCCGCCCGTCGCACCGGAAATGTGATTCGTTTGGAAACACAAGTCGAGATCTTGCAGTTGCGTTCCCCGCCGGTGTTTAATCAGGCCGTACGCCGCCGCGGTATCCAAAACTTTTCGGCTGACCGTGAATAGGGCCATGATCCGCCTTACAGACCAGTTCGGAAGAAGATGAGAGCACGACCCACTTTTCGGACTGTCGCTGCGGTACTCATGGCAATTGCCGCGGCGGGATGCGGCGGCACGGCCCCGCTCGTCGACGACGATCGCACCCGCCCGACCAACGGATCGAAGGCCGAGTTGGAAGCCCTCTATCGTGCGCGCCTCGACAGCGCCCGAACCCGCTTTACCGAGGCCGACGTCCGCTTTATGACAGATATGATCGTCCATCACGCCCAGGCCGTCGTGATGTCTGCGCTCGCCCCCACTCACGGTGCGAGCGCCGAGGTGCAAACGCTGGCAGCGCGCATCGACAATGCTCAGGAGGACGAGATTGCCACCATGAAGGCGTGGCTGCGGGATCGAGGGCAGACGGTGCCCGAGATTCACATCGAAGGAACGCATATCATGGTGCACGGCGCCGGCAATCACGCCATGCACGCAGACGCCGACCGCGCGACGCACATGCCCGGCATGTTAACACAGAAAGAGCTGCAGGAGCTCGATGAGGCCCGTGGCGCTGCGTTTGACCGGTTGTTCCTGGAATTCATGATCCGGCACCACGGCGGTGCGGTCACCATGGTGGACGAGCTTTTTAGCATCGATGGTGCCGTGCAGGATGAGGCGGCATTCAAGCTCGCCTCGGACATCCAGGTGGATCAGATCACCGAGATTGAACGGATGGAGCGCATGCTCGAGGCGCTTTCCCACACGGCTCGCGATCCGTGATCATCCACATATCTACCGTACCTGCACGACCGATCTTCATCAGTACCTGCACGACCGATCTTCACCAGTACCTGCACGACCTCTATGCCTGGGCAACCGACGTTCATCTATCCCTGCGCCACGATCTTTACGTAATCTGCGCCACCAAGCTTCACACCATAGGAATCCACCATGAAAGGTAAAGCCGTCCCTCGCAGTCCCGCCCTTCGGATGGTTGCGAATTATCTGTGTTTGTCCTCGCTCCTTGTGGGTCTGCTTGCCGTTTCGGCGTGCGCGCCCCGCCCTCTCACAACGTCCGATGCCACGACGCAGCCGAGTCCCGATCCCCGAGTGGGACTCGACGCGGGTCTGTTCGATGCCGAAGAAGCAATCTGGAACCTCCGCCTCCTATCGGCGACGCCTCCTCCTGCGGCGTTTGTCGGCGTCACCAACTCCGATCTCGCCTTCACCGGCCGTTATGCCATCCAGGGCAACTACAACGGCATTCTGATCTGGGACATCTCCGATCCCGGCGAGCCGTCGCTGGTGGTGGATTACGTGTGCCCTGCGTCACAGAGTGATGTGTCGGTGTATGAAAACCTGCTCTTCGTCTCGGGCGAAGGATTGGAAGGCCGGCTTGATTGCGGCACCGAGGGCGTCCAGCAGGCGGTCAGTGAAGAGCGCCTGCGCGGAATTCGCATTTTCGACATTAGCGACATCAGGGAGCCCAAGTACGTCAGCAACGTGCAGACGTGCCGCGGTTCCCACACGCACTCCGTGCTGGTAGACCCGGACGATGAAGAGAATGTCTACATCTATGTCTCCGGCTCGGCCCCCGTGCGTCCCGAGGAGGAACTACCGGGTTGCTCCGGCGCCATGCCGGATGAGGATCCGAATTCGGCGCTGTTTCGGATTGAAATCATCAAGGTGCCTCTCGACAACCCGGAGCAGGCGGCGATTGTGAGCTCGCCTCGAATTTTCGAAGACCTAGTGGCCCCCGAGGGGCATGGTCCTGCTCCGGAAGACCGGGCGAATCTCGAGAAGGCAAAGGCTCGCGGCGACTTCGTTGTTGAAATAATGGGTCAGCCGCACGTCCTGCCGCCGGAAATGATCGCTCATCTGCTCGACAATATCGTTGAGGCGCGGGGCGGAAGCGGTTCTGCGACGGCCGCCGACAGTGCCGCCCTCCGTGAGGTGCTTCCGGAAATGATGGCCGGGATGATGGGCTCCGGTGCGGACGAGAACGCCGGCGACGGTCCCCGTCCCGGGCCAACGCAGTGTCATGACATCACGCTGTACCCGGACATCGGTCTGGCGGGCGGGGCATGTGAGGGCTACGGTCTCTTGCTCGATATTACCGATCCGGTCAGCCCAGTTCGCATCGATGCCGTCGCCGACTCGAATTTTGCCTACTGGCATTCGGCGACCTTTAATAATGACGGTACGAAGGTGCTATTCACCGACGAGTGGGGCGGCGGCGGCCAGCCGAAGTGCCGCGCCACCGATCCGCAGGAGTGGGGCGCGAATGCCATCTTCACGCTGGAAGACGGCGAGATGCAGTTCCAAAGCTATTACAAGCTCCCGGCGCCGCAGTCGCCGCAGGAGAATTGCGTGGCACACAACGGCTCGCTGATTCCCATACCCGGGCGTGACGTGATGGTGCAGTCCTGGTACCAGGGAGGCATCTCTATTTTCGACTGGACCGACCCGGCCAATCCGGTGGAGATCGCCTTCCACGACCGCGGTCCCGTCAATCCGGAACGGATGGAGATGGCCGGCAGCTGGTCGGTCTACTGGTACAACGGCGTCATCGTAAGCTCAGAAATAGCGCGCGGGCTGGATGTCTTCGAACTCATTCCGAGCCCCTACATTTCGGAAAACGAAATCGCCGCGGCCAAGTCCGTCACGCTCGACTACCTGAATGCGCAGGGCCAGCCTCGCTTCGATTGGCCGGCCACGTTTGCGCTGGTGCGGGCCTACGTAGACCAGCTGGAGCGTTCGAACGGCCTCACCGAAGACCGTATCGCCTCTATTCGCCAGCAGCTCGCCGGCGCAGAAGAGGCGCCGGGCGACTTACGGCGAGAAGCGCTGACGAGACTGGCAGGAGAGCTCGAAAGTGAGGTCCCGCCTTCTCCAGTTTCGGCCAAGGTGCGGACATTGGTAAGTGCGGTTCGCGATCTGACCTCAACCATGTAGCCGTTGCTGCGAGATGTCGAGCGAACACTCGTGCCGCCATCCTGGCGGAATTCAGAATTCCCCATTTTTCGATGACGACTTAAGTTCTGGCGTAGGCTTCCGATATAGGGATCAGACCTTTACAGAAGGTCGCCACCGTGCAAGGTTTTGCCGCCATTGCACTTTCGAGGAGGCCCGGCGCCGTAACGCCGGGCCTTCTCTTTTGGTGCTCGCTCGCTTCAGCAGCGTCCCTCCTACTCCGCTATCGCGAACACAACCGCGGTACAATTGTGGAAGCCGTCATACTGCCCCTCGACGCGTGCAAACTGTCCATAGGTATTGCATCCGACGAGGCAATCGGTGCCCAGGATATCGGCGACTTCGCTCACCGATGTTCCGAAATGGTCGCCAAGACGCATGCGCGTCGCGGCGCAGTCGAAGAAAAGGGCGGCGCCGGGGAGCGAGTGATCTTTTTTGAGCTTTAGCCAGGCTTTCCGCGTTGCCGTGCGTGCCGCTTCAGCGGACGACGTATCCCGCGTATGCATTACGCGGACGCGGGCGTCGAGAGGCACCTCCGCTGCACATACCAGCGAACCATCCGCCTGAACGCTAAGTGGCACCCGCAGCTTATATCCATTCGCCGTCTCGATGCCCAGTACGTGATTGAGAAAGAACGGGAGCGGAGCCGCCGGATCGAACGGGATATCCCGCTGGCGCGCGAAATCTCCGATTACGTCCACGGCCGGGCGCCCATCGAGCTGGATAAGACGAAGACCGGACGCTGAGGTAACCTTCATCGAGTGGCTAAACGGCGTCCAGCCGTGACTCACCCCGATTCCAACCGGTTTTCTGGATTGGATTTCGAGTCCGACGGCTGCATCGGGAAGCGCCTCACGACCGGCGAACACAAACGTTTCTTTGAATGCGGCATCGTCGGCCGCACCTCCCCCGAACACCTCATACCTGCCCGCCGTCATCTCTGTAAATAATGCGAGGAACTCCTCTCCGTATCCCGCAAGCACGTCCATCAGCAGCAATACCGTGCGATGCGGGAAATCCGCGTCCTCGGCGGGATCGAACGAGGAAGCGAAGCGCTGCACGGCACCGGCAACGTCGGCGTGAACGTCTCGCGTGACGTGAACGTCAAACCGAACGTCGTCGGAGCGGATCGCCAGGACGACGGCGGAGGCCGATGAGGTACCCTCGAACGTAAATTCACCTGCGCTGGAGCAGCCGACCAGAGACCCCGGCGAACAAACGTCGTTGATGCCTCCGAGCAATGCTTCCGGTGTATAGGCCGGCGACGCAAACAGGATTACTGCGTCGGGCTCTCCACCGTCAAACCTTTCGAGAATCGAACGACCCAGTAATTGACCTGCTTCTGCTGCGTCTGGAACTTCGCTCCGCAGGACTGCTACTTCTGTCATGTAGGTTGTACAAGGTGATTAGGTGCACGCTACGGCCTCGCGTAACTCGTCGTTGCCGTCGAACGACCTGCGAATTGACACATGTTCTTGAAAAACAAACGCTTCGAGAGCGAATGAGATGCCGCACCTGATACGCTATCACCACAATCTTACGACCGGGGTATCCGCTGCCACGTATCGTCGCCTGGTACTCGATTCGCACCGTCTCCCAGCCGCTCGACGTGATCCCCATTGCCGGCATCAGGAATAAGGGGCGTTCCGACTCTCCTTGCAACGATTTACGCTATGAGTTACAGACGTTCAAAATGGCTGACCGATTTGCCGATCCGAACTGGTTGGATCGACCGAACGGCTCGTATCGGCTACATCACCAAAGGGATCGTTTATATCGTCGTCGGCGTGCTGGCGGTGCGTGCGGCTTTCAGCGCAGGCGGAGATACAGAGGGAACCCGAGGCGCGATTCTCGAGATCGGGCGTCAGCCCTTCGGCCAGGTGCTGCTTGCGCTATCCGCGATCGGTCTCTTCGGGTACGCACTCTGGCGATTTATCCAGGCCGGGGTCGATCCCGAGCGTGCGGGCACGGACGCGAAGGGAATCGGAAAGCGCGGCGGTTACGTGATAAGCGGCGTCGTCTATTTCGGCCTCGCGCTCTGGGCGGCCCGGATCGTCCTAGGCGACGTTTCCGGGGGCGGCAACGAAGGATCCGAACGTGCGTGGACGGCGAAGTTAATGGCCCAGCCGTTCGGACTCTGGCTGGTCGGAGTGGTCGGTGCCGTTATTATCGGTGTCGGTCTCTACCACTTTTACAAGGCGTACAGCGCAGATTTTATGCGGCGGTACGCGCATGGCGAGATGAATGCGCGTCAGCGGCGTTGGGCTAAGCGACTCGGACGTTTTGGTCTTTCGGCCCGCGGCGTGACTTTTAGCATTATCGGCGGTTTTCTGATACAGGCGGCCGTGGAGGCCGACCCGGCTGAGTCCGGCGGACTCGCCGAGGCGCTGCAAACGCTGGAACAACAGCCGTACGGGCCCTGGCTATTGGGAATCGTCGCCCTGGGATTCGTGTCCTACGGCGTCTACTGCATCTCGAGAGCGCGCTTCAGCACATTCTCCTCACGGTGATGGTAAATTTCGGTAACCATGACGCCGTAAGGCTGCATCCAGAGCACGGAGCAAAGGACCTACTTCCGCAGGGTCTCGTGAACGCTCCGCGCGACATCGGCTCCAACGCGAGCCGATGTTTCGTGGTCGTCGAATCCTTCAGTGAGGATGACGATCACGTACGATTCGCCTCCCACCGGGTCGACGATCGCCGCGTCATGGTGGATGCCGGTGATAAACCCCGTCTTGTGGGCAACGGCCACGTCGGCAGGCACTCCCGTGGGAATCATGTCGTTGAACTGCTGCCTGAGCAGAATCTCCATCATTTCCGAACTCGCCTCGGCGGAAACGGCCTCCCCATTCCGAATGGCTTCGAGCAGCAGCGCCAGGTCATCCGAAGTTGCAACGTTATTCATCCCCTGGTCGAACGCCTTCAAGTCTTCGACGCCGCGCAGCACACGCATCTGCCGTACGCCCATCTCGTCGATCGTCCGCTGCACCGCGTCGGCACCGAGGTGGTCGATAAGCAGATTGGTGGCCAGGTTGGACGACACAGTGATCATCTGTTCGATGAGATCGCGGACGGACATTCGCGTTCCGAGGCGATGATAGATCACGTCGTCCGAATCGTCTTCTATCGAATAAATCGAACCGTCGACGATCGATCGAAAGCGGTTCTCAATCAGTAGACTGTCGGCGAGCGAGATCGTGCTTTCATCCGCCTGACGAAACGCTTCGATCATGACGGCCACCTTCATCGTGCTGGCGGCGTGAAACAGGCGATCGCCCTGAAGGCTCATCCGGGTGCCCGTGGATGGATCGATGAGCGTCACGGCGATCACCGCATCGCCGTATCGGCCGGCCAGTTCGCCGATTCTGGATTCCAGTTGAGCGGTGCGTTGCGGCGCCCACCCGGGCCCGCGGACCACCCGTCCCGGCAGGGCACCCGTATGGCGTCCGTCGTGCAGGACGAGCTCGCCGTTAACCAGGACGTGGTCGACGCCCGTCGCATATTGATGCGGACGGTCGAATGTAGCGTGGTCCCGGATCGATTCCGGATCGAACACGACGACATCGGCAAAATATCCCCTTGCGATCATTCCGCGCCTGTGCAGGCGCAGATTCCGAGCGGGAAGAGACGTAAGGCGGCGAACGGCTTCTTCCAGTGAAATAACCTTCTCCTCGCGCACGTATTTTGCGAGCAGGCGCGCGAAGTTACCGTACGCTCGAGGATGCGTGCTGTTTTCGATAAACACGCCCTCAGCCGCCATCGATGCTCCATCGGAACCGAAACTTATCCACGGCCGACGAATCTGCTCCCGTAGATTTTCTTCCGTCATGCTGAAATAAACGACGCCCACGCGGCTGTTATCTTCTACGATGAGGTTGAGCAGCGCGTCTTCTGCCGACGTCTCCTGCATCGCGGCGACGTCTGCGAGTGTTTTGCCGATCAGATGCCTCAGGTCGTGATTTCGAAAATTGACGAGGAGCGTCTTATCGGCCGGCCGCATCGCCAGCTCGCTGCGAATTCGGGCGCGCGAATTCGGGTCGTTGAGGCGCGCAATCATCGCCTCGTGCCCTCCTGCTCGGGCCCAATCCGGCAAGGCGATCGTCAAGCCGGTCGAGCTGGCGGGATACGTGTACATATCTGCCGTAATCTTCAGGCCGTCCTCGCGTGCCTCATCGATCAACGTGAGCACCGTGTCCATCTTCGGCCAATTTTCCCTGCCTGAGGCTTTAAGGTGATAGATCTCGGCGCGTGCGCCCGACTCTCGGGCGATCCGAAACAGTTCCTGAACGGATTCGATCAGCCGGCCGCCTTCGTCTCGCATGTGAGAGATGTAAAGTCCATCGTAATCAGCGACCACTTCGCTCAATGCAATAAGCTCCTCGGTTTCGGCGAACCGCGCCGGTATGTATAGAAGTGAGGATCCAAGCCCCATGGCGCCCTGCTCCATGGCCTGCCGCACGAGCAGGCGCATCTGGTCGAGTTGTTCGGCGCTGGGATCGACATCTTCATACCCCAGGACGTATTCGCGGATGGTGGTGGCCCCCACAAACGAAGCGACATTCGTAGAGACGCCCCTATCCACGAGATGCCGGAGCCCTTCGTCCAGCGTCGTCCACGTCACATCATATCGAATATCTCCCTGCGCTGATTCGACGTTCCGCTTCATACCCTCCGTCAAGGGTCCAAGCGAACGGCCTTCACCGAACACCTCCAGCGTAACGCCCTGCTTCACGTCACTCATCGAACGGCCGTCGTGAATAAGCGACGTAGCCGCCCAACTCAGCATGTTGACGAAGCCGGGAGCAACCGCGAGACCGGTTGCGTCGATGACCTTGCGAGCTCGGGCCGTGCGGAGCGCTCCGATGGCGGCGATTGAATCGTCACGAATGCCGACATCCAGATTGATCGGACGCGTTCCGCTCCCGTCGTACACCGTCCCATGGCGGATGACGACGTCGAAAGGTTCGAGCGTCGTACCGGGCTGCGCGTACGAGGCGGACGTCGCAACCATCACGAGCAGCATAAACGTTATGAGACGTCGACGTGGTGACGTAGGGGTCTGTTGGGGTCGCGAATGGGTGACGGTCGGCATGCAGGTGGCGCGGCTTTGAGCGGATACGAATGGACGACGTCGTGCCGTGCATGCGTTATGTCCGGCATGCAACGAAAGCGATAATAGTCATTCCGGCGGTTTTTCGCTGCCGGCTTTGCTGTGTGACAGGGGGATGACACCGCATCGCCGTACTATGACGTCGCATTCTTGTCTGAGGTGGTCGGCGGTCATCTCAAACTCGGTATGCGACGGCACGAACCCGTCTTATCACAGGCCCAAGAGCGTGGCGAAAATGACGTTTTTCTGGTATGACTACGAGACCTTCGGGCCCAATCCACGCCGGGATCGGCCGGCGCAATTTGCGGGCATTCGAACGAATGAGGATCTCGAAGTTATCGAGGATCCGTTGGTTCTCTACTGCCGGCCTTCACCTGACTATCTACCGGACCCTGAGTCCTGCCTGATACACGGCATCTCACCTGTTGCTCTCCTTGAAAAAGGAATGCGGGCATCGGATTTCGCGTCGGCCATTAATGAGGCGTTGTCGGCGCCTGACACCTGCGGCGTCGGCTACAATGCCGTGAATTTCGACCATGAGGTGACGCGGTTCCTCTTCTACCGAAACCTGATCGATCCGTATGCCTGGCACTGGAGAGACGGCTGCTCGAGATGGGATGTGATCGACCTCCTGCGTGCCACCTACGCACTGCGTCCGGACGGGATCACATGGGCACGCCGCGATGACGGGGCGCCTTCGTTCAAGTTGGAAGACGTGGCGCGCGCGAACGGGATTATCCACGAGTCGGCCCACGACGCGGCCTCGGACGTGGAGGCCACCGTTGCTGTGGCGGCGCTCGTCAAGAAGGCCCAGCCAGCCCTGTTCGATTACTACTTAGGGCTTCGGCATAAGCGACAGGCTGAACCATTCCTCAAGGGTCCCTGTCTCTTTGTATCCGGGCGCATCGACGCGAAGGATGGCTGCGCCACACTGGTCGCTCCCATCTGTAAGCATCCCGGCCCGGGCCGGGGTACCATTGTCTATGATCTCCGATACGACCCCGACGACTTTGTTGGACTCTCCGCCGAGGAGCTAAGACGTCTCCTGTTCACGGCACGGAAAGACCTTCCCGAGGACGTGCATCCGCCCCGCCTCTACGAGATTAAAGCGAATGCGTGCCCCTTTGTGGCGGATCCGAGAGTGGTCGATCAGGACGTACAGCGCCGGCTTGGCCTTGACGTGGACAAATGCCGGCGCCATTTCGAGAAATTGAAATCAATGCAGCCATCGTTTGCGCCCACGGTATCGGCGGCATATGTGAAATCGTGGCCCGATCGCGACGTGGATGAGGCGCTATACAAGCGCCTGACGCCGAGCGACGATCGGGCCATTCTTGAGCGGCTGCGATCCGAAGGAAATTGGAACGGCGCGACGTTGGAGCACCGATACGTGGACGAGCGCCTTCCGGAACTCGTTTACCGATTTCGCGCGCGGAATTACGCGGAGCAACTCGGGCCGGAGGATGGAGCCAGATGGAAGAGCTACTGTCGCGATAAGCACTTTGCGCCGGGCGGACAGGGGCGGAGCAGGCTCGAAGAATTCGACGGCACCATTTCCCGTCTGCGGGACGAGAATTCCGAAAATTCGGACGTCCTCACGGTGTTAGATCAGTTGATCATGTACGGCGACGAGATGCGCCGATGGTTGGCTGTCTAAACGATCCCGTGTGTTGACGGCCGGAGGAGGCGACAAGGGGCTCACGCGATAATTCGCGAGTCCGAGTCGTCGTCCGGGCGGCGGTGTACACCCGTGAACATCTTGGTGAGGTACAGCCTGGCGTCGGCGTGGCTGAACATGTGCTCAGTGCCGTTGTGCCAGATTAGAATCGCGCCATCGTCTTTCCTGAAGCCGTCGATCAAACGATCCTGCGTGCACCATTCGAGCAGTTGATCCAGGGAATAGCCGGCAGAACCAGACATACGAAATCGCTCCGTGATCGGGGATAAATTCGAGCGTTGTTCGATTCCCAAGTATGCCGCGAAGTCCGCGCAGTTTCAAGAAGCGAGGATCATTTTACATTGTTGTCCAGGAATGTGACAATGCCGTCCGGACATTCTCCGCTCTCACCGCCATGCTAGTTGGTCGTGGTATTTGTATTGTGACGTACCCAGATCATGAGCGCCGTACTGCTTCGGCCGAAAGGAAAGTTCGCGTCTTCGTACCGAGACCACCATTTCGTCAGCAGCTGACGCCGAAACGAGTCAACGAGTCCGGTTTGCAGCCGCTCGCGCCGAACGAAATCCGTAGACTGGTTTTCATCCACCTTCGGCTCCTGCGCATCGGATGCGTGTCGGCGGCGATAGCGGCCGCTCATCCCTTTGATCACTCCGCGTAGAAAAGCGTGAGCTCTGACGGGATTCAGGACGAAGCGCGTCGCGCCCTGAACGATAACGACGTGATTATCGTTGCACTCGCACGAATCAATTAGACGCTCCTGAATGACGCGTTCAATCAATTCGTTCAGGGAGTACTGCTTCAGATCTTCCATAAAACGTGGTTGCGGCCGTTAGAATCCCGCCTGTCGGCTCTTGACAGGTCACGGCATCAACATACCGGTTGCCCTCCCGAGCATCGCTCGTGATCGCGACGATTTCTGCATCGTAGCGGTCAGGCTCTTTTGGGGGGACGTCGATTCCCGATACCGGGTCCGCGTGCTTTGCTCGCGGACGGCATGTCTGATTCAAATCCTTTTACGTCCGTTTCGTCGCCCCTCGTCCACGATTGAGACTCACTTCATCACATAACTATGGCATTTACACCGAATGCGTCTCGAGGAAAGGGCGATAAGCAACTAGGCACCCTTTTTGCCAACCATTTCACTCCCATGCGTCATCGTACCAATGAATCGCAGCCGCCCATCGGAAGCCACCTGGAAATTGGCTGGAGTTTTCTTGGAATGAGCCGATACCCTCAGCCTAACGGACAGCTCCGGACAGAATGAGTCATCGCAGCGAAAATGACAAACGACGCCGTCGGTCGTCGTATACAACCGGCGGTGACGCGTCGTCGCGTAACGACGATTATCCGTTCGTCGACCCGGATGAGAGAGAATCTCCGCAGGAACGCGGTGAGCCTCCATTTGACGACGGCGCGTCGTCCTATGCCGATTTCCTTCCGTTATGGAGCCCGCTGGACGCGGACGAGCCGCCGCAAAGTAATCCCTACACCCGGTACACCGTTTCGGTAGAGGGCGATTCGGCCGATCATGGCGGTGATTCGATGCCCTCCGGGTCCGTAGCGCCGGAACGGCGAAGGCTAAATCCATGGGCCGATGGCGAATTCGCCCGTTGGTATCCCTCCGATCCACCGCAAGAGCCGTCGCCACAACGCCGGGGGTTCAACCGCACCGACAAATCCGAAGGTGGTGAATCGCTCCAGCGGACACACTCGCCAGGCAACTCTTTCCATCGAGGCGACGGTGCACCTGCCTACGCGCTGCCACCCGCACCTGCGTATGCGCTGCCGCCGGCGCCTGCCTCCGCGATGGCGCCGGCCTCCGCGATGAGCCGAGCCCTATATCCGCAGTATCCGCTGATGGATCCCAAGAAATCGATCGCCGAGAAGATCGACGTTCTGAAACGAGGCAAGTGGTACATCCTCATCGTCTTTCTCGTGGTGACCGGGGGCGTCTTTGCTTATACGGAGAGCGCGACGCCGACCTACGAGGCATACAGCCTGCTCTTGATCGACACGCGCCAGACGCCAGAGGTAACAGGAAACGGCACGTTCGACTTGATGAACGACCCGGGCCTCAGCAGCCGAAAGCTCCCAAATCAGGCGCTAATCCTCGGCCAATCTCTCCTGATTGCCGAGCGGACGGCCGAACGGCTTCTCCAACTGAAGCAGGTACCGGATACGGCGGAGAAGTTGTCCGTCCTCGATGTACACGAACCACGGACGGACGCGCGCTTCTTCGCTGAACGACTACAGAAGGATTATGTGACGGTGAGCCCTGCCAGCGACATGAAAGATGCCGACGGCATTCGCGTCACCTCGAAAGGTCCCGTCGCCGGTGAGGCGGCTCTCATTGCCAATCTGTACGCGGAGGAATACGTCGCTCTCGCCAAGGAAACGAGCGAGCGCGACGTCGTAGCCGCTCGCGACTACCTCGAAGACCAGGTCAATCGAAAGCGAGAGGAACTCTACGCGCTGGAATCGAAGATCGAGGAATACGTAAGCTCGGAGGGGTCTACGTCACTCGGCAACAATGCGAATCGCCTATCGGAACAGATCACACAGATTGAGTCGGAGCTCGACGCCGCACGCATCGAGAAAAGCATGAGGGAAGCCTCCGTCTCCTCGCTCGAGAGCGAGCTAAGCCAGCTCCAGCCCAAAATGGTCGACCGCGTAGCGTCGGGCGTGGATCAGGAGATTCAGCAGGCGCAAATGGAGATCGCCGATCTTGAAGCAAGCCTTGAGAAGATTTACCAGAACTATCCGGAGCTTAGAGATCGCCCAGAGGACAATCCCAGCCTGCGCACCATGCTGGAGCGGCGCCAGTCGCTGCGCACACGCGTTCGCGACCTGTCCGAAAAGTTCGTCGACGAGGTCTACGCCTCCGGCGGCGTAGATGCGGCGCAGCGCCGATCAGGCACGTCCTATATTGCCGAGTTGCGACGGAACCTGGCGACCGAACGCGTCGCATTGAGCGGCGCGGCCGCCCGTGTTGACGGGCTAGCGCAGCGCCTGTTCGACTATCGCCAGAAGCTGCGTGCGATACCGATGCAGACCAACGACCTCGAGAAGCTGCGGCGCGACAAAGAATCGGTCGAGAGGCAGTACCTGGATCTGGTGGACAAGCTGCAGCAGGTTCGGATCAAAGTTGAAGCCACCAAAAGCTTCGCACAGATCATTCGGCCCGCGACGCGGCCGACGTCGCCCATCCGACCGCGAAAGGCCGTAAACCTCTCGCTGGGAGTATTGCTTGGACTGCTTCTCGGCCTTGGCTCCGCATTCGCCCGCTATAAGCTCGACAGCCGAATTTACTCGCCGGACGACCTTCGGCAGCGTGAGCTTCCTCTCCTCGGCGTCGTGCCGGACATGACAAAGACGATTCGACGTGAAATCAGCCGCAATGCGGCCGGCGAAGGGGGCGCCGAAATCGTCAGCGCCGCGCTCGTTGCCTACCTCAGCCCACTTTCTCCGGAGGCCGAGTCCTATCGCCGTATGTTCGCGAATCTCCAGTTCAAAGGTCTTCGATCCGATCTCCGCTCGGTGCTCATCACGAGCGCCGAGATGGGCGCCGGAAAGACGGCCACGGCCTTGAACCTCGCCATCACGGCCGCGCACTCGGGACGCAGGACGCTGATCCTCGATGCCGACATGCACCGGCCCTCGCTCCACATGCACCTTGATATTTTGCCGGATGCGAACCACACGGGGAAGTTGTTCGAGGGACGCCTACCCGTACGTCCGGAAGAACTGCAGACCGGCATCAACAACCTGCATGCGCTCTCGTTTCGCGATCTAAACGCCGTACCGGGCGAACTACTCGCCTCCCGCGAAATGGGCGGCCTCATCTATCGGTTGAAGCAAGCATTCGACCTCATCATCTTCGATTCTCCGCCCGTGCTGGCGGCGTCCGACGCCTCCATTCTCTCGGCTCAGACCGATGCAACGGTCCTCATCACGGCGGCCGGTCAAACGCAGACCGAAGACCTCGACAACGCTGTGGAGGAGCTTCACGGCATCGGCGCACGCCTCGTCGGCACCGTACTCAACCGGTGTGATCCAGCCCAGGGAAGCGAACGCTATTCCGGCTACGCCGGATATGCGAGCCGGCCCTCGAAGCGCCGTCTGTTCTTTTAGATGAATCCACCACAACGACGATCCTATCACGCATCACCTCACCACGTACAGATGAACGGACGCATGAGAAGCCTGGCGCTGACTTTCGTTCTTTTGGGATTCACCATCCCAACGGCCCGCGGGCAAGTATTCAACCGGGTCGAGGAGACAACCTCCAACAGCACGGCTTATTACTTCCACGTGCAGCCGGGTTCCGGAACGATCGAGACCTATGTAATGGGTACGGTAGAATCCCCGGGCCTCTACATCGTAGGCGACGGCACGGATCTCGGCCAGCTTCTCGCCCTCGCCGGGGGTCCAAACCTTGACGCCAGAGAGAGAACGAACCGCCGCACGGTGGAGATCAAACTCTTCCGGCCGTCGGCCTCCAGCGATCGTCCGATCTACGCGGCGGAATTCGAGCGTGCCGTAGTTCAGCAGGAGCCGTACCCGATCTTGCGAAACGGGGACATACTCACCGTCGAAGTCGTCGAGCATCGGGGGTTCAGCTGGCGTGACGCATTTACGGTCATCGGCGGCATCTCCGCCGTCGCCATCGCCCTCGAACGAGCTGTAACGCTTCTCAAATAGTCCGGCGTCGGCGTCCCTTTATGCTCGCATTCATTCTTCAAACGGCTAAGCGGATGCAGCGCGCCGGCTGGGCGATGCTGGACCAGGCCGTCGTCAGCGCATCGAACTTCGTCACCATGTTCCTCCTCGCGAGGTACATGGACGTCGCTGCTTTCGGTATTTTCGTGCTCGCTTATACAGGACTGCGACTCGCCACGAGCTTTCAGCACACGGTCATCACCGAGCCGCATAATTCGCTGGCCGCGAAGCTCTCCGGCCGGGAATATCGCTCGTTCACGTCGACACTGAGCTTGATCCAGATCGTCTTTGCGCTCGGCTGGTTCGTCCTGCTTGCGGTCGCGGGCGGCGTGTGTTATGCGCTCGCACGACCGGAGTATGGATTCGTTGCCATCGTACTGGGCACGATGCTCATCCCCTGGATGGGCCAGGAATTTGTCCGCAGAATTCTTTACACCAAACATGATTCGAAATCTGCGACCATCAACGATACGGTGTCCTACGGTGCTCAGGCAGGAGCCGTCGTCCTCTTCGTGCAGCACTTCAACGAGCCCACCGTGCTCCATGGTTTGATGGCGTACGGCCTCTCGTCCCTAATTGCCACTCTTCTCGGCGTGTGGCAAATCCGCGACCATCTCCTCTTCGAGCGATCGGTATTCGACAGAGCCCGCATTGAGGAGATCGTCAGCCGTACCTGGGAGTTCGGCAAGTGGCTGACCGGCGGCAATCTGGTCAAGTGGTTTGGCGATAACGGAAACACGTGGATGGTAGGCGCCCTCCTGGGGGCCGCACCGCTCGGTGCGCTTCAGGCTGCCGCACAGATCGCCAAGCTGCTGAATCCTATTATTCAGGCCGTTACGGCGTACCTCCCGTCCGTCGCCAGCTCCATCATGGCCAGAAAAGGAAAAGAGGGACTGCGTGACCTCCTCCGCAAACTCATGGTGTGGTTGGCCATCCCGTTCTCGGTCGTAACGGTCGGTGTGATGCTCGCTGCCGAACCCCTATTGAAACTGGCCTATGGCGACAAATTTCTAAATCAGGGATTGGAATGGATCGTCGTTCTAGCCGCTTTAACCTATATCCTGTCCCTCATCAAGGCCTTCCTCCGCATCGTATTCATGGCGATGGAGATCTCGCGGCCTCTATTTATATCGAGCGTCTTATCCTCTTTCTTACTCGCCACGAGCGGCATCGCGCTTATCTACTCCATCGGCATCTGGGGCGCACCGTTGTCGAGCGGTCTGATGAGCCTGGTGACAATTGGTTATTTCTGGATGGTCTACCGACGCCTGATGGCTGCATCGGATGAGCCGGCCGACGAGAAGTCGCCGCTGCTTTCGGCGCCGAGCTTAGAAACGGCAAGCGTCGAGGTTACACACCCGTAAACGGTGACCGATTGCCGGTGACACGCACAATGCGCGCTCCACAAGAGTTCCACCCTGAACGCAGCTAGCTTGAAGATCGATACGCACAACACCTTATGGCGGGAGGTTTCCCACTTTCTCGCCAGCGAGGGGATCCTATTTCAGCAGATCGGTCGTGAGCTTCCTTCCGGAGCGCGCAGCTCGGAAATCGACATCGTCGTGCCCGTCGAACACTTGAAGAGCATTCCGGAGATCGTAGACCGATTCTGCCGCACTCGTGGTTCGAGCCTGCTGAGGGTCGAGCAGCCGTCTCAGGGGACCATTCACTTCGTCGTCGGCACGTACAGCGAAGAAAGCCGACTTGAATGCATGCACCTCAGGGCTACAAACCATCTTTTCATGGGATCGAGACTGTGCGTGGCGGCCGATGCGCTTCTGGACGAGTCCGGATCGGCGGGCGCGCGTTTTACCTATCATCTCGTGGCGAGTGCCTCTTGCGCCAGGCTCACGCCGGCACGATTTGAGGTTCTCGCGATGCTTTTGCACCGTAACCGGGAAAACGTCCTCGACTGGATCCGTCGTGTTTGGGATGACGCCGCGGTGTCGGCCATCGTACGGTCGCTTGAATCCCTGGATATCGACTCATTGACAGCCGAGCTACCACGCCTCCGCAAGAGGGCGAGAGGATCCGGCGGTCGCTCCTGGAGGGCGATGCTTCAGGAGACGCGGCTCGCGTGGCGTCGAATGCGGGAAAGATCCGGCATATTCATTGCCATTCTTGGACCGGACGGCAGCGGCAAGACCTCGGTTATCAAGGGACTCGTGCGCGAGTTCGAGGACGCGCTGCCCGATCTCCAGCGAATCCATTTTCGGCCGCGGTTCGGAGCATGGCAGCGCGTGCGACCGAAAAGCCGAGATCCTCATGCCGACGCGCCTCGAGGAGCCGGCGCTTCCTTCCTGAAAGTGGCCTTCTACGCCTATGACGTGATCTTCAGCTATCTAGCATGGATTCGTCCGCGGCTCGTGCGCAACGAGATGGTGATTTTCGATCGCTACTTCCACGATCTGCTCGTCGATCCTCTCAGGTACCGATACGGGGGTCCTGTCTGGGCCGTCAAGCTGCTTGACCGGTTCGTTCCAACACCGGATTTCCTGCTCGTCCTGGATGCACCTACCGCCGTCATTCAGGCCAGAGCGAATGAAGTGACCCCGGAGGAGACGCGGCGCCAGCGCGCGGCATACCGCGACCTGAGCCAACGATATGCCTCCGTGCGGCTCATCGACGCCACCGGAAATTCAGGTCGCGCTACTCGTCAGGCTCGTTCTATTATCGTCCGGCACCTCGAGCGGATAGCCGCCCAACAACTTGAGCGGCTCTCCGGAGAGGAGACGGTACTTCCGACGATCCGAACACCCATGCAAGCGCTGTGAAACGACGAAAGATACTCATATCGGCGTACGCCTGCGAGCCGGGACGAGGATCCGAGCCCGGTGTGGGATGGAATATTGCCGCGGGGATGGCGAATCACCACAACGTCTGGGTGCTGACGCGGGCGAGAAACCGTGCGGCCATCGAGGCGGAGATGGCGAAGAGTCCGATCTCGAATCTACACTTCGCCTACTATGACCTTCCTCGATGGTTGAGCTGGTGGAGGCGCGGACACCGGGGCGTTCAGGTGTACTACTATCTATGGCAGCTAGGTGTTTACGGACTCGCTCGACAGCTTCATCGAGAGGTCGGCTTCGATCTGGCCCATCACGTCACCTTTGTGAAGTACTGGGCTCCGAGCTTGCTGGCGCTGCTCGGCATTCCCTTTATCTGGGGCCCGGTGGGCGGCGGTGAATCGGCACCGAGGACGTTCCGGAAAGGACTCGGCGTCCGTGGTCGCGTTTACGAAACAGTTCGAGACGTCGCACAGTGGTTGGGTGAGCACGACCCGCTCGTTCGGCTCACCGCCCGCCGAAGCGCCTACGTCGTCGCAACCACGCCGGAAACCGCGGCCCGACTGTCGCGACTACGTGTAGAGCGCATCGGCGTGCTGGGAGCCGGTGCGTTAAATGATTCAGAAATCGATCGGCTCGCCGCGCTTCCGCAATCCGGCAATGGAGACGTGACATTCATGAGTATGGGGCGTCTGCTCCACTGGAAAGGATTCCATCTGGGCATCCAGGCGTTTGCCAGGGCCGACATCCCGAATGCTCGGTACATCGTTGTGGGCACGGGTCCCGACCAAAAACGACTGAAAGATCTGGCGGAATACCTCGGCATAGAGGATAAGGTGACGCTAACGGGCCAGCTCCCGCGCGAAGAGGCTCTTGAATTACTTGGAGAGAGCCACGTTCTCGTTCACCCGAGCCTTCACGACTCCAGTGGCTGGGTTTGCATTGAGGCGATGGCCGCCGGCCATCCTGTGCTTTGTCTCGATCTTGGCGGCCCCGCGACGCAGGTCACGGCCGATACGGGCGTAAAAGTGGCTGCGAACTCGTCTGAAGAGGCCGTGGAAGAGCTCGCCTTCCATATGCGCCACCTTGCCGGCGACCCGTCGCTTCGCGAGGAGATGGGCCGGGCCGCCAGGCAGCGCGTCCGCGAGGAGTATCGCTGGTGCGCGAAAGTCGCCAAGCTTGCCGATATCTACGCATCCCTTTCGGTTCGGCCGTCATTTGCCGAGCCGGCGTACAGCCGTTCTGAACGGTAGATCGTCTGTGCGTTCGGGACGTTCTCGATCCTGCTCTGAAGCGTTTTGTCCCCCGCGCATCCCATCCTGATATTTATCGACGTTCCGTCGTGGCGCCATACATTCTCATTTGAAGATACCGCCGCTGTCTTCGCGCGGACCTATCCCACAAATGCGTCAGGTGCTAATACAGTCGCGACATCTGTGCATTTCGGCATAATGCGTGTACGTGGGACCAACCAGAGTCACACGATCATCGGGGAGAGCCCGGTCTTACCAGCACGAGCGCGATTGGGATGGTCTCAGAAAATCCAACGCCGGCAGCCGTCTTCGAAGGAGTAGTCGTGGCACAACGCACACGTTCCGCTACCAGCGACGCAGAGTTCCACATCGACATATCGGGGGCCGGACCCTCCTCGATTTCGGAGTCGTGGTCTTCTTTTTTCGCGCCAGGTACACCGGTCACGGCTCTTCCGAGCTGGTCTCAGCCACGCCTCCTCGTGCCGAGAGGGACCCTCCTTGAAGGTTGGCGGGCGAGCCGGATGTATCCGGCCTTCCGCCATCGGGCAAAGGCCTTTCGCCATGTTGTTCGAGCCGCGGCAGCGCTCTCGATCCTGCCGAGCCGACCTGCGGAAGAGGGCAAGTGGTCCCTGCAGCCCGTCCTCGAGAAGTACCTCCCTGAGGCGCGAACGTTATCCCTACTTATCGGCACACCCGGCGTCGGGCAGAAGCTGACGGCGGAATGTCGGGATGGGCGCGGCCGCGCCGTCGGATATCTGAAATACGCCGACAGGCCTGTCGCCATGGCCCAGCTACGCAACGAGGCCGACGTGCTTGAGGCGGTGCCGAACGGCGTCGGCCCGAAGCTGCTCGGGTGCATTCGATGGCAGAAAGGGCTCCTCCTCCTAACGCGTCCTATTGAAGGACGGCCCGTACGCGCTCAGTTTCCTCCACCCGATGCGCTGTCGGATTTCGCTTGTGCGCTTCAGTTGCCGGACAAAACGTCGCTCTACGAACATCCGTGGGTCCGCCGCATGCGTGCCTCCGAACATGTGCCCCACGCGGTGCGAGCGCTGGCGGGCCGCGAGTGGAACCTGACCATTCAGCACGGCGACCTGGCCGCCTGGAACGTACGTGGTACGGAAACCGGCCTGCGTGCATTCGATTGGGAATATGGAAGCATCGACGGCTTTCCATACCTGGATATAGCGCATTTCGTCCTCCAGCACGCCGCGTTGATCGCCAAATGGCCGTCGGCCAGGGGTGCATCGGTGGCCGCTGACTACCTCCGATCGGCGACTACCGAAAACCTGTCCGCGGCCGAAGCCGCTGCGCTCATACAGCTCGCCGCCTTCAACGCCTATCGAAATGATCCGGCGCCCGACGAGGACCCGCTTCAACAGTGGCGGCAACGAATCTGGAGAGCGATCCAATAAAGCGATCGCCTTCACCGAAGGGCTTTGCAAATCCATTCGGCGCGGCTCAGATGCCTGCCTCCTTCGAGGGGATTTCACCACGTAAGTCACGCCCGCGCTCAAGCCGGATTCGAAAATGCCGATTACCTGATTAAAGGAGACGGTTCCAAACGTAGAGCACACGATTCATATACAGTGAACGCGGCCCGACACGTTGCACATCCACTGCACGCCCCCGGGCGCCGAATTGGGGATCGCTTCCTCGGTTGGCTGACGTGGGTCCTCCTCGGCTATGCCCTACTCGGACGTACGTTCGCCTACGTCGGTGTCAACCCCCTCTACATCGGAGAAATCACCCTACTCTTCGGCCTCCTCGCGCTCTACTACAGCAAGACGTTTCTCTACGTCATTCAATACGCGCCGGCCAAGCTTCTCTTCGGCCTGATATTCTGGGGACTCCTCACGACCATTCCCCACGTTCCGACCTACGGCATTGACGCGCTCCGCGACGCCGTAATCTACGCCTACGGCGTTTTCACGTTTATCGTGGCGGGTTTACTCATCCAGAACGGCGAACGCCTCCGATTTCTCCTGCTACGTTATCGGACGTTCGCCGTGATATTCATCTCCATCATATGGTTGATCTTCATTGCGTACAAATCTTTCAAGGCGACCCTCCCCCTTCTGCCCGGCACCAACGTCACCGCCATCTCGGCCAAGGGCGGCGACATCATGGTCCATATGGCCGGATGCTGCGCCTTCCTCATGGTCGGAATGGGCCGCCTGAATTGGAAGCTCGCGCTGCTGCTGCTTATTGATCTCGCCATGATCATGGTCAGCAACCGTGGCGGCATGGTCTCGTGGGTGATTGCGCTATCGATCATCATGGTGCTCCGGCCCCCGCAGCTCAAGCTTTCTAAACTGACGTACGGCCTGGCGCTGATCGTCACCGTCGTCGCCCTTTGGAATCCCACGTTCAACCTGCAGGAGCGTCGATCGATATCTCTCGAACAGGTCTGGACGAACGTGGCGAGCATTTTTACGGAGACGGAGGACTCGGCGCTCAAAGGCACGAAGGAATGGCGCCTGCAGTGGTGGGGCGAGATCGTCGACTACACGTTCTTCGGCGAGCACTTTCTCCTGGGTAAGGGATTCGGCATCAACCTGGCCAATTCCGACGGCTACCAGGTGGAAGACGGAGACGCCCTTCGAAGCCCGCACAACGGCCACATGACGGTACTTGCCCGCGCGGGTGTGCCGGGGTTCGCATTGTGGCTGGTGCTTCACGGCGTATGGTTCTATCAGATGTTCTTCGCGTGCCTCGAGGCTCGGCGAAGGCGCGACTACAACTGGGCCGGCATTTTTCTCTTCTTGATCTCCTACTGGCTCGCCTTTATGGTCAACGGCTCCTTCGACGTATTCCTCGAAGGTCCGATGGGTGGAATCTGGTTCTGGTCGCTGATGGGTGCCGGCATTGGTGCCCTCCACATCTTCCGGCATACGCCCGAGATCGCGTGGGACGCTCCAGCCGACGACGCAACTGCGTCGCTGCAACCGAGGAGTTCTTCATGGTATCATCAACACGGGGAGGCGGCCTGATGCGCGTCGTAATCGTCCACAACTTCTACCAGCAAGCCGGCGGCGAGGACCAGGTCTTTGCCGCCGAGACCGAGATGCTTCAGGCACGCGGCCATGACGTTTGGACATTCACCGTCCACAATGACCGCGTGCAGGAGATGAGCCGCCCTGAAGTGGCTGTCGGGACGCTCTGGAACCGGAGCTCCCACGACGAGCTACGCGAAGTCGTGCGCCTACGGCGCCCTCACATCGTGCATTTTCATAATACGTTGCCGTTGATATCGCCTGCCGGCTATTACGGAGCACGGTCGAGCGGCGCGGCCGTGGTACAAACGCTCCACAATTACCGTCTGATCTGTCCCGGCAGCTTGCTTTTTCGCGACGGCGCCGTCTGTGAGACGTGCATTACGAAGCGATTGAAATGGCCGGCGGTGATGCACGCCTGCTACCGCGAGAGCCGTGCCGCTACCTCGACCGTCGCGGCGATGCTCGCCGTCCACGGCGCCGCCGGAACGTACCGAAAGACAGTCGACGCCTACATCGCGCTCTCGCCGTTTGCGCGAGATTTGTTCGTTCGCGGAGGCCTCCCTATCGAGCGCGTCTTCGTCAAGCCGAATTTTCTGCCGGAGGATCCCGGAGCGGGTACGGGTGCCGGCGGCTATGCGCTATTCGTGGGCCGACTTTCGGAGGAAAAGGGGATTGACGTGCTGCTTGAGGCATGGCAGCGTCTGCCCTCCCCGATTCCCTTGAAGATCGCGGGCGACGGCCCGCTGGCCGATCGAATTCGGAAGGCCTCCGATGCGGACGACCGAATCCAGTGGCTTGGACGCGTGGCGTCCGACGAGGTATATCGGCTCATGCGAAATGCCGCCGCCCTGGTTTTTCCGTCGACCTGGTATGAGGGCATGCCGATCACCCTCATCGAGGCACTCGCATGCGGTACGCCGGTCATCGCATTCAACCTCGGTGCCATGGCAGACATGGTAGAGCACGGTAAGACCGGCTACCATGTGGAGCCGGGATCCGCCGAGGCGCTGGCCTCGACGGTAGCGTATGCCTTCGGCGCCGGCCGACGCGTCGAGTCATTCCGACAGAATGCACGCCGGGCCTTCGAGGCGCAGTACACCTCGGACGGCAACTACCAGCATCTCCTGCATATCTACCAGGCCGCAGCGCAGCGTGCCGGCGTCGACCTCGGTCGTCGGGCCGCGTGACGTAAGAGGACCGTCTCATCTTCTCGTTTCAACGTGAGACCCGTTCGGCGCAAACACGAGCGAATCCGCGCCCAAAATCGCCGTTTTTGGCCTTCAATCGGCACTTTAAGTGCTCCGCGGCCTACTTGGTCTGACATTTGTAGAACGCATGGACAGCGCATCGCTCCTCGCGACGCTGCCACCGGAAAAAGACGTTCTACCAAGTTATTCTGCGACTATGAGCCTTCCATTCGCCCACCGATACATACTGGGCGTGCGTGTCGATGCCGTGACGTACGAAAGTGCGACGGCACAGATCATTGAATGGGCGCGGGAGCGCGGATCGCGCTACGTCTGCGTGGCCAGCGTTCACGGCATTATCGAGGCTTCGCAGGACGATACGTTCAAGGGCGTCCTGAACGGGGCAGACATCAACACGCCTGACGGGATGCCACTGGTATTCGGCCTCCGCCGGCTCGGTGAGGGTACCGCGTCTCGTGTATACGGACCGGATCTCACCCTTCAGGTCTGCCGAAAGGCAGCCGAGAACAACGTTTCGATCGCACTGTTCGGCGGCACGGAAAAGAGCCTCGAGACCTTCGTCGCCTTCCTGCGATCGTCCTTCCCGAAGCTGCGCATCGCCGCCGCCATCTCACCACCGTTCCGTCCGCTCACGGACGAAGAGGATGCGGCCTACGTCCAGGAGATCAACGGCTCGGGCGCGGGCATCGTACTCGTAGGCATCGGATGTCCGAAGCAAGAGAAATGGATGGCGGCTCATCGCGAACACATCCGAGGCGTCATGATCGGCGTCGGCGCTGCGTTCGACTTTCATTCCGGTCGCGTTCCTCAAGCGCCGAACTGGATGCAGCGGGCGGGACTCGAGTGGTCCTTCCGCCTGGCCAGCGAGCCCAAACGCCTCTGGCGCCGCTACGCTCGCGTCGTTCCCCTTTTTCTCGGCCTGTTCGGTGTGCAGCTTGCCCGGGAGCGGCTGCTCGCGCCGGTCGTTCGGCGCGCTTGACTTCATTCGACCATTGGCGGACGTGCTCGGGCACGTCACGGTAAGAAACTTCATCCATCCGGTAAAACATCGAAAAGCATCATGAAAAGCACCATGCAGAAGCGAGTACTCGTCACCGGCGCCGGTGGCTTCATCGGCCACCATCTGGTCACCTTCCTCAAGAACAAGGGATACTGGGTACGCGGCGTCGACGTGAAGCGCCCTGAATTCTGCCGAACGAATGCCGACGAATTTCTCCTCCTCGACCTCCGCCGCTGGGAGAACTGCCTGGCGGCCTCGAACGATATCGACGAGGTCTATGCCCTCGCTGCCGATATGGGGGGCATGGGCTTCATCTCGAAATATCACGCCCAGATTCTGCACAACAACATTCTGATCAACACGCATACGATCGAGGCCGCCCGCGTCAACGGCGTCGGCCGCTATCTCTACACCTCTTCCGCCTGTGTCTACCCCGAGTACCGTCAGCTGGAAGCCAACGTAACCCCACTCAAGGAAGAAGATGCGTATCCCGCCCTACCGCAGGATGCGTACGGATGGGAGAAGCTGATCACAGAGCACCTGTGCACCCACTATAAGGCGCAGTATGGTCTCGAGACGCGCATCGTGCGATTCCACAACATCTTCGGACCGCTGGGGACGTGGGAAGGAGGCCGTGAGAAAGTCCCTGCCGCAATGTGCCGCAAACTGGCCGTGGCGCGCCTGACCGGAAATCCCGAGATCGAAATCTGGGGCGACGGCGAACAAACACGCTCATTCTGCTACATCGATGACTGCGTCGAGGGGATCTACAAACTGATGAAATCCGATTACCACGACCCGCTCAACCTCGGACAGGATCGACTCATCAGCATCAATGAGCTCGCCGACGTCGTCGCCGATATTGCCGGGGTGAACATCGTGAAGAAGCACATCGACGGTCCGCAGGGCGTGCGCGGACGCAACTCCGATAATACGAAGCTGCGCGAAGTGCTCGGCTGGGAGCCGCAGATCTCTCTCGAAGAAGGACTTCGACGCACGTTCGAATGGATCGACGGCGAAGTACGCTCTCATGCGGCCAAGGCGGCCTGAGGACGTGTTGACGTATCGACATCCACAAGAACTAACGCACCTCCACCGATCCACAAGAACTCCGAATCACTGACCTCGACCAATCGCCCTTACGTGATTAACCGACAGCGCCATAGCCACGAAACGTCAACGCGTCGAAACGTCAAAGCATCAGGACGTCGACCCGTGGTGATGCTGATGTTCCTCGTCATGATGTCGACGGGAGCGGCGCAGGCACAGCAGTGCAGTCTCCACGCGGAATGCAGTGGAGAACGGCTGTGCCTGACCGGCCGCTGCAAGCCGCTCACCGAAGCCGCTGCTGCAGACGGGCAGGTGTTTTGGGTGGATCAGCACGACGCGCGTGCCGACGACCGGAATGCGGGCGATCGCGCCAACCCCTGGAAGACGATCGGAAGAGCCGCACGTGAAGATGCGCTGCGGCCTGGCGATGCGGTCATCGTACGTGGCGGCGTGTACCGGGAGACCGTGAAGCCGGAGGCAGGCGGAAGCGGGCCCGACCGGCGAATCGCTTACGTCGCTTATCCGGGCGAAGACGTCGTCATCACCGGGGCCGATCCTGCAAACGACGGATGGGCACCACATTCCGGCTCCTGGAAACGCGCCCATACCCAAAGGCTCCGCGCCTATGGTGACGAAGAATTTCGGCGCGAGCTCGTCGTGGTAGACGGCCGCGTTCTCGAGCCTGTCTACGAGCGCAGTGCCGTCGAACCAGGACGGTTTTTCGTAGAAGGCAGCGATAAGAATCCCAGAGCGATCTACATGCAGCCGGCCGGCGATCCGGGGCTGAGTGGACGGCAGATCGAGATCGGCCGCCGCCATCCCCTCTTTTCACCCGCCGGCGACAAGTGCGGGGATTCGAGCCAACCCGGTTATCTGCACGTCATCGGATTCACCTTCCGCCACGCCGTCAATCGCGCTCAATGGGGCGCGGTCTGCGCGGGCAGGGAAGGCTCGCTGTTCGAGGAGAATACCGTCGAATGGACGAACGGTCTTGGCATCGATATATCGGGACGAAATCACTCGTTTCACGCGAACCGGGCGGTCCACAACGGACAGATGGGCTTCGGTGGTTCGTGCGACGGATGCCTCCTCATTCGAAACGAGTCGTCCCACAACAACTGGAAGAAGCATAACCCCTTCTGGGAGGCCGGCGGCGGCAAGTTCGTCCGCACAAAAAACACGGTCATCCGCGATCATATAGCCGCTAACAACGACGGACCCGGTATCTGGTTCGACATCGAAAATGAAGACAACACCATCGAATATTCGCGCCTTACTGGAAATCTCGTCGCCGGCATTATGCTGGAGCTGGCCACAGTCCGCACGCTGGTTCGACGAAATCTCGTCGTCGACACACGTTATCACGGATGGAGCGGATCCGGCCTCCTCACTCAGGCCGCGAGCCACAACATTATCGTGCACAACACCTTCGCTCGTAACCGTGGCAACGGAGTGTGGATACGATTGGACCCTGACCGACGGTCTACTGACGGATACAATCTGATCTACAACAACCTGTTCGTCGAGAACGCCCTCACGCTCGACGAGGAGGCTCGGGAGATCGCCATTCGCGGATACGACCTCGATCATGCGCGCACGAACCGGCTCGACGGCAACGCCTACTGGCCGCACGACAGCTCCATGCGGCGGTCGACGTTCTACTTTCAGCCGGACCCGCAGCGCGACGCCAACTTCCGCAGTGACGACCTCGACCGATGGCGGACGCTCACCGGCGGCGACCACCACGGCATTGTTCTGAGGCGCGAAGCATCCCAGGCGCTGAAGCTCGCGACCACACCTACCGACGAGCTGCCGATCGGAACGGAAGCCCTCGGAATCGCCATACCCCTGGACGGCCTCGACGTCCTGACGTTCAGACGTACCGACGATTGACAGCGTTGAAACGCCCGGCTTCCCCGCCCCGAGAACCTCATCACGACAACACGCACACACGTAGATGAATCACCTAGAGCTCGTCGTACAGAAAGCCTACACCGAACGGGTGGACTTCCGCACGGAGCGAACGTCCAAGACCGGTTCGCAGGCGCTGGTCTTTGCACGCTGGCGTCTACACAATGGCTTCGCGCTCGCCGTCGGTGATGCCCTCGCCCTTTCGCTCGCGATCCTGGGTGCCGTACTCATCCGTTTTTGGCTCACCGGCACGACGGCGGTCCCGACCTGGGGCTGGTACCTCCTGCCGGCGTGGGGGGCCGGCGCACTCATGATGCACCTTCTACCAAGCTGGGGCCTCGGCCCCGTCGAGGAAGTGCGACGCACGTTTCTTCTGCTCATGGCCATCTTCGGGCTGATGTCGGTGACCCTCATTCTCGGCCAGGCGGCCAAAGACACGAGCCGACTGACCCTCGTATCCACTTTTCTTCTAAGCGCGTTCCTGGTACCGTTCGTGCGCGCCCAGGTCAAGGGCATCCTGTGTCACGGAGGACAGTGGGGCGTTCCGACCGTCGTCTACGGGGCCGGACCCATCGGTCAGCAGGTCATCAAGCTGCTCCAGAGCGAACGAGGCCTCGGCTATAATCCACTCGCCGTTCTGGACGACAATCCAAAGTACTGGGGACGAACCGTCGAAGGCATCCGCGTGCTCGGACACACCGATTACGTGACCCCGCACGCCCCCGTCGCCATCATGGCCACGCCGGATATTGGGCGGCGCCGCCAGATGGATCTCCTCGAGGGTCCCCTCTCCCACTACCGAAAGGTGCTCATTATCCCCGATCTCTTCGAGGCGCCGTCTCTCTGGATCCGGCCCCGCGATCTCAGCGGCATCTTAGGCCTTGAGATCACCTCGAACCTGACAAACCCCGTAGCCCAGACCGTCAAACGGCTTGCCGACATCCTATTCGTCTACGTGACGCTGCCGGTGTGGCTGCCCCTCTGCACCATACTCTCGCTGCTGATCTGGCTGGAAGACAAGACCAATCCCTTCTTCTTGCAACTGCGCGTCGGTCAGAACGGGAAGATGTTCCACACGTGGAAATTTCGCACCATGGTCCCGAATGCCGAAGAGGTCCTTCGCAAGAAATTGCAAGAGGATGATGATCTTCGTTTGGAGTGGGAGACCACGTACAAGCTCCGCAGAGATCCGCGGGTCACGAAAGTAGGCCGCATCCTGAGGCGTGCCTCCCTCGACGAGCTGCCGCAGATCCTGAACGTCCTTCGAGGCGAGATGTCGCTCGTGGGACCTCGGCCGCTGCCGGACTATCACCACAACGAGTTGCCGAGCCGCGTGCGCGACGTTCGCGTGCGCGTTCTGCCCGGAATTACGGGGCTCTGGCAGGTTTCAGGCCGCAGTGACATCGGTATGGAGGGCCTGGAGCAGTGGGATCCCTATTACGTGCGCAACTGGTCCATGTGGCTCGATCTTATCGTGATGATCCGAACGCTCCGCACCGTCTTGTCGCGTTCAGGTGCCTACTGATGCTACGCGAGGCCGATCGTTAGATCGACAAAGCAGATTGCTCCACCTCCAAACACATGCGGATGGTACGCTTTTTGAACATGCTGTCACAAAGGATCACTTACGCCTCCTCTGCCGAGGATTTCGCCCCCAATGCCCTCGAGGCCGTGTTTGAGACGCCGTCACTGATCCGACAGAGACCACCACTCTCATTTTAATACGCACGATCGCACACTAATACCATGAAGGTTGCAATCCTGGCCGGTGGAAAAGGCACGCGCCTGGCCGAAGAGACGACGCTAAAGCCGAAGCCGATGGTCGAAATCGGGGGACGTCCGATCCTCTGGCACATCATGATGCAATACGCTCATTTCGGCCATCAGGATTTCTACATCGCCCTCGGCTACCTGGGCGAGGTGATCAAGAAATACATGGTGGAGTACGTGAGCCTTAACGGCAACTTGACGGTTGACATCCGGAACCGCATCGTGCAGCAGCACGACGCAATCCGGCCGGATTGGAGCGTTCATCTCATCGATACCGGACTGAATACCATGACCGGCGGTCGCATCAAACGGCTGCAGCCGTATATCGGCGATGAGACGTTCATGCTCACCTGGGGGGACGGTGTCTCGGACGTTGATCTCGACGAACTGCTCAGATTTCACCGGAGGCACGGCAAACTCGCGACCATGACGATCGTGCGTCCGCCTGCCCGCTACGGCCATATCGAGCGCGACGGCTCGCGGATCATCGAGTTCACGGAGAAGCCGCAAACGGCCGAAGGCTGGATCAACGGCGCATTC
>CAZART010000030.1:0-12430 GCA_964487555.1 uncultured Rhodothermales bacterium
GCACGTATCGCCGGAGCTTCCCCGATCAGGAAGCCCTCTTTTTCAAGGGATGGAAGCCGGGTGAATCCTACACCGTCAATTACGGCTGCTACTCCTGGATCGGCGAGTCGACAACGGTCCGCCAGCCGTAACCGCCGCATCCACACGCAATGTGAAAGAAGGCCGGTATGCTGAATACAGCCTACCGGCCTTCTTCTTTCTCCCCTTCCCCTGCCCCTTCCGGCTAGAATCGGCCGTAGAGACGGCGGCGCATACGCGAAGCGCCTTGCCATTCCCCTCCCCTTTGGCGAATTTGTCGTGCGGCTGCAGGATCGGCTTTCCGTCCCCTTCTCCTTCGCGTTTTCTGTTTCAGTCACCTTCGATCCCATTCGGATGCATATAGATGAAGTACTCGCCCGGCAGATTCTCGACAGCCGGGGAAATCCTACGGTGGAAGTTGACGTGACAACGACCGCCGGAATCACCGGCCGCGCGGCCGTACCCAGCGGCGCTTCCACAGGCGAGCACGAAGCGGTTGAGCTGCGCGACGGCGACAACGGCGTGTATCTCGGGAAGGGCGTCTTGCGAGCGGTCGAAAATGTCAACGAGACCATCGCGCAGGAGATTGCCGGAATGAGCGTGCTCGACCAGGTCGAGCTCGACGACTTTCTGATCGACCTGGACGGTACGGAAAACAAGAGTCGTCTCGGCGCGAACGCGATCCTCGGCGTCTCACTTGCCGTCGCGAAGGCGGCCGCGCAGAGCGTGGGCCTGCCTCTCTACCGCTATCTGGGCGGAACGAACGCGTCCACGCTTCCGGTGCCCATGATGAACATCATCAACGGTGGCCATCACGCCGACAACAACGTCGACATGCAGGAGTTCATGGTGATGCCGGTGGGCGGGAGCACATTTGCCGAGTCGCTCCAGATGGGTGCGGAAGTTTTCCATACCCTGAAGCAGGTGCTCAAAAGCAAAGGGTATAACACGTCCGTCGGCGACGAAGGGGGATTCGCACCCAATCTGCGCTCGAACGAAGAAGCGGTGGAAGTAATCCTGGAAGCGATCGAGAAAGCGGGTTACTCGGCCGGTCGTGACATATACCTGGCGCTCGATCCTGCCAGCAGCGAGATGTACCGCGACGGGCACTATCTTTTCTGGAAAAGCGACCCTGAAAACAAACGATCGTCCGACGACATGGTCGCTTTCTGGCAGAGCTGGGTCGACCAGTATCCGATCATCTCCATCGAGGACGGCATGGCGGAAGACGACTGGGATGGATGGGAGGACCTGACGGAGGCCATCGGGGATCACGTACAGCTCGTCGGGGATGATCTCTTCGTCACCAACACCGATCGGCTCCAGCGCGGCATTTCGGAAGGATGTGCGAACTCGATCCTCATTAAGCTCAATCAGATAGGTACGCTCACCGAAACGCTGGAGGCCATCGAGCTGGCCCATAAAAACGGCTACACCGCCGTGATCAGCCACCGGTCGGGCGAGACCGAAGACACGACGATCGCCGATCTTGCGGTGGCGACCAACGCGGGCCAGATCAAGACCGGATCGGCAAGCCGGAGCGACCGCGTCGCTAAATACAATCAACTTCTGCGGATTGAAGCGCAGCTCGGCGCCGCTGCCAATTTCCCCGGAATGGACGCCTTCGTACTCGAAGAGGTAGGATGAAAAAACGAGGGAGCCGAGGACAGAAGTCGGGCCGGACGGCCATGGGCAAATCAGTCCTGCTGAACAAATTGACGAACGACGGCAAACGGCGCCTACGGCGCAGGCTGCTCGCATCCATCGGGTGTTTCATGCTCGTGTGGATCTCATTCTTCGACAGCCACAGTCTTATCAAACGTGTTTCGTGGCATCACGAGCATGCAAAGCTCCATGCGGAGAATGAAGCCCTTTCCGCTGAGATTGAACGGCTGCAAGGAGAAGTGGACAGAGGGCTCTCCGACGAGGTCGTCGAACAGATTGCGCGTGAGCATTACGGCATGCGCCGGCCCGGCGAAACCGTGTACCGCGTCAAAGCGGTCGACTGAGCGCCACCGCAACCTCTTTTTGTCAGCCGCACACGCTGCTCCATTTCCATGGATATCCGTTCCAAAGGCGCCCACTCCACGGGTGAGACCAACGCACCGCGGTATGCTATCGGTATCGATCTCGGCGGGACGATGATCAAGGCCGCGCTCGTCGAGCAGGGACGCGGCTTCATTACGGAGATGGCCCAGGAAACGGAAGCGGAAAAGGGCCCTGAGCACGTGCTCGATCTTATTGCCGTCGTCGTGCGCGCGATAGCCGATCACCAACCGGACCACTCGATAAGCGGGGTCGGCATTGGTGCTCCCGGCACGATCAACTGGGAACGTACGTCCGTCATCTATCCGCCCAATCTACCCGGTTGGGAAATCGTCGATCTCCGAAAGGCGCTTCGAGAACGCCTCGGAAGAGAGATGCCGATCTTCGTGGAGAACGACGCGAATCTGGCCGGTCTGGGCTCGGCACACTACGGTGCGGGCCGTCCGCACGATTCGTTCATCATGATAACGCTCGGCACCGGCGTCGGCGGAGCTATCATCTACGAGAACAAGATATTTCGGGGCACCAAGGGATCGGCCGGCGAGATCGGCCATATGACCATCGACTTCGAGGGTCCCGTCGACCGTTACGGAATCGCGGGCGCCGTTGAAGCGTACCTCGGGCAGCGTTTCCTCTCACGATATGCGCGTCATCGGCTTCTCACGCGCGAATCCGCCGTTCATAAGACGGCGGGTGAAGATCTCGTCGATCTGACGCCGCTGATGCTCTTCGAAGCGGCCCGCGACGGCGACGCGGAGGCCCGAGAGATTCTCTCGTGGGCCGGCCACAAGCTCGGTGTCGTGCTCGGCTCGGCGATTAACCTCCTCGACATCCGGAAAGTGATCGTCGGTGGAGGACTGGCGGCCGCTGGAGATTATATCTTCGCTTCCGCTCGGAAGACCGTGCGCGACTACGTCATGCCCGACCTGCGGGACGACGTCGAGATTACACGAGAAACACTGGGAAACGAGGTGGGTATGCTCGGGGCCGCCCATCTGGTGTTCCAATTTCTCGATGAGCATGCCGCCACGCTCGGCTAGACGGCACAGCTTTTGTTCTCTCCGCACTCCGAATCCACATTGCCGTTCTTGCTTCGAAGGCTGCGGGGGCCGAATGCGGCTGGGCCTATCTTTCCTCTTAATTCTCCTGACGCTTCCGTCCTCCGTCCAGCCGGCCGTAGGCCAGGAGACAGATCGGCCGTCGGACCTTCCCGTACCGGCCGACACGATCGACGTTGCTTCTCCCGACACGCTCACCATCCCGGCGGATACGGTAGCCGTACCGGCGGACCTGCTCGGGGCACCGACGCCGGCGCCGACGCGAACGGTGTCGGACGAAAGTCAACTGGATCAACCCGTTACGTTCTCAGCGGCCGATTCCCTCGTCATCGTTTTTAGCGACTCCACCGGTGACGTAGGCAGCCTCTTCGGAGAGGCCGGCGTAACATACGGCGAGGCGGACCTGAAGGCATTCCGCATCGACATTCTTTTCGAATCCGATGAACTGAGGGCCACGGGCCTGCCAAGCGACACAGGACTCGTAGGACGCCCGCAATTTGCGCAAAGTGGTGAGGCGTTCGCCGGCAACCAGCTCGCTTTCAACCTCCGCACCGAACGCGGCCGCGTCGTCGGTGCGCGTACGAACATCCAGGACGGATTCATTCAGGCCGGCGTCGTCAAGCTCACGGAAGACAGCACGATATATGTCTCGGAAGGAGCATATACGACCTGTGAATGCGAAGAGGATCCCTCCTATACGCTGCGTTCCAACAAGATGAAAATTGTCGATCAGGAATGGATCTACACGGGACCGATCCAGCTTTATCTGTTCAACATTCCCACACCGCTATGGCTGCCTTTCGGCTTTCTTCCTGCGCAGGAAGGGCGGAGAAGCGGCCCGCTCCCGCCACGCTATGGCGAGGATGAACGGGGGTTTTATCTGCGCGGCTGGGGATGGTACCAGGCTATCAGTGACTACATGGATCTCCAGGTCGAGTTCGGTCTCTGGACGCTGGGAAGCTGGCAAGTAGCGCCGGTCTATCGGTACGCGAAGCGGTACGCCTACCGAGGCCAGATCGCGCTCGACTACGGCCGAAGTCGCAGCGGCGAAAGGGGCGATCCCGACTTTCAGAAATTCAGTACGACGTCCATTCGGTGGAGCCACAACCAGGATATCGATCCCACATCGAGCTTCAATGCCAACGTAAACCTCTCTTCGCAGAACTATCTGAAGTCCGTCTCTGAGCGGTACGACGACCGTGTGCGGCAGACGGTTCAGTCGGGCGTGCGGTACAGCAAGCGCTGGCGCAACGCCGGCCGGAATCTAAGCATCGATCTGAATCACCGGCAGCTTCTTTCGACCGGAAGTGTAACGGCCACGCTTCCGAGCCTCAGCTTCTCGCAGAGCGGACGTAAGCCGTTCAATCTCGAATCCACCACCGGAGATAATGAACGATGGTATGAGCGGATCACGTACAGCTACAACTCGTCACTGGACAACCGGTATGCGTTCAATCCGCTAAATCCGGACACCCTTCAGGCCCGCGGCGATGCGGAGGCTGTGGACATCTCCTGGATCGAGGCCATGTTCTCGCCCAGCCGATATCGGCGCGCGACCGGCGACGACGCGCCGTTCGAAACCAAAGCATCGCATCGAATTTCCTCGTCGGCGAGTTTTGCGGTGAACCGAATCCCGATCATCAACAAGATATTTCGCCTCAATATCGCGCCGAATCTTAACTATACGGAGGATTGGTTCCTGCGCACCGAGCGGCGGAGCATCGATGAGGAGACGGGACGCTTGGAACGACGCGAGGTCTCGGACTGGCTCGCTCTGCGACAGTTCTCTACCGGCGTCTCGTCGAATACGACATTCTACGGCATGTTTCCGGTGCGCATCGGGCCGTTTCGAGGGGTGCGCCACACCGTTCGTCCCCAGCTGAGCTTCAGTTACCAGCCGGATTTCTACGATCCGTTCTGGGGCTACACAGATACGTACGTCGACACGGACGGAACCGAAGAGCGGTACGCCCTCGTCTCCGGAGTACAGCGCGGTCTTCAGAAGGCCGTCAGTTTCAGCGTGAGCAACGTCTTCGAGACCAAGCGCGTTCGACCCGACACTACGGATCAGCAGAATCAGCGGCCGGAAACGCTCCAGTTTCTGAACGTCGACTTCAACAGCTCCTATAACATCGCCGCCGATTCCTTTAAGCTGGCCCCCCTCCGTTTGTCCGCCAGAACGAGAATACTCGATCAGATCGATCTGCGCGCGTCATCCACCTTCTCACCGTACGCGCTCACCGATGAAGGAACGCGCGAGATCGATCGATTCCTTTTTCAGGAAACTCGTTTCGGGATCGCTCGCCTGACTCAGCTAAACGTGAGCCTCAACACCTCCTTCCAGAGCCGCCAATCGGGACCCGCCCGGCCGTCCACCGCCTCGCGCGTCGGTGAATCGAGATCTCCTTTCGACTACGCCGGCGATTCTCCCTTCGAGATCGGAACTCCCTCTCAATCTGCCTATTACGAAGACGCCACCGGATACGTAGACTTCGCGATACCCTGGTCGCTCAAGGTCAGCATGACGTACAACTACTCCCGAAATTTCCGCGGCTCAAGAGACGAGCGCCGTCTCGAAGCCGATTATAACGCTATTGTCAACACGGACTTCGACTTCAACCTGACACCCCAGTGGAAACTTCGGGGACGATCCGGATACGACTTCAAACAGAAAGAACTCGTTTACACGAGTCTTAGCATACTTCGCGATTTCGAATGCTGGGAAATGGGAATTAATTGGGTGCCGTTCGGGCCTTACCAGTCCTATAGCTTCGATCTCCACGTCAAGAGCGGCCATCTGCGCGACATCCTCCGGATTCGCCAGCCGCGCTCCGACGTACAGGGGCGATTTGGACGTCTTACGCGGTAGAGATGAAGGCCTTCATACCGTAAAGAACCACGTCGGGGAAACCGGCGAGGCGCAAAGCTATATAAGTGTGTCTCTTTTAGCTTGTACCGGGAGTGATTCACATGATCGCAAAAAGTCTCCATATGCTACGGCGCAAGCTTGGCCTTTCTCGCCGGGGCGACGAGCGTCAAACGAAGAGCGACTTCAACCTCGCACGCCGGCTTTACAGCACATTCGAGAGCGACCTCGAACTCGCAGAGATCCGAGGGATCCACTTCTTCGTCCAAAACGGCGTCGCAACCCTCTACGGGACGGTTCGCCATGAACTGGATCGCGAGCTGTTGATGTCGCTTGTCCGTGAAACGTCCGGCGTGAAAGGCGTCGTGACGCATCTTCAACTCGTCGATTCGCGATTCCAGGACGCCGGGGATCAGGAGATGGCGATCGATCGCAACGTCGAGTAGTTGCAGGCTGCAGCTTCACCGCCGCCCGTGGTGCACCCATGCATTCTCTACACGAGTGAAGCCGAGATACTCGTAGTAGCTCGCGGAGATATCAGAGTCGCGAAGGACCAACTCCGTCCCTTCGCACCGCTTCAGCACTTCACCGATGAGCGCCTTGCCGACACCGAGACGCTGCACGTCCGGTTCTACCGCGAGGTCGCAAAGATAGCTGTACAGAACACCGTCCGTTAGAACGCGGGCTATCCCTATGAGATGGCCGTTGTGCCACGCGGTCAGTACGAGCGAGGCGTTCTCGAACATCTGCCAGACCTGATCCGGCTTTCCAACGGGCCGAAGCAGTGGTGCTCGCCGGTAAAGTGTCGTGATCCGGGCAGGGTTTAGCCCTTCGAGGCCTTCTGTGATCTTCAGGTCCTCGATTTTCGTTTGTTCTCTTTCGCGAGTGAGCCTCGCCATTTTTCCAATCCTGAATTGATGGTAGCTTGCCGGCGAACGCGGTTCGCGCTCGCGCGCCCTTTGCATCGCCGGACCTACGACGAGATGTATCGGCGTCAGATGGTACCCTCCCGCGGCAGAGAATAGTTCCTCATGTCGCTCCGCGCGAATCGAATCGAAAGGACTGACGGGACGTCCGACGCCTACAATTCCGAGACCCAGCGAAATTCGGATGCTTTGAGCCGCAGCATGTCCTGCGGTTCGATGCCGGGATCGAAAAAGGCCCGCAGTAACGTCCCCTCGACATCCAGCCACCACTCGGCAACCGTACCCAGGAACTGGCGCGAGACAACATGTGCCGTCACGCCCTCCTCTCCCGTCAAGGAAAAATGCTCCGGCCGAATGGCCAGCACGCGGTCGGGCCGCGGATTCTCTCCAGCGAAGCGTTTCATGAGCCGCTCGTCGCGAATGATGTTGCTTCCACCGAGAAATTCAGCGACGAAGGCCGTGTCCGGTTCGCGATAGAGCTGCTCGGGCCCTCCAACTTGAACGATACGTCCGGACCGCATGACCGCGATGCGATCGGAGAGGGCAAGGGCTTCCTGCTGGTCGTGCGTCACATACATGCTTGTAACTCCCAGACGCTTTTGGAGCACTTTGAGCTCGCGCCGAGTCTGCTCTCGCAGTGCCACGTCGAGATTGGAGAGCGGCTCGTCGAAGAGAAGAACCGACGGCTCGACGGCAACGGCGCGCGCTACGGCGACGCGCTGCTGCTGGCCACCGGAGAGCTGCGTGACGGGTCTTTCAACCAGCTCCTCCATGTCGACCCGCCGTAGCGCTTCGCCGATCCGTGTACGGCGTTCCTCTCGGCCCATCTTCCGCACCTTGAGTCCGTACTCTACGTTCTCTCCCACCGTCATGTTGGGAAATAGAGCATAGCTCTGAAACACCATCGCCGTCGGTCGACGCTGCGGCGTCGACGTGGTGACGTCTCGACCCTGGATGTGTATGCGGCCGCTGTTCGGCCTCTCGAAGCCTGCTACGATGCGAAGGAGGGTGGTCTTTCCGCAGCCGGAAGGTCCCAGAAGCGAAAAAAACTCGCCCGGCTCTATCCGAAGGCTTACGTCGTCGACGGCCACCGTCTCGCCGAACCGTTTCGTCACTCCGTCCAGGAAGACGGCCGGATCTCCCATCCTTCTATGCGGATACCGTCGTTTCGAGCGCCTTCGTCACCTTCTCAGCCGCCTCCTTCAGAAAAATGGCCGTTTCGATCTCGAGGCCGCTCTCTTTCAGGATGTTCTGACCCTCTTCTGCGTTCGTGCCCTGGAGCCGTACAATCAACGGCACGTTGATGTCGACGTTTTTTGCCGCCTGTACGACTCCGGTGGCGACACGGTCGCATCGAACGATCCCTCCGAAAATATTGACGAGAATGGCCTTCACATTCGGATCCTTGAGGATGAGCCTGAAGCCGGCCTCCACGGTTTCGGCACTCGCCGATCCACCCACGTCAAGAAAGTTGGCGGGCTCACCGCCGGCCAGCTTAATGACGTCCATCGTTGCCATCGCCAGGCCGGCGCCGTTCACCATGCACCCGACGTTTCCGTCGAGACGGATATAGTTCAGTTCATGTTCGCCGGCCTCGACCTCGAGGGGATCTTCTTCGTGGACGTCGCGAAGCGCGGCGAGATTTCCATGTCGATACAGCGCGTTGTCGTCAATATTGATTTTCGCATCGACGGCGACGACATCTCCACCCTTTGTCAAGACGAGCGGATTGATCTCGGCGAGCGACGAATCCGTCTCATCGAACGCGCGGTAGAGGGCGGAAATGAAGCCGGCGGCTTTCTTCGTGACTTTTCCTTCAAAACCCAGCCCGAAGGCTAAAGCACGCGACTGGAAGGGCTGTAGCCCGATGGCCGGATCGATCCACACCTTCTGAATCTTTTCCGGGGTCTCCTCCGCAACCTTTTCAATCTCAATGCCACCTTCCGTAGAGACCATGATGACGTTCATGCTTTTCTGGCGGTCGAGCGTGACTCCGACATAGTATTCCTTGTCGATGTCGACGGCGTCGGCGATCAGAACAGCGCGCACTTTTTGGCCTTCCGGTCCGGTTTGATGGGTTACGAGCTGCATGCCGAGAATCTGGCCGGCCTTCTCGCGCACCTCGTCGAGGCTGCGCGCCAGCTTCACGCCGCCGCCTTTTCCGCGACCGCCGGCGTGTATCTGGGCCTTCACAACCCACATCGACGCTCCCTTCTGCCGGAGATCCTCGGCCGCTTGCACGGCCTCCTCGACGGTACGGGCGACGCGACCGCCTTGCATCGCCACACCGAAATTCTCGAGAATGTTTTTGGCCTGGTATTCGTGGAGCTTCATATCGTGTAATGGTTTAAATAGGGCCTTACATCGTCCCAAAGTACGGCACACCTATTTGAAGAATCCGCGTAATCAGGCGGCGTTCGGCCATGATGACCCGATTTGATCTACACATCATACGGCGGTTTCTGATGGCCTTTATAGGCCTCGTCGGAGCTTTGATCGTGTTTTTCATCGTGCTGCACTACGTCGAATACGTGGATGATTTCTTCGATCGCGGTGCTACGATGCGGCAGGTGTTCGCCGTCTACTATCCGAGTTATATCCCGGAGATCGTGAAGCTGACATCTCCGCTCGCTCTTTTTCTCGCGTGTGTCTACTTGACGGGCCGTCTCGCGCAGAGCTTGCAGCTAACCGCCCTGCAAACGAGCGGCGTCTCCCTGTATCGCTTGCTCGTTCCGTACCTCGCCGTTGCGATCGCCGTCACGGGGTTCATGTTCTGGTTCAACGGGTGGATCGTGCCGAACACGAACCGAACGGTGCTGGAATTCGAGCAGCAATATCTGAAGGACGCCCCGCAAGTCGTCGACGTCAACGACGTGCACCGTCAGAACAGGCCCGGCTCCTTCCTCACCGTCGGGTACTACGATCGACGCTCGCAGGTCGCTCATCGGGTCTCTCTTCAGCGGTTTGATGAGCAACAGCGGCTCGTCGAACGCATCGACGCGCCGACCATGACGTGGATGGATTCCCTTTCCGTCTGGCGCTTCCAGGATCCGGTCATTCGCGCGTTCTCCCCCTCGGACGGCGTGGAGCAACGGAACCGTGCCATGGTCATGGATACGACCCTTCAAATTCTGCCCCGCGATCTCGCCCGCACCGAGAAGGACGTGGAATCGATGACGATTCGCGCCGCCTCGGAATATATTGAAGACCTCGAACGATCGGGAGCGGGGAATATCGGTCGCACCAAAGTGGGATACTTCAGCAAGTTCGCCTATCCCTGCGCAAATTTGATCCTCGTTCTCCTCGGGATGCCGCTGGCTTCGGTGCGGCGGCGCGGGGGGCAGGCCGTTCAGATGGGTCTGGGGCTCCTCGTGGCCTTTTCGTATCTGGCACTCGTGAAGCTGACGGAGCCTTTCGGCTATACGGGGGAACTCCCGCCGCTGCTCGCCGCATGGCTTCCGCACGCCGTTTTCCTCTTCGCTGCGCTTATTCTACTGGTGAAGGCACGAAAATAGCCGGCGTGCCGGCCACATGCAGGAGGCGCCTACCTGCTGCACCCGCCGGCTGAGGGGACGCGGGCGTGCCGGCCACGCGCAGGAGGCGCCTACGCTTCTCCTCCCATGCCGCCGAATCGGATGGGCTGTCCCGGTGGGGTCCGCTCCTCGATTTCGCCGTGGGCGGCTTCGTATTTCTCTATGTTGTCCGCCAGCGCGCGAAGCAGCCGCTTTGCGTGCTGCGGCGTCACGATGATCCGGCTCTTCACGCGCGCTTTCGGTACGCCCGGCATCACCCGAATGAAATCCAGGATGAACTCCTCGGGAGAGTGAGAAATCATCACGAGATTTGAATAGACGCCTTCCGCGGTATCCTCCTTTAATTCGATATTGATCTGCTGCTGGTCCTGCTGATTTGTCGGGTCGTTCATTAGGATTTCCCGTTGTGTTTGGTACCGAGACCTGACGTGGCAAGCGCACTGATCAAGTCACTTTTCGTGATGATTTGGTAGTGTTGCCCGTCCCCTGGCTCGACAAGCACGGCGCCTGAACCCTGCTCCAGATAGGCGGATAAATGCTCGAGGTGCAGCGATCTTGGAACGATCGGAAACGGCTCTCCCATCACCTCTCGTACCTTCTCATCGCGCGACACCGGATTCTCGATGAGCCGATTTAGAATGACGGATTCGGTCAGACTGCCCACGCTCTCGCCTCCATCCATCACAGGCATCTGCGAGATGCCTCGCTCGGCCATTTTCCTGATCGCATCGCCGAGCGTTTCATCCGGCGAGACCGACATCACCATTCCCCCGATTTTACGCACCGAGAGCACCTGACTGACCGTAAGATCCGGCTTGCTTTCCAGAAAACCGTGATTGCGCATCCAATTGTCATTATAGGTCTTCGACAGATAACGAAATCCCGAATCGGGAAGCAGGATAGCGACGACGGCATCGGCGTTCAGCTCATGTTCGTGAGCGTGCATCCACTGGAGTGCGCCTGCCAGCGCCATACCACTCGACTGGCCGCAAAACAGCCCTTCCTCGCGTGAAAGGCGGCGCGTCATCTGCATCGATTCACGGTCCGTAACGCGTACATAGTCGTCGAGGATCTCAAAATCCATATTCTTGGCCAGGATGTCTTCGCCGACTCCTTCCGTCAGGTACGGATAGATCTCCTCCCGGTTGAATTCGCCGGTGTGAAAGTACGTGTAGTAAACCGACCCGAACGGATCTACGCCGATCACCTTGACGTCCGGATTCCGCTCTTTAAGATACCGCGCGACACCGGATATCGTCCCTCCGGTACCTGCCCCGGCAATGAAATGCGTGATGCGCCCCTCGGTCTGCTCCCACAGCTCGGGCCCGGTCGACTCGTAATGGGCTTTCGTATTAGCCGGATTGTCGTATTGATTGAGGTAGACGGAGTTCGGTATCTCCTCGGCAAGACGCCGCGCCACGGAATAGTATGATTTGGGATCCTTCGGGGCGACGTTCGTCGGGCAGACGATGACCTCAGCGCCCAGTGCTCGCAGCACGTCCAGCTTCTCCTGGCTCTGCTTGTCGGTGGTCGTGAAAATACACTTATATCCTCGCGCAACCGCCGCCAGGGCAAGCGCGGCACCGGTGTTGCCGCTCGTCCCCTCGATGATCGTTCCGCCTGTTTTGAGCTCGCCGCTCGCCTCGGCCGCCTCAATCATAGAAACCCCGATGCGATCCTTCACCGAAGCGCCCGGATTGAAATACTCCAGCTTGGCGAGTACGGTGCAGCTGAACTCCGACGTCAGCTTCTTAAGGCGAACGAGCGGCGTATTACCGATCGTCTCTACAATATTGTCGTGCCACATAACCGCGCTCCTGTGTTCGTGGGATTCGAAAGTACGGCTCACTTTCGCTATCGGTCCGATGAATTTGCTGCGTATGTGGATGCTGATGCCGACAGGTCGGCGCCGGTTCCTCATTCGACCTCTAAAGGACGCTCTTTCACCCTGCCCCAATCCATGGTGGGACGGGTGTACGATGG
>CAZART010000030.1:12530-14191 GCA_964487555.1 uncultured Rhodothermales bacterium
ATGGGTGCACCAAGCTGGGACCGGTGCACGTACCTGCGCCTAAATGTGGCCGACGTTACTTAGCTTATGTCGATCCGGCACTCACGCCGCGCAGCCGACGATCGTCGCCTCGACAGCGTTCAATGGACACAGAAAGCCAATCAATCCCACACTTCGAACCCGAGCTGCTCGTCGCCACGTATTCCGTCCATGGAGATGCGATCTATCGCAATGAGGCATGGCAGAATGTCGTCGGTCAGAATTGGTTGCGCCTGTCCGCAGAGGATCAGGAACGAGCGGCGCAGTATCTGAGCGAAGCTGCCCAGGGCTCGCTGGTGACCAACCAGTTCTTCCTTGTCGTGGTCCCCGGACGCGACGAGGCCCTGCCATTGCTGCTCAACTTTCTCCCGGTTCACCTTCCGGAAGGCGACGAAACCACCCGTGTCGCGGCAATCAGTGTTACGGGAGAGGTGCTTCGCGAACCCGACACGTGGACGCAAAGCCAGACGCAGCGCAACCGGCTGGAAACGCTCGGCCGGATGACCATGGGCATCGCCCATGATTTCAACAATCTACTCAGCGGAATCCTCGGCTATACCGAACTGCTGAAGAGCTATGCCGACGAGGACGTGAAGGACCCGACGCTCAGCGAGCATCTCCGAACCATCGAGCAGGCGGCGCTCGACGGCGCCGCTCTTATTCGCAAAATACAGCAGTACATCAGGCAGGAGAAGCAGACGCATTTCGCGCCTCTGGATATACCCACGCTCATTCAGGACTGCGTCTCCCTTACGCGTCCGTATTGGTACAACGAGCCGCGTCGACAGGGCATAGCCATTGAGGTGAGTCAAGATTTTGAGGACGTCCCGCCCGTCATGGGCTCGGCAACCGAGCTGCGCGAGGTTTTTCTCAACCTGATCCTCAATGCCGTCCAGGCCATGCCTGACGGCGGACACATTACGTTTCGGACGTACAATACCGACGAGGGGGTCCGCATCGACGTGCGTGACGACGGTATGGGTATGTCGGAGAACGTTCGACATCGCATCTTTGAACCCCTTTACACCACGAAGGGCGAGCGTGGAACGGGAATGGGCCTCGCCGTGAGTTACGGCATTATCCAGGAGCACGAAGGAACGATTCGCGTCGAATCGCGCCTCGGTGAAGGCTCTTCTTTTCACATCCTGCTTCCCAGGGCGGAAGAGACCCGTCAAGAACGTCGCGACAAGGTCGAAAAGCGCCCCCGGAAATCTGCGCGGGTCATGGTTGTCGACGACGAGAAGATGGTGCGCACCATCCTCGAGAAGCTGCTCAGCCTAAAAGGGCACTCCGTGATCCAGGCCGATTCGGGAGAAGCAGCGCTTCGGCTCGCCGAGTCGTACGAACTCGACGTCGTATTTACCGACCTAGGCATGCCCGAAATGAACGGACGCCAGCTGGCCCGCGAACTTCGGGATCGCTATCCCGATCTGCCCATCGTGCTCCTCACGGGCGACACGGAAGCGGGTGAACCCGGCGGCGACGTCGACGTGGTACTTTCGAAGCCTTTTAAAATCGATCAGCTTGAGATAACGATACAAGACATTATGCGGAAGCCCAAGACGGATAGATGATGACCAGGCACACACCTCCCGCACCGTACAGGCCGTCATTCCGCTCAAGATTACGGGCCCGACGATTTG
>CAZART010000030.1:14291-46279 GCA_964487555.1 uncultured Rhodothermales bacterium
CATTCCGCTCAAGATTACGGGCCCGACGATTTGGTTCAGAATACAGGCCGCCATTCGCTTAAGATACGGGCCGACGTTTTGCTCAAGAATTGAGGGTCGGCGGGAATCGGGCACCTGATTTCCTACTTATTACACATATTGTAAATCAAGAACGCCACGATCGGGTTCACTCAGTGGAGGTAGCCAGGTAAATGAGCATGACCCGGCGTATTTGCCGACAGTTTGGCAGTGATAGCCGATTGGCCGGATTTTTGACTGGTTAAATCACCATACTGTGAACCTCATTGAAGCCTCTTACCTGACGTAGCGGCAGCACGTATTCGGCCGCCTCGCCTCTAGCGATAGACCATGAACATGTTTGATCAGAACTCGATAAAGGGAACACCCATGATCGCTGCACTCGATCAGGATGATCCGGAACAGAGTATCCCCCTGCCGACGGCGGATGAGGAAAAGGAGATGAGCATGGCGGATGTCCCTGAGACACTGCCTATTCTCGCCCTCAAGAATACCGTCCTCTTCCCCGGCGTTGTGCTACCCATAACGGTGGGCCGCGATGCGTCGCTCAAACTCGTGAAGGATGCCTTTAACAGCGATCGGCTCATCGGCGTTCTGGCCCAGAAGAGCAGCGAGATTGAAAATCCGGAGCCGAGCGATCTCTACGACGTCGGTACGGTCGCGACCATCCTGAAGCTCATCAAGATGCCCGATGGTTCGAAATCCATCGTCATACAGGGCAAGCGGCGTTTTCAGGTCGACCAGTACGCTCAAGTCGATCCGTACTTTGAGGCGCGCGTCACGCCCATTAGCGAAGAGACGTCGAGCGACGACGTAGAGCTCCAGGCTCGCATCCGTTCCATCAAGGAGCTGGCCATTCAGATCGTCAATCTGTCGCCGAATCTGCCCAGCGAGGCGGCCTACGCGATCCAGAACATCGACTCGCCGGCGTTCCTTATTCACTTCATTGCTTCGAACCTGCAGCTCGAAGTCGAGGACAAGCAGGATCTGCTCGAGACAAAAGCGCTCATCGATCGCGCTGAAAAGGTGATGCGTCACCTGAATCGCGAGCTTCAGGTGCTTCAGTTGTCGGAAGAGATTCGTACGCGGGTCAAAACCGACGTCGACAAGCAGCAGCGAGAATATCTGCTTCGCCAGCAAATGAAGGCGATCCAGGACGAGCTCGGCGAAGGAGACAGCGGAGGTGCGGAAATTTCGGAGCTTCGCGAACGCCTCGAAGAGAAGAAACTGCCCGACCACGCACGAGAGGTCGTCGAAAAAGAGATCGGTAAGCTGGCCCGGACGAATCCCGCGGCGCCCGATTACGCCGTCACGCGCAATTATGTGGACTGGATTCTCGACCTTCCCTGGCTCGAATATTCGGAAGACCACCTCGACATTCATCGATCCGAGGAGGTTCTCGAGGAGGATCACTACGGTCTCGAGCAGGTGAAGAAGCGGATTCTGGAGTATCTGGCGGTATTGAAACTGAAGGGCGATATGAACGCGCCGATCCTTTGCTTCTACGGCCCCCCCGGAGTTGGGAAGACGAGTCTCGGCAAGAGCATCGCCCGCGCCATCGGCCGCGAGTTCGTCCGGATGAGCCTCGGCGGCATTCGCGACGAGGCGGAGATCCGCGGTCATCGTCGTACGTATGTCGGCGCATTGCCGGGCCGCATCATACAGGGCGTCAAGAAAGCCGGAACGAACAATCCCGTGTTCATGCTCGACGAGGTCGACAAGCTGGGCGCCGATTTCCGCGGCGATCCGTCGAGCGCTCTCCTCGAGGTTCTCGATCCTGAGCAGAACGACAATTTCAACGATCATTACCTGGAGATCGACTACGACCTTTCGAAGGTGCTCTTCATCGCGACGGCGAACTTTCTTGAGATGATTCCGGGACCGCTGCGCGACCGCATGGAGGTGATCGAGATCAACGGTTACACACAGGATGAAAAGCTGCAGATCGCGAAGCAGTATCTCGTTCCTCGTCAGATCGAGCGAAACGGCCTGAAAGAAGACCAGCTTACGCTGACCGACGATGCGTTGAGTCTGCTCATCGACGGATATACCCGGGAATCGGGTGTGCGTCAGCTCGAGCGGACCATCGGATCCGTTGCTCGCGGCGTGGCTAAGGATGTCGCCGTGGGCGACATCGAGTCAAAGACCATTGACGTGGATGATATCGAAGGCTACCTCGGCGCTCGCAAGCACTTCTCCGAAGTGGCGCAGCGTACGGAGGTGCCCGGCGTCGCCACGGGTCTCGCATGGACGCCCGTCGGCGGCGACATCCTCTTCATCGAGGCGTCGGTTTCGCGGGGCACCGGGCGGCTGATCTTGACGGGTAAGCTCGGCGAGGTGATGAAGGAATCTGCCCAGGCGGCGCTGTCCTACGTAAAGGCGCATGCCGACGACCTCAAGATTCCGAATGACGCCTTCCGCTACTGGGACGTTCACGTCCACGTGCCGGCCGGAGCCGTTCCAAAAGACGGGCCTTCCGCCGGCGTTGCGATGCTGAGCGCCCTCATGTCGATCTATACGCAGCGGCGGGTAAAGCACGACCTGGCGATGACGGGTGAAATTACGCTTCGAGGTCTCGTGTTGCCCGTGGGCGGCATAAAGGAGAAAGTGCTCGCCGCGAAGCGCGCCGGGATTCAGCGCGTGATACTTCCGGATAAGAATGAGAAGGACATCAAAGAGATCAAGGAGTCGGCACTCGAAGGTCTCGAGGTGATCTACATCAAACGGATGGACGAGCTGATGGGGCTGGTCCTCGAGGACGAGCCGATCGTCGATGCCCAGGATCTCTTTACGATCTCCGATTCGGAGAAGCGTTTACAGGCCTCCGTGGCGCAGCCGGCGAATGGATCGACGGTTGTAGAGGTGTCGTCTTAGCCTTCGGGGTTTAGTCGTAGGTTTCGTCGATGACGTGGGCGTCCTCGACGTTCGGGTCGCGTCCCTGCTTGAAAGCTCGTTCGGCTTCTACGTAGATCTCGGCGGCATGATGGACCGCCGTATCGATGAGTTCTGCCGTCAATCGTACAGCCGATCCCCCCAAAAACGCTGCCTTGCCCAGCAGATTGAGTCGCTCGAACTCTACTAACGGACGATTTTGATTTTCAGTCATTCGTCTTCACTTCTTAAGGGGACGGCTTCGCTTGCCATGCCCCGACATCAGGCAGCGGGCTCGCTGTCGCCTCCTGATGATTTGGGGGGCTTGGTTGTCTTTTCGGCAGACACATTGGGCGGCGGTGTCCCTTCGCCTTCCGGCGGCGCGCCATTCTGCTTTGCCCCCTCCTCTTCCTTCTGGCGCGCGGCGCTGCGAAACGCCTTGTCTACCTCGTCGGCAAAACCCTTTCCGACCTGCTCGATCCCTCGGGCCACGGTAGACACGGTCGCTTCGAGGAGAAAGAGGGCCTTATCTTCGATCTCGAGATCCTCAAACTCCATTCGGATTCGCTTGTACTGCTCCTTCCGTTCTTCACTCCTCTCTCCCATGATAGCACCTGCGGATCTGTGCGCCGGGTGGCGCTGTATTTTAAAGTTACGTGCTTGTTTCCCGTGTAGACGAGAGATCGGTAGGCAGGTTTCACCCGTTCATGCCTGACGAATTCCGACAGAAGGACACCGAGTCGCTGCGACCGGCGGACGAATCCGCCGACGGCGTCGTGATTCGCTCCACCGGGAGCTGGTACGACGTCATGGTTGGCGACGATCTCATCCCGTCCAAACTTCGCGGGCGTTTTCGGCTGTCGGAAGAGGACGTGACGAACCCTGTGTCCGTTGGTGATCGAGTGCGCCTTCTCGTGAGCGCTGATGGAACGGGGATGATCACCGAAATCTACGAGCGAAAGAATAAGCTCAGCCGGCGTGCCGCCGGCCGTCGCGTTGGACGCGAGCACATTATCGTGACCAACATCGACCGCGTCTGGACTATCCAGTCCGCGCGGCTCCCGAGCCCGAATCCCGGATTCCTCGACCGCGTCCTCGCCGTGGCGCAAGCGCACGACATCGACGCGGGGGTCGTCATCAATAAGATCGATTTGATCCGTGATCGCGACCGCGAAGCGATCGAAGAGCTTCGCGCCCTGTATGCAGGCCTGGGCTATCCCGTGCGCATGACGAGTGCGGAGACCGGAGAAGGCCTGGACGAACTTCATGCGGCGCTTATCGGGAAAACGAGCGTCTTGACGGGACCGTCCGGTGTCGGCAAGTCGTCGATCTTGAACGCTCTTGAACCGGACCTCGAGATTCGGACGGCAGAGGTCAGTGAGAAGACGCGAAAGGGTCGCCACACGACCACGTCCGTATCTCTTTTTCCGCTTTCGAAAGGGGGGTACATCGTGGACACCCCCGGGATTCGCGAATTTGGGCTGCTAGACATCGAGCCATGGGAGCTCTCCCACTTTTTCGTCGAGTTCGGCCCGTACATCGAGAAATGCCGCTTTCCCACCTGCACGCACGACCATGAGCCCGGCTGCGGCGTTAAGCAGGCGGTGGACGAAGGCGAGATCTCAGAGCAGCGATACCGGAGCTACCTCAATATTCTCGACTCCATTAATCTGGGCGAGAGAGACGTCGGCCGCTAGTCTGCGCGCCGGGTGACCGGCGGCGATTCCGGTTCGGAAAGATGCAGCGGCTCATCCAGAGGTTCGCGCCCCGGCGCAAGGCGGCGTTCCATTCTCTCGATCTTCGCTTCAAGGGGGCGAACGGCGTCCTCGACGGCGTGCCCCACGATGACGGAGAGCTCGCTTGCGGTGAGACTTGAACCGGCGCTCCGGTCGGCGTTTTTGTCACGGAAGAAGGAAAGCACGAGCTTCGTGATGCTGACGAAGGCCCACGTGCCGAAAACGATGGCGACGATGGCGACGGCCATCGGGGCGAAAAAGTCTGGACCCATCGGACTGTTCTATTTTTTAGACTTGGACGTTTTCTTTCGCCGCCCGCCCTTCTTGCCCGATTTCTCACGCTCCTCCAGCAGCTTGACCGCCTGCTCAAGCGTCACGTCCCCGGGATCGAGGTTCTTCGGCAGCGACGCGTTGGTCTTTTGATGCTTCACGTAGGGGCCGTACCGCCCCTTAAAGACCTCCACCGCTTCGCCGGATTTCGGATGGTCGCCTAGCGTACGCAGCGCGCCGGCTTTGCCGGACTTTTCGGACAACAGCTCCAGTGCGCGGTCGAGCTCCACCGTCAGCACGTCGTCATCACCCTTAAGCGAAGCGTACGTTCGTTCGTGCTGGACGTAGGGACCATAACGACCGATATTCGACTTAATGGGCTTACCGGTCTCGGGATGCTCTCCCAGTGTACGAGGCAGGGAGATCAGATCTACGGCCGTCTGGAGGTCGACCTCTTCCGCCTGCAACCCTTTCGGAAGAGACACGCGTTTCGGCTTGCCTTTTTGATCGTCATTTCCAAGCTGCACGTAGGGACCGTAGGGCCCTTTCCGCACCAGCAAGTTATCTCCCGTCTCGGGATGCGGTCCCACCACGCGGTCGTCTTCGTTGCCGGCCTCGAGGATCTCCTTCAGCTCCTCTTTGGTGATGTCCGCCGGCGCCAGTCCATCCGGAATGGATGCCGTGGCCCGTTCTCCTTCGAGGTCCCCCTCCACATACGGTCCGTACTTTCCAACACGCACAACATATCCGTTCCATTTTGGCGACTCGATGGTCGAAACCTTACGGGCATCGATCTTATCCAGGCCGGCCTCGACGCGTTGCTCGAGGCCTTCGGCGCCGAGGAAAAAGCTCTTCAGATACGGGATCGCATCCCTTCCGCCGGTGGCGATGTCGTCGAGCACCTGCTCCATTTCTGCCGTGAACCCGACGTCTACGAGCTGATCGAACTGTTCTTCGAGGAGATTGTTGGCCGCGAACGCCGTAAATGTCGGAACGAGCTGCGAGCCATTTTTGCGGACATATCCTCGATGTACGATGGTGTCGATAATCGTGGCGTACGTACTCGGCCGTCCGATTCCTTCCTGCTCCAGCACGCGAATGAGCGTGGCTTCGGTGTAGCGCGCAGGCGGTTTCGTTTCGTGACCTGATGCTTCGACTTCGCGGCAGTTTGGCGCATCGCCTTCCCTGAGCTCGGGTAGCGGCTGATCCCGATCCTCCAGAGCTGCTTCCGGATCATCGGTGCCTTCGACGTAGGCACGAAAGAATCCGGGAAATTCAATGCTGCGCCCTGCGGCGCGGAATCGGGCTGCTTCGTCGCCTTTTCCGGCCTCGATATGGGCCGTGACGAGCCGAATACGTGCATCGGCCATCTGGCTTGCGACGGTACGCTTCCAGATCAGGTCGTAGAGCGCACCGTCGATCCCCGAAAGCCCCTGCTCGTCGCGCGACTTCATATCTCGTCCCGCAGGACGGATGGCCTCATGGGCCTCCTGAGCGTTGGCCACCTTATTCTGATACTGCTTCGCCGTCTTGCTCAGGTACTGTTTACCGTATCTCTGCTCGACGGCGCGGCGGCTTCCCGCGACGGCTTCATTCGACAGCGTGGTCGAATCGGTACGCATGTAGGTGATGAACCCGTTCTCGTAGAGGCGCTGTGCGATCTGCATCGTCTGCCGCGCCGAAAGACTCAGCTTCCGGTTCGCCTCCTGCTGCAGCGTCGACGTGATGAACGGTGCATAGGGAGAACGTGTCGAGATGCGGTCATCGATGTTGATGACCGTCCACGTTTCGTTCGGCAGCCTGGAGGCCAGGTCTCGAGCGTTTTCCTCGCTGAGCAGAAGCACATCCTCGCCGGCCGTAAGATTCTCTTTTAGACGCCCCGTATGGTCGTCAAAATCCTTCCCGGTGGCCAACCGCGTGCCGCCGTAATGCGTCATCACCGCGTCGAAGGGCGATCCTTCTTTGTCGAGCGAGGCCTTCAGATCCCAATAGCTTGCCGGGACGAATGCCATGCGCTCCTTCTCGCGGAGCACCAGTACGCGAACGGCCACACTCTGCACGCGGCCCGCGGAGAGCCTCGGTGCAATCTTTTTCCAGAGGAGGGGCGACAAGGAATAACCGACGAGACGGTCCAGAATGCGGCGCGTTTCCTGCGCGTCCACGAGATTGTGGTTGATATTCCTCGTCTCGCGCAGAGCGTGCTCGATCGCCTCTTTGGTTATTTCATGGAAGACCATCCGGCGCACGGGCACCGTGGGATCGAGCACCTGGACGAGATGCCAGCCAATCGATTCGCCTTCGCGATCTTCGTCTGTAGCGATGAAGAGCTCATCCGAATCGCGGAGCGCCGACTTGAGCTGTCGCACGACCTTTTGCTTATCGGACGGAACGACGTAGATCGGTTCGAAGCCGTCCGTGATGTTCACGCCGAGCCGAGCCCAGGGTCGATCTCGAAATTCTTCCGGGATCTCCGAGGCGGACGCCGGGAGATCGCGGATGTGACCCATACTCGCTTCTACTCGAAAATCGCTCGGTAGAAAATTTCGAATGGTTCGGGCCTTCGTAGGCGACTCAACGACGACTAAGCGCTTCATCAACTATCCAATTACTATTAAAACGGAACGGGGCAACCGCCGGATCATCCGATCGGGCATCGATCGGGTATCGATCGGCCATCGGGCGGCGCCTAGATTCAAATACGAGATACACTCTATAAAGACACGCAGGGCTCCCAGATATCACCTTCGCCGATCAAGAACCGCTCACGGAGCCGAATTCTGAGGGGAGCACTCTCACGCAGGGTGCAAGGGAATCGTTCCTTAGAGCCCTGTTCGTCTAATTAAGACCGTCATCATAATATCGTCAAGATGCAGGAGAGAAAGAGAAAGAGGAAAAGGAAGAGGTCGTTATTTTGAGCGGTTGACTTTGATCTTCCCCTTCCCCTTCCCCTTCCTCCGCTATTAACTTTTAGCGAAAGCGACGAGACCGCACCTCCCGCGCGCTTGTCGTCCTTGATCCACGCGCTCGCCGACGTATTTTACATGGTTGTGCTTTCGCCGCAGATAATCATAAGCCGAATTGAATATGGAAACGCGTGTCAAGGAGACCTCATCGAACGGCACCGCTGAAACGATTAAGTATGTGTATACCTTCGGCGGCGGAGATGCCGAAGGAGATAGGTCGATGAAGCAGCTGCTCGGTGGCAAGGGGGCGAACCTGGCCGAGATGAGCTCGATCGGACTGCCGGTACCCCCCGGTTTCACTATCAGCACCGAAGCCTGCCATCATTACTCGAGCGAAGGCCATACCTGGCCCGATGGTCTGGAAGAGGAAGTGCGTCGGGGTATTGCCGAAGTCGAGCAAATCATGGACGCCAAGCTCGGCGATCCGGAGAATCCGCTATTCGTTTCCGTGCGGAGCGGCGCGGCCGTCTCGATGCCGGGGATGATGGATACGGTCCTGAACCTCGGCATGAACGACGCGGTCGTCGAAGGACTTGCCAGGCGCTCCGGCAACGTTCGGTTTGCCTACGATGCCTATCGGCGCTTCATCGACATGTTCGGCGACGTCGTGATGGGCGTCTCTCACTCGCATTTCGAGGAAGCCATCGAAGGCCTCAAGCAGGAGCGAGGCGTCGAAAACGACGTCGATCTATCCGCCGACGACCTCAGGACGCTCGTCGACCGCTACAAGGCGATTTATCAGGAACACAAAGGCGATCTATTTCCCGAGGATCCCATCGAGCAGCTCCGCTACTCCATAAACGCCGTGTTCGGCTCCTGGGATAGTGATCGGGCCGTCAAATACCGTCGCATCAACAAGATTTCCGGGCTTCTCGGAACGGCCGTGAACGTACAGGCGATGGTGTTCGGCAACATGGGCGAGGACAGCGGTACGGGCGTTTGCTTCACGCGTAATCCCTCGACCGGCGAGCGCAAGCTCTACGGGGAGTTCCTCGTCAACGCTCAGGGCGAGGACGTCGTCGCGGGCATTCGTACGCCGGAGGATATCTCCGAGATGGCCGGTGAATTCCCGGATGCTTACGAGGAGCTTGTGGAAACGACCGAGCGCCTCGAGCAGCATTACAAGAACATGCAGGACATCGAGTTCACGATTCAGGACCAGCGCCTTTTCATTCTGCAGACGCGAAATGGAAAGCGCACCGGAACGGCGGCGATCAAGATCGCCGTCGATATGGTACGCGAGGGGCTGGTCGAAGAGGCGGTGGCCGTTCGCGACCTCGTCGAGCCCACGCACCTTGACCAGCTGCTTCATCCTCAATTCGAAGATCCCGAGGCCTACAGGGAGCGCGTCATCGGCAAAGGCCTACCGGCCTCGCCAGGCGCCGCCGTCGGCCAGGTCGTCTTCACGGCGGACGAGGCCGAGGAGTTGAAAGCCGAAGGCAAACAGGTCGTCCTCGTCCGCATCGAGACCAGCCCGGAAGACGTCGGCGGGATGGATGCGGCTCAGGGAATCCTCACCTCGCGCGGTGGGATGACGTCGCATGCCGCCGTTGTCGCCCGCGGATGGGGCAAGCCATGCGTCGCCGGTTGTAATGACATCGTCATCAATTATCGGGAAAGATCCTTCACGAACGGCAAAGTCACCGTCAAGGAGGGCGATTGGATTTCCATCAATGGAACGACGGGCGAAGTCGTCAGCGGGAAAGAACCGCTGGTTGAGCCGAAGCTTAGCGGCGACTTTGCGGCCTTTATGAAGTGGGTGGATCAGTTCCGGACGATGAAGGTTCGCACAAACGCCGACACGCCGCAAGATGCCCGAAAGGCCATCGAATTCGGTGCCGAAGGGATCGGCCTGTGCCGGACTGAACATATGTTCTTCGAGGGCGATCGGATTTCGGCGGTGCGGGAGATGATTCTCTCCAAGGACGTCGAGGCGCGCCGAAAGGCACTCGCCAAGCTCCTCCCCTATCAGAAGGATGATTTTGCCGGCCTCTTTCGCGCGATGGACGGCAAGCCGGTCACGATCCGCCTGCTCGATCCCCCTCTTCACGAGTTCCTGCCGCATGACGAAGCGGGCCAGCAGGAAATGGCGGCCAGCATGGGGGTTCCGGTCGAGCAGATCAAGGCGAAGGTCGAATCGCTGCATGAGTTCAATCCCATGCTCGGACATCGGGGCTGCCGCCTCGGCATAAGCTATCCGGAGATCACCGAGATGCAGGCTCGTGCGATCATCGAGGCGGCCGTCGAGGTGAAGCAGGACGGCGTCGACGTTCTTCCCGAGATCATGGTCCCGCTGATCGGTACGGCGGAGGAGTTCATCCACCAGAAAAAGGTTATCGAAACCACAGCGAACGCGGTCTTCACGGAGAAGGGTGCGCGCGTCGACTACCTCATCGGAACGATGATCGAGATTCCGCGGGCCGCCCTACTGGCCGATACGATTGCGAAAGACGCGCAGTTTTTCTCGTTCGGGACCAACGACCTCACGCAGATGACCTTCGGGTACAGTCGTGACGACGCGGGAACGTTCCTGCCGTTCTATGTGGAGAACAAGATTCTGGCAGACGATCCGTTTCAGACGCTCGATCAAGACGGCGTCGGACAGCTGGTCAAACTCGGCACCGAGCGCGGCCGCGCGGCGCACCCCGGCCTTAAGGTCGGCATCTGCGGGGAGCACGGCGGCGATCCGGCTTCCGTAGCATTCTGCTTCGCGACCGGATTGGACTACGTTTCGTGCTCGCCCTTCCGTGTGCCGATCGCGCGTCTTGCCGCGGCCCAGGCGGTGCTCCGCAAATAGACCTGCGGGACGTGGTTCTCTAAACGGGCTGCGCGGTCACGCACTGCGCAGCCCGTATTTTTGACGACGCTGTCCGGCATTTTGCCGACGGCGGTGTCGTTTCGCGTGCCCCGGCGCCCTGTTATCGGCACGGCCCGTACTTCGAGGCATATGAGTTGGATCATCGGCTACGTAGGTCAGAGCCATTCCCCGTCGCTGCGAGAGCGGCTCGCCGCACTGGGGAAGGATTCCATCGTAGAGCGGAAAGCTCGAACGTTTTACGTGGCCGCCGGCGGGATCGCCGAGACGTGCGGCGGGGGCGATCTGGCGGAGCATGAAGGGCACTGGTGCGTCGTCGGAACGGGTGTACGAATCGATTCCGGTGAATGCCGCCTCCTTTCAGCGAATGACTGGCGGCGACGACTGGTATCGCAGCGTCCACGACTGGACCGTCTTGGAGGGGGATTCGTAGCGCTTCGATGGCGTTCGCGTCGGCTCGAAGCGTTCTCCGACGTGTTGGGCCTACGCAGCTTCTACTGGATGCGCGTCGAAAACGGCGTTGTCTTCTCCACGCGCCCGGATTGGCTAGCTGCACTGGCAGGCGGCCTCCGCATGGATTGGGAGGCGGTCGGATCCCACTGGCTGGCCTATAACCAGCTTTCCTGCCGAAGCTTTATTCACGACGTCGAGCGCCTCGGACCGGGCGGGTACGTGCTCTTCACCGAAGGTTCGGCTCGTGTTGAACGTCATCCCTATTACCCGCGAGCGGGGGACCGCCACGAAGCTCCCTCGGCCCTTCTAGCCGCGCAGCTGAGAGCCTCCGACGACCGAACCGTCAGCCTCGGCCTCTCCGGAGGAATGGATTCACGCACGCTCCTCGCCCTTAGACCTCGCAAGGAGGGGTTCGGCGTGCATGTTTTCGGCTCTAAATTGCGTGAGGACGTGCAAGTCGCCCTCTCCATGGCTGAAAATGAACGCATCCTCTTTAGCCACTTCCACGTCCCGCCAACGAATCACGACGATCTACTCCGGGTCGTATCCGAGCACGCGATTCAGGCGCAAGCGGTCTCACCCGCCTCGGCGTCGCTTTCGCTGCGTTACTATCCGGAGCTGCGTTCGCAGCACAAGCTCGTCGTCGACGGCGGATTCGGCGAGATCATGCGGAGACAATTCATGAACCGGCTGATCCGGCGCGGCAAGCGGGCGATCCGCGAACGAGATGCACGTGGGGCACTGGATTGCATCCGCTTTCAACGCGCATCGATATTCGACGAGCCGTACCGGCAGCTGCTCGAAGACGGCGCCTACGAGGACATGTCGGCGCTCCTGGCAGAGGCGGCCGACTGGCTCGATCTGGGCCTCGAAGACGCCGTTGATCTAATGAACGTGCGAACCCGGCTCCCGAATTTCTTCGGCTATGAGCAGGCTCGACTCGACGCACGGGTCCAGAACTACATGCCCTTCGCTCATCCGCAGGCCATCGATTCCGTTTTCGACATTTCCGCACGACGCCGACGCCGAGGCCGGCTTGCACGCCGCATCATCGCAACTCACGGCCCGAGGCTGCGCCGCTATCCCCTCGTGAAGAGTGACGTCTCCTACTCGTACGGACTTCCATCTCTCGTCTCGGCGGCCTTCGTAAAACTTAAAAAGCGTTTCGGGGAGACGGCCGAGCCGCCCGACCGAACGCTTGTGCTGGGGCAGCTAAAGGAGTTGATAATGGACCGAATCGGATCGTCGTCCCTGAGAAATGACGATGTCTACGACCGCGCGGCGCTCGAGGCCCTTGCCGTGGGATATTACCGCGACGGAGCGAACGGCGCGCAGCTCGACTGGTGGTTGGCGCTCGACCTCTGGCGCAGCGCGATCGAGCACCCGGAGCGCATCAGATAACGCCCGCGACGGTGACCGGCAGCCGCTAGAGCAGCGAATCGCGATCACGCTCGACAGGGGGCGATTCCGGCTTCGCCTCCGACAGGACAGCATCCTCGGCACTTGCCGGGATCAGACGAGGCTTCTGCATCTTCTCCAAACGGCGCTCCAGTCGGTCGAAACGCTCGTCGAGTACGTCCTCGACCGCCTCCTGAACCAGGGCCTTAAGTTCGGTTGCAGTAAGACTCGAACTCGCGCCGGCTGACGAGCGTACGCGCTGCTTGTCGCGCGCATAGTCAAGAGCCAGCTTTACGACGGCCACGATACAGCCGAAGACAATAAAGACGATCAGAGCGTCTTCCATGGATCGAACCTGTTGAATTTGCAGGGCGCGCAGTGATTTTACGAGTCGCGTGACGCTCATTCTTGAGCGCACTCTCGATTTACGTACGACCGTCCGAGGTGTTACGGCGGCGATTCAACGCTCGTTTCCGGAGCGAATCCGAAGGAAGGCAGCGCGCCGGGACGGACTACCCCAATGACAGATTGTCACCCGCTACGAACGAACGGCGGAGCCCGCCGGAAACGGGAGGTTCATCTGCCGCATGATCTCCTGAAATCGCGGCTCGGTGTGCAGGGGTTCGAACATGTGACTGCTGAACCACGGCGTCCACGGATGGCGGTTCTCGTAGGCTACTTCTACCCAGCGCATCGCCTTGTCGATCTCGTCGAGGGCCGTATAGAGGATGACGAGGCCCCAGGCCTGCATGGGATTGCCTTGCTGCTCCAGCTCGTTCGCGATCGTCCGGGCTTCCGGTTCTCGGCCTGCCATGGCATACGTTCGCGCTAAAGCCCATTTCCATCGAGGATTCATTGCGACGGCCTTCTGGTGAGCGGCGGTAGCCTCCCCGAACATACCCTTCTCCGTGTAGGCCCGACCCAGAGCGTCATATGCCCACGGGAGCTCCGGGGCGAGCTCCAGTGCCGCGTGCGCTTCTTCCAAGGCCGCATCGTACAGTCCGATGCTCCAATACATTTCCGAAAGCCACACCCTATAAATAGGCGTCAGCGGATCAGTGTGAATCGCCCGTTGCAATTCGGCAAGCGCCTCATCGCTACGTCTAAATAGATGCAGGAACCATGCGAAGTGCACCCGGGTTGCTGCCAGACTCGGTTTCAGCTCCAGAGCGCGCCGAAAGGCCTGTTCCGCGCCCCTCCAGTCCCATTCTCTGTACAGCCTGATCTCGGCGAGTGCCCCGTGAGCCTCCGCGAGCGTCTCATCGAGATCCAGAGCCCGATGCGCAGCGGCCATGGCTTGATCAAAGGCATCCGGCGGCGGATTCGGGCTGTGACTGGCGATCAGGCTGTAACCGTGCGCGAGGCCGGCGTGGGATAGGGGATGCCTGGGATCGATCTCCACCGCCTGGTGAAGGTACTCGAGTCCGCGTTCGATCCCTTCCGGCGTGAGCTGGGTCAGATGAAAGATACCGCGAAGGTAGGCCTCGTGGGCCTCCGGATCGACGGGGCGTGACGCGGCAAGAAGCGCCTCCTCTTGGGGGGTGACTACGACCTGGATCTCGCGCGCGACGGCCTGAGCTACGTCGCTGTGAAGCGCCAGCACGTTGCGCATATCGCTGTCGAAGGAGCGGGCCCAAAGATGGCGCTCTTCCGGGGACGCCTGGATCAATTGGACCTGGATCCGCACGCTGTCGCCCGTCCGAAAAACGGACGCTTCCACGATGCCGTCTACGTTCAGCTCGCGAGCGATCTCCGGGACCGACTTGTTGCTGCCTCGATACCGAACCGCAGACGTGCGAGAAATCACGCGCAGCGCGCTGATTTGAGCCAGCTCGCCAATGAGTGCGTCGTGCATTCCGGCGACAAAATACTCCTGGTCCGAATCTCGCGACAGGTTGTCAAAAGGCAGAACGGCCAGTGACTCGATGCCTCCGGCGCGTTGGGGAAAGAGGGTCAGAAACACGCCCAGCGCGACGGCCACGAAACCGGCCAACGTTCCGTAAACATACGTTTTCGGCCGTCTAGCTAGCCGGCTTCGAATCGGTAATGAGCCGGCGTGTACCGCGTGCGGCGTCGCAAGAACCTGCAGATCCGCCATCACCGCGTCGAGATCCCCGTACCGATCTTCGGGGCGTTTCGCCAGGGTCTTCTGAACAATGCGATCCAAAGCCGGAGGCAGGCCCTCTCGCCGCTGCGTGACAGGCTTGATCTCTTCGTTTAGAATCGCGTAAACGACGGCTTCCGCATAGTCGCCGCGGAACGGGCGCTCGCCCGTGAGCAGCTCATAGAGCACCGCGCCCAGCGACCAGATGTCGGTACGGTGATCGACCGTCTCGCCTCGCGCCTGCTCCGGGCTCATGTAGGCCGCCGTCCCCAGTCTCACGCCGGTCTGGGTCAGGCTGACGTCCGCCACCTTCGCCAGGCCGAAGTCGAGGATTTTCACCCGTCCCCGGTCGGTCACCATGACGTTGGCCGGCTTGAGGTCCCGGTGCACGATACCCGCCTCATGCGCAGCGTGCAGGCCCTCCGCCATACGAAGCGTATATCCGAGCGCCTCTTTTACCGGAAGCGGTCCGCGATCAATTTTCTGCTGGAGGGTCTCCCCCTCGTAGCAAGCCATCGCGATGAAAAGCCGGCCGTCGTTCGCCTCGCCGATCTCATGGACCGTGCATATGTTCGGATGGTCGAGGGCGGAAGCCGCTCGGGCTTCAGCTACGAAGCGGGCTTTGGCTGCTTCATCACGCGACAGATCGAAAGGCAGAAACTTGAGTGCGACGGTACGCCCGAGCTTGAGGTCTTCGGCCATGTACACGACACCCATGCCGCCACCGCCAAGCTTCTCCTGCACCCGATAGTGCGAGACGGTATGCCCGATGACGGGATCCGCCGGCGCCCCGCGACCCGACTCGTCGGTGCGACCCGGCGCTGCCCGCTGCTCATCGTCGGAAAGATCCATGACGGTCCTCGGGATCGTGAGACCTGATCCCGTAATGTCGGCGGAGGGCGTCGCATTCGCAAATCGAAGCCTGATTGTTGTCGCCGGGCGCGAGACGATCTCACCGTTACAAGCAAAGGCCTCCCCGGAGGCGGGAAGGCCTTTGCCGCATCGAACGTAGATGATGCGCTGTGTGCGCTCATATTTCGAGACGCACGTGTGTCATCGATTCGGAATGGCCGTAGGCTCCTCTACCTGGACGCTCGGCTCTTTCAAGTCGAAGTAATCTACGACGGCTGCGGCCGATAGGCGCTTGACGCGCGGCGAGGCTTCCAGCCTCACGTCCTGAGCGACGTGCGCCAGCGTGTCATGATGCCCGATAGCATGGATGGCCGCCAGCGCCATGATCCGGTGCGTCTCGTTTCGGCCGAGATTGTAAACGTCATACAGCGGGACGTTCGCACGATTCAGATCAACCTTCTCACTCTGGAATACGGCCAGATAAATCACCTTCTGTGCCGTTTCTTCCCAGGCCCTCGAATCCTCTGAACGGAGTCCCTCGATCAGGTCGGCGCGCAGTCGCTTCCACTCGCTTTTGGTGAGCTCATCAAACCGAAGGTCCGCAAAATCGGCTGGAACGATCTCTCCCGTAATGACCTTGGCCCAGGAGCCTTCCTGCGCGATGAGCTCGGTCCAATCGTCACCCGGTCCTACAGCGTCTTTGGCGACGGCGTCTTGAACGGGTCCGATTCCGACGGTCAGGAAGACGACGGCGATGACCAGTGCCGTGACGACGTTTGCTGCAAACGATTTATAGTGTTTCATCTTGATAACCTCTTTCGAAAGTTGGGTGTGAATTCGGCTTTCAACGGCGGCGCTGCGTTTATCCGCCGGCCTTTAGATACAATTACAGGCCGATCTGAGCGGAGTTGGATATTGTTTCATCGGCGGAACGATGGGTGTTCGGATCGGCGTCGTATTGCCGGCGTACACCTCATCGCACGTTTCGGAGAAGATGCCGACGAACGCGGCCATGGATCATGCGCCCCTTGAGCGCCGCGCCGAATTTCGGTTTTACGAGGAGCTCAACGACTTCCTTCCGGCCGATCGACGGAAGCGGTCGTTTACCTATCTATTTCATGGAACACCGGCGGTGAAGGATGCCATTGAGGCGATCGGGGTCCCGCATACGGAAATCGATCTGATTCTCATAGACGGTGTTTCGGTCGGCTTCGACAAGCAGCTCACCGGCGACGAGCGCGTGGCGGTCTACCCCGTGTTCGAACGGCTCGACGTCACACCGCTAAATCACCTTCGTCCACGACCGCTCCGCGAGACCCGCTTCATCCTCGACACGCACCTGGGACGGCTTGCGCGCTACCTTCGCATGCTGGGATTGGACGCGGCGTACCGGAACGATTTCGACGACGAGATGATTATCGAGCGCGCCCGGGACGAAGGTCGAATCATTCTAACCCGCGACCGAGGGATTCTCCGGCACGGCGAGGTTACGCACGGCTACTGGCTGCGCTCGACCGATTCCGAAGAACAGCTGCGCGAGGTGGTGGAGGCACTCGATCTCTGGAGCGCGGCGCGTCCTTTCTCCCGGTGCATCGTTTGTAATGAGGAGTTGACGGCGGTCGAAAAAGAGGACGTGGAGGATCGAATTCCACCGAGCGTGCGAGCGCAGTTCGACGAGTTCAGCCAATGCCCGTGCTGTAGGCGCGTCTATTGGCGCGGCTCCCACTACGATCGGATGCAGCGCTTGATTGCCTCGCTGCGTTCGTAAACGTCGATTTTTTCAAGCTCCGAGCCGGTGCGTTGCGCGTCAGCCCGAGGTCGACGTATCCGATTAGGACTCAGCCTCGGCCAGTTCCTTCTTTTCGTCCGGCTTCGACTCCGCCGGCTTTTCCGGAAGGTCGTTTCCGCGCGGAACGAACGACTGGATGCCTGTCAGCTCCCGTCCCAGGATGAGGCCGTGAATATCGTAGGTGCCCTCATACGTATTGACGCTCTCAAGATTTACCATGTGGTGGATCACACGGAACTCGCCCGTGATGCCGTTGCCACCGAGCATGTCCCGCGCCATCCGTGCGATTTCCAACGCCTTGCCGCAGTTGTTACGCTTCGCGAGCGATACCATCGCCGGGACGATCTTTCCTTCATCCTTCAGCTCACCGAGACGCCAGGCCAGCAGCTGCATCTGAGTGATCTCGGTCACCATGTGCGCCAGCTTCGTCTGAATGAGCTGCATCGACGCAAGCGGATATCCGAACTGTTCGCGCTCGGAGACGTAACGCCGGGCCCGATGATAGCAGTCCTCCGCCGCGCCGACGGCGCCGAAGGCGATGCCGAACCGTGCACTGTTCAGACACTCGAACGGTCCACGAAGCCCTTTCACCTCCGGAAAGACATTCTCCTCGGGAACGAAGACGTCGTCCATGACGATTTCACCCGTCACAGAGGCGCGTAGCGACATCTTGTTGTGCGTCTTAGGTGCCGAAAGGCCTTCCATCCGTTTTTCCAGGATGAATCCGCGGATCACGCCCTCCTCCTGCTTGGTTTCGCGGGCCTTTGCCCAGACGATGAAGACGTCGGCGATGGTGGAGTTGGTGATCCACATTTTCGCGCCGTTCAAAACCCAGCCGCCGTCGACGCGCAGGGCGGTCGATTTCATTGAGCCGGGGTCCGAGCCGTGGTCCGGCTCCGTGAGGCCGAAGCAGCCGATCAGTTCCGCCTTTGCGAGGCGCGGCAGGAAGCGCTGTCGCTGGTCCTCGGTGCCGAATACGTGGATCGGATGCATGACCAGCGACGACTGAACCGAGGCGAACGACCGGTACGCCGAATCAACCCGCTCCAGCTCGCGCGCAATCAATCCGTAGGCGGTATGGCTGACGCCCGCGCCGCCGTACTGCTCCGGGATCGTGGCGCCCAGAAGGCCAAGCTCGGCCATTTCACCCGGAATCTCCTCGTGGAAGATTTCGTCCTGATTGCCTTCCAGCGCCCGCGGCTCGAGCTTCGTCTGTGCATACTCGCGCGCCGACTCCATGATGAGGCGGTCCTCTTCCTTCAGCATCGACTCAAAGAGATAGGCGTCGTCGGGATTGAAGTAGGTCTTGGCCATGGCTACTCGTACGTTCGAAGGTTCAGCGGACAACCGGCGCCTCGCGAAGCGGATGATGCCGGCACACCGGTTCACGAACGGGGCAGCCTCCAGTTCCACTCCAACCCATGAAGGAGCGGCCGCCTACTTTAGAAGCAGCATTCTGCCCGTGCGCATACCCTCCTGCGTTTCCAAGACATACACGTATACACCGCTCGTCAGGTGCTCCGGCGCGAAGGCTACCTCATGCATGCCGGCCTGCACCGTTCGGTCGAGAAGCACGGCTACCGTACGGCCGAGCAGGTCGTAGATCACGAGGCGTACCTCCTCGGCCTCAGGAAGGCCGAAACGGATCGTCGTCACCGGATTGAACGGGTTTGGATAGTTTCCTTCGAGAACCACCGTCCGCGGAATCTCCTTCCGATCGGCCCCACTGTTCTTCCCGCCCGGCGCTCGGGCGACCCAACCGTCTAAGACGCCGATGGAGCAGCCGAACTTCTTATGACCCTCACCCGCGCCCGTGGCCGCAATGATCTGCTCGCACGAGCAGCCTCGCGTTTCAGCCAGCGTGTAGCGGCGTTGCGGACCTCTACCGCGCGGCCCGGTCGAGTCGAAGAGGAGGTCGTCGTCTATGAGAGCGAAGCGGTTCGTCCCGAGCCGGACACTCGGCACCCCGGCCTCAGGGATGGTCGTCTCAGGGCATTCGTCACGGGCGTCGACGACGCCGTCGTTGTCGCTGTCGATGTCGTTGTCGAGGTCGTGATCGAGCGGGTTTGGATCCTCGCCGTCTCGTATGCCGTCGCCGTCCGTATCGGGATTCAACGGATCCGTGCCGGCGACCGCTTCGTCCGCATCGGAGAGACCGTCGTCGTCGTCGTCCTGGTCGCAGGCATCGCCGAGTCCGTCACCGTCGAAGTCGGCCTGATCGGCATTGGCCACCGACGGGCAGTTGTCGGCGGTATCGGGTATGCCGTCTGCGTCCGTATCCTGAACCCCATCGGATGCAGGCACAGGCCCGAGCGCCAGACCGGAAATGTCGGCGACGTCGAGAAGCACGTCTTCCACATCCTCGCCGTCGTGGTTTCCGCGCTGCAGCTTCCGTTCGCCGAGATGGCTCCAGTACACGTGATCGTCGGAGACGACGACATGCACGACCAGGGAGGCATTCGACATAATGTCTTCTACGGGCCCCGTACCGTCTGTATTGGCACGCCGGATCGCGCCACGACTTGGCACGGTCCAGAAGATCCGCCCGGAGCCGGAATGAACGGCTAGGGACTGCGGAAAGCCGGCGTCCGTGAAGAAGGTCGATGATCCGGTTCCGTCCAGATTCGACTGATGGATGGTCTGCCGTTCGATCCAATACAGCTTTCCGTTGGGCGCATCGACCTCGATGTCGCCGATGAACGTGATGCCGGTAAGGATCGTCTTGGGGTTGAAGCTGTCGGGATCGGAGCGAAGCACGTTTCCGCTCGCCGTCCAGTACAGCATATCGTTTACCTCGTCGAAGGCAATCGCGCCAAGACCGAACTGGAGGTTCCCGAAGTCTTCCATGCCGGACCCGTCGAGGTCGGCGCGCTGGATCATGCCGCGCAAGGGGTTAATCCAGTAGATTTTCTCGCGGTTCGGATCGACCGCCATATCACCCGATATGCGCTGCTCTACATCGAGCGTTTCGGGTCCCGATCCGTCGAGGCCGGCGCGTCCGACATTCCCGGCGATCCAGCCCGTCCAATACAGCTTTCCACCGCCTGCGTCGATGGAGAGGTCGGCGGCCGGCCGTCCGGAGAGGATCGTCTCGGCGGCCGATCCGTCGAGATCCGCACGTCGGACCTGGATGGTGCCGACGTCCGACCAGTATATTTTGCCGTTGGTGCCGTCGACCGCCACGGCGCCGGGAGTGTCGAGGTTGGACAAAGCGACCTCTTCCGCCGTTCCGTCGAGATTCGCACGGCGGATCTCGTTATCGACGGCGTCTGACCAGTAGAGCTTGCCGGCATCGAGGTCGAGAGACAGGCCAAACGGCAGGGATTGGCCGGATATAAGCTCTTCGACAGGCCCGAGCGGCACGAGGGAGCGGCGCTGGATTTTGCCGCCGGTGCGATCGTTCTCCGTCCAATAGATCGTTTTCGTGGCTGGATCGTAGGCCACGTCCGTCGCCCCGGTCACTCCTGTGACGACGTCGTCGATCGTCATGGTGTTCAGGTTGAGACGCTGAATCGCGCCTTCAACAGGGCGGCCCCAGAAGACCCATCCGCTGCCCGGATCGAGCGCCACGCCGGTCATGCCGGTCAGACTTGTGACGAGGTTCTCGACATCCGATCCGTCGAGATTGGCGCGGCGTAGACTCCGCATGCGTCCGTCGGTCCAGTAGACCTTACCCGCAGCTGCATCGACGGCGATCCCGAGAGGATGCCGCCCGAAATCGATGATCTCTTCGTTTGCACGAACTCCCGGCTCAAGCCTCAAGACGCGCAAGTTCGACACCGAAACATAGAGGCCGGAGGACGTGGAGAGCGACGCGTTCTGATTCTTGCCGCCGCTCAGAAAGGCATCCCTAAAGAAGAAGTCACAGAAGGTGCAGGCGAAAATCTGCTCGAACAGAAATCTGCATTCCGGATGGCTAACACCTTTTTCCTCGACGCAAGCATCATGAGCTGTTTCGATGGTCAGGCAGTTGGAGCCCTCTTCGTCGAGCTTGCATGCGGAAAATTCAGTGTACGTGCCGGTATAAAGGCCGGTGAGCACGTCCAGGAACAGGCAGCCCTGCATGTTGGCGCCCAGCAGCACGAAGAGCGAGAGCGCAAAGACGGCCCAGTGTAGGCGATTGGGGGAATTGACGCATTTCGTCATGGCAGGAACCCTTCGATGTGTTTTCGTCGTGAATCAGACGTGAGCGGCAGGTCGTTTCTGTGCCGTTCCGCCGACCAGGTGGCCTCAGTCGGTTCACGTGTCGCCGCCGTGTCGCCGTTCTCGAATCCAAGCAGGTGAGCCGGCACAATCCAGGAGTAACTGCAGCTCTCCCCGAGCAGCTCGGTGTGCGCATCAATCGCCATGACGTGCTCGTCTTCCGCCTTCTTCGCGTGATTCTCCATAGGTAATAGCTAAAAAGGGAGCGATTAGGGATCACGAGCAGATGACTGCAGGCGGGCGTCGGAGACGTCGGAAAGGCGCGCGTGCGGAATTGCAGGCGCATGCGGAGTTGCAAGCGTGGGGTGCGGAATCAGCGCGCGTGATCAGCGCGCGTGCGTGCCGAAAGAGAAGCGCGCGTGCGGGGTTAGCAAGCGCGCGCGGAGTTAGCAAGCGTGCGGGCGGAGTTAGCAAGCGTGCGGGCGGAGTTAGCAAGCGTGCGGGCGGTGTTAGCAAGCGTGCGGGCGGTGTTCGCCGGACACTGGCGCAGCCGTGGACGGATTTCTCCTCGGAAGGGAGACCAACCGGCGCGATCGAGATCTCGCGTCAGCCGGTGAGCAGATTAGTAGCTACGCCATCACGCCGAGAAAAGAGGTGCCGGGCAAAGAGGTGCCGGGAAAGCTTCGAACACACTTCCGGGTACGGCGCTCATCCGAAATTCCACGTCACGCCCCGACCTTCTTCAGGATCCGGGTATCTCCACGTAACGGCGCCCTGATCGCACGCGTACATGCACGTGCCGCACTCGATGCAATCCTCGAACTGAAAGAAGACCTGGCCTTCGTCGTCGAACTTGTAGCATTCAGCCGGGCACACATACGTCGTGCAATGATGCGGGCAGACCGTGTTGCAGATATCCGTGTCCACCTCGATGTGCGGCCTGGCTGCGCTACGACCCTGGTTTCGGTAGTTGACCAGGCCGAGGCGTTCGGACAGTGTAGGCATTTCTGGAACGGATAATCGAAGTCAGAGTGATCGCGCCGCGTTCAGACCGAAGCGAATGAGTTTCCAGTACGAACTGTGGTCCTTGATCGTTTCCCGCAGCATTTCCTGCGTTTTGGGCGTCGGCCGGCTTCGGACGGTGAAGAATTTCCGCCCGAAGTCGCAGGCGAGGGCCGGAAGGGTTTCGTACATCATGGGATCGTGCAGCATGTGCACGGCGCCCTGAAAGCTCTTCATGTCCTTCATGACGAAGCTATCTTCGAGTTTCGTGCGGTACTCCTGGAGGCTCGCGGCGCTGAAATCGCTGCGTTCCCGCGCGGCCAGAGCGGCTTCCGCGGCGATGATGCCGGAACGCATCGCGTAATCCATTCCCTGAATGGCCTTGCCGGCGTTGATCAACAGGTTCGCCGCCTCACCGGCGATCAACACGCCCTCGGCGTAGACCTCGCGAGGCATGACGCGGATGTCCCCGCTCGACACGGCATGGGCCGAATACTCGATCGCTTCGCCGCCTCGCAGCATGTCCGCAACCGCGGGATGAGCCTTAAAATCGTTGAGGATGTCGTGCGGCTTCAGTCGCTTATCCCGCAGATCTTTCATTCCCAGAACGAGCCCGACCGAGACCGAATCACGATTCGTATACAGGAATCCGCCGCCTTCGACGCCCCGGCTCGCGTATCCGACGAATTCGTTCGACAGGCCTGCCGAGCCGTCGAGCTGAAATCGATCCTCCAGAACCTTTTGATCCAGGCGGATCACCTCCTTGATCCCGATCATCATGTGATCGGCGGGTACGTAATCATCCTGGAGACCGATCTGCCGCGTGAGCAGATTGTTGACGCCTTCGGCCAGAATGACGACGTCGGCATAGAATTTTTCTTGACCGGATCGGATGCCGACGACGCGTCCATCTTCCTTCAGCACCTCTTCGACGAGAATGCTCGTGGCAACGAAGGAACCCTCGGGCGCCGCCGAGGCATCGATCGCCTCCTGCACTTTGCCGGCAAGCCAGTTGTCGAATCGGGCGCGCAGCACGATGACGCCGGCGTACGGTTTTTCGTCGAAGTGGGTCGATTTGAAGTCAAGCGAGAAGGCGGATTGCTCGTCCATGAGCGTGAGCCGGCGGTGCCGAACGTATCGTTCGATGCCGTCGCCGTCCTTCCAGTAATCAGGGACGAGGCGCGCGAGATCGGTGCCCCAGAGAACGCCTCCCGAGACGTTCTTCGATCCGGCGAACTCTCCGCGCTCGATCAGGAGAAAGCTGCACCCGGCCCGCGCCAGCGTCATGGCGGCGCTGAGCCCGGCAATGCCGCCGCCCACGATGATGCAATCGAATTTCTCGTCCATGGGAGGAGATTAGAGGCGGGGGCGGCTCAAATCAAGCGGAAACGTTCGGCCGGATACTGCGGCTACCGATTCTTCAACGCTTCGATGAGCTTCGGAAGGATCACGTACAGATCGCCCACGATGCCGTAGGTGGCGTATTTGAAAATGGGCGCGTCGGGATCCTTGTTGATGGCTACGATAACACGGCTTCCCGTCATCCCTGCCACGTGCTGGATGGCGCCGGAGATGCCGACGGCGAAATAGAGATCCGGGGAGACGACCTTTCCCGTCTGGCCGATCTGCGAGGATGGCGGAAGGAGTCCCGCCTCCACGACGGCTCTGGAGGAGCCGACCGCGGCGTTGAGCAGCGCCGCGAGCTCGTCGATCAGCCGTTTGCCCTCGTCGTCGCGCACGCCCCGGCCGGCCGCTACGACGACCTGGGCTTCGGTGAGGTCGATTTCTCCTTCGCCGGCTGTTTCAACGCGGCGGACTTTCTGCTTTAATGCGCCGGCATCGAACCGGAAGTCGAGCGTCTCGACCGCTGCAGCGTCGGGCGCCTCTTCGGCTTCATACGATCCCGCTCTTACGGAAACGAGTACGGGCCGCCCTTCGCCGCGGCCCCGGGCCAGAAACTTGGCCGCCATAACCGGCCGCAGCGCTTCCACCCCGCCATCCACCCGATCGAACTCGGAGACATCCGGCAACACCGCAGCATCGAGCCGTACGGCCAGCGCCCCGAGGACGTCCTTGACCGATTCGCTGGAGGGGAAGACGATCAGGTCCGGATTCGACGTGCGGGCGGCTATCGAGAGCGCCTCGATCAGCGCGGCATTGACGTGCGTCTCGAAGACCGCGTGCGATATCGCGTAGATGCGAGAAGCGCCGTATCGAGAAATTTGATCGGTCACGGCGGCGGCATCCTGCGAGGCGACGACGGCTTCGAGCTCGTCTCCATTCGCCTGGGCGATCTGCCGGCAACGCGTCAGGACTTCAAGCGAGGAGCGCTTTGCATGGCCTTCCTGGACCTCGACGTATGTCAGAATCTTGCCCATCAGAGTACGTTTGCTTCGCTGCGCAGCAGGCCGACGAGTTCCGTTACGACGTCATTCGCCTCTCCTTCGAGGATCCGGCCCGGCTCGCGCTCGGGCGTGGCTTCGTAGCGCCGCACGTGCACGAACGGTAGTTCGATGTCCGGCGGAAGCGCCGCTTCGCGCACGTCGATGGTCTTCCGCTTGGCCGCCATGATCCCCTTGAGATTCGGGATACGGGGATCGTTCATGTCATTTGAGCACGTCACCAGGCACGGCGGCTCCAGAACGATCTCTTCCTGTCCGGCGTCGCCTTGCCGCGTGACGACGAGATGGTCGTTCTCTACGTCGAGACCGACCGCGTTAGACGCGTAGGGCAGATCGAGGAGCTCGGCCAACATGCTGCCGGTCAGGCCGGCATCCGTATCCTGGGCTTGCTTCCCGCAGGCCACTACGTCGAACGTTTCCCCACGGAGGTAATCGGCGAGCAGTTCGGCGTACGCACGCGAATCGTATTCGGTGCCTTCGTCGACCTGCAGATGTACGGCCGCCTCGACGCCCATGGCAAGAGCCTTGCGGATAGCCTCCTGCGCACGTTGCGGTCCTACGAGCACGACATGCACGTCGCCACCGTACTTCTCGGCCAGTACGAGCGCCTCCTCGACGGCCGATGCGTCGTATGCGTTGAGCACCATCCGGCCGCTGTCGGTGACGATTTCGCCGTCGCGAAGGTGTATCGGCGCCGTCACGTCCGGCACCTGTTTAATGCAAACGATGAACTTCATTCGTTGGGCGTGGCTGCCTCCTTTGCTGCGTTGGAAAGGTTTATGAGATCCTTCCGCGAAGCTTGCGTGGAGAGGATCCAATTATTCCCTTCGTTCTCCTATTTTAGGCACGGCCCATTAAGAGCACGGCGGACGCGCCGCTCACCGGCGTCCGCCGCTAGTGCGATTTGGCCGCGTGCCGTCCTCGCTTGAGATGCGCAATAACTTAAAAAATCGAGCGTCCTCTGTTAAACGAAGATTTGCCCAATCCAGGTCGGTATCACCTGTTTGCCATCGGCGTCCACTCTGTCTTTATACCTGGGACTCGCATCTACGTCATCCGCATGGGACTCGCATCTAGGTCATCCGCATGAAATCGGTCTGCTTGGTTTTCGTCTCGTTGGTCCTGGCCTTTGTCCTGCAGGCGGCCGTCGCCCCTCACGACGCGGCCGCACAGACCTCCCCCCGTTTCGGCCTCGGGTTCAACTCGATGTTGAGCTCCGCCGACGGATTCGGGATCGGATTCCGAGGCCGAGCCTCCGCGCCGGTGAATCTTGACTTGTCGATCGCTATTGACGTGGGCTTTACCGGATTCGTCCTCGGCGGACGCCGGAACGCCGACTACATCTTCGACCCTCAGCTCTCTGCGATCATCAATCTTCCCCAAAGCGAAGACCGTGCAGGCTACATTCTTTTTGGGCTAGGCGGCTACGTACCGGTCGGGCGGGATGCCGAGGACGAGCAGAGCGGGCCTACGATTCACATCGGCCTCGGCTGGGTGCGCGCCCTTCACGAGACGTCTCTTTTTTACGAGATCGACCCTGCTCTGATCATCGGCGAACAGCGCGTGGACATAGCGATTCCGTTGCGGATAGGAGTAATTTTTTAGACCTGATTGCCGCGACTTTTCGACGGGAGATCGGGGATGGGTGATTGGAGAAGGTCGCCGTGTCTGACGCGCGGCCCCCTCCTACGGCGGACTTCGAATCGTGGCCGTGCGATCTCCGATGTCCTATCTCCCATCCCCCGGTCCGTCCGTTCTCCCATCTCCGGTCCGTCCGTTTTCCCATCTCCGGTCCGTTCGCGGGAAAACTTTCTCGTCCGCCGATGCGTTGTGAACGCCGCAATGGCCTCGATCTACCTACACATCCCCTTCTGCACCCAGCGGTGCGTGTACTGCGACTTTTATTTCGTCACGACGCAGAGGACGCACGGCGCCTTCGTCGAGGCGATGTGCAACGAGATCGAGTTCTACGCCTCGAAGTATGCCGACACCGAACCGGTTGAGACCGTCTATTTCGGAGGTGGCACGCCTTCGCTGCTGCAGCTTGAAGAGGTAGGCCGCCTGCTGCAGGCCGTCCATGCGCATTTCGACACGTCGGCCCTGCGGGAGACGACCATCGAAATCAATCCTGAAAATGCGGACGTCGATTACCTCAGCAGCCTCCGATCCCTGGGATTCGACCGGCTCAGCATCGGAATCCAATCGTTTTTCCCGGACGATCTGGCGTTCATGAATCGCAGCCATACGCCTGACGATGCGGAGTCGTGCGTCGCGAGCGCGCGAAAGGCCGGGTTCGAGAACTTCTCGGCCGATCTCATCTTCGGCATTCCCGATCAGCCCGAAGAATACTGGTTCGCCAACGTTCAGAAGCTCATCCGCCTGGATGTCCCGCACATCTCAGCCTACAGCCTGACGATCGAGGAGCGGACGCCGCTCCATAAGATGGTCGAAAGAGGCGTCGTGCAGCCGCCGCCGGAGGAAGAGCTCGAAGAGCGCTACCGGTTCACCATGGATTACTTGAAGGAGCACGGCTACGAGCACTACGAGATTTCCAGCTTTGCGATGCCGGGTGCCCGTTCGCAGCACAATCAGATGTACTGGAATCATCAGAACTACCTTGGCTTCGGCCCTTCCGCGCACTCATTCTGGTGGAAGGGGCTGCCGGCCTACCGGTGGTTCAACGAGCGCAATCTTCGCCGCTACGAGGGGCTGATGCGGCAGCACGAGGTGCCGGTCGGCGGCCGTGAGGCCATGTCGCTCGACATGTTGGCTAATGAATATATTTTGCTTCGCCTGCGAACGTCGGACGGTATCGATCTCTCGCGTTTGGAAGATCGATACGGCGTCGATCTATTTTACGAGAAGGAAGATGACCTCGCATGGCTCGAATCGGAGGGTTACCTTCGTCAGGATGACCGTCGTCTGACCTTAACGGATGATGGAAAGCTGCTCTGTGATTCGATAACCTCTAAGCTGCTCCTGGACCTCGACGATTAGATGCGACACCTTCTGCTCGTCCTGTCCTGCGTGATACTCATCGCAGGCTGCCGTTCGAATGAACGTGAGCTACCCACGATTCGCACCGATTCCGACTTCCGCACCGACGGCCGATTAGCGTTTCTGAATCCGGACGGCGACACGTTGTCGACCATTGATATCGAGATCGCCGAAACCGATGAGGCCCGCATGCGCGGCCTGATGGGCCGTCGGAGCCTTCCGCCGCGTAGCGGGATGTTCTTCATCATGGACGAGGCCGACACGACCGGTTTCTGGATGCGCAACACCCCGATGCCGCTCGACATCATCTTTGTGGGGCCGGATTCGCAGGTCGTCAGTATCGCGCGCCGGACGAAGCCCTACTCGGACGAGGTAATCAGTCCGGCGGCCGCGAAGAAATTCGTCGTGGAAGTGCGGGCCGGCCAGGCGGCGCGCCTCGGCATTAGCGAAAGCACGCGGATCACCTGGAATCGATCGCAGCCGCCCACCTGACGTCGAATGGCCCGTCTATTGCCGAATGGCCCACCTGATGCCGAATGGCCCACCTGATGCCGAATGGCCCGCGTGATGCCGAATGGCCCGCGTGACGCCGAATTGTGTGAGCAGCGACGTGTACAAATCCGAATGATGAAGTCAACCTGCCTCTTTTTGGTGATGATTCTCGCCTCGCTGGCGGCGAGCGGATGCGCCGGCGATGACGCAGAGACATCGGAAACGGCGAATGATCGCCCGGCCATCCCGTTTCGTCACGACGGCTCGCTCACCTTCCTACGGAACGGGGAGGAGATCGTGACCATCGATATCGAAATTGCGGAAACCGATTCGGCCCGGCAGCGGGGTTTGATGCAGCGGAGATCGCTGCCCGAGAAAAGCGGAATGCTCTTCATCTTCGATCGCGAGGAACCGCAGGGCTTCTGGATGGGCAATACCCCGCTCGCGCTGGATCTGATGTTCGTCGACGGCGATTCCCAGATCGTCGACATCGACAAGTACAACAAGCCATACGATCCCTCGACGATCGCCTCCGACGCGCCGGCGCGGTTCGTGGTGGAGGTACCGGCGGGGTTCGCCGACACGTACGGGGTTAGTGAGACGGATCGGGTGAGGTGGGGGGGCGAGGATCGAGAGTCGAGGATCGAGGATTGAGGATCCGGTCGGGGCGTGAGGGTTGAAGATCGGGGATCGAGGATCGAGGGGCGAGGATTGAGGATTGAGGATTGAGGATTGGGTCGGGGCGAGCGGGCGTGAGTGGCCAGGGGCGGGGGGCGTTGATGATGGGATCGATCTTCGATTCTCGATCCTCCACCGCTCCTCACAACCCGAACGATTCCCCACAGGCACACGTCCGCGCCGCCTGCGGATTCATAAAATGGAAGCCTTTCCCTTCCAGCCCTTCGGTGAAATCGAGCTCGGAGCCGCTGACGTACAGATAGCTGCGCTTGTCGAGCACGACGCGAAGCCCGTCCACGTGGTAGACCCGGTCTCCCTCCTGCTCGGTCGTGTCCCATCCCAGGTCGTACGTCAGGCCGGAGCATCCGCCCGGGATGACGGCGACGCGAAGCATCGTGTCATCGAGATCGACACGGTCGTTGCCCGCGATCTCGCGGATTTTTCGGACGGCTCGATCGGTGATTTGTATATCCTGCATGGTGGATCGCATGGATGGCATGATCATCAATCTCCCTAAATGACGTGGGGCCGTCGGAGGTTTCCAGGCGGATCATTCTTCGTTCTTCGTTCTTCGTTCGTGAAATTGGACGCCGAAGCCGTTGAATCGATGGCCCACGTCTGATCCCGCGAACGATGGACGGGGAACGGTGAGCCGAAAACGGTGAGCGGAAAACGGTAAGCGGAGAACGGTTAGGGTGAGCTGTGAGGGTGAGCGGTGAGCTGTGAGCTGTGAGCAGTGAGGGTGAGCGGTGAGGGTGTCGGTGAGCGGAGAACAGTGAGCCGTAAGCGGTGAGGGTGGCGGAGAGCGGAGAGCAGTGAGCGGAGAGGGAACGAAGAACGATGAGCGGGATCGGAACGAAGACTTCGTGAAAGGGTTTGTAACCTGGCGTTGACACATTGTACTTATGTCAACGGATGTTTACACTTGAGAAGCCGGTTCAGCAGGCCGGCCGCCAATACAGCCTAGCAAAAAAGCCGAATAGCATGCCGATTACGGAAACCCAATTCCTGCAGCAGGTTGCGGATACCGACTACAAATATGGTTGGTCCACGGAGGTCGAAGCGGACACGATTCCAAAGGGCCTGAATGAAGACGTCATCCGGATGATATCCGCCAAGAAGGAAGAGCCGGAGTGGCTGCTCGAGTGGCGGCTGAAGGCGTTCCGGTACTGGATGACGCTGGCCGAGGATCGCGATAAGTACCCGCGGTGGGCCCATATCGATTATCCGAACATCGATTTTCAGAACATGACCTATTACTCGTCCCCGAGCAAAAAGCCGCGGTACGAGAGCCTGGATGACGTGGATCCGGAGCTTCTGGAAACGTTCGAGCGCCTGGGCATTCCGTTGGGAGAACAGAAGAAGCTCGCGGGGGTCGCCGTCGACGCCGTCATGGACAGTGTCTCGGTTCATACGACGTTTAAGAAGGAGCTCGCCGAGAAAGGCGTCATCTTCTGCTCCTTCGGCGAAGCCGTGGCCGATCATCCCGACCTGGTCAAGAAGTATATGGGCTCGGTCGTGCCCTACACGGATAACTTCTATGCGGCGCTGAACGCCGCCGTCTTTAGTGACGGGTCGTTCTGCTATATCCCGAAGGGCGTCCGTTGTCCGATGGAGCTATCGACGTACTTCCGCATCAATCAGGCAGGTACGGGCCAGTTCGAGCGCACGCTGATCGTCGCCGAAGAAGGCAGCTACGTCAGCTATCTCGAGGGATGCACGGCGCCGCAGCGCGATGAGAATCAGCTCCACGCGGCCGTCGTCGAGATCGTGGCGGAGAAGAACGCCGAGGTCAAATATTCGACCATCCAGAACTGGTATCCCGGCAACGCCGAGGGCAAAGGCGGCATCTACAACTTCGTGACGAAGCGCGGCATCTGTAAGGGGGACCACGCCAAGATTTCCTGGACGCAGCTCGAGACGGGATCGGCGATCACGTGGAAGTATCCGAGCGTAATCCTGAAGGGAGACCACTCCGTAGGCGAGTTCTACTCGGTCGCCTTCACGAAGGGCCGCCAGCAGGCCGACACGGGCACGAAGATGACCCACATCGGCAAGAACACAAAGAGCACAATCATCTCGAAGGGGATCTCGGGAGGATTTTCGAATAACTCCTACCGCGGTCTCGTCAAGATCAACAAGGGTGCGGAGAATGCCCGCAATTTCTCCCAATGCGACTCGATGCTCCTGGGCGACAAGTGCGGGGCGCATACGTTCCCGTACATCGAGATCGGAAACCCATCCGCGAAGGTCGAGCACGAGGCCACCACGTCGAAGGTCGGCGAAGACCAGATCTTCTACTGCAACCAGCGCGGAATCGGTGAGGAAGCCGCCATCAAGCTGATCGTCAACGGCTTCTGCAAAGAAATTCTCTCAAAGCTGCCGATGGAGTTTGCCGTGGAAGCGCAGAAACTCCTCGACATCGAGCTTGAGGGGTCGGTGGGATAAACAGACGGTACCGGACGACCACGTACCGTTCAACAGGCGGCAATCGGCACTTCGATTCTCGATACTCGATACTCGATACTCATTCGAAACAACGCATAAACCATAAAGGAATGGCACTACTCGAGGTTAAGAACCTACACGTTAGCATTGAGGATCAGGAGATCTTAAAGGGGGTCGACCTGACGGTCAATACGGGCGAGATCCATGCGATCATGGGTCCGAACGGCTCGGGCAAGAGCACGCTCGCGGCCGTGCTGGCCGGGCGAGAGGACTATGAAATTTCCGAAGGCGAGATTTTTTATGAGGGAAAAGATCTTCTCGAGATGTCGCCGGATGAGCGTGCGCTAGAGGGCATGTTCCTGGCCTTCCAGTATCCCGTGGAGCTGCCGGGCGTCAGCATGAACAACTTCCTGCGGCAGGCGATCAACGAGCAGCGCGAGCATCGCAGCCAGGAGCCGCTCAGCGCGGGCGAGTTTCTCAAGATGATGAAGGAGCGTGCGGCGCTCGTGGAGTTGGATCCGGCGCTCATGAGCCGCTCGGTCAACGAAAACTTTTCG
>CAZART010000031.1:0-2211 GCA_964487555.1 uncultured Rhodothermales bacterium
ATGCCTTCGCCTTCGATTTCACCGGGTTCGACTACGGTCATCCCGAGACCGTTCAATTTCGGTACCGGCTGGAAAATCATGATGACGCATGGCGGATCGCGGGTGCAGAGGCCCACGCGAGGTTTTCCAATGTTCCCCCCGGCGAATATGTTTTTCAATTGAAGGCCGCCAACCGGGAGGGTATCTGGAATCCGAACGCGGCATCCCTACAGATACTGATCCGACCTCCCTGGTGGAATACGTGGTGGTTCCGAATCGTCGCGCTCGGGTTCATCGTGGCGCTCGGGGTCGTCGCCTACCGTGCTCGCGTCGCCCGTCTGCTCGAGGTGGAGCGTACGCGCAATCGTATCGCCGACGATCTGCACGACGATTTGGGGAGCCGGCTCAGCACGATCGCTCTGATCAACGAGGCGGCGGCTCGCGACCTCACCCTTAACGGGAGCATCAAGGCCCAGCTGAACGATGCGGCCCAGATCGCGCGTCGTGCCGGCGACGACCTGCGCGACGTGATCTGGATCGTCGACTCCGGCCGCGATCGCCTGTCCGATCTCATTGCACGATTGAAAAAGGTAGGGCGTCAGATGCTCCAGGGCCATGAGCACCGCATCATCGTGCCGGAAGACGTCCCTGAGATTGCTGTTCCGATGGACGTGAGGCGGAACGTCCTGCTGATATATAAGGAGGCCCTGCATAACGCGGTTCGCCATGCGAACGGCGCGCAGATCGATGTAGCGGTCACTCTCGAGCACGGCAAACTTTCGATACATGTGCGAGACACCGGACAAGGGTTCGATATGGATGGCATTCGCTCGGGACGCGGACTCCGGACGATGCACGAACGTGCACGGCATATCGGCGCTCATCTCCAGATTACGAGCCGCCCCGGCGAGGGGACGGTCGTGTATTTCGTGACGAAGAACAGTCTAGATTCTCCTGCACGTCGAATTGCATCCAGCTAAACCCGCTCAACGTACGTGGCGGGTTTAGTCGGGAGTGGATTTCGACGCTGTGCGTGATAAAAAACACGAAAATCAGTGTAGGTGCACCGTTTCATCAGATCCGTATCACGGCTTACTATGATATACCATCGATGTCGGTGATTCGCACTTCGATGGGTCCCGTTCGGCGGGCCGACATGGGGTTGCTTTCGACGTGCACAGGCTCACGAGCGGGATCCAAAGAGCGATTCCAACGGGGTGATCACATCGCACGCGATCCACTTGACGCCTTCGGCTGTCATACGGCTATTTCTAACGATGATAGAAAGATGAGCTATTGTTACAACCTGCGTGCACGGAACGTTATTCCGGCACTACTCATCACCTTCGGGCTCTTCCTCATATCCTCCGCTGGAGTGCTCGCGGCGCTCCCCGACTCCAAAGCCGCTTCAGCGGACCGCAGCAAGACGTATGACGGCATCTCACGCTCTACTTACGCATGCTCTGAATACGTTAGCAGCGTCAACATGCAAACGGCAAGACTGCCTATCCGGAAAAAGAGTCCATTCCGCGTCGGGCATCCCATCGCAGATGCGTCGATAATGGACGGGGAACTCGACACGGAATTCGGGTCCGGGGGACACGTACGGCACGACTTTTCGGCGGATCACGCCGGGGGCCACGACATTGCTATCGACAGCGAGGGGCGTCTCATCGTCGGCGGCAGTGTGTCCTTCGACGGTAACCAGCGCATGCTACTGGCTCGATTCCGTTCCGACGGGACCCTCGACGACACCTTTGGACCTGAAGGATTCGTAATCGACGATGCAGTAACAAGCGGCATTGCGTTCGCCGTGCAAAGCGATAGCAAGATCATCATCGAGGGTCATGCCACGATTGATGGGAATGACGACATCGTGCTTGCACGCTATCATCCAGACGGTCGCCTGGACACGTCGTTCGGAGAGGATGGCCGAACGTATCTCGACTTCGAAGGTGGCAGTGACTTCGAGCGACGTCTCGTCGTGTTAACGGACGGCAAAATCCTCGTGCTAGGCTCTACAATGGATCAAAACGAGAGTGAGGTCGCCCTTTCCCGGCTGCACGAGGACGGCTCGCTCGACCGTACTTTCGGCACAGACGGCAAGATGACGGCGAACTTCGGCGAACAAACCTTCCCCGGGGATCTCGTCCCGCAGCCGGATGGGAAGTTCGTCGTTTCGGCAACATATAGAGAGGGTGGCACACGTTTTACGGCGCTCGCTCGATATCG
>CAZART010000031.1:2311-39407 GCA_964487555.1 uncultured Rhodothermales bacterium
ATCGTAATTGACGGTGACGGCCGCGCTGTCGTGACGGGATCCGTACAGACGGAGGGCGACGGCTGCACACCCGAGTTCGATCTATTGCTCGCCCGCTACCATGCGGGAGCCACGTCCAGTACGGGCGTGACGCAGCCGGACGGTCGTCACCGAACGGCCATTCTTCATCAGAACGCACCCAATCCCGTCGTCTCCACCACCACGATTGAGTTCGAGCTTCGGGAGCCACAGCCGACATCGCTGATTATCTACGATGCTCTGGGACGCGAGGCGGCCACCCTCATCTCCCAGCAGCTTCCCGCCGGGCGGCACACGGTCGAGTGGCAGCCGGAAGGTCTCCCAGCGGGGCTCTACGTGTATCGTCTTCGCGCGGGCGGCTTCGAGGCTACGCGGCGGATGGTGCTCCTCCCGTCAGCCAGGTAAGTCAGCCCGATTGAAATCAAATGCTATCGATGCCCCCTGAACCCATCCGCGTTTGGCTCGTGGAGGACGACGCGGACTACCGTCGTACGCTATCGTTCGTCCTCGACAACTCGTCTCGGATAGCCTGCGAGCGCGAGTTCGCCGACGGGGAAGGCATCTTGTCCCTACTCTCGCCACGACCGCCGGCCAGTCCCGACGTCATTCTCCTGGATATTCACCTCCCCGGCATCGGCGGAATTGAGTGCATTGCATCGATCAAGCGGGCGCTGCCGGATACGCGCATCGTCATGTTGACAAACCTTGACGACGACGATTTAATTTTTGAGGCTTTTCGCGCCGGCGCTTCGGGCTACCTGCTAAAGAATGTACCTCTGGACAAGATTACCGCAGCCATTGAGGAAGCGAGCAGCGGCGGGATGCTCATGCCGGCCCCCGTGGCGGAGAAAGTCCTCCGATTCTTCGCGGGGCACACAGCGGCAAAACGCGACTATGGACTAACACCAAGGGAGCAGGAAGTACTCGAAAAAATGGTGGAGGGTCTCACGCAGCAGCAAATCGGCGATGTGCTCTACATCAGCCGGTCTACTGTGAACGGCCACATCCAGAACATCTACGAGAAACTACATGTCCACAGCAGCAGCTCCGCCGTGGCGAAGGCCATACGGGACGGATTGGTTTAGGGCTACGGTCAACCCGCACCGTTCGAAAGAAGTCCGACGATCACCGTCTCCTGGCCGAACGGCTATCATTGCTACGAAGAAGATTGACCCACTCCCAGGGTATGACGAGTCACTTGGAGAGGATCATCCGCCCGGAGTTACGATAGCTCTCGCCCATCCGGACGCGGTAAAAATAGACCCCGGATGACAGGTGACCGCCATCAAAGGTCGCCAGATGCCGGCCCGGTGCGAACGTCCCGTCAACGGGCGTCGCGACGTCCTGACCCAGGATGTCGTAGACCTTTAGCACCACGTGGGCCGGATCCTTTACCTCGAAACGGAAGGTGGTCGTCGGGTTGAACGGGTTGGGGTAGTTCGGATAAAGCCGAAAGGCCGCCGGCCGATCCTCCGCAGAATCGTCTGTCCCTGTGGACGTGACCACTTCGATCACGTCGACGGACGTGTTGTTCGACGTATCCCAGTCCGTCTCGTTGGCGGTCGCCGAGGCCGTGTGTGTGAACGATCCGACCTCCGATGGCCGCACGACCATCGTGACGGTCACGTCCGTTCCTGAAGCCAGCGATCCGATCTCGCAGGACAGAGCGCCGGCCTCGGTCGTGCACGTCCCCTGCTCCGCACTGACGGAAATGACCTCGAGAGATGGTGCGAAGGTCGTGCTCAACAAAACGCCCGTTGCAGTTTCAGGCCCGAGATTTCTCGTCGTGAGCGCGTACGCCAGCATTTCGCCGACGCCCACCCGATGTGGCTCGCCGACGTTTGTCAGGAAGAGGTTGATGCCCGCCTCGCTCTCCGGCCCCCCGACAGCTAGCAACCTTGAGACAAAACGGGATGCTCCTCCGATCTCTGCCTCGACACCAACGGAATATCCGCCCGCCGGTAATGCGGCGGTTACCCCGCCGTACACCCCGTCGTTGGCCTCACCGTCGCCGTGCTCCCCGTCGTCGACAAGATCGAGTTCAATGAATTCGGCGCCGGCCGGGCCTACGATCCCCGCCGTTAAATCCGCACCGACGAGAGGATCGTCGTGATCGGCCAGCGAAACGCCTACTTCGATTTGGCCGGCGCGTCGGTTTCTTTTGGAACCGCCGGAGGAAGGACGCCACCGCGCATCGAGATCGAACGTGACAGGCGTGTCGCGCACCCAGGCCGCCACCGGGATGACGGTGGTCGCCGACGACGTGTCCTCGTTTACCAGCGCGACGTGCCACATCCCCGTCGACGGACTATTCACATGCCGGTTACGGTAGAGCTGCTCCGCGTCGGAGCTATGTGCCCGTACCTCGTTGACGACCGCACCTGCTTCATCATGAAGCGCCGATCCTACGAACGAAGGCGCTATGACCGTCACGCCGAGATGCGCGGCTTCGGGCACGGGTATCTCCACCTCCACCCGTCCGCCTCGAGGCACCTGCACGAGCTCCGTGGCGACGAATTGCGGCGGCCCCTCTTCTTCTTCCCCGTCATCAACAACCGGAGAAGGCAGCGATTCCCCGTTAGCGGCAACCGGAAAAGGCGGCGTTTCCTCGTTTTTGCGCGCCGGATCAGCCGGCCCGTTATCCAGTATCCGGACGACAAACGTATCGAAGATCTGCCTGCTGGTGCCCATTGCGGTGTGGCGAACACTTCCCGTCTCGCGCTGCGCAAACTTTATGATGCGTGGCATGGCACTAAAAACAGTGACGACCTCGTCACCGGCAAAAGGATCGAGACACGTCACCGGCACGCTGTCGCCCGCCCAGATGTAGAAAGGCACGCCGTGGCGATTGGTAATCCTCGGGTTGAACTCGTTGTCGAGGAAGCCGCGCGTATTCTGATAGACGTTGACCGGCAAACCATTGACCAGAAGGTCAAGCGCGCCGGGTCTGGAACTAGACATGATTGCAAGCACAACCTCAGGGCACGTCGAGCCGCGGTTCGGCGTACCCATCATGATAAGGTGCGAGACGACAGGCGTAACGTCAGGAGCCATCGGCATCACATTATCGAGGTAGTACCGCGAAATGAGCCCGCCCATCGAGTGGGCTACGAGGTCTACATGATGGGCGCCGGTCCGGGCCCGCACGTTCTCGATATACGCGCCCATGCGGGCCGCGTTTTCCGCTATCGTGACGTCTTCGAGCATGGACTCCGCGTTCGATCCGGGAAGGGATCCTGTGTTCATGGTGCCCCACCCCTCCGTGTCGCCCACGGCAAATCCGCGGTCGATCCATCCGGGATGCGCCCCGGGAAGGAAGTCGGTTTTATACGTCTCCCAGAGCGCCGCACTGCTCCAGAGCCCGTGTGCCATCACCACCGGCCGCGGAAGCACCTGCACCTCTTCCTGCCGGGCATGGATTTCCTCGCCCTGCTCGTCACGAAGCACCACGCGGACCAGCCGGTCGGAGTTCGGCTTCGGGGCGGTCCCGTCGTCGTTCCAGGCATACCCGCGCGTATCCCATCGATAAGGCACCTCGACGGTATCACCGGCCGGGAACGTGCTTGGGATGATCCCGCTCGCTGCAGGTAGAAGCTGATTCGTCTCGGCATCGCGAAACCACACGTCGGCATCGAGCGGCGTCTCCGCCCGGTTGGCGATCACGGACCGGACGCGGACGGGATTTCCGTCCGTAGTACCCGTCTGGGGATCGAACTCGATCCACGTGCCGGCGTCGTCAAACGGTTCGTGATCGAAACGAATGTCCGCGACGACGAGGCATCCGCGTCTGGAAACGATGCACTCGGAAAATTCGGACGTATTGCCCTGAGGATCGGTCGCGGTCGCCGTCACGGCAGCACACTCGGTGGCCGCAGCCGGCAGCGTGTGGCTGAAATCAGCCTGTCCGTCGGAGCCGGTGGTCACCAGTCGAGATGCCAGAAAGCCCGCGCCCTCCCCATGGTTCGACGCATCGCACGCCGCACTCGCGAAGTACTCGATTACGTAGTCGGTAGTGCGTCCGTCCGTAGCCAGGGTACCGTTAAGGACCGCATCATCGCCGGCGCGCTCGATTCGAACGAGCCGCGGGAAGTTCTGGCCGCGATTCGCGCCTCCGTCGTTGTCTCCGAGATCGTTCGGTGTGACGTCGTCCGCCCCAAGGTTGATACCCAAACCGCCGTTGGAAAAGATGCTGTTCGTCAGGATGGCGTTGTTTGCACCGTTGTCGGGGCCGGAGGCCTCAATCCGTACCCCGTCACGCGCATTGAAAGCGATCCGGTTGCCTGACGTTGCGGACACGCTGTTCGGATCATAGCCGAATCGTTCGTTTCCCAGCGTATTATTCTCCCCGTCGGTGACCTTGATGCCGTCGCCCTGGTTGGGCAGCGGCTCCGTGCCCGCCTCGGTCGTACCGATGAAGTTGCCCTGCACGCTGTTCGTGCCGGCCTGCTCGATGCGGATGCCGTCCCCGGCGTTGCCGGATATGAGATTGCTCGAGCGAAGGGCCGGCCCTTCTTCCTGACGCAGGCCGCCGATACGATTGGCGAAGGCGGTGTTTTCGACCACGACGCCGGCTCCTTCGTTGGCCAGCTCTGCGGTGCCCGAGACGTCCGTGCCGATAAAGTTGCCGGCCACCACGTTTTCCGTAACGCCCCCCCAAATTATGACACCCGACATGCCGTTTCCCGAAACGACGTTGCATCCGTTTGCGCAGGGCTGGCCGAGCAGGCGACCGTCCGGATTCCCGACCACATTCCCCGATGCCTCTAATCGGACGCCATGACCGCCGTTACCGAGCGCCATGGTGCCGTCTCGATTCGCGCCGATCGCATTGCCTTGCACTCTGTTTGACTGGGCTGTGGTTGCCACAAAAATGCCGTCGCCCAGGTTGCCGGAAATCACGTTGCCCGCCCCATCGGCAAGGCCGCCGATCACGTTGCCGTGCGTCTCGTCTCGCATCTGCACGCCGACCCCGTTACCGAGCTCGTCGCCTGAGTTCGGCGTACCGTCCGGATCGGTTATTTCACCCGTTTTGTCGGTGCCTATAAAGTTGCCCTGGATGATATTGTCGCGCGTCTCTGCGGACTCGCTGCCAAAGAGGCGGAGACCTGCGTTCAGATTGCCGGAAATCACGTTGCCGGCCCCTTCTTCAAGGCCGCCGATGACGTTCTCGTGTGCACCGTCGAAGAGAAGGATACCGTCATTATTCCGAAGTCTTCGCAGGCCGTCGTCGGCCACGCCGACGTAGTTGCCCCGAACGATGTTGCCGGCGGCTGCAAGGCCCATGATCGTAATCCCGGCATTTGAGCTGCCGACAATGACGTTGCCACGCGCCGGCTCTACGCCCCCGATCTCGTTGTCGCGGGCGTCTGAGATGTTCACCCCGGTGCTGTTGCCAAGCTCATCGCCGGAATTCGGCGTACCGTCCGGATCGGTCACGCTGCCTGTCCTGTCGGTGCCGATAAGGTTACCCCAGACTTTGTTGCCGGCCGCCTCCGTACCTGAGATGTCAACGCCGATACCGTTGTCCGCGATGAGATTGCCCTCCCCTTCACCGGCTCCGCCGATCTCATTGGACAGGGCATCACGAATCGACACGCCGCTTCCGTTGCCCAGCGGCGCCTCCCCGGCTACGTCGGTGCCGATGTAGTTGCCCCGGACTCTATTTGCCTGCGTGTCAGTTCCGGCCAGGGAAAGACCGATGCCGCCTCGATTTCCGGAAATGACGTTACGCTCCCCGGCGCCAGGCCCGCCGACTTCATTTCGGCTCGCGCCGTCGTCCAGGCGAATGTTCGCTCCGAGAGCGCTATTCCCCACCGCCTGCCGGCCGCTCGCATCGGTGCCGACGAAGTTGCCCCATACCCTGTTGCCGGTTGATTCCGGGCCGGTGATGCGCATGCCGTGTCCCGTATTACCCGAAATCACATTCCGTTCCGTTTCCGCAATGCCGCCGATAACGTTGTCCCCGGCATTCTCGATGCGAAGGCCCTCCCCGTTGCCGGCCCCGACGGAACCGGTCGTGTCGAGTCCCACGTAGTTGCCGGCCACGACGTTTTCGCCACCGTTCTCGAGCAAAAGACCGATGTGTCGAAAGCGCGTGATGGCGAGTCCACGGATCGCACTGTTTCCAGCCGTGATGTGGAGCCCGATCTTATCCAGGTCGTTCACGCCCAGCGGGATCGTGCTTCCGTCCAACACAATCCGCGGCGCATTTGCTGTTATGTTGCCTCCCTGCCCGTCCGGCTGTGTTGTTCCGTCAATAACGACAGGGGCATCGACGACAGGCAGCGGCCGCTCGGTTGCCTGCGTGCTGACGCCAACCTGGATGATATGCGGGGCCGAGCCGGGAATATCGAATTCGATGCGACTCAGATCCGGATCTCCGTTCGCTTCCTGAAGGGCGGCCCGCAGCGTGCATTCCGGCTCTTCATCATCGTCCCGCATCACCAGACCACCCGTATGGCAAACTCCATCGACGGACTCATCCGGATTGTCGCCGGTGGAGTTGACGACCAGCGTCACACGACCGGAAAATTCCGACGTGTCGTTTCCCTCTTTCGAGGTCGCCGTTGCCGTAATGTTTTGGTGCTCTCCGGCGAACGTCATTTCCAGCTTAGCGACACCGTCCTCCCCGGTGGTCACTTCCTCGACGCCCAGGTAGAGCCGGCCTTCGCCGAACCCGGAAGGATCTCGCTCATCGTTCGCGAAATACTCCACGGAGAATTCCGCGCCGGTGCGGCTTCGGAGCAGCCCCTCGACCTCCGTTGTGCCGTTGACGACCGTCACGGCAGAAAGCACGGGGAAATTCTGCACGTTATTGGCGCCCTCGTCGACGTCACCCTCATCGTTCGGTGTGACGCCGTCCGGTGCCAGGTCGATGCCGAGACCGCCGTTAGCGAATATCGTGTTGCGACGGATGGCATTTCCGGTGCCGACCTGTACGAAGACCCCGTCGTCGCCATTGTAGGCGATCGTGTTGCCCTGTGCGTCGTCCGTGCCGCCGATCCGATTGTCGATAGCGCCGTGCAGGGAAACGCCGCGGTCGCGATTACCCAGCGGGCAGCTACCGCCGACGAGCTCGCACGTACCATCGTTTTTCAGGCCGATGAAATTACCGAGCAGCCGGTTCCCACTGCTGCCTCCCCGCAGGTCGACACCGTCACAGCTAATGAACTCGGAACAATCCTCGCGCAGCACGCCGCTTGCGGCGATGACGTTGCGTGAGATCACGTTGTTATGACCGTCGGCGATGTGAATGCCGTCGATGCCGTTCGGAATCGGTTCGCTGCCGTCCTTGTTCGTGCCGATATAATTGTTCGATACGATGTTAGCCGCCGACCCGAAAAGAATGGATATGCCGTTGCCTTCGTGGCCTGAGATAACGTTACCTTCCATGGCCGTCGGGCCGCCAATGGTGTTCTCACTGGAGCCGAAGACGAGTGAGATGCCTCCCCCCGTGCCCAGGGCGGACTCGCCGTCGATGGTGGTACCGATGTAATTCCCCTGAATCTCGTTGCCGGAAGCATCCAGAATGATCACGGCATCGATGACGTTTCGAATGGCCTCGGACGTGCCTCCGATGAAGTTGTCGGAGGAGCCGTCGAACAGCAACCCCGCCGCGCTGTTCGGAGCCGGCGCTCCGGTCTTGTCGAGCCCTATCCACGTACCTTCGAGTGTGCTGCCGGTCCCCACGCTCAGGATGAGCCCGCTGCCGTCGAAGCTGTTGATGATGAGATTCCGAATGGTGTTGCCGCCCGCCGTGATGAAGAGCCCGCTGTCCTCGCCGGGTCCGGCTCCCGCCCCCGGCCCCTTGATCTCCACCTTTGTCGCCCCTCCGGTAGCTCCGTCGATGTGGATGGGGCTGGTCATCTCGGTAAGCCCGCTGCCGAGACTGATGGTCGGAATGCCGTCACCCAGAGCGAAGGTGATCACGTCTTCACCCGGATTGGCGTCGGCCTGCTGCCAGGCGGCCCGCAGCGTGCACAGACCCGTAAATCCATCCTCGGCGTTGCCGATGTCGCAGACGCCGTCGTCCGTATCGCCGTCGCCGGCATCGCCTGCCGTGTTCACGGTGATCAAGGCATTCCGTAACGCATCCGTCGACGCGCCACGTGCTCGTTCTGCCGGCATCACCCCGTCGGCCCCTGCAAAGGCTAGCAACGTGAAAATGATGAGCGCCGCCCCTACCGAGGGCTTCATCTTGAGAAGAGGCATGGGGTCGTCCCTCCATGTGCATCCACGGTTCAATGAGAAAGGACGTCAGCTCATCCAGGTACACCATTAGATGCGCGGATCACACGCCTCACAACTACACAGTTGCATACTACATAATGGTAGGCAACAATGTGAAATATTGCATGGGGCACACCAGCCCGTGGGTGCTCCTGCGGGCTGATGTCGAGCTCGCCGGTCGACACAGCGATGTTCAAGACCGTTTCACAATCAACGATCGTCACGTAATGCAGTCGATCGATTATTTGGCGACATTGGTATCGAATGGTATGGCGATGGAGTCCGGAAGGTCACGGCGGATCACATCACCGTTAAAGCCGCGAATCACCGGAGGCAGATCGGCCGTTACGATGCGGCTCATCTCTCCATCTCGGAATTGATAGGCGGTGTATGCCACCGAATCCGCCTCGAAGTGGAAGTCCGGTATCGTCACCGTCTGTGCGGGCGGCTTCTTGCTGCCGAGCACATTTCCCGCGGATCGGCGTTTCGGATTAAAGGCGATCCGCAAACTTTCTCAGGTTCGCGAGGCCTCGGCCGATGAATGACGCAAACTGGTTGATCTACGGCGCGACAGGATTTACAGGGCGACTCGTCGCCGAGGAAGCCGTGCAGCGGGGCCACCGGCCGGTACTGGGTGGACGCTCGGCCGACAAGCTGCGTTCGCTCGCGGAAGCCTGCGGACTCGAATCCGTCGTGTGCCATCTTGGGGAAGCAAAGCGCCTCGCCGAGATCATCGGCGGATTCGAGCTCGTGTGCAATCTGGCAGGCCCGTATGTCCAAACCTTCGAGCCGATCGTGCGGGCCTGCCTGGACGGCTCAACCAGCTACATCGACGTCACCGGCGAGATCGCGGTCCTGCAGGCGATGCGGGCCTACGAGCGCGAAGCGGAAGAAAAGGGCGTCGCATTGATTCCAGCCGCCGGCTTTATCGCCACGCCCACCGACTGCTGCGCCCGCTTTGCCGCCGAGCACCTTTCGAATCCAATCCGCCTGGAAACGGCCGTGGCGTCCTCGGCGAAGGTGAGCCCGGGGACCGCGAAGACCATCCTCCAGATGCTGCCGAACGGGATCATGGTACGAAGGAAGGGCGAGCTCGTGCGCCGGCCTTTTGGCCGCGGCGCCCGAAGAGTGGCGTTTCTCGATCGAGACCGTCCCGTGGTTCCGGCCCCGCTGGCGGACCTGGTCACCGGCTACCGCACAACCGGTATTGCCGACATCACGACGTACGTTTCCGTGCCCGACGGCATCACACCGCTCGTAGCGGCTCTCGGACCTGTCGCTGAGAAACTGCTCGCCTTACCGGCCCTTCAACAGTTTTTGAGGGCACTGGTAGACCGTTTCGTAGCCGGTCCGGACGCAGACCACCGCCGGACGGCGCGCTCATACACGTGGGTGCGTGCCGTCGACGAGACGGGCACCGAGGCGGAAGTGTGGCTCGAGACGGCGGAATCGTATCAGTTCGCCGCCCACGCCGTCGTGCGCGCCGCCGAACGAATTCTCACCGACCGTCCGAAGGGGCTGTTGACCTCCGCTCAAGCCTTTGGATCCGATTTTGTGATGGACATTCCCGGGACGGTGCGGCGTGAAGCGTTTGGCTAGTGACGGGTGCCGAGATTCGCTAACGTGAATTCCTAACGGGGACCCACTCGCCGGCTTCCAGCAGGTGCTTCCGAATCGCGCAGCGATCGGCCGGATAGGAGGACAGTCTGAGATTACCTCTCAGGGCATAATACCAGCGGTATTCCGCGGAAATGCCCGCGCATCCAAGGGCGGCGGAGTCGCCGGTAACCGTAAACCGGTACCGGGGTTGCCGCTCATATCGAGCAGCGTACGGATCGGTATTTATCCGATCGAAGAACAACGTGGCGTCCGGCCGGAACTCCAGAGACCAGGATCCGCTCAGTCCTTTCTCCTCCGGAGGGAGATCCGATGCGGTGAGCGCGGTCGTAAACGATCCCTGGGGGAACGGATACAACCAATCCAGATGTCCTTGAATGCGCGAACGAACCTCTGCACGTCGACCGCTCTGTTGAAGTAGATCGTGAGATAGCCTGAAACTGACCTCCTTTCGCAATTGATCTTCCCCGCGGTGCTGCCATAGCGGATGCCACGGGTCATTTTGCAGCTCGCGCGTTGCGCACAGGTCGAAATCCGTGGGTTCCAGCCTGAACAAATGCTGCGTCTCGCTGAAGCGGGCGTATTCATAGCCGCCGTCGAATCGCGCATTTGGAATGGGCTCGATGGCAACGACGGTCAGCATGTAGGCGTATTCCGCGCCGTCCGGAACTTCGGGCAGCGGCACGCGGCACGCACCGGCCGCTTGACTGCGAGTCAGCGCGTGGTCATCGAGAAGGGAACCCGTGAAATCAGTGGCATTGAGCGTAGCTCCTTTGAAACTGGCTCCGCGGAGATCGGTGGCGAAGAAGACGGCACCCGTGAGATTGGCACCATCGAAGCTCGCCCCTCGGAGATCGGCGTAGGCAAAGCTTGCTTTGTTCAATTTGGCTCCCTCAAATCGAGCACGGCGAGCCCGGGCCGCGAACCATGTGCTGCCGCTTGCCTGCATATCGCTGAAGTTGGCCGAATCCCCCTCGATGAATGCGAAGGCGGCGCCGGGGGCCCTGCTTTCAGAAAGGTCCGTCCCGTTCAGGGCCGCGAGGGTCAGCGAGGCCCCGGTGAAATGGCCGTTCCGGAGGGAGGCTCTGTCGAACTCCGCTGCCGTGAGCCTCGCCTGAGCAAAATCGGCTTCGTTGAACGTTCCGGACTTCAACGAGAGCCCTTCGATTCGGTGCAGGCGTCTAAGGCCGGCGAACCGGCAGCGTGACGATAAAACGGCTTCCTTCGCCGGGCACGCTCTCCGCAGTGATATTGCCTCTGTGCCGCTGCACGATGCGGCGGCATATGGCCAGACCCATTCCATTGCCCTCGTAGTCGCTCCTTCCATGCAAGCGCTCGAAAGGCTCGAAGATACGGTCGAGGTACTTCTCGTCGAATCCGATACCGTTGTCTTCGACCACAATCCGGCACACCTCTTCGGAGGCGTCTTCCAGGGCAGGCTGCACTGAAGCATGTACGCGGAGCCGCGGCTCGACTCCCTCCCGGCGAAATTTGAGGGCGTTATCGATGAGATTCGACATGAGCTGCCGAAGCTGGGAGCCGTCCGCATCCACGGCGCCGGTAGCCTGAACGTCGACGACGGCGTCCAGCTCTGAAATCTTCAGATCGTAATCCTCCACCGCGTCCGAAATCGCTTGTCTGACGTGGACGGGAGTGAACGGCCTCGTGTGGGTGGCGATTCGGGAAAACGCCAGCAGATCCGTCAGGAGATCGTCCATCCGCGATGCCGACGATCGCATGCGCTGAATGTAAAAATCGGCCTCCTCGCTCAGCTTGTCCTGCGCGTCGTTCTGAAGCAGGTCGCCGAAGGCCCGGATCTTTCGTAGCGGTTCGCGGAGGTCGTGGCTGGCGATATAGGCGAAGTGCTGCAGTTCTTTGTTTCGTTCCTCCAAGTCGGCCGTACGTTCGGCCACGCGCCGCTCAAGCGTCCGATTGAGCCTACGAACGGCTCTCTCGGCCTCAAGCCGCTCGGTCACGTCGATGCTGGCGCCCACGAACCCTTGAAACTCTCCTGATTCGGATAGGCGGGGTCGGCCGTGAGATTCTATGGCGCGCCACGCGCCATCGGCTCTGCGCACGCGCACGGTAGCATGAAAATGTCGCTGATCGCGTGCACACTGAAGAAACTCTTCCAGATACGCCGGCCCATCCTCGGGATGCATCAACGCCTGCCACTTGTCGCCGGTCATCTCGTCGGCAGATACACCGAAGAACTCGGCAAACGTGCGGTTGACGAACTCCTGATTGCCCTCAGCATCATGAACCCAGACTATGAACGGAAGGCCGTCGGCCATCACGCGAAACCGCTCTTCGCTTTCGCGCAAAGCCTCTTCCGCACGCCTTCTGTCGGTTACATCGACCGCTACCCCGGGAAAGCTCGCGGGACGTCCTCGCTCGTCGATCTCGACGCGCCCCCTGGCGAGGATCCAGCGCACCTCACCATCGGGACGGAGGATCCTGTACTCTTCGGAATAGGCGCCTCCTTCTGTCAGGACGTGCTTCACCGCATCGACGACGCGGTCTCTGTCGTCTTCGTGTAAGCGGTCGATGTATGTTTCGAGGGGTACGACGTCCTCGTCTTGCTCAAGGCCAAAAAGGCGCAGCAGATTTCGGTCTCCCACCATGAGATTATGCTGGACATCCCAGTGCCAGACTCCTACCTCGGTGGCCGTCAAGGCCGTGTCGATCTGCTTCTTAGCCCTCGTGAGCGCCTGTTCAGCCTCCCATTCCGCCGTAATGTCACGCAGGGTCACGAGGGCCAGGAGGAGATCCCCGTCCGCATCGAACACCGGTGCTCCGCCATAGGACCCGATCCACGTTTTTCCCGTTTCCAGCCGCACGACTCGTACGTCATATCTATCGAAGGTCTCACCGCGAAGTGCCCGGCCAATCGGCCACGCCTCAGTCGGAAGGGCGTTTCCCGCGAGATCGTATAGCTCGAACGTATCGGTGAGTGTATCCAGGTGACGCCGGAGCCCTTCCACGCTCTCAAAACCGTGTATCGCCAGCGCCGCCGGATTCATGTCCAGAAGATGGCCCTGCGGATCGAAGATCACCAGGCCTTCGGTCATATGGTTGAAGATGGCCTCCATGGCGAGGGTCCGCTGCAACCCTTCGCCCGTCTGTGCACGCTTCGACGCATCCGTCAACACGTGCGAATCTCGGTCCGCATTTCCCATCATCGAGGTACGACATTTCGCGCTAAAATAAAGGGAGCAACCGACAACGAAAGGCGGCATCTCGCGTTCCTGAATCGAAGATGCATTTTCATCCAAGCAAACAAAAAGAAGATCGTATTCAGTCTGCGGCGCCTGGCTGCCATGCGGGACACCGGCACAATGCCGACTGATACCAACGGATCACTGAGATCTGCACACAAATTGTTACAAGCGTACGACGTCCTTCGTTCGTAACACCGTTCCAGAAACGATCTTGAGCCGGGAGTCTTCTTCGAGATGCACCACACATTAAAACAGGACCAACGACATGCCCGACGGCATCCACGAGCACCTGAAGAGCTTTCTCATCGATGTATATTCGATCGAGCAGCAGGCGTTAGCACAACTGCGGACGGCGCCGGATATCGCGGGCGAGGCTGTGCTTGCGCGGCATTTGCAGGAGCATCTCGTCGAAACCGAGCGCCAGGCGGAAATGGTGAAACGCCGTCTGGAAGCGGTTGGGGGTTCGCCCTCGCGAGTGAAGGATTCCATAATGCGGCTGGGCGGCAAGGGCTTTCTGCTCTTTGCCCGCATGCAGCCCGATACTCCGGGAAAGCTCGCAGCCCACGCGCACTCCTACGAAGCCCTCGAATTTGCGGCGTACGATATGCTGGCCAGGATGGCGCGGCGGGCAGGGGACGACGAGACGGCGCGCATCGCTACGACCATTCGGGAGCAGGAGCGCGCTATGCGCGATCGACTATCTGCGGACTTCGACCAGGCCGTCGACGCTTCGCTCAGCGCGATCGGCAAAGAGGCATCAGAAACGCTGGATACCTACCTGGCCGATGCGCACGCCCTGGAAGCGCAGTCCGTTCAACTTCTGAAAAAGGGCACGCAAATAGCCGGAGACCCCGAGCTTGCGCGGATCTACGAAAACCATCTAAATGAGAGCGCCGAGCACGCCCGACTGATCGAGCGCCGACTCGATGCCATGGGCGCCGGCCCATCCGCTCTAAAGGATGGTGCACTCCGCGCAGGGGCCGGCAACTGGAGTCTCTTCTTCCAGGCGCTGGACGATACGCCGGTGAAGCTGGCGGCCTTCGTCTACGCCGTCGAACATCTGGAAATGGCCGGCTACAAGTTGTTACGGCGCGTGGCGCAGCGAGCCGGCGACGTCGCGACGGTGCAACTTGCCGATCGAATCCTCAAAGATGAGCACTCCATGGCCGATCGTGTGTTCGACGCTTTCGACCGTGCCTTCGAAGCATCCATGGCCGGATAACGAACCACGAACACCGAGCTATTTCAACAACGTCATCGTCTGCGTCGCGGAAAATTCGCCGCTTTCCATCCGAACGAAATACATTCCGCTGGCCACGCCGCGCGCATCCCAGTCCACCCGATGACGGCCCGGGCTGAGCGGCTCGTTGAGCAGCGTCGCCACGCGACGGCCCGCCACGTCGAAGACCGTCAGGCGCACGCGCGAGTCGACGGGGACGTCGAAGGAGATCGTCGTCGATGGATTGAACGGATTCGGATAGTTGGCGAAGAGCGCGAACGAGGTCGGCACCGACTCCGAGGACTCCGACGCCACAGGAACGGCACTCAATGGCAGCGTCCATACGCCGCGACCGTGCGTCGCCACGACGATTTCGTCGTCGACGACTCGAAGCTGCCAGATCGAGACGGCCGGCAGTCCGTTATCAGCGTATTGCCACGAAGCGCCGTCGTCTCGCGAAAAGAAGAGGCCGATCTCGGTGCCGGCCCAGAGTTCGCCGTCGCGGTCGGGAAGCACAAGCAAATCGTGCACCGCAGCGTTCGGGAATCCGTTACTGCTGGTAGGCGCTCCATCTCCGAAGCCCGAGATGTCCTCCCAGGTGCTACCGAGATCACGGGTGCGGAGGATCTTCGCCCGGCTGTACGCCGAGAAGAGGACGTAGGCCGTGTTCGCGTCGTGAGGATGCGCAGCGAGCCCGGAGATAAACCCCGGCGCCAGCGGGGAAGACGCGGTCGATTCAAAGGATCGTCCACGATTCACGGACAGGTGCAGCCGCCGCGTTCCGTCCATACGGAAGCCCGCCCAGACGACGTCCGGATTTATCGGAGATACGGCCACGCGACCGCCCCCGCTGAAGCCCCACCGCTCCGGCGGAATACGCGTGAGCCACCACGACGATCCGAAATCCTCGGAACGCCAGACGCCCGACTTCCCGATCGCGAAGACCAGATCCGGATCGGCCGATGTCGTCGCGAGTTCCGTCAAGAAAGGGGCACGATCCGGACCCGTGTCCTGAAGCCCGGGGTTCTCCACATTCTGGAATCTATAGGCATCGTTAAAAGTGAGGCCGCCGTCCTCCGATCGCTGAATGAAGTTGAAGTAGATGGAGCCCAGCACCAGATCCGGATCTTCGTCGTGCCATTCCACATCGAATCCGTCGCCGCCGATGCGGTGCACCCACCGGGAAACGGCGGTCGGATTTGAAAGGGAGCTCCAGGTGCCGTTGTCCTGCGTGCCGCCAATGTAAACCGGTAGCCCGGGCTTTTTATCGACCCCGTAGAACTGGGTCGTATTGTACCCTTTCGATGCTTTGGCCCACGTAGACCCGTTATCCATCGTCACGTACACGCCGCCGTCGTTGCCGTTCACGATCATATACGTATTGGCATCCTCGTCGAGCGGCACGATCGTGATGTTGTGATGATCGACGTGAACGCGTTCTCCGAAGCGGGACTGCGCCTTCAGCTTTTTCGTCGAGCGGAGCCGAGCGGTAAAGGTGTTGTAGTTGATCCGCAGCGTGGATTCCGGAAGATTATCCGACTGCCACGTGGCGTCGTCCGCGAGCATCGGCCAGGTGAAGTACAACATCTTATAGAGCGTCCCACCGTCCTTCGCGATGTTCGGATCCGCATCGTTTGCGTCGTACGGTACGGCGTGGATAAAGATGTATTCGCGGCCGATGTCGCCCTGGTCCCATGGGATGAGATCGAACACGCCGTCATGGAGCCGATCGCGGAAGGAGACCGCCAACTGCCGGTTATTTTCGACGTCCCAAACTTCGAATGGGACCTCGCCGTAATCGGCATACGGATACGTATTCAAGGGGATGCCTGGACCGTCGTTGGGGACAAAGCGGTGGGCGCGCTGGGATTTTCCGGGGCCGAAGCGGATCTCAACGGTCACGAAATCGTCGTTTGTGATGTCGATCGCTCCCTCTTTGTCTCCGGTCTGAAGGGCGCCTCCGAAATGGGAGGCGCCGAAATTGATGAAGCTGATAAACGAGCCGGTTTTGATCTCATCGACGCCGGTCACCCCTTCGACCTGCCTCGTAAGGTCCGAAACGTTGATCTTCCACAACTCGATGCCGCCGACGAAGATCGAGTCTGCGAAGAAGGGGTGGACGGCGATCACGTTATCGTACCATCCCTGCGCCCCCAGCCAATTAGTGTCAACGTTTAGCGCGGTTTCGACGAGCGGTATCCAGGATACGCCGCCATCGGTGGACATATGGATTTCCGAGCCGGAATTGTGATCCACCGCGGCGTAGACACGCGACGGTTCCGACGGCGCAAAGGCGAGCTCGATGCGCCCGAATCCGCCGATAATGCTGTGCTCGGCGACCGTCCACGTACGACCGCCATCCGTCGATCGGGCGATGCCCCGACCGTGAAGGCCGGCGAGCTGCACGTTGAAATTACCCGGCTGACTCACCAGATCCTGAACTCGGCCTCTACCGGTTTCGGCGTCGCTCTCCAGAATGCCGTAGGCCTCAGTCCACCGGCCGCCTCCGTCGGTCGACCGGTAAATGCCGGTGTTCGTTGCCGCGAGCAGCACGTTCTCGTCGGCGGGGTCAACGATCAGCCGATTGACGAACCGGTACTCAAACGCAGTCGCGGTCGCCGGGAGCTGTATCCACGAGTCACCCCCGTCGATGGACTTGAAGATGCCGGCGCCTGCGACCGATCCGGCGTTGAAGTGACCTTCGCCCGTGCCGGCATACAATGTCTTCGGGTTGGACGGACTCTGGGCCAGGGCGGAGATCGCGAGATTAGGGAGATCCGTAGCCATGTCGGCCCACGATTCGCCCGCGTCCGTCGTCTTCCACAGCCCGCCGGAGACCGCCCCCGCGATCCACGTGCGATGTGTCGGGTCCGCGGCGTCGACGATGAGCGCGCGGGTGCGTCCGCTCACGTTACCGGGACCGCGCTCTACCCATGGAAGGTTCCTCCCGCCGCGCTTGCGAGCAGCACGGGCCCGGGCCAATTCCGTGATCGCGTAGTTGGACGGATACGCGAGATCGGGCCGGTCGACCGCCGTTCGGATCTGTTCATGATACGCCGCGAATAGATCGGCGTAGCCTTCGACCTTAGATCGCTTAGACTTTTCGGTGGGATACGCTCGGCCGTCGGCGGACGGATCCTGCCGCAAGAAGAAGAGCGAGAGAACGGCGAGTACGGCTGCGCCGGTAAGGCCTACCAGTACCCGTCTTTGAAGCAGGGCAGACATCTATGCACCGGCAAAGTGGGGGGTTCTCGACAATACTCACGAAATCCTTCCGATGCAATCTTCGCGATTTCTTGCTTCGTAAAGAGCGTCCGTGTTCCTGTGTTTGTCGCCGCAGAGCATACAAGATGTAGTTACAGGGTGAATCGACTTGCACTTACACGTGTTTACCGGGTTATTATGTAACTGCGAGGTGGAATAGCTCCTGATCTGTAGGTGCAGAGCTTCGAGGTTGTCCTTGGTTCCAACGGCCCCTCCGACGATCTGTTTACGATATCTCGGGACCACCGGCGCGGGCGGGGATGATCCTCTTACCAAAAATTTGTGAGGTACTCTAATGGAAACAGCGAAGACATCAAGCCAAACCGATAACGTCTCAACGCAATCCGAGGCGACCTTGCGTGAAAGCAACGTCGCGGCACTGCCCAAAGCGGACCTCGGCAAACGTTTTCTTGCGGCCCTTATCGACGGCGTCATCGCTGCCGTCGCAGGCGCCATTCCAGTGATAGGAGGTATTGCCGGGGCCGCCTACATGGTGTTCCGCGACGGCCTGGACGTGGAGTTCATGCAGAATCGCTCTCTCGGCAAGAAGGTCATGAAGCTACAGCCCGTCATGATGGACGGCAGCGCGGTCGACCTTCGTGCTTCCTTCTTCAGAAACTGGATGTGGGGCATTGGAGCGCTGACCTCTGTGCTGCTCTATATCCCCATTCTGGGCTGGATACTGATCCCGTTCGTCGCCGTGATTGCTCTTGGAATCGGCATTTTCGAGATCTACAAGGTTTTGACCGACGAAGGCGGCAGGCGCTGGGGAGATAGCCTTGCCGACACGAAGGTGATCGAAGTCAACGCCTGACAGAGCCGTTTTCTGCAGCTCATTTGGGCTAGACGTAAATCTCCTCCAGGGACCAGCTCGTCACATGCTGCTTCGCGCCCCAGATTGCCTCGGCAAAATCATCCGTAAATCCACGGACCGCAACATAAAGTACGGAGGTATCCTTCTAGCGATTCCGTAGCGGACCGCCTCATTCAGCCGTGCGTTACACCGCGATGAACCATCAGACCACAAAGAAACAAAGGACTCATCTGTCTACGAAGGCGTGGTTGCTTCGGGGCATCAGTAGTATACCCGGCAGGTTGACGCTCGGCGGAGGCCGCCTCTCGTTCACGGCGTTCGGCCCTGGAAATCTCTGGCCCTCTCAGCTTCGCAAGCTCGAACGCGATGCGGGTCGAAAGGGACTGGCCACGCGGTTGAGTAATGACGAGAGAACCGTCGTCTTTGAGGTACCCCGATCGGACGTGCAGAAGGTATCCTTCCCCTGGTATTACTTTTCCGGCGGTGCCAAACTTACCCTTAATGGAGTTCGTTTTCGTTTTGGCTTTGACAAGCCCGCTAATACGAGAATGACCTCCGAAGGCGGAGATCTCGTCGGTGAGATCTTCAGGGCCAGGCGAAGCGGGAAAGCGTGGAAGGCCGTATTAGACGAAACACCGCCAGATGGAGCGTAGGACTTCGTTGCCGTAATCTCGGGTGAGCTTACGCTGCAGGATGCCGTCAAGTCGAGGCGGCTATACGTAGGCGGACGACTTGAGGCCTTCCAGCAGCGCGCCGAGTTTTTTGATTTGTCGAGGCTGCAAGAGATCTCGACGTGAATCGGGTTTCCTTTCGTGCGCGGGGACCGGATTACGCGGTCCGACGACTTACGAACCCCGCCAAAACTCTTCACTCGCTCTGACCGTGACTGCGACGACTTGCAGTGCCTTGTGCGTGCCGTTGGCCTCTCCCTTCTCGAAGTCTCCCTCTACCATCGCCATCTGATTTGTAACGTGCGCGAAGCAGACGACCGGCAAGCGCCACGTAATCTGACGGCGGCACATAATGGTAGCTCGTGCCTTCGTCGCGTAGCGCCCGCTCGATGAGCACGAAGTACGGCGGATCCCCTTTTGCCACCACTTGCCCCGCCGACGTCATGCTGATGAGCAGCCGGCATCTCGAGGCGAACAGCTCCTCGGCCACGAGCACCGCTACCGGGGCGCCGACGGCGCATCCTATGACGCCCAACGAGAGATCGTCGTACTCGAAATTGTACAGCCTGGTATGGTAGCACGCCCAGTGTGGATTCGGCGAAGCACCACGTGTCCGCGCAAATGGCGCACGATGTCGCCGTCAGGATCGAGGATGCAAATACGGGGCACGGTTCCATCCGCGATTGATTTTTGCCGGCGCGATTCGCGCAGCAGGCTACCGGGCGTGAAAAGCGACGCCTGGTCGTACGCCTTCGCACGTAGTAAAGGCATGGCGCTATTTCGTCGAGGAAAGAAGATCCGGCATTCCCCAGCGGACCGCGAGCGCCGTCATGCGCTCCAGCACCTCGGGCGAAACGTCCGCAGTCATCGCGCGCAGCATGGAGCGCTGCTCCGAGGAAAGCGACGGCGCTTCGCCTTCGGGCCAGTTTGACGCGAGCCCGCTTAGAAAAGCCTCGGTGAGTGCCGGTTCCGCGGATCTGATTTCGGCGAGCAGCGGCACGATGAAATCCGGCGGCGTTACCGCGGCATTGTGGGCGGCCACTCTTCCGACGGCCTGGCGCAGGCCGGCCACGTAGGTTGAATCGGTGCGCCGGTCTCCGAGATCTTGTCGCAGCAGGTGGTGCAGGAAGCCGGAGCTGTGCCGGGCGCCGGCAATCGTCGCAGCATCGCGGATCCATCGGTCGTTCACATTCTCCGGTGCGAGCACGAACTCCGCCACCGCCTCGCCGGCTCGATCCGATGCCGGAATGTCGGCGACGGCCAGCAGTGTCGCGAGACGCACCTGCGGATCGGCCGGCCCCATCACGTCGCCGTCGACCATATAGGGCCGTTGCCCGGGCGCCCTCCGATCGGGGAGCAGCCCTGCGCGTAGGATGGACTCGAACGTCTGTAGCGTAGGTGGCAATACCATGACGGCCGCACGCCGCACGCCCGGGGATGGATGATGCAGCGCGCCGGTCGCCACGGCGAGCGCCTCATCATCGCGGCCGTCCAGCACACCCAGGCCGTGCAGCGTCCAGAGCGCGTGGATCGCGCCGGTGTTGATGCCCAGCGGATCCACCCGCACGTCTCTAACCAGCCGATAGAGATGAGGCAGCACGTCGGCCTCTCCGCGCTCGACGAGCAGGCGCTGTGCCGACAGGCGCCAGTGCATGTTGTTATCCCGCAGCGTGCGGACCAGATCCTCCGGCATCATGTCGCCGAGATCGGTAGGCCGGGCTTCCGGCGGCGCGTTCTCGTAGACGATCCGATAGATGCGGCTGTGCCGGCGGTCTCTGAGCTCCGTCTCATAGGCATTGCCCTCGCCCGTCTCGTAGCCGGGGGGCGTAGGATTGTGCTGGATGATCAGATTGTACCAATCGATCATCCAGAGTGCCCCGTCGGGACCGACGCGCACCTGTATCGGCGCGAACCAGGCATCCCGGCTGGCTACAAGGTTGGCCTCGTTCTGTGCCCGGAAGTTGCTGCCGTCGGGTTCGAGAAAGAACTTGCCGAGGAGGTGGCCGGTGGGACCGGCGACGAACGCAGCTCGGTTCCAGTATTCACGCGGAAAGCTGCGTGCGGTGTAGAGCTCGTGCCCGGCGCCCGAGGTGTACTTGCCGTGGTGGTCAACCTGCATTACCTGTTCCGTAACGGGGAAGAAAGCGGCGTCGTCCGCGATCGGAGGCAGGACAGGGACGGCGTCTTGATCCCCACGAGCCTCGAATTCACCCATCAGGCGGGCAAAATATCGGTTCGGGATCGCGATGAAATTGCTCGGATTACCGTTGGCCGTCGACCCGAATGCCAGCCCATCTTCGCTGAAGCCCAGCCCCCACGTGTTGTTGTTCGCCAGGGCCACTTGTTCGAGCCGCGAACCTGACGGCGTGAATCGGTGGAAACCCTGCGTGAGCCGGAGCGAGTCTCCGCCGACGGCGCCCGAGAATCCGGAATAACCAACCGCGCCCCAGATGTGATTGTCGAACCCGTACCGCAGGTTGCTCGGTCCGGCATGCGTATCGAACGTGCCCCAGCCTGTGAAGATCACCTCTTTCACGTCCGCACGGTCGTCCCTGTCGGTATCCTCCAGGAAGAGCATGTCGGGCGCCTGCGCCACGATGACGCCCCCATGGGAAAGCGTCAGGCTCGTCGGGATGTTGAGACTGTCGGCGAAGACGTTGAATTTGTCCGCCCTGCCGTCGCCGTCGGTGTCCTCCAGGATCTTGATCCGGTCGTTTCCGCGGCGATCTTCTTCGAACTCGTTAGGATAGTCGATCGTCTCGACCACCCAGAGGCGCCCACGCTCGTCCCAGGCCATGTCGATGGGGTTCACAACGTCCGGCTCGGCGGCGAAGAGCTCGAGCCGAAAACCGGGCTCGAGCACGGCCTGCCGCATAGACTCCTCCGGAGAGAGCGGCGTCTGTAACCGGGTGATCGGATCCCCCGTGACGCCCCAGCCCACCCCTGGAGGATAGTAGGGAACGCTTCCCTCCATGCCGTATTCGAGGGCAGGAGGCGCAAGGTCGGCCGTCAGCGCCCGATCGCCGGCCGACCACCGGATCCCCCGCTCCAGCAGCTTGTGAAAACCTGTATTCGACCACGTACGCTCGTCGTGCCCCCATGCCGTGTAGAACACGCGCCCGTCGCCGTGCGAGCGGACCCACGTCCAGGGCTCCTCATGTCCGTCTTCGACGCGGACGGAAAGCACCTCCTTATCCGGATTGTGCTTTATATGGATATACGTCTCGTCCCAGCTGTCGAAGTTCGGCACTTCCTGCATGGCCGGATGATCGGGACGGATGATCTTCGTCCGAAAGCTGTCTGCGCCGTGGCTCTTGAACGCGCCGCCGACGAGGCTTATGAAGGCATCCGAATTTCCGAACATCGCCGAGGCGGAGTGGACGGCTACGAGGCCGCCGCCCTCCGCTACGTAGTTCAGTAGCGCCCTCTCCCGCTCCTTCGATAGGTGGGGGCTATTGCCGTAGAGCATGACGACGTCGTAGCGGCCCAGCATCTCCGGCTCAAAGGTCGACAGACGTTCCGTATAAAAGAGGTTGATGCCCTGATCCGCCATGTAAGGCAGGATCTGCTTGACGCGAACGGCGGGCTGGTGATGTCCTTCATCTCCGAAGAAGAGGACCTGCAGCGGTTCCGGCGCGAACTGCGCCCCCGCCTCTCGCGGGACAAGACATGCGATGATGAGCCCCAGCGCGCCGATCAGATAGGGCAGCCGGACGATGATGCATCGTGAGAGCATGGAGGTTCTTCGATTTAGGGTTTGTTCTCGTTAGGGCGAGGGTCCGCTTCATGGAACAGCTGGCGAAGGAAACGGAGGCCGTCGCGCGCCAGCGTATCCGGATCCGGAGCGAGGGGCCTCCAGATGGCCGCCGCGCGCGCGATAGCCTCGACGCGATCCGAAAACGTCTCGATAACGACCTTGCCGTCATATCCGATTTCGCGAAGCGCCGCAGCTATATCCGTCCAGGGTAAATGACCCGTGCCGGGGGTGCCCCGGTCGTTCTCCGCCACCTGCAGGTGGAGGAGACGATCTCCGGCCTCGCGCAGCGCATCACCGGGGCTCTTCTCCTCGATCCCCGCATGAAACAGGTCGAGGCTGAGCCCGACGGCCGGATGATCCACCCGCTCGACGAGCTCGATCGCCTGTCGGGTCGTGTTCAGAAAGCTGGTTTCGAAGCGGTTGAGCGGCTCAATGCCGAGCGAGACGCCGTGCACCGCCGACCGCTCCCCCAGGTCGCGCAGAATGTCGGAGAGCCCCTCGAGGTCGCGCTCCCGTTCTTCCGGCGTCGCCCGCCAGCATCGCCCCACCGCCGAATAGAATGGCCCGACAAGCGTCGGAGAGCCGGCCTCTTCGGCGATCTCGATGCAGGTACGCAGGTAGTCGATGCCCTCAGCACATTCTTCCGCCAAGAGAAGGTCCCGTCCCGCGCCAATGACGGCGCAGATGGAGAGCTCCAGCCCGTGCGCTTCGGCCAGCGAACGCGCGCGCGCGACGTCGAACTGACCCGGCATCTCGATGGGTAGCTCGACGACGTCGTAGCCCATCGCCGCGACGTGCGGGATCAGCGTCTCCAGCTTCTCCGTCGTCGCCGGTGAGGTCCATACCCAGGTGCTGATGCCGAGCTTCATCCCAAAACCGACGTGCGTTTCAACGACTCGTTCATCTGAATATACTCAACTGGACGGCAGGGCCCGTATTTATCCCGCGGCCCTTCGGCGAGAATCATCCCCGCGAACGTGCGGTGTAGAGTGCCACGAGCGCCGCGCCGATGGCCTGGGACAGGTCGCCCAGCGTCGCTGCGGAGACCTTGATCTGGTTGCGCTGGGCCGGCCAGAGATAGGGCTCGGCCGTCTCGCGGACGATCTGCAGGTACCGCTCACGGAAGGCCTGCGTCGTGGCTTCGGGATCCATCAGTCCCCCGCCGATCACGACGAATCGGGGGTCGACCGCCATGGCGAGGTTGGCGAGGTGGATCCCTAACGCACGGGCCTGGAAGTCGAAGATCTCCCGTGCCAGCTCGTCCCCGTCCTGGGCGAGGCCGCGCAGGGCCAGGGACCGCTCTCTGAGGCTTCGGTCCGACGCCGCCAGCGGGTGGTCCGGCCGCTCGGTGAGCTTCTCTTCGAGCAGGTACGGCAGGCCGGAGAGCGTCGTGTACACCTCGATGCAGCCCCAGTCGCGGCCGCAGCCGCACGGGTAAGGGCTGACGCCCAGCAGCTGCAGCGCGGCCGGCATGTGGCCGCCCTCCATCCCGGTCAGGGTATCTCCTTCGAGAGGAAGGCCGTCGCGACCGATAAAGGCGGCCCCGAGGCCCGAGCCCGGCGCGAGCATCAGCACGGTGCCTTCACCGGGGCCGCGTACCTCGTTCGCCTCGGCCACACCCCCCATATTGCCGTCGTTGCCGACGACCAGCTCAAGCGGACGCCCGGCACGCTCGGCCAGCGCACTGCCGTAGTCCGAGTATACGTCGACGCCCTCGAAGCTTGCCGGCAGGTTCGCCGCGAGGCCCAGGACACCGTAGCGCAGGAAGGGTCCGGGAATCGCGAGTCCGACGCCCTGGACCTGGTCCCACGACAGCGCATGCTGGCTAAGGTACTCGTCGACGGTCTCCACCCAGCTGCGGACGACCTCTTGAGGCCCTCTCTCCGTATTCGTCGGCCGCTGGAGCAGCTCCGTCGAGATGGCCGAGCCGTCGTTCCATACGCCTCCTACCTTGGACATGGTGGCACCACCGTCGGTGCCGATATAGATTGGGCGGTCTGCGCTCATGGTTCACTGCTCTCACATCAGTCATCCGGGTTTTGGCTACAACGATCTACAGCGCGTCGTCCCCGCGTCGTTGATGATAAGAAGGATGTTCATGATGTGCTCCCCGGAATGCATGACGAGGCCGTCATGTCCGGTTTGACGCCGACACGAGGAGGCGGTCACATCCGGTTTGGCGCTCACCCGAGCAGGCGGTCACATCCGGTTTGGCGCTCACCCGAGCAGGCGGTCACATCCGGTTTGGCGCTCACCCGAGGAGCCTCGCCAGGCGGGATGCGCCACGTGCTCAACCGCCGGCCTGATGACGGGCATGCCGATCGGATCAGCGAGGTTCTGGACCGTTGTCCCCAAATCGCCCGGCCCTCGGATCGCTTCGATGTGACGCTGTCGACGTGACGTTCACACTCGCCGCGTGTACGTCGCCCCGCGGATGAGCCGCAGCACGAACAGCAGCACGACCGCTCCGATAAATGCGACGAAGATCGTACCGGCCAGGCCTCCAAAGGGGGATTCAACGGCCAGAGCATCGAAGATCCACCCGCCTATGAAAGCCCCTACGATGCCGATGATAATGTCGCCGATAATCCCGTAGCCGGTGCCGCCCATGACGAGGGAAGCGAGTACGCCGGCAATGAGGCCGACGATGAGCCAGGTCAAGAGGTCCATGCGTGTTGAGCCCGTTTCAAAAGTGAGAAGGATCCGTTAAGACCGAATAACCGGAACGGACACCTATCAGTTGCTCGAGGACCCTAAGTTTCACAATGCTCGAGACCGGGACGAAAATAGAGTCGAGATTGCCTTTCATCCGCAACGGCGTAATTTGCCGATTTAATGGGTCTCAAGAATATCCTTTTCGCTCGCATTGTCGCCAACGGCGCATGAGACTTGATCGTTTGCATCTACGGGTGCACGCTTCAACCGTCTTATTATGATCCAATCGAGGCATTGTCCCATGACGGTCGTGCGGGAAAATCGGTTTGCCGAGACTTAGCTGAATCAGATTTGAGACAGCGCGGTGCGCGTTTCGCAAACCAGGCAGGAGTGCGATAGGCGCTGGTCGTAAAGCGGGTTTGACCTGGAACTTCACCACCTCCGCAGCATGGACGCTTCCTCCTCACACGAACGCGCAGAGAAAATCCGTGCTCTCGTCGACGAGATAGCCGGTCTCAATCAAGAGGCCCGCGATGCGCGCCTCGCGGAAGAACCTGACGCTGGTGTTCGTCGCGAGGTGGAATTCCTGCTTGCCGGCCACTCCCCTGCCCCCGACGCATTTGCTCGCTTCTTCCCCCCACCCGCCTCGGCCGGCTCGGAGTCTGCGGATGGTTTTGTAGGAACGGAAATATCTCATTACAGGATCGAAGAGAAGCTCGGGCATGGAGGCATGGGCGTCGTCTACCGGGCCCGCGACCTTAGGCTCGATCGGGACGTCGCCCTCAAATTTCTTCCTCTCTACCTGAGCCGCGACGACGAAGCGACGGCGCGTTTTATCCACGAGGCCAAGGCCGCCTCGGCTCTCGATCACCCCCACATCTGCACCATCTTTGAAATCGACGAGACACCGGACGGCCGGCTCTTCATCTCGATGGCCTGTTATCAGGGTGAATCGCTCGACAAGAAGCTAGCCAAGAGTGCACTGTCTCTGGATCAAGCCGTCGACTATGCGGTGCAGATTGCCGAGGGACTGGCGCGAGCCCACGACGCCGGTATCGTGCACCGGGACATCAAACCGGCTAATATCATGGTGACCGAACACGATCAGGTAAAGATCGTGGATTTCGGTCTGGCCAAAATGGCGGACGTGAGCCTGACAAAACCGGGCACGACCGTCGGGACGATCGCCTACATGAGTCCTGAGCAGGCGCAGGGAGCGGAAATCGATCACCGAACGGACATCTGGTCGCTCGGCGTCGTGATCTACGAGATGCTTACCGGCAAACGTCCTTTTCCCGGCGAGTTTGATCAGGCCGTTATCTATTCCATCGTGCACGAGAAACCCCGGCCTATTGCACGATACCGAGACGATGTTCCGGCAAGCCTGCTTCATGTCGTGGATCGGTCTCTCGAGAAGCGTCCCTCCGATCGGTATGTGTCGACGGAAGACCTGCTCGAAGACTTGAAGCAGGTCCAAGCTCCTTTACTTTCCACCAGGATCAAAGGACGTGCGTGGCTACGGCGTACGACGTGGATGCAGAGAGCGCTTGCGGGACTTTTGTTCATACTGATCGCCGGAGGCCTATTTGCACTATTTCCCGACAATACCGAAGAGCAGTTCAAGTCGATCGCCGTGCTGCCGCTCGAAAATCTTTCCGGAGATTCGGGGCAGGAGTACTTTGTCGACGGGATGACGGAAGCATTAATCATGGAACTCGGTCAAATCGCTTCTCTGCGAACGACCTCGCGGCAATCCGTTATGGGATTCAAGGGTAGCACCCTCCCGCTTGCGCGGATCGCCGACCGGTTGGATGTAGATGCTATCGTCGAGGGTTCCGTCATGAAGTCGGACGATAGAGTCATCATAACTGCGAAGCTCATTAATGCCAGAGAAGATCACCAAGAATGGGGAGCCTCCTATGAGAGGGATCTCCACGACGTCATCCGCCTTCAGCGCGAGCTTGCGCTTCAGATTGCACGTGCCATCGAAACGAGCGTCACGGCGCAAGAGGCGGAACGACTCGGCCATGCGTTTCAGGTCGATCCGCGGGCTCATGACGCTTATCTGCGTGGTCGCGAGCATCTCGCTGCACGTTCCCCGTCCGGACTTTTGAAGGCGGCCGAGTACTTCCGGGACGCGGTTACCCTCGACCCCGACCATGGGCAGGCCCACGCCAGTCTGGGATTGACGTTTCACTTGATGGGCACGCCGCCTTACGATGTCCTGCCGCCGCACGATGCGACGCGCCGCGCGCGTGACGCCGTCGGGCGTGCCCTCGCGGCCGATCCCCAGAACGCCGACGCGCTCGCCATTCTGGCCGTCATCCGAAGCGAGACGGATTGGAATTGGAACGCCGCTGAGAGTCTGTTTCGCGAAGCGCTTAGATACAATCCGAACAGCGCGTACAATCATCACCTTTTTGCCATGCACCTTGCATTGACCGGTTTGCTGGACGATGCGTTCGCAATGCAGCAAAAGGCGGAGGCGTTGGATCCGTCAATGCCGATCATTCGAGCCCAGACAGGCCGCCTTCTACATTATCGGCGGCAATACGATGAGGCGACCACTCGGCTTAACGATGTTCTCGAGGATGAGCCCCGCTTCTACGTGGCGCGCACCTTCGCCGGTGCGGCCTATGCCGCCGTCGGTCGCTATGATCAGGCGTTGCAGAATATAACGGCGGGTATTGAGCAGGTTGGTGAGCAGCCCGTTTTGCTGTCTGCGCTCGGCCTTGTTCACGCGATGCGCGGGGCCGAAGACGAAGCGCGTGCCGTCGTTCAAGAATTGCGGTCTATGGCTGAACGACAATACGTTTCGCCGATCGGTATCGCGGCGATCTACGGCGCCCTGGGAGAACCCGACACCGCTTTCGAATGGCTGGACCGGGGCCTTGCCAAACGCGATCCGTATCTACCCCACATCATACTCGAACCCCTGTTCGATTCTATTCGAGATGATGCTCGTTTCGAGGCACTCAAACAAGCGATGGGTCTGAAATAGCGCCGGCGATTAAAAATCCGCAGAAGCGTCTTCTGCTATTTCGCTGAAGACACCTTTGCCGGGTAGGGTAGTCGCCAGTAAGAGAGCATTTCCTTCACCGCCCGGATCAGCTTTCGTCCTTCCGGCGGTAGATCATCGATTACCAGACTGTATATATCGCGCAAAATCAATTCGGTCTCGGCAAAATAGGAGTGCCCGATCAGATCCGTATCAATTCCGGACGCATCCACAGTATCTACGTACTTCGAGACGAGGATTCCGGCTCCTGATTCGCCTGCACGGGGATAGCCATGCACCTTTCGAGAAGCGATCAATGCACGATCATCCGAGGAGGCATAAAGCGTAGCACGTGTCGCCGTTGCCGGAAGTAACGGAGCAATATCTCGACCGAAGATATCGGCATCGATGTCGGGTGCTGTAAAGATAATATGGCCAAGGATCGGGTCAGACTCGGTGTAGGCAATGCGTGTCAGCGCTCCCGCCAGAACTCGACTACCCATGCTGTGAGCTACGACGTGGATTTGTCGTGCCCCGGCCTCTTGTGCGACCTCCTTGAGAAATGCCTCCAGGTTCGGCACGGACCAAGCTGCATCGGTCTCGTCGGACGTGTACCGAAGGGCCGCACCATCCGACGGCCAACTATACATGATGGGCGCACCGTCGAATCCTACGTCATAAGCGAGCTGCGCAGTACGACGAGCAGCGCTTTCAAAGGAGGTATTGAAGCCGTGAACGAAGACGAATGCTTCCTGTGCTCCCGACCGATCTACCGCGAGGCCGAGGCTTCTAAGAAACACATCTCTGGGTTGGGGCTCAACTTCTCGCAGAATGATATGTCTGCTCGGATCCTCCGTTAACTCGAATCGCCACCAAGCCGGGGACTCCAGCTCACCAACACGGTGTGATTTCGGGATGCTTACAACAGTTTTCCCGTATTCAAGTTCTCCCCTCTCGCCTCCGTAGAATTCAGCAGGCTGTTCACTTCCTGTACGCTTACGGTCAGTTGCATAATAGACATTAACCTCTATATATTTTTTTTCTTCGCTATAATATCCGGCCCGGCTGACAATTTCATCTTCATCTTCTTTTTCGTCAAGAATGTAGAAGCTTTCGGTTGACGTATTGCCGTACGAATCGGTCGCCTCGATTCGAAGGCGCCTTTCGTCTCCCGGCAGCCAGATCGACGTCCGAAAATGTCCGTCCGGCTCAATCTCTGCGGCAATTCCATTGACGTAAACACCTGAAATTGATCCGTCGTGCTCCACGGATCCTCTGACCTGAACGGACTGCGACGCCCTGGCGGTTTCAGGCACGCCTCCACGCACGTTTCCCGGCACCACGCGCGGCTCAACGACGGTGATTTCAGGCACTCGGAGGCTGCTTGTCGGCGTCGCTAGAAGGACGGTAAGGATAGATTGATTTCCGGCGACGTCCGTAGCCGATATTTCAAGCGTATCCGATGGTAGGGTAGGTATGTCGATCTCGAATCGAAATACGCCCGCCGTGTCGACTTCGGCCGATCGTCCTGCGACCGTAAGATTCCGAAGACCTCCCGCCTCACGAATGGTGCCGCTCAAGGCGATTTGAGTCGTGTGCGCAGGTTTCTCTATTCGCGCAATACCTGATTCGCCGGGTTGGACACTTGGATGCAGGAGCGTAATATCGGGCGCAAGTGTATCGGTGAAAGTCGGCAATGCCACATGCTCGATCTCGACGACCAGTGCTACCATCTTTCCATTTTGAACCACGGCTTCGAATCCCATCGATCCGTTTTCATCGTACGTTACGAGCTCGGCCGGTACGAGCTGAGTACCCAACACGGTCTTGAGGCGCTGCATGAAGGACCCGTCTTCCACAGAGACCCGCTGTACGATCTCATTGAGATTGAGCTCAACGGTCGAAAATAGCAGTGTGAGATAGTCGGTCCCCGTACGATCATCCAGCGCCATGAATGAACCTTCCGGCAGCAGAGAAATACTGCTTTTCTGATACGGGATGTACGCAGAAGTCTTCTCGCCGTGTGGTATCAACCGATTTGCCGCTCGGGTCAGATCCGATCCGAAAGCGTAGACATAGGCGGGTGACTCATTCGTAATGTGGGCATTGAAGGCCGTATAGGACGGAAAGGCTTGATCGACCTTATAGCGATCATCCTGAAATGTCGCGGCCATCGGCTCGCCGTTGGAGAGCGTAAGAGTCAAGCTGCTCTTCAGGCGTATGGGTGCGACGTCCTCCTGCTCAAAAGTCCCGAAGACCTCAAAGCCGTAGTAAACGTATTCTGTGAACGCTTCGTAGGGGATCCAGATAAAGCCTTCATTCCCCCATCGACGGCCCCAACTATTCATGACTTCGAACGCACCACCGTGCATCTCATCATCGTAGCCTATAACTGCGAGAGCGTGTGCACCTGCGTCTGCCGGTTCCCCGTCCTGCGGCATCCACACGGATTTGTGAACACTATTGAGAAACGACGTCGTCACGTTCATTCCGATAACGACAGGATTCCCTTCCGACAGACTCTTCTTTACAGGGAAAATCTTCTTTTTCGTATCCGTACGAAAGAGTTTGTGGTAGCCGATGATTTTATGGTCCATGGCGATAAACTCATCGTCCGGTGTCGGCATGCGGTCGCATGAGGTTGGAAAGGTCTCTAACGGGGCGACTCCTTCGTCCTGTAAAAGGTCGAGAGCCCAGATGAGGTATGATCCCCTGGCACAATTCGGATCGTAAGCCGGATCGCGTAGCCTGTTGTAAATGTAGGCCGGCGCATATGCGTGTTTCGTAATAAACTCTCGATCTGTCCACCCGTTTTTTCGCGCTTCGATAATAGTACGGGCGGCATACCCTGTCGCCCACCCCACGCACATGCTGGTACGCTGTTGATTTCCCGCGTAGGGTGCATGGGACTTCAGGGATACGCGTGCAGGAAGACTATCATAATCCCCGCGCATCAGTACGGGTACGCCGGGTGCGCGCTCATACGCCGAGTCGTCGAACAGCAGGCCCATGCCTACGTTCTGCGCATACGCCGTTGCCCCCCCCCAACCTTCAACGGCGCACGTCGCTAGGAGAAGAATGACGCCAAGGTGACGTGATGTGGCCATCCGATGTAGCAGAGCAGTCACCATGCGCATGCTTAGGGCTTCCTATTCCGGAACAAGCGAGCCGGTTAAAAGCAGGTCTTGAAGCGATCCAACTCGTGGAGAGGTCAAACCTGATCAATTAGGGTTACGTGCGAGATGCTCCCGTAGCTCTAGAAGCGAATGTGCATCGCAACGGTTGCTGTTCGTCCGTCATAACCTAATGCGATCTGAGCTTTCGCTCGACGCTGGAGCTCTTTATCCAATTCCTTATCGTAATCGATCAAGGCGAACTGGATGAGCTTTGCAAGCACGGATATACCCATGGAACCTGCCATTCCCAGCGCAACGTATTGACCGTAATAGTACGGGTCATGGTTAGAGTCATCTTTGTCGAGTTTCTGCACCTCGCCGTTCAGGTAGCCGTATCCGACATAGGCGCCGGCACCTACCGCACTTGAGACGAGGATGTCCTTAATCTTGCCGGCGCGCTGACGATTGACTATGCGGCGAGCGACCACCTCCGCCGACTCGGTCATCTCAACCGTTCGATTGATGCCGATCGATTCTTTGACTTCCAGAGGCACCCGATACTCGTCGTAGCCTTCTTTGTGAAGGGTTAGTACGTGGTCTCCATACGGCACCGTGACATTACGGAGAGGCGTTACACCGAGTGTATCTGTATAATTGGAAAGTACAAGTGCCCCGAAAGGAATTGATGTTAGGTTCAGCGAAGCCGTGATTCGGTCGAGTCGTACGACGTACTTCAATGTGTCCTGCGTGACATTGACGGTCCGAATGCTCGGTACGTAGCCTTCCTTCGTCACCTCAAAGCGTTTTCGGCCCTTTGGAATGTCTTCCCAGAAGGCACCTGCTCCTAAATAGTCGGCGTCAACATATACAATCGCATCCGCAGGCTCGATGTCGAAGTGCACCGCCGTATGCGTTGATTTCAGATTGAATTCAACCGATACGACAGAATCGCGAGGAGAGATTACCAGCTCTTTGGAGGCGTCTTCGTATTGGTCCTTCTTGATCCCTACCGTGTAAAATCCTGCCGCCAATGGCAGAATCACTTCCTTATCGGTCAGGTAACCGCGTTCAGAATCATCGATAAAAATGCGGGCATTGTCTACATTCGCGTGGATACGCAGTCGCTTCTGAAAGGATTTTGCGATCTCATCCTGATTGCTCTCGATGACCTGCTCATTCATGAGGTCGATATTGTAAAGGGCGCCAGATTCTCGTATAAAGAGGAAATCGCCGGCATCCGGAGTCAATTTTGTATACTGCGGCGTCTGCTTGCCTCCATGTACGTCGGCATAGAAAGGAACGTCGTACTGGATCTTCGTGGCCAGCTCAAGTGCCGTGATGATTCCATCGTTGTTTCCGTCGGCTGCGCCTGCATCCAGGGCATCGAGTAACGCATAGGTGAACGCGCTATGCTGATAATCGGCGGCCTCAATAACCTGCTCATTTGAGCTTCCAGCCGTTATGATTTGCCGAGCCTTGCTGGCCAGCGCATTTTTGAACATGACGGAGGCCTGCGGATTTGAGCGCAAGGCGGTCAGTCCACCGTAACATGCATCCATTAGAAAGAGCGCGTGCTTCGGCCTGAGCGCTCTTGCAACGTCGCCGACTTCATTCATTCGGATGCCGGAGGCGATAAGATTCGAAAGATCCACGTCGTGCGGCAGAATGAAGCCGATCTGATCCCGGATGGTCTCCCCATGCCCCGCAAAGAAAAAGAGGAATTGGCTATCCTCTTCGATCTCGGGATCCGATACAAACCGCTCCATCTCTTTCAGTATGCGTGTTCTGGTGGCGGATTCATTCTTGAGTACGGTCACGTTCTCCGCCGGGAAACGGTACCTGTTGATTAGCATTGAGGCAACGGCATCTGCGTCGCTGACTGCATACTGGAGGTCCGGTAAGCCAGGATCCAGATAGTTGTCGACCCCGACGACAAGTGCATGTTGACCTCCGTACGCCATCGACACACCTTGTAATGCGGTTGAATCTGTGACCACTACAATTCCGCGTGGATTTTGCGCGGCGGCGTGATCGTTGGTAAAGCCGACAATAAACAGGCAGCAGCTTATAAAAAAGAGGTGGGCAGGGCGAATGACGCTGGTAGACATGGTAGGTGGGCGGCTGAGGCAGGGTGGATGGTGACGTTAAATACAAATAAGCACTCCGAGATGGTGATTAGTATAGTTCAATCTATATGGTATCTTTGGTGTATACGGATTGCATACTCGCGTATGAATGGAGTATATTACGGCCTGCGGAGCCTATGTTCAAATTAGCGCCGTAGTGTGGCCGAGACTTTTGGTACGTTGCGAAGCCGGCGCTGTGGCCGCGGAAATGAGGAGTGGCCTTGCCGTTCCCTATTCTGATTCTGGCGAAAACTCGCCTCGCGTTTCAGCGGTTGCTCGCCCACATTCTTGTCGGTTCGTTCGATCCCCGGTGAGCGTCGGCGATCAACGTAGTCTACGTGTTGCTGCCCGGGGTTCTGTGGAGAGGCGAAAGGATGCTTCAGACGGCGCGATGTCGCGAGAGGGCAGTGTCTCGTTCATGACGAGGGCGGCGACGCTGCCGGAGAGGAGGGTCAAACCGCCGATTACGCCGATGGCCCATTCGATGCTCAGGAGATCGGCCAGCACACCGGCGAGGACGGCGCCGAGGACGTAACCGCCGTCGCGCCAGAGCCGGTAGATGCCGACCGAGGAGCCTCGCCAGACCGGATGTGCCACGTCGCCGATGGCCGCGAGGAGCGTCGGATAAACCATGGCCGTGCCGATGCCGAGAAGCACCATGGCCGCGGCGAGCAGCCAGAAGCCGTTCCCCAGCAGCATCACGCCGATACCGATCGCCTGTACCCACATGCCCGAGACGACGAGCGGCTTGCGACCGATCCTGTCGGAAAGGGCGCCGGTGCCGAGCTGAGTGAGTCCCCACATGGCCGGATAAAGGGCGGCCAGCCAGCCAATCTCCTTGATCGATAGGCCGATCGCCGCATAGTAGAGCGGGAAGAGGCCCCACGCCATCCCGTCGTTAAGATTGTTGATCATGCCGGCCTGACTCACGCTGAAGAGCGTTCGGTTCTTCCAGCTCGTCAACAGAAATACCTCGGCGAAGGAGGGCTTTGCCTCATCCTCTCCGCCGTTCCACTGACTCGACTCCAGCCGTGCGTGGCCTCGCGTCTCTCGGACGAGAAGCATGGACAGGAGCAGGCCGGTCAGCGCAAAGACGACGCCGAGATAGAACGGCTCGGGCCGGAGCGTATAGGCCGCTGCCACATACCCGGAGGCCAGCGCGGCAAACGAGACGGCGAGATAACCCGCCGCTTCATTGAGCCCCATCGCCAGGCCTCGCTGCCGGGGACCCGCGATATCGATTTTCATGATCACGGTGGTCGACCACGCCAATCCCTGATTGATGCCCAACAGCATGTTGGCAAAGACGATCCACTCCCACGTCGGTGCCCACATCACGAGCAGCGGCACGGGGAGACCGATGATCCATCCGGCGACCAGCACCGACTTTCGGCCGTAGCGATCGCCCAGATGACCCGCCGTGAGGTTCGAGAGCGCCTTCGCGAGCCCGAAAGTGGCGATGAAAGAGAGAATGGCCGCCCGCGAGGCGAGCCCAAACTCTTCCTCGGCCAGAAGGGGCAGCACGGCACGCTCGAGCCCCACCATGGCCCCAACGAAGGCATTCACCACGACCAGGAGTGAAAATTGCCGCCAGTTCTCCTGTAGACCGAGCCGGATACTCATGCTGGTGCGCTCTGGGTCGATCCTGCGTTAGGAGATGGCACATCGATTGGCGCCGGCTTCGAGGTCGAGAATGTCGTTCACCTCGGTTGCACCGGATTCATTAAGAGCCACAATCCGCTCGAAATTTGGCGGCGTCGGCGGAATGCGACCCAGGATCCGCTCCACGAAGGCGTCCTTCGACAGCGATAGCGCATCGACGTTCTTGCGCACTGCGGCGAGCGACGCCCCGATTACCTTCCGGTCGAATGGCACAGGCCGCCGGGTATGGCCCGGAAGCACGACCGCTCCGGCCGGGACGTCATTCATGAGCCGCTGAAGCGAATCGTAGAGGGCTGCCGCACGTCCCGAGGCCTCTGCGCCGCTCGCCTCGAGATCCGGACGACCGACGCCGTCCGTGAACAGGGTGTCTCCCGTAAAGAGCGCCGCATCATCCAGGAGATAGCAGGTGCTTTCGACGGTATGGCCCGGCGTCCGGATTGCTTGCAGGCGTGCATCTCCTACCGAGAAAACGTCGCCGTCACGGACTGCACGGTATGTAAAAGACACGCGCTCCTGCTCGGGCAGGATGAGTACGGCGCCGACCGCCTCGGCCAATGGCCGTGATCTCGAAAGATGGTCCGCGTGAATGTGCGTATCCAGCACATGCGTGATGCGCCAACCCCGCTCGCCTGCGAGCTCGATGTATACCTCCGGCGGTAAGGACGCGTCAATGACCGCCGCCTCACTACCGGCACCGATGATATAGGATAGACAGCCCTTCCCGGTACGGCGCACCTGTACGACGTCGGCGGCTGTTCCTGCGAGCGATGCGTCCGCCGTATTGAAGGCGAGACTCCAGGACTTCATTCCGCCCGCCAGACTCGCGGCCTGCAGCCCCCGGCTGCGGAGCTGCTCTGCGGCGACACGGCTCGTGCGGCCTGCGCCGCACACGGTCACAATCGGTTCGTCTTCCGGAAGATCGACGCCGGCAAGCGCATCCGGCTCGTTCCGTTTGAGTGCATCGTATGCATCGACGTGGATGCTATTTGGAATGTACCACTCGTCACGTTCGCTGCCGGCGCGTACGTCGAGTACGACGACCGGATCTCCCCGTTCGAGCATCTGTCGAAGCGTACTGGCGTCGATCGTCGGGTCGTTTTTGTTCATTGCGGCTTCCATCATCAATTTCGTTGCGGCAGTGGGGCAGATCGCGGAATACGGATCTCGTTCAGGTCAGAACGCTGTGAGCGCGGCACTGCGTTCGATCGGCAATCCGGCCGCCTTCCAATCCGGAAATCCGAGCGCCAATCGCCGTGCCTGCCGCCCATGCCGGCTAAGTTGCTCGACCACCTCGTCGGAAAAGACGCAGTACGGTCCACGACAATAGGCGACGATTTGAGCGTGCGCAGGAATTTCCTCGAGGCGTGCCTCCAGTTCGTCGTGCGGGATGGAACGTGCGCCGGCGATGTGGCCCGCTTCGTATTCCTCTGCGGGCCGCACGTCGAGCACGATGACGCCCTCCTCATTCAGCCGGCGCTGCAGTTCGTCCAATTGAACAGGCTCGAGCCGGTCACGGCGACGCAGATAATCGTGGGTGATGCGTTCGACCTCCGCCAGCCGAGTTTCACCGAGTTCGCGAAGCGCATGCCATAGGCGAAGCACGCACTCGTCTCCGAGCCGATAATGGACGTAGGTGCCTTCCTGACGCGTCTCGACAAGGCGAGCCCGGCGGAGAATCTGCAGATGCTGCGACGCATTCGCCACAGAGGTGCCGGTCTCGTGGGCTATA
>CAZART010000031.1:39507-45438 GCA_964487555.1 uncultured Rhodothermales bacterium
TGCTTTTCCGGAACTTGCCCCCACGGGAATCGTGGACACCATCGTCAGAACATGACATTACGCCCCACCGCTACGAATCTTCTCAGCCCATCCCGTTGACGGGCACCGAATTCCATCGACATACGACGACGTCTGGCAATATTGCTACGAGCACCTAGATAGCTGAATACCTTATGTTTATCTCTCGCCAGCAGCGCATGCTGGATCAGTACCTGAAAGAGATCGGTCAGATTCCCCTCCTTACGCCGGACGAAGAAGTAGACCTGGCGCGGCGAATCCAAAAAGGAGATCAGGAAGCGCTCCACAAAATGACCCGTGCGAATCTTCGCTTCGTCGTCTCCGTCGCCAAGAAATACCAGGGACAAAGTCTATCGTTCGCCGATCTGATCAATGAAGGCAATTACGGCCTCATCAAGGCGGCCAAGCGATTCGATGAGACCCGCGGATTCAAGTTCATCTCGTATGCCGTCTGGTGGATCCGGCAGGCCATACTCCAGGCGCTGGCCGAGCAGAGCCGCGTTGTTCGATTGCCTCTGAACCGCATCGGCACGATCTCAAAGATTCGCAGGACGAGCGCCAGGCTCGCGCAGAAGCATGATCGGGCCCCGAGCGTCGACGAGCTTGCCGAAGAGCTCGAGATCGACGTCACCAAGGTGCGCGACGCCATGCAGCACGCCGGCCGCCATCTGTCGATCGACGCTCCGTTCAATGAGGACGGCGACAACAGCCTGCTGGACATCGTCCCGGTTGACGAGGACTCCTCGCCCGACGAAACGCTGCTCGACGAGTCGCTTACGATCGACGTGGAGGGCGCGCTCAGCCTCCTGCATCCCCGTGAAGCAGAAATCACGCGCCTTTATTTCGGAATCGGTCGCGAACATCCGATGACGCTCGAGGAGGTCGGTCAGCGTTTCGGTCTCACCCGAGAACGCGTGCGTCAGATCAAGGAGAAGGCGCTGCGCAAGCTGCGGGAGAAACATCGGCGCGAGGAGCTTCAGTCGCACATCGGCTAAACGAAGTCGCCACCCTCGTCTTGGCCAGCCGAATAACGGCACAGCTCACCACCGTGCATGTAGAATTGTCGTGATCCTCGGCATTCAGCCTGATCTGCGGCAGCTTGCGTCCAAACGAAATTGCTTTTCCACATGAATACGGTTATGATGCGACCCCACCAAAAAGCTCATTTCATGGTACTAATCACATGAAGTACGATTTCTTGAAAAAGATTATCACCATCACCGCGGCCGTTTGTTCTTTAACCCTTTTCGGCTGCGACACTTTCGATGGCAATACGCTCGGCGTCTCCGAAGAGAATGCATCTCCTGCCACCGTCGACGCGCCCAGCGGACTGGCGAAAGGTGGCGCGGCGAATACAACCGTTGGAGCGAACGTGAGCGTCTGGGATTCTAATTTCGATGATCCTGACCCCGCGGACGGCATTCAAGCAATCGGAGGCGATGGTCAGGTTAACGGCGAATTTACGATCGCTGAACGTGACGACATCCAGATTGCGCTTCGTGCCCAGCAGCGTTTCGAGGGCACGCTGGAAGTATCCGGCAAGAAAGTCGGCGTCTATGAAGCTGAGACTGGCCAAACGGGTCCAGTGAGTGACAATCTCGCGACGTGGAACTACGACTGGCACGTCGACCTGCGTGGGACCGGAACGACTCTAGCCGATTACGACCTAACGCTTCACGTCACGAACGTGGCCAATGAAATATTTGGATCTAAGAGCCCGATAGATCTCACCTTCGGAAGCAGCGTATATGACGACGTTGTGCTCTACCAACAATCATGGAATCCCGGTTTCGGTAACGACACCTTCGATCCGAACGAGGAGGGCACGTACAACTTGAGGCTTCGCCTTTCCCCGAAGGCCGGCGGCCCGCCGCTCTCAGTAAAGATCCAGGTAATCGTCACCGACCCTTCGTAACGCGGCACTTTTCTGGTATTTCGATAGAGGGTCTTTTAGATTAAAAGGTGTGCCGAAATCAGGGGCGTCAGAAATGGCGCCCCTTTTTTGTGGCGTCCAGTCTCGGCGAGGGAATGACCGACGTGCGTCCCACTTCGTTCAATGCACTGGGGGTTCGAGATGGCCTTGGAGAAGGTGGTTCCATTTTGTTTATTACGCACACTTTCCTCCTACCCCTAGCCTGAAGAGGCGACATGGCAGTGACTCAGACGGCTCCCCCGGGAGGCGTCAAACTCTCCGACGTATATGGAAGAGGGCAGCTGGCGGCGTTCGCATTCGCTACGATCGCTGCGGCCGTTCTCATCGCCGGCTTCTGGAACTATCATCTGGTGGACGGCTTCGGCCGCGACGTGATAGCCGCACCCGCCATAGGCGACACGTCGGATCTGGTCGGCACGTTTCACGAGCGGGGCTTCGGCTTCGGCTTTATTTTCGCCGCCGTTGCCGGACTCGCCGCGACGTTCACGGCGTGCAATTGCGTCGTCTTTGCGATGCTTCCCGGACTGGCCTGCTCCACGGATCAAGGGCGCAAAGTACGTTCCGCAAGTCCATGGATGGCCCTTGGCGTCTTCGCACTCGGTGTGACGCTTGTATGCGCCGCCTACGGCGCCTATATCGGGCTGCTCGGATCGGGCGTCGAAGCGTTCAACGCCCGGAGTGCTCGTCTCTCGCAGGCACAGAGCGTCTTCACGGTGCTCGGCATCGCCATGCTCATCTGGGGCCTCTTCGAGCTGGGCTTTCTCCACGTGATCGAGCGGCGCCTCCCCGAAAGCATACGGTCGTTCTTCGGGGACATGCGGACGAAGGCGGCCCTTCTCGGCGTGTTCGTCGGGCTCTTTGCTGTCGGGCGTCCGTTTCCCGTCTTCCGCGAGTTTCTGGCCTACGCGGCGAGCTCGAACAGCCCTCTATATGGCGCCGGCGTGATGGTCGTCCAGGGCATCGGTCAGATCCTCGTTATGGTGCTCCTCTTCAGCCTCTTCGTCGGCTTTGCGGGGAAGAAGATCATCCAGTGGTCGTCCACCCAGCCCCATAAACCGAAACTGACGAGCGGTCTGGCGCTGCTCGCCGGCGGTACGTTCTTCGTCTTCTACTGGGGCCTCGCTTTTGCCTTCGACATCGGCCGATGGGGCTTCAAGCTCGGCTGGTACTGATCGACTCATCTCCTCCGACTGGCGGCAGGTGCCGTCGTTGCTCGGATTGAATCGTCCACAAACGCTTCAGCCTGCACGGGAGCGCCACAAGTGTGTCGTGCGCGAACGCTTCAGCCTGCACGGGAGCGCCAGAGGTGCGATATTTCGTACGCTCCCCGTATTCACGACTTCGGCGCGTACCCATGAAACGCATGCTCCCGGCGCTAGCTGCCCTTCTCCTGATTCTCCCCCGGCCGGGAACGGCCCAGGATTATCCGTCGGCGCGCCACGGCGGTAATTACATGCACAACTTCTACTTCCCGCCGGCGCCGAGCTCGACGCCGTGGTGGCCGAGCTGGTCGCCGGACGGAAAGTGGATCGCCGTAGCGATGAGCGGCAGCATCTGGAAGGTAGATCCGGAGACCGGCGAAGCGTTCGAGCTCACCCACGGCCCGACGTACCATTCCTCCCCCGAATGGTCGCCCGACGGCCGGTGGATTCTCTACACGGCCGATGACGGTACGACCATCCAGCTCGAAGTCCTCGACGTGGAATCGGGCGAGGCCCACCGACTTACCGATGACGATTTCATTTACACCGATCCGATCTATTCCCCCGACGGCTCGCGCGTCGCCTACGTGAGCACGAGGCCGAACGGCTTTTTCAACGTCTACATCCGCCCGATTGAACATGGAGGATGGTCCGGCGACGAAATCGCAGTGACGACGGATAACGACTACGATCGGGATCGCCTGTATTTCGGGCCTTGGGACATGCACGTTTCTCCCACGTGGATCTCTTCTTCGGAGCTGCTTCTGGTGTCGAACCGCCACGTGCCGCTGGGCTCCGGCAATGTGGTTCGCGTACCGGCGCGGGAGGACGTGATGGAAGACGCCGTGCCGGTACTGGAAGAGCAAACCCTCTACCGAACCCGGCCCGACGTGTCGATCGACGGGAAACGATTCGTCTACTCCTCCCATCGAGGGGACCAGTACAGTAATCTCTACGTGCAGCCGACCGCGGGCGGACAGCCCTACAAGCTCACCTTCTTCGAGCACGACGCGTTCCACCCGCGCTGGTCGCCCGACGGGGAATGGATCGCCTTTATCTCGAACGAAGGCGGCCTGCCGCAGCTGGCGCTCCTGGAAACGTACGGAGGCATGCTTCGGAAAATGCCCATCACGACGCGGCATTGGATGCAGCCGATGGGACGCCTCGAGGTCGAGACGATCGACGCCGAAACGGGCGACTTCACCGCCGCGCGCATCCACCTCACGGCGTCCGACGGTAAGTTTTATGCGCCCGAGACGGCCTACGCGCGCGTCAGCGGAGTCGGCGATCACCTGTTCCACCAGACGGGGCGGTTCGCGCTCGACGTGCCGGTCGGGACCGTCGCCCTGGAGGCGGTTAAGGGATTCGAATTTGAACCGGCGAGAGCGACCGTCGACGTGAAAGCCGGCGAAACGACCCGGGTTACCTTACGGCTCGAGCGTTTCACGGTGTTGGAAGGATGGTACAGCGGATCGACACACGTCCACATGAACTACGGCGGCAACCTTCACAATACGCTGGAGAACCTGATGATGATGTCCGCTGCCGAAGACCAGGACGTCGTTAACGAGCAGATTGCAAACAAGGACAACCGGGTGCTCGACCATCAGTATTTCATCCCCGGCGGCAAACCGCATCCGCTCTCCACGTCCGACATGCTGCTCGTCGTGGGACAGGAATACCGGCCCCATTTCTGGGGCCACGTGTTCATGCTCGGCCTGCGTGACCACCTGATCTCGCCCTTCACGACGGGCTACGAAGGCACAGGCATCGAAAGCATCTACCCGAGCAATACGGACATGCTGCTTAAAGCGAAAACGCAGGGTGCCACGGTCGGGTACGTCCATCCGTGGAGCGGGGAGGCCGACCCGCTCGAGGGGGACCTCGGCCCGGGGAAAGGCTTCATGGTCGACGCCGCGCTCGGCACGACGGACGCCGTGGAGTGGGCGATCGCGAACCGGGCAAGCTTCCATCCCTGGTACGCCGTGCTGAACAACGGGCTGCGCGTCGCGGCCGTAGGCGGGGAGGATTCGATCAGCGATCTCCACAAGAGCAAGCTGATCGGCTCGGTACGGACGTATGTCTATACGGGCGAAGAAGGGCTGGACATGGACGCGTGGTTTGAGGGCCTCCGGCAAGGACGCTCTTTCGTGAGCACCGGCCCGCTCCTCCGCTTCACCGTCGATGAGGTCATGCCGGGCGGTGACCTCGAAATTCCTGACGGCGGCGGTGACGTCGAGGTGGCCGGATGGATGCGGTCGATAACGCCGCTGACGAGCGTCGCCGTCGTATTTAACGGCGAGACCATCGAGACGCTGCCGCTGGACCGGGATCGAAAATCGGCATCGTTCCGGATGCAGATTCCAGTCCAGCGCAGCGGCTGGATGCAGTTACGGGTCGAGGGAGATCCGTCCGAGCGCTACCCGCTCGATTCGCCCTACGCGCTGGCGTTCACGAACCCGGTCTGGGTAACGGTCGGAGACCGCCCGGTTCGGGACGCGGCCTCGGCCGACTACGGTCTACGGTGGATCGACAAGCTCCACGAGATGGCTGAGGAATTCCCCGGATGGCGGTCTGAAGAGGAGAAGAGCCACGTCTATGCCCAATTTGACGAGGCACGGGCGGTCTACCGAAAGCTGCTCCGCGAGGCGCAGAATCAGACTCGCCGGCGTTGACTCGCCGTCGACCGTCACTCGCGCAGCCGATCCCGAAAGAGCTGTCCCGCCAGAACCGTCATTTCGAGCAGGTCGTTTCGCCGTGATCGAGCCTTTCTGAGAT
>CAZART010000032.1:0-1695 GCA_964487555.1 uncultured Rhodothermales bacterium
GGCCGCGGCGCGGCCGTCGAGAATAGCTGCACCATCGGCCGGTACTGCAAGCTCGAAACCAATACATACATTACGGCCTACTCCACGCTCGAGGACCGCGTGTTCGTAGCGCCGGGCGCGCTCACAAGCAATGATAATTTCATCGGCCGGACCGAAGAACGCTTCAAGTATTTTAAAGGAGTGACGGTGCGGCGCGGAGGTCGCCTGGGAGTAGGTTCCGTCGTGCTCCCGGGCCTGGAGATCGGCCCCGACGCCGTCATCGCCGCCGGTGCCGTCATCACCCGTGATGCCGACGCCCGCACCATCTACGCCGGTCTGCCGGCCCGCCGCCTCCGCGACGTCCCCGAAGAGCAACTCCTCGAAAACCAGGGATGGCCCGACGTTTAGGAAGCTCGAATCATACGACGGCAGCTCGGATCATACGACGGGAAGCTCGGATCATACGACAGGCTGCTTGGACCCACGACGTGTTGACGTGATGCCGCCGCGACGGTCTAACGAAATCGACGAACCACGAACACTATGAACATCGAAATGGTCGATCTGCGGAATCAATATCTGGCGATCCGCAGAGAAATAGATGAGGCGATCGATTCGGTCCTCGAATCTACCGGATTCATCCGGGGCAAAGAGGTGGGTGAATTTGAATGCAAGCTTGCCGGTTATCTGGATGGAAGCTTCGCCCTCGGCGTTGCCAACGGCACAGACGCCCTTCAGATCGCGATGATGGCGATGGGAATCGGTATCGGCGACGAAGTAATCACGCCGTCCTTCACGTTCATCGCGACCGCCGAGGCGGCCGCCCTTCTGGGCGCGACGCCGGTCTTTGCCGACATCGACCCGCAGACGTTCAACCTCGATCCCTCCAAAATCGAGGAATTGATTACGGATCGCACGAAAGCCATCGTCCCCGTGCATCTTTTCGGTCAGCCGGCCGATATGGATCCGATCATCGCCATAGCCGAGAAGCACGGCGTGGCCGTTATCGAAGACAACGCTCAAAGCGTCGGATCCACGTACATGGGTACGAAAACCGGAACCATCGGCGACATCGGCTGCCTCTCTTTCTTTCCCTCGAAGAATCTTGGATGCTACGGCGACGGCGGAGCCGTCCTCACCGGTGATGAATCACTCTACCGCACGATGCGGATGATCTCGAATCACGGCTCCGATAAGAAATATCACAACGAAATCGTCGGCGTGAACAGCCGCCTCGACACCGTGCAGGCGGCGATCCTGAAGGTCAAATTAGCTCACCTCGACGAATACAACGCCGCGCGCCGGCGCGCCGCCTTGCGCTACAATTCGCTCTTCTCCGAGTGCGAATTTGTCACCGTGCCGCACCATGCATCCGACCGCACGCACGTGTACCATCAGTACACGATCCGCATTTCCGACGATGTGCGCGGCGGCCGCGACGGTCTGGCCCGGCATCTGCATGAGCTGAATATCCCATTTGGCGTCTACTACCCCGTCCCACTTCATCGCCTTCCGGTCTTCACCTCCTCCGATGGCGCCCCGTGCCGCTGGGTCGATATGACCGAAACCGAGCAGGCAGCCCGCGAAGTAATCTCGCTCCCCATGCACCCCGAGCTTACCGAAGAGCAGCAGGAGTTTATCGCACACGCCGTACTCGAGTTCGTCGAGCAGCAAACCGCCGTCGGCTGACGCCGCCACGGCATCCGGCAAACCAGA
>CAZART010000032.1:1795-26611 GCA_964487555.1 uncultured Rhodothermales bacterium
CGTCGAGCAGCAAACCGCCGTCGGCTGACGCCGCCACGGCATCCGGCAAACCAGAATCCGAATTTCCGATTGCGTTAGGGCGCGCAGCGATTTAGGTGGGCCGCACGATATCACGCACGGCCATTTCGACATCCGGAAAAGCGAACGGGCGGACCGTCGCTTTTCGGCTCAGACGCGACACCTTACGGTATCCACGTTCGCCCGGCTCTCGGTAAACCTCCAGCTTCCGCTTTTTGATATCTACGAGCCAGAATTCGCGAATGCCGGCGCGGGCATAGAGCGGGGCCTTGATTCGGCGGTCACCGGGAGATGATGTCCATGCAATCTCAACGATAAGGAGCACGTCCCTCGCACGCGGATGCGCGCCCATGTAGGCATCTTCGCGAGGTTTCACGATCGCCAGATCAGGCTGCGGGTCGTTGAGCCGATCGATGTGAACCGGATCCTGCGGACGAACGATAGCCCGATCTCCGAGAAGACGCACAAACAGCGTGGTGAGTAGGGCGAGGTGGCCGGCGTGTTCGGGACCCGGCGGCTCTTTCACGAAGATCTGACCGTCGAGCAATTCGACGCGGTCGTCTTCGGTCAGGATGTCCGCATGGGCCATTCGGTAGTAGTCATCCACCGTGAATCGATAGGGCGTGTAGGGTTCCTGCGCCTGCGCGGCAGCGTTTGTCATGACATCCTCCGTGTAGATGTTGATCGAATTGCGAGAGATCAACCATTAGACACGAAGACAACGCGAAATATAACGCGGGGATTCTAAAAATCTCCCCCGCCCAAGAGCATCACCTTCGACCGGTCGTGCGGCACGTGCTTCAGCGCGTTTCGCGTGTCGACGATGGCCCTCGCATACTTGGCGATGAGCGGATAGGGGAACGCGCTGTGGTCCGTGACGATCGCGACGACGTCGTACCGCTGCAGCGTTTCCTCGCTAACCTCCACGGCTTCCATGCCGAGACGGCACGAGTCGCCGTCGATATTAAGCGTCGCCACGTGCGGATCGGCGTAATCGATCTGTGCGACACCCCGGTGATGCAGAAGTTCGATCACCCGGCATGCCGGCGAATGGCGCGTGTCCGATACGTCCCGCTTGAACGCCACGCCGAGAATAAGCACCTTCGCATCGCGCAGCCGGACCGGTTGGTTGGCGATGGCGCGCACGATGGCATCCACCACGTAAAACGGCATCGTCTCGTTGACGCGGGCCGACAGCGTAATGAAGTTCGTCTCGAAGTCGTAGCGGCGGGCCAGCCAGGATAAGTAATAAGGATCGATGGGAATGCAGTGGCCGCCCAGTCCGGGCCCCGGGTAGAACGGCATGAAGCCGAACGGCTTCGTCGCCGCGGCCTCCACGACCTCCCAGATCGAGATGCCGCCCATCCGGTCGCATAGCTGCGCGAGCTCATTAAGCAGCGCGATGTTGACCGAGCGGAAGATATTCTCGAGTAGCTTCTCCATCTCTGCTACTTTCGGACTCGAGACCCGGTGGACGTGCTCGCAGACCTGTTGCATGGCCCGCGCGGCCAACTCCGTGCACGCATTCGAAACCCCGCCGACGACGACGGGCGTATTCGAGGTCGTGAACTGCCGGTTGCCGGGATCGATGCGCTCCGGCGAGAATGCAAGAAAGTAATCGCGCCCAAGCTGCAGCCCTCTCGGCCTCGCCTCCGCTTCAAGCGCGGGCTGCACCAGCCCCTCCGTCGTATCCGGATAGGTCGTCGACTTGAGAATCACGAGCTGTCCGGCTCGGATGTGCTTTGCGATCGACTTCGAAGCCGACTCGATATACGACGTGTCCGGATCTTTCGCCGACGTCACCGGCGTTGGCACGCAGATATAGAAGACGTCTACGTCCCCCCCAATCGAGAAATCGTCCATGGCCTTGAACGCCCCGTTCTCTACCACCTGGCGCAGCTCCTCGCTGTCGACATCCTCGATCAGGTTCTGCCCGGCGTTCAGGCGCAGCACGCGCTCGCTGTTCAGATCGATGCCGATCGTGCGAAATCCTTTCAAAGCAAACGCGACGGCCAGGGGGAGACCGACGTAGCCGAGCCCGACGACGCCGATCGTTGCGGTTTTGTCCGCAATTTTTTCCTCCAGCTGCCGCGCCGTCCCGGTGAGCTGAAGCGGTTTCGTACCTGAAGTGGTCGTGTTCACGGGTGTTTCGGGCATTTGGGAATCAGATAATCACGAACTAGAGTTACGGCGGCAAACGGCCTGCCGCTTTGAAAAATTCGTCGTCCTCGAGGCGTATTGTACGTCAAGACAAGCATCGACGCCTGCGCACGGGACGTGTAAACGCCGATTCAAGTGGGACATCGCCGCAATCTATCGCTGCGGGATCTGAAGATATCATCGAAAAGAAAATCTGCAAATGCCTCTATGGGTCCTCCTCTCCGCCTTCGCTCATCTTGATGTCTTCGGATATCCCCGCAATGTGCGGACGACCGATGCTGTAGTAATGAAATCCGAGTTCCGCCATACGCCTGGGCTCGTAGACGTTTCGGCCGTCGAAGATGATGGGCTGCTTCATGAGGGACTTCACTTTCGCGAAATCCGGACGACGAAACTCGTGCCACTCGGTAGCGATGATCAGCGCGTCGGCGCCTTTTACGGCGGCGTAGACGTCGTCCGCATATTCAAGCTCCTCGCCGAGAACGCTACGCGTCGTCTCCGCCGCCTCGGGATCGAAGGCCGAAACCTCGGCACCCTGTTCGATGAGCCCGCGGATGATGATGTGCGACGGCGCCTCGCGAACGTCGTCCGTGTTAGGCTTGAAGGCAAGGCCCCAGACGGCAATGCGGCGACTCTCGAGCGTACCGCCAAAGAAATCGCTCACGCGGTTGACGAGCAGCGCACGTTGAAAATCGTTCACCTGCAGGACGGACTCCAGGATCTGGAAGTGATATCCATACTCGGTGGACGTCCGGGCAAGTGCTTGTACGTCTTTCGGAAAACAGCTGCCACCGAAGCCGATGCCCGCGTACAGGAAGTGACGGCCGATGCGGCTGTCGGAGCCGATGCCCTTTCGAATCATATCCACGCTGGCACCCACCCGATCGCAGAGGTTCGCGACCTCATTCATGAAGGTGATCTTGGTCGCCAGGAAGGCGTTGGCCGCGTACTTCGTCATTTCGGACGAGCGCTCGTCCATGACGATAATCGGATTCCCCTGTCGTACGAACGGCTCGTAGAGCACCGTCATGACCTCTGCCGCACGCTTGCTTGACGTGCCGACAACCACGCGGTCGGGCTTCATAAAATCCTCCACCGCCACACCTTCGCGGAGGAATTCCGGATTGGAGACCACGTCAAAGTCCTGACCGGCATCGAGACCGTGGGCATCGAGCGTAGCGCGGACCTTGTCGGCGGTGCCGACCGGCACCGTGCTCTTGTTCACGACGATCTTATAGTTGCGAACCGGGTCGTCTTTGAGAATCTTGGCAATATCGTTGGCGACGCCGAGCACGTAAGAGAGGTCGGCGCTCCCATCCTCTTTCGGCGGCGTCGGCAGGGCCAGGAAGATGACGTCGGATTCGTTGACCGCATCGGCGAGCTCGGTCGTGAAATGAAGCCGCTTCTCTCGGCGGTTGCGCTCGAAGAAGATCTCGAGCCCGGGCTCGAAGATGGGCAGCTCTCCGCGCCGCATCTTCTCGATCTTACGCGCATCGATGTCGACGCAGATGACATTGTTGCCCATTTCGGCGAAGCAGGTCCCGGTGACGAGGCCTACGTAGCCGGTCCCGATTACGGATATGTTCAAAGGTTCGAGGTTACGAGTTATAAGTAGCGGGTTCGTGCGGAAGGGCGTGTTGCTCCGCCGCGTACGAAGGGGGGTGGAAAATAGGGAGTGGGAGTTACTAAATCACATCACGCCGCGCCGCGGCCGCATGGGCGAGATACCACTCGTACGCTTTGCGGACACCCTCGCGCAGCGGAGTCTTCGCCGTCCAGCCGAGTTCGGTCATGCGCCTGACGTCCAGGAGCTTGCGCGGCGTGCCGTCGGGTTTCGTCGTGTCGAATTCGATGGACGCCGGGCTGCCGACGACGTCCCGGATAAGCTCGGCCAGTCCGGTTATGGTGATGTCCTCGCCGACGCCGACGTTGAGCATGCCGTTCACGGCGGCGGCGTGGAGGTCGGCTTTGGGAGCCTGGAGGATGAAAAGGACGGCGTCGGCGAGGTCTTCGCTGTAGAGGAATTCGCGTCGAGGAGTTCCGGTACCCCACAACGTTACGCTTTGACCGGAAGTGGAATTCGCGGCCCGGGCGCCGGCGTGAGCGCGGGTCGGAGATCGTGGATCGTGGATCGGGGCCGCCTGCCTGTGCGTCCGCGGTTTGGTGATGGGCCCGTTCTCGCCCTTCTCGTATGGAGCGGCACCCCGGGCGTTCGAGTCGTCGCCGGCCTGATGCGGGCCATTGCCGTTGGATGTGGCGGCGGCCTCGACCGTTTCTCCTAAACTCTCGTGGAATTTGCGGATGAGGGCGGGGAGAACGTGCGAGGACTCGGGGTCGAAGTTGTCACGCGGACCGTAGAGGTTGGTGGGCATCAGCGTGATGAAATCGTCGCCGTGCTGCCGGTACAGCGCTTCGCAGAGTTTGGTGCCGGCAATTTTGGCGATGGCGTACCACTCGTTGGTGGGCTCCAGAGGACCGGTGAGGAGATATTCCTCATTGAGCGGCTGAGGCGCATGCTTCGGATAGATGCAGGAGCTTCCGAGAAAGACGAGGCGGCGAACGTTGTGATCGTGGGCGGCGCGGATCACGTTGTCCTGGATGATGAGGTTGTCGCCGATGAAATCCGCCGGGTAGCGGTCGTTGGCGAGGATGCCGCCCACTTTGGCGGCGGCGAGCACGACGAACTCGGGCTTCTGCTGCTCGAAAAAAGTGCGGGTCGCGCTCTGGTCGCGAAGGTCGAGTTCTTTCGAGGTGCGGGTAATCAGGTTGTCGTAGCCGGCGGCGCGGAGGCGGTGGACGACAGCAGATCCGACCAGGCCTCGATGGCCGGCGACGTAGATGGAGGCGTTGGTGTCTTGCAGTTGCACGGTGGCAAGGTACGCTTAGCGAATCGGCACAGTCGTATCGACGCCGACGGGGTCAGGTTCAGTTCGAGCGCAAGCGACCGGACGCCCCGCGCGTCGGCATGTTCACGCGCCAACAGGTCGATGAGATCCGATCCGGTGCTCGAAGCGCCTCGAAATGCAGGAGGCCGTTCGATCCGAAGATACGACGACGTCTCGTCGTGCGCGAACAGGCCTCCGTGTGGCGGCAATGAATACGCTTTCGATTCTATGCGCGACGAACCCTACATTGACCCCGCCCTGGTGTTGCAGAGTTGCCCGGGCGCGTTGCGGCCACGTGGGTGAAGAATTCGGCGACGTCCTTAGCTCGAGAGAACCTGCAATCAGTAAACATTTATTGGACAGAAGGACCGTGATATGATACACGCCGTGATAATGGCCGGAGGGATCGGGAGCCGGTTTTGGCCCCGGAGCCGCCAGGCCCACCCGAAGCAGTTTTTGAACGTGTTCGGCGATCACACGCTGATCCAGAATACGGTGGCGCGGCTGCAGGGGATCGTCCCACCGGAGCAGTGTTACGTGGTGACGCACGAGCGCTACGTCGACGATACGAGGAATCAGCTACCGGTCATCCCTAAAGAAAACATCCTGGCCGAGCCCATCGCGCGCAACACGGCGCCGTGCATCGAATATGCCGCCGTGAAGCTCGCCTCGAAGGATCCGGAGGCCACGATGATCGTGCTGCCGGCGGATCACGTGATCAAGAACGTGCGGCGGTTTCACGAGGTGCTGCAGGCGGCCATCCGTAAAGCTTCGGAGCCTGGGACCCTCGTTACGATCGGCATCAATCCAACGCATCCGGAGACAGGATACGGATACATCCAGTTTGAAGGGGGCGAAGCCTCAAGCGACGACGATGGGACGGACGCGCCCCGCGCGTACCGGGTAAAGACCTTCGCGGAAAAGCCGGACATCGCCACGGCGGAACGGTTTGTCGACTCGGGGGATTTCCTCTGGAACAGCGGCATGTTCGTTTGGCGGGCGGATACGATTCTCGATCAAATCGAGACGCACGTGCCGCAGGCGCACGAGGCCTTCCGCAGCGTGCGCGAGCTCGTCGATACGCGGGAAGAAAGGGCCGCGGTCGAGGAGGCGTATGCAAAGAGTCCGCACATTTCCATCGACTACGGCGTGATGGAGCGCGCCGAGAGGGTATACGTCGTTCCAGGCTCCTTCGGATGGTCGGACGTCGGCGACTGGCGGGCCGTCTACGAACTCGCCGAAAAGGACGAGCACGGAAACGCGCTGCACGGCAACGTGATCGTACACGACTCGAGCCGCTGCCTCGTGCAAGCAAACAGCCGGCTCGTGGTGCTCGTAGGCATCCACGACGCTGTGGTCGTGGATACGAAGGATGCGGTGCTCTTGTGCAACCGGGAATCAGCCCAGCAGGTGAAGAACGTCGTCGACTATCTGCATGCACATCGGTTGGAGGAATTCGTGTGAGGTAGAACGCTGATCCCCACTCCCACCTGCCTGACGGACCCGTCAGGCCTGTTTGACGTCCTTCATCACTTCTTAATGCCCCCGCGTGAATCCTCGGTCACGGAATGACGTAGTGGTCGTTCGGTGACTGATCGGTCATATCCAAGAAGCGGGAGCCAATGGCAGAGCAAGACAGGAAGGATTTGGGGAGAACGGTTGTGCACCGCGCTTCGCATGATGACGGCGCGCTCGACGTACGCGAAGCCTCCTCTAGAGGGGGCGCCGGTCCCGACGAGAAGGGTCCCCTCGCAGCCGACGCAGCGGACCGGAGCGTCGCGGATGAGCCACTGCTTGAGGCGGACCGAGCCGCGCACGCAGCCGCCTCCGACATGTCACTGCCGACGGGCGAGGACGCCTCGGCCGGAGATGCGGCTCTGCCGGCGTTTCCGGAAACCTCGGAGGCGGCGCTGCACGAACTCTCTCGGCGCGAGCGCGAGCGCCTGGTGCGCAGGCAGCTTATGCTGGATGCCGCCCGCGCCGTCTTCGCGGAGAAAGGGTATACCGACGCCACGCTCGACGAGGTGGCCGCCCGCGCCGAGTTCGGCAAGGGCACCCTTTACAACTATTTCGAGGGCGGCAAGGAGGAAATTCTCTTCGCCATCTTCGATGACCTCTACGACGCGCTCTGCCGCCTCGTGGATGCAACCTTGAGTCCGGAGCTCGTACACTCGAGTCCGTTTCGCCAGGTCTTCGAAGGCTTTCTGACCGCCATCTTCGCCTTCTTCCTCGATCGACAGGATCAGTTTATGATCCTCATGAAGGAAGGGCACCGGATGATGTTCAGCGATCAGCCCGAGAAGGCACGATACTTCCAGAAGCAAGGTGAACGTGTCATCGACGTGATGATGTCCGGCATCGAGGCCGCGCAAGCGAAAGGCGAGTTGCGCCCATTTCCGTCGATCGCGATCGCCAATATGATCATGGGCAATGTCAAGGGTTATCACATGCACCGATGCATGGAAGGCTGCCGCGATACGCCGGCGGACGGAGAGGCCAACGAGATGCCCTCTCCCGAGGAATCGGCCCGCTTCCTGTCGACTTTCCTCCTCGACGGCATGCTGGCGCGGCCTGACGCACGAATATGACTAAATACGACATGAGTGATAATTGGAAAATGGCAGGTCAAAGATCCACGATCGACGATCGCGGCTTGCAAAAACGCAGCGCCGGCAGCGCTGGTGTGCGCAACGGGCAAAGCGGGCCGGTCGTGGCCGCCCTTACGTGCGCCGTGCTCTTCCTCGCCGGCTCGGCGGCGAGCGCCCAAGATGCGCATTCGCCACGAAGCATCCTACCGACACCTGCCGACACCGCCGATACTGAGACGCCGAGGACAGCCCCGATGCCGAACGCTGTCCTGACGCCAGATACAGCCTCAACGCCAAACACAGTCCCAACGCCAAACATAGTCCCAACGCCCGACACGGCGCCGGCGTTAAACACAGTCTTGACGCCGAAAACAGCCCTCGCGCCGAGGAACACGGCCTTCTCGAGCGAGGCCGTCTCCGGCGAAGGCCACGCGGCAGCAAAGACCGACCCTTCGCTCACGGAACCGCGCCGTTCCGCAGCCTCTCCCGTCGTCCTCACCCTCGACGAAGCGCTACAGATCGCGCTCGTCAAGAACTACGCGATTCGTTCGACGCGCCTCGACCTCGCCGGCGCCGACGCGCAGATTCGCGAAGCATGGGGCCAGGTGATGCCGCAAATAGACGTGACCTCGAGCTATACGCGTAATCTTAAGAGTGCCAACCCCTTCGCCGGCTCCGAGGCGGGTGGGCTGTTCTCGTCCTTCGGATTCATCGACTGGCTTTCCTACAATGAGAATGCGCGTACGGATGAGGATCCCGCGACGGAGCCCATATCGTTTGATGAATTCGGCGATCGGCAGAGAGAGGGGCTCGATGAGATCGGCGCCACCTTCGGAGGCAGCGACAATCCGTTCGCCGTTCCGAACGAATTCATCGCCGGCGTCAGCGTCGAGCAGACGCTCTTCTCCGGATCGGCATTCAAAGCTATCAAGGCCGCTTCGAGGCTGAAAGACATCAACCGGCGCGCGCTGGACCGGCAGGAGCAGATTCTGATCGACAATGTCCGGCGGTCTTTTTTTACGGCCCTCCTGGCACAGGAACAGGCGGACGTGCAGCGCGAGAGTGTGCTGCGCACCGCAAAAACCCTCGAAGACGTGACGAAGCGCGTGTCGCAGGGGGTGGTGCCTAAGTTCGAGCGCCTCTCGGCCGAGGTCGAGCTGACGAACCTCGAGACGCAGCTGGTGCAGGTCCGGAATCAGGCCTCCGAGAGCCTGGATGCGCTGAAAATGCAGCTCGGCGTTCCGATCGAACAACCGATCCGGCTTCGCGGATCGCTGGAAGCTCAGGATCAGGCCGTGTTCATGAATGTGTCCATCGAGGACGCCGTCGACGAGGCGCTGACCAACCGCCCCGACCTCGCACAGGCTCGTCTAGCCGTCGAACTCCGCCAGATCGACAGAGACATCTCGAAATCGCAGTATCTGCCGGCCGTCACCGCCTTTGCCAACCTGAATTATATGGGACGCGTACCCGACGACCGCTCCTTCATTCGGGGCACCGACGATCCGTTCACGTTTACGCAGCACTCGAATAATTTCTTCAGCAAGGCCTACTGGAATCCGTCGGTCAATGCGGGTATCCGCCTGACGTGGAACGTCTTCAACGGCTTTCAGACCTCCGCCCGTGTGCAGCAGAAGCAAGTGGCCATAGACCAGGCCCGCGTCGACTATGACGAAGCGTACGAGGCCGTTCATCTGGAGGTCGGCAATGCCCTGCGGAACCTGGAGGCCGCCCGTCTCCGCATCGAGTCGCAGGAACAGAACGTCGCCCGTGCCGAGCTCAACTACGAATATGCCCAGCAGCGGCTCAGCGAAGGCGTTGCAACGCACCTTGAGGAGCGCAACGCCTCCGAACAGCTCGATCTCAGCCGGCTCAATTACCTGCAGGCCGTCCACGACTTTCTCGTCGCCCGGTCGGCCTTCCAGACGGCGATCGGCAAACCGTTAACCGAGCCTTCCAGGCTCAATCTCACGAGCAACTAATCCACCGCGCATAGATTATGATTCTTCCGCATTCACATCGTTTATTCGCTCATCGTTCTCCATCCCAACCCTTGCGAACGGAGAACGAGGAACGAAGCATGGCGGCCGCCGACCTCACGACGGCGTCAACGCTCGACCGGCTCGCCAACCTGTGGCTCAGCACGGCGTTGCTGATGATTCTGGCGGCGGCTGTAGCCGGCTGCGGCGACAACGGTGATGCGAATGACGCCAATGCCGCCGCTTCGACCGACGCGCGAACGGTACGTGTAGAGACGCTCGTGCTGGAGCCAACGTCGTTCGAAGACGTCATCCAGATTACCGGCGCCGTCGAAGCGCTCGACGATGCCACACTCTCCGCACAGACGGCCGGCACCGTAGTATCGCTTGCTCCGCTCGGTAGGAACGTGGCCGGCGGCGGCACGGTCGCGCAGCTCGATCCGGCCATGGCCCGTGCCTCCGTCGCCCAGGCCAACGCGCAGGTAGAGGCTGCGCAGGCCGCCTTCGATCTCGCCGCCGACAACCTCAAGCGGCAGGAGCCGCTCTACCGCGATTCGGTGATCAGCGCTATCGAGTGGGAGAACGTTCGCGCCCAGTATAATCAGGCGCGGGCCGGCCTCTCGCAGGCAGAAGCTGCACTATCGCAGGTGCAGGAAGCGATGCGGCAGACGCGAGTCACGACGCCCTTCAGCGGCACGGTCGAGGAACATTTCGTGGAGCTCGGCGAGCAGGTGACTCCGGGGCGCCAGGTAGCCCGCGTCATTAACACGAGCCGGGTAAAGGTCATTGCAGGAGTTCCCGAGCGGTACGCCGCCGACATCGGCGTCGGTACGCCCGTGCTGCTAAATTTCCAGGCCTACGGCGGGCAGCCGATCCGCAGCCACGTCAACTTCGTCGGAAGCGCCATCAACCGAGACAACCGAACGTTCCCGGTCGAGATTCTCGTCGATAACAGTGAGCGTCGGCTGAAGCCTGAGATGATCGCTAACGTGAGCGTCACACGAAGGGCCATCGAAGATGCCCTCGTAGTGCCCCGATCGGCCGTGATACGGACGGAGGACGGCAACATCGTCTACCTCGTACGCCGCGGCGACGATGAGGCCGTCGCCGAACGCCGCGACGTAATCCTCGGGCCGGGCCACGGCGCCAAAGTCGTCGTCACCAACCTCCAGGAAGGCGATGAAGTAGTCGTGCTCGGCCAGAACAGCCTGACCGAAGGCGATCCCTTGCAGATAATGGAACGCCACGACAACGCCGCTGCCATTACGGACACCACAGCGATACCTCTAACGACGAGCGAATGAACGGCCCGGCGTCGCGAGACCTGGAAAAGACCTCAAGATCTATCCCGCGTGTCCTTCCCGATTCGTCATTGCCCGTTCTCTGTTCTCCGTTCCCTGCAGAAATAAAGCGGTAATCACCCGACACCGCCGAATAAAGAATGAAAATCACCAACACCGCGATCACCTACCGAACGAGCATCGTCGTCTTAACGGTTTTGCTCGCGGTGGGGGGGTTGTTCAGCTATCTCACGATACCAAAGGAATCCTCGCCGTCGATCGAGATCCCGATGGTCGTCGTGACGACGCTCTACCCCGGCGCCAGCCCCGACGATATCGAATCGCTGATCACGCAGCAGATCGAAGCCGAGGTGCAGTCGGTCAACGGCATCAAGACGCTGAGCTCCACTTCGACCGAGGGCGTGTCGACCGTCGTCGTTGAGTTTGAGCCCGACATTTCGATGGACGAGGCTTATCAGAAGGTCCGTGACAAGGTCGATCTGGCCAAGCCGGACCTCCCCGACGACGTCGAGGAGCCGATGGTCAATGAGATCGACTTCTCGCAATTCCCCATTATGACCGTCAACCTCGCGGCGAACTACTCGCTTACGCGGATGAAGGAGGTGGCGGAGGATCTTGAAGACGAAATCGAAAAAATCCCGAGTGTGCTGGAGGTCGACCTGGTCGGAGGTCTCGAGCGGGAGGTGCAGGTGAACGTCGATCTGAACGCTCTTCAGGGTTATAACCTGACATTCATGGATCTCGTCGAGACGATCCAGCAGGAAAACACCAATATGCCGGGTGGATCCGTCGATGTGGATCGCCTGAATTATCTCGTGCGCGTAAACGGCGAATTCAGCGATCCGTCCGAGATCGAGAACCTCGTCATCGACGCGCCCGGCGGCCAGCCCATCTACGTGCGCGACGTGGCCGAAGTGGATTTCGGCTATAAGGATCGTGCGTCGTACGCGCGGCTCCAGATGTTCAGGACCGAGACGGACGACGGCGACCTCGTCCGCCTGGCGGACAACGAGACGCTTCAAGTGATCAGCCTGAATGTGAAAAAGCGTTCGGGCGACAACATCATCGAGGCGGCGGCGGCGGTCCGGGAGAAAATCGACGCCTTCTCATTCCCCTCCGGTACGCGCGTCGTCGTGACGGGCGATCAGAGCGAGGATGTCGTAGCCCTCGTGACGGACCTCGAAAACAACATCATCAGCGGTCTCTTTTTCGTCGTGGCCGTGCTGTTGTTTTTCCTGGGCGTGCGCACCGCAACACTCGTCGGCATCGCCATCCCGCTGTCGATGTTCTTGTCCTTCATCATCTTCGATGCGCTCGGCTACACGCTGAACTTCATCATCCTGTTCAGCCTCATCATTGCGCTCGGCATGCTCGTCGATAATGCGATCGTAATCGTCGAGAACATCTACCGCTTCCGAGAGCAGGGCTACTCCCGCTTCGATGCGGCCCGCCTCGGCACGGCGGAGGTCGCGGGTCCGGTCGTGGCGTCCACCGCCACCACTGTCGCCGCGTTCGCGCCGATGCTCTTCTGGCCGGGCATTATCGGCGAGTTCATGATGAATCTGCCGCTGACGCTCATCATTACGCTCTCGGCCTCGCTATTCGTCGCGCTGATCATCAACCCGGTGATTACCGGCATCTTCGTAAAACTCGAGAGCGAAGAGCGCAAGAAGATGAGCCGCCGCGCGAAGCTCTTCAGCGCCATCACGATGATCGTACTAGCGGCGCTCGTCGGGCTGTCGAATTTCAAAACCCTCCTCGTGCTGGTTGTGGCCATCCCGCTGCTGATCCTTATGCACAGGAGATTTTTTAAGCCTGTCGGCGATTACTTTGTCGAAACCGGATTGCCGGCCGTGGTAGATCGATATCGGGTATTTCTCCGGTGGATGCTCGAGCGCGACTATACCGTGAGGTACGCCTACCTCCGCAACGCAGGGGCGCTGGCCGGCTTAACCATCGGACTTGCGCTCGTCATCGGCGGGATGATGCTGAAAGGAATCGGTCCGGAGATCGCGGGCGGATTCTCCGGTGGATCGCTGCTGCTGCTCGTTCCCGGGGGCATTCTACTTCTTCTGGGGATCCTCGGCATCGTCGTACACTCACTTGAGAGCATCTTTTTGGGTGGATGGACAAGCGTCCGCGCCGGTCTGATCTTCGGAGCCGTCATGTTGGCGCTGCTGACGTTAATGTACCTGAGTCCGCGCGAGGTCGCCGTTTCGACCATCATCAACCTCATGATCCTTCCGCTGATCATCGTTGCCGTCGGCTTGATAGGCGGCTTGCTGAATCGGCGGAACCGGAAGCAGCTGCTCTTGACCGACAACCGGTCGAAGCTCCTCAACGCATCGATGGGCGCCTTCGTGGCCATCCTCATGATGTTTCAACTCGCGCCCACGGGCGTCGCGTTCTTCCCGGACAGCGACCCGCGCCAGATCTGGGTAACGCTCGAAGGCTCGCTCGGCACCAATATTGAGACTTCCAATGAAGTCTCGAAGACGGCGCACGACCGGATTATTCACCTGTTGAATGAGCAATCGCAGTCCGAAGCGAATCTCAAGAACGTGCTCGTCAACGTCGGTGTGAGCAGCGATGCGGCGTTTGGAGGCGGGGCGGCCAGTCCGGAGCGCTCCCGGATTACACTCAACATGGTGGACTACGCCGATCGCGAGGAAACCAGCACCGAGACCCTCTCAAAGATCCGCAGCCAGCTGCAGGGCATCCCGGGCACCGAGATCCAGGTGGAAAAGCAGGAGATGGGACCACCGACCGGCGCCCCTGTAAACATTGAAGTGTCCGGCGAGGACTTCGCGGTTATCCGCCGGATCACCAACGAGGTCAAGCAAAAGCTGAGGGACGCATCCGAATCAGGGGTGATTCCCGGCCTTGTGGACGTAAAGGACGACCTCAACGAGGGCCGCCCGGAGCTGAAGGTCAACATCGACCGGGAGCGGGCTGCGCGGTTTGGATTGAACACCGGCCAGATCGCCTCCACGGTTCGCGCCGCCATCCACGGATTCGAAGCGTCGAAATATCGGACCGGGAAGAATGAATACGACATCACGGTCCGGCTGCGCGAGGTCGACCGCGCGTCCCTCGAGAGCATCCAGAATCTGACCATCCTCTACGAAGGTCGCCAGATACCCGTCACCGCCGTCGCGGATTTCGAAGTCGGGAGTGGCCTCGGTTCGATCACTCGCCTGGACCAACAGCGCGTAGCGACCATTACGGCCGACGCAGCGCCGGGCATTCCGGGACCTCAGGTGCTCGGCCACGTGCAGCAGTATCTATCGGAGTATCAGGAGTCGCTGCCGCCCGGCTACACGCTCTCCTATACAGGTGAAAGCCAGGAGCAGGAGGAGGCATTCGGCTTCCTCACCACGGTCCTCCTGATCGCCGTCGCATTGATCTTCATGATCATGGTCGCGCAATTCAACAAGGTAAGCTCGCCGTTCATCATCATGGTCGCGGTCGGCTTCTCGCTGATCGGCGTGCTGCTAGGCCTGATCATCACACGGACGCCGTTCGGCCTGTTCACCTTCATCGGCATCATTTCACTGGCCGGAATTGTGGTGAACAACAATATCGTGCTGGTGGATTACATCATGCAGCTGCGCGACCGCGGCATGTCCAAGCAGGATGCCATTGTCGAGGGCGGAGCGACCCGCCTCCGTCCGGTCGTGCTGACGGCTATGACAACCGTACTCGGCCTCATCCCCCTAACCTTCGGCATCAATATCGATTTTGTGGGCTTGCTTACGGACTGGGAGCCCAACTTCCAATTCGGCTCCGAGAACACCCAGTTCTGGGGGCCGATGGGAACGGCCATCATCAGCGGCCTGACATTCGCCACCTTTCTGACGCTCGTCATTGTTCCTGTGATGTACTCTGTCTTCGACTCCATCTCCGTAAGACTAGCCACTTTCTTCGACCAGAGCGGCTCACCCGAGGATGCCGACCTCGGACTCGAAGGCAACGGCCTAAGCGCCGGTGTCGGCGACGGTGACGGCAAGGCCCCTGCCGGCAAGCCCTCCGAGACGAGCGCGCCAACCCCCTCAAACGCCTGACGACGTCGAGGCGATTCACGCATGGACGTCCGATGCCAGAGGCCGGCGAGAACGATTCGCGCATGATCGTCCGATGCCAGAGGCCGGCGAGAACGATTCGCGCATGATCGTCCGACACTTCAGTTTTACCGGTCCACTGCCGCTGTAACCCTCCGCGTCACGGCGCCCGCCGCGTCGAAGATCTGCTCGGCGCGTTCCGCCTGCACCGGCAGCTAGCTTGGGATGCTCCGGCGGGCTGATAAATTGCGCGGTTTTGTAATACGATATGTAAAAGTAATTCGCGCGAGGTGCGGTAGCACTTCTTCGGATGGTAATTCCGAACGGCGGAAAATGGATTTCGCAGCCGAAATTCGCGCCAAAGTAATTCCGTTGCTTCGGCAGCGCCGTCGACGGCGGTTTTTCGCCGCCCAGGGCACCCATTTTCGCCAGGTAACACGTCGGGTCCACGGTGTTACTTTTTAAAATCGTATTACAAAATCGGATGTTTTATCCGTTGAAAACCGTCCGACATGCCCTCCGCAGCAACATCGCAACCGAAAGCAATCTGGCTCGCGAGCTGCAAATACGCCAACGTCCGGGCTCGTAACTTGGGCACCGTCCTGTAACCGCTCGATCTAGTCCCGTAACCGCTCGATCTAGTCCCGTAACCGCTCGATCTAGTCCCGTAACCGCTCGATCTAGTCCCGTAACCACTCGACGTCGGGTAACGAACTGAAGGCCCGAGAAACCGTCTCGCACCGCCACGCATTCATCATGTATAGTATTCTCAGCTATTTGAGCGGCCAATGGCCCTGCTGATATCGTATGTACTGCTGGCGCTCGGCGTCTCCTTTCTCTGTTCGATCATGGAGGCGGTATTGCTCAGCATTACGCCCTCCTTCCTCGAAATGAAGGTGCAGGAGGGAAGTCACACGGCCGCGAAGCTATATGCGCTCAAGCTGGACATAGACCGGCCACTTGCCGCCATCCTGAGCCTGAACACCGTCGCCCATACGGTCGGCGCGGCCGGCGCGGGCGCGCAGGCCGTGATCGTGTTCGGCGACGCAGCCATCGCGATCTTCAGCGCGATTCTCACACTGTTGATCCTCGTGCTCTCTGAAATTATCCCAAAAACTCTCGGGGCTATTTACTGGAGGCAGCTGAGCCATCCCGTGACAGCAGTCCTCGTCCCGACGATCTGGATTACATGGCCGCTCGTCAAGCTCTCGCAGGCTATTACGCGGCTGCTCTCCTCGGGCGAAAGAAGGGATTCCATGAGTCGAGAAGAAATATCGGCCATGGCCGACATCGGCGAGGAACAGGGTCTGCTTGAGGCAAGCGAATCGCGCATCATCCGAAATCTGTTCCGGTTCAGTTCGCTGCGCGTGAAGGACATCATGACGCCGCGCATTGTCGTCTTCGCGCTTCCGGAGTCCCTGACGGTTCGAGAAGTCGTCGAGGACCACCAGGAATTCCGCTTCTCGCGGATTCCTATTTACACGGAGACTCGAGACGACGTCACCGGCTACGTGTTGAAGGATGACATCCTGCTCAAGGCCGCTCAAGACAAGGGCGACGTAACGCTGCGTGAGCTCAAACGCGACATGCTTGTCGTGCCCGATGCTCTCCCGCTCCACGAATTGTTTGAACGGATGCTGGACCGTCTTGAGCACATCGCACTCGTCGTCGACGAGTATGGAGGCGTCGGTGGAGTCGTCTCTATGGAAGACGTCGTCGAAACTCTTCTCGGCCTGGAGATCGTTGATGAAGTCGATTCGGCCGAGGACATGCAGCATCTGGCACGCCGGCAATGGCTCTCTCGTGCACGACGCCTGGGCATCGTCCCCAGTGAACTCGAGAAGTCGGGCGACAAAGAGCTCGATTCCCTTCTCAGGTATGGCCTCACGGGAGGTTCATTGCCTCCGGTGAAAGAAGAGAACGAATACCCACCGGGTGACAGGCGCCGGAAACGATCAGCTGCCGAGGAATCCAAACATACGGACGAGAAGTCGACGCCACAGCATCGGCCTGAATGATCGATGGACCGCCGTTCTTCGCGCTCGGGGTCCCCATCCAATGCACATCCATGACGAAACTCTCTGATCTGCCCGACGCGCATCTGCGGATTTTTGACCGCTCGGAGCCACCCGCCGCCGATGCCGTCGAGTCGGTGTATTTGATCGGCGTGTGCGGTACCGGGATGGGCTCACTGGCAGGCCTGCTTCAACAGGCGGGCTACGCCGTCCGCGGCTCCGATGAGAAGTGTTATCCGCCGATGAGCACGCGCATCACCGAGATGAGGGTAGATCTGCTCGAAGGATACCATGCCGCGCATCTCGATCCCGCTCCCGACCTCGTAATCGTCGGCAACGCCTGCACGCCCACGCACCCGGAGGCGGCGTACGCACGCGAACATGGCCTTGCTCAACTCTCGCTTCCTGAGGCGATCGCTCATTTCTTCCTCAAGAACCGCCGATCACTCGTCGTCGCCGGCACACACGGAAAGACGACGACAACCGGGATGCTCGTTCACGTTCTGCGGTCGGCAGGGCTCGACCCCGGTTTCCTCGTAGGCGGTGTCATGGTCAATGGAAACGCAAGCTACGATATCGGCACCGGTCCTCATTTCGTGATCGAGGGTGACGAATACGATAGTGCCTACTTCGACAAGCGACCCAAAATGATGCATTATCGTCCCGCGAGTGCGATCATCACGTCGATGGAATTCGACCATGCGGACATCTATGACAGCTGGGACGACTACCGCGCCGCCTTTCGATCGTTTGCAGGTCTGGTGGAGCGCGGCAATCTCCTGGTGATCAATGGGGATGATCCCGAAGTGCGGGCGCTGGCCGACTACACGAACGCGCGGGTCCGATATCTCGGGCTGGAGGGCGGCGACGACGACGTAACAGCCACGGACATCGAGACCGTCAGTGGGGGGCAGCGGTTTACGCTCGTACTGGACGGGGAGCCGTTCGTGGAACTGTTCCTGCCGATGAGCGGGCGGCACAATCTGCTCAATGCGCTCGCCGTATGCGCCGTGGCCGTTGAAGAGGGTGTCTCACCCGGGGATCTGGCGACCGGATTCGCGTCTTTCGAGGGGATGCGTCGCCGACAGGAGGTGCGCGGCCAGGCCGGCGACGTAATCGTAATCGACGACTTTGCGCACCATCCGACCGCCGTGAAAGCCACCATTCAGTCGGTCGCGGAGCGCTGGCCCGATCGCCGCATCGTGGCGATTTTCGAGCCCCGATCTAATTCAAGCCGCCGAAAAGTGTTTGAGAAGGCCTATGCCGAATCCTTTGACGAAGCTCGACGCGTGTTCATCAGCTCGCCGCCCCTGCGCCACAACGACGATGCACAGAATCTCCTGGACGTCACGACGGTCGTCGAGCTGATCGAGGAGCGCGGAATTCCCGCCGATGGGTTTCCGAGCGCCGATTCGCTACTTCCGGCGCTGCTGAACGAGCTCGTTCCGGGCGACGTGGCCCTGATCATGAGCAACGGCAGCTTCGACGGACTCCACGACAAACTCCTCGAATCCCTACAACTGCGTGACGAGATCGCACTGTAGAAGGTACGCAGCGATCCAACAAACATTCGGGTGCGACATGATCACGCTTGAAGACGCGCGCGGCTGTCGGATTAAGCTTATGGAGCCGCCCCGCCGCATCGTCTCACTGGTACCCAGCCAGACGGAGCTGCTCTCGTCGCTCGGTCTCCATGAGGAAGTCGTCGGAATCACCCGCTTCTGTGTCCATCCGGCTGCATGGCACGATTCGAAGGTAATTGTCGGAGGGACCAAGCTTCTTCGTACGGATCGTATCCGCGAACTCAGGCCCGATCTCATCTTCGCAAATCTGGAGGAGAACACGAAACAAGATGTGCAACGGATCGAAGACATCGCGCCTGTGTTCGTGACCAACGTCCGAACGCTCGATGAGGCGATCGACATGATCGAGGCGGTCGCCCTGCTGACGAACCGCGCCTCCGCCGGCGCACACATCGCCTCCGCTATCCGAAGCGCGTTCGAAACCCTGGCCGGCGACCTCGGCGGCGACGCCCTAGCGACACTGCGCGCTGCCTATCTGATCTGGCGCAATCCGTACATGAGTGTCGGCGGCGATACCTTCATCCACGATATGATGGTTCGGGGGGGATTTGAGAACGTCTTTGGATCATTAGTGCGCTATCCCCTGATCACCGTCAGCGATCTCGTAGACGCAAGCCCCAAGGTCGTTTTCCTTTCCAGTGAGCCGTTCCCATTTCTCAAGAAGCACCTTCCGGAAATCGCGGCCATCCTACCCGCTGCGCACATTCAATTGGTCGACGGCCAGCTCTTTTCGTGGTATGGCAGCCGATTGATTCACACACCTGACTACCTCTGGCAGCTCCGCGAGGAAATGGGATCGACGCGCTGACGGGCTGATATTATGCGCTGGTGTTTCGAGGAGACGGTGATTCGAGGTCCGCGGCGCGCAGCACCGGCACGAAACGGCGTCGCGCAGCGCCGGCGGGGAATACCGCCCCGGAAAGATGCCGACGAATTCCGTATCCTTTACGCCGCCGCACGGCACTGCCGCCTTGACGCAGCCGCCCTCGCGAAGCCGGGGGCACTTTGCGCGACCTTCCTGTAGTGTGACCTACTTCGAATCGAGCGTCCCATGAAAATTTCCGTTTCCGCAATCCATCTGCACACAGCCGCTATTCTCTTGATGGTAGCTTCCTCCACCGCCGGCTGCTCCGCGAGCCGCCAATCGCAGTCCGACCTCCGCACCCTGGCCGAGCGCCTCGCCCACGAGTTCATCATCGTTGACGGCCACATCGACGTGCCGTATCGCATTGAAGCGTTCTGGGAAGACATCTCGCAACAGACGATGGGCGGCGACTTCGATTACCCGCGCGCCGTCGAGGGCGGCCTCGATGCTCCGTTTATGTCGATTTACATTCCGGCCTTCTACCAGGAAACCGGCGGCGCGAAGGCGAAGGCCGACTCCCTGATCGATATGGTCGATGGATTCGTGGAACGCTGGCCCGACAAATTCGCGAACGCCTACGGCGTAGAGGATGTGCGCGCGAATCATAAGGCAGGGCTGATCTCCCTGCCGATGGGAATGGAGAACGGCGCCCCGATCGGCGATGACCTCGCCCTTCTCGACTACTTCTACGATCGAGGGATTCGTTACATCACCCTCACGCATTCAAGGGTGAATCAGATTTCGGATTCCTCCTACGATACGACACGCACGTGGAACGGTCTGAGTCCCTTGGGTGAAGAGGTCGTTCGAAAGATGAACGATATTGGGATGATCGTGGACGTCTCGCATATCTCCGATAGCGCCTTCTACGACGTGATGCGGATCACGCGCGCCCCCGTGATGGCTACGCATTCGAGCGCTCGCCGCTTTACACCGGGCTGGGAGCGCAATATGAATGACGATATGCTCCAACTCCTCGCCGAGAACGACGGCGTAATCATGATCAACTACGGATCATCGTTCCTCCGTGGAGATTACGACGCCGAAGGCGACTCCATTCGTGCGGCGCTGCTGGAGCAGGCGCGGAACGCGGGGCTCGTCGAAGGGACGCCCGAAATGATTCAGTGGTTTGAAGAACAAAGAAAGGCGAATCCCGTGGGCACGATCGACGACGTCGTGATGCACATAAACCATGTCGTAGACCTCGTGGGCGTGGATTACGTAGGGCTTGGATCCGACTACGACGGTGTTTTTGCTCTCCCATCAGGTCTGCAGGACGTATCGACGTACCCCGACCTCGTTTACGCCCTTCTGGAGGAGGGGTACTCCGAGGAAGGCATCCGCCAAATACTGGGTGAGAACGCGCTGCGGGTATGGTCTCGGGTGGAGGAGATCGCCGGACGCTGAGCTGCTATCATTCCTGGCGCTCCCAAGCCAGCATCTTATCCTGTACGTACCGTACGACGTTGTCACGTGGGATGCGGTCCTGCCCCATCGAGTCGCGGTCGCGCACGGTCACCGTGCCCTCTGCGATGGATTCACCGTCTACCGTGATGCAGAACGGCGTTCCGGCTTCGTCCATGCGCCGGTAGCGCTTGCCGATCGATCCGCTCTCGTCGTAGAATGCATTGAAATGGCGACGCAGATCCTTTTCGACCTCGTGGGCCATCTCAGGCATACCGTCGCGCTTCACCAGCGGAAACACGGCCGCTTTAATCGGGGCGATGTCGGGATGAAATTTCAGCACGACCCGCTCTTCCCCTTCGACTTCCTCTTCTTCATACCCCTCACATAACAGCATTAATATCGTTCGGTCAAGCCCCGCCGACGTCTCAACGACATAGGGCAAATACCGCTCCTGCGTGAACGGATCGAAATACTCCATCTTCTTGCCCGAAAACTCCTGGTGCCGCTTCAGATCGTAGTCGGTACGCGAGTGGATGCCCTCTACCTCCAGCCATCCAATCGGAAATTCGTACTGCACGTCGTAGGCCGCGTCGGCGTAGTGCGCGAGCTTCTCGTGTTCGTGCCACCGCAGCTTGCTTGGCCGGATACCGTTCTCGATATGCCACTGCATCCGCTTCTGACGCCACTCTTCGAAGTGCTCCATCTGCGTGCCCGGCTTGACGAAATACTGCATCTCCATTTGCTCGAATTCACGCATCCGGAAAATAAACTGCCGCGCCACGATCTCATTGCGAAAGGCCTTCCCCATTTGCGCGATGCCGAACGGCACTTGTTGCCGCGCCGTCTCCTGAGCCAGCCGGAAGTTGACGAAGATGCCCTGCGCCGTCTCGGGCCGAAGATAGATCCGATTCTCTTCCTCGGCAATCGGACCGATGTGAGTCGAAAACATCAAGTTGAACTGCCGCACTTCCGTCCAGTCGAACGCCCCCGAATCCGGCGCGCGGATCTCTTCGCCGATGATTATCTCGTGCAGCCGCTTCGGCATCTCTTCGCTGTTGAGTGCGGCGACGAAACGCTCCCTGATTTGCTCGGCCTGTTCCTCCTTGCCTTTGTCGACGAGCCTCCTGATGTGGCCCTCGATCAGCTCGTCCGCCCGGTACCGCATCTTCGACTGTTTGTCGTCGATCATAGGATCGTTGAACGCGTCAACGTGACCGGAAGCCTTCCACACGGTCGGATGCATCAGAATGGCGGCGTCGAGCCCCTCAATATTGTCGTGCCGGTACACCATATGCTGCCACCAGCGCTCCCGCACGTTGCGCTTAAGTTCCACACCCAGCGGGCCGTAATCGTACGTCGCACCAAGTCCGCCGTAGATGTCCGACGACTGAAAAATGAAGCCGCGGCGTTTGGACAGGGAGACGATTTTGTCAAGGAGTTCCATGAGGCGGAAAGAAATTAGATACCGTATATCTGAGGCCGCCGCCGCCGCGAAAATCGGAGAGATCGAGTACGGGCATGCGAAAGGGCACCTCATCCGGGGAGATGCCCTTGCAGCAACCTCGATCTATATAGCCATGTCCCCCTCCTGATTCAATATGGGCTGCTTGAAAAGCGGGTGAGTTCGGCACAACGACGCGCGAAATGAAGCACATATGCGCACCAACTCATTTAGCATTGCGTCGTCGAATATGCCGGTATATATATCCACATGTTTGGGGCCTTATCTGGGAAACACCTCTACGCCGCACGTGGACTTGTCACCGGAAGATCGTCATTTTGACTTGTCCACGTCTGGCATTCTACGGCCCGGGCACCTGCCGATATGATCGTTCGGATCCGGCCGAATCTCCCCGGTAATATTTATGTTAAAGGATGGATGACAGGCGTGTCTGACGGAACTGTTCAGCACGGATCCGCTTCCAGCCACAGCGCTTACACAACATGGGTGATTGAGCGAGGACGTAGGCATGCTCGCACGGCAGTTACAACCAATAAACCGGATGCGTTTTAAGAATTTGACAATGACGCTGCAGGACCGCTATGGTCCCAACGCCAAAGAGATCGAATCGAATCACTGGGTATTCGAAGTGATGACGAGCGATCAACGGTCGCAGCTCGTGCATCTGATTTATAAGGACATATCGTCGGACGGCGAAGACCGCTCTCGGATCGTCGTCGACAGTCCTATCGGCCCGCGGCCGCAGCGGTTCGATCTTGAAACGTTGCTTCGGAAAAATGCCGAGCTGGACGTGGGGGCGATTTGCATCGAGGATTTCCGAAATGATGACAAAGAACTCGTAACCTACATCACGCTGCGCGCGTCTCACCTGGTATCCACCCTGGATTTCGAAGAGATCTGGGAGATGATTGAGAAAGTCGCTCGGGTCGCCGATGAAATCGAGCGTGACATCTACGCGCGCGACCTGCACTAACTCGGTGCCCTCTACACACCAACGACAGCATTGGAGATACAAAGATGTTTCGTCGCCTCTACTTCAAAAGCCGCTATGGCTCGTATTTGCGAAGCGAGCATGGCATCAAGAAATTCGCCGAAATGGCGATGGGTCAGCTAATCCGGCGCGTCACGAAGAAGTCGGCGTTCTACAGGGAGATGAATGAGAACCTCCTGGTCGAGAAGGCCAATCTGCGCATGCGCGCCGACGAGCTCTATGAACAGCCGATGCTGAGTCCGGGCGAATTCTTCAGCGTTCGCCGCCGCCTGTGGGCTAACAATTTCATCGTTTTGGCGGTCATCGCGGCATCGGTATTCATTGTCTTTGTTTCCATGTCGGCTTTCCTGCAGGGTGATGCCCAGCTCGGAGGCTTCCTGCAGTGGTCGGTCTCGGCGATACTGGCCACTGTCCTGACGGGCGGCGGCCTTATTGTCTCCGAGCGATTGATCGAAACCATGATCCCGAGCCGCGCTATGGCCCGAAAGGAGCTGCAGGATATCGGTCATTCCGCCGGGATCCTGTGGGCCGTCCTCCTTTTCGGCATTGAGCTGGCTATCTTCGGCATCACCGAGGTGCGTGCCGATCTCCTGGGCGTCGCCCAGGAAAGCGGTGTGCTCTATGTCGGGTTCATCGCGCTCGCCATGATGCTTCCCATTATCGCCGGCGCCATCCGATGGGATGCTATGCGGTTTATCGACGCCTATAAAACGACGCGAGCGCACCGAGACATCGACAGCCGGTTGGCCCAGATCGACTCCATTCTTCGCCAGAACGAGGAGTACGAAAGCAATTTTTACAAGATCAGGAGCATCGAATACTGGGACCAGCTGAATGAATTTCGAACCTACAAAGACCTGTACAACGAGAAGTACGACATGGTTGAACAGCTCGGCGGGCACTTCGCTCAAACGTACGATACCTTTCAGCGTGAAGCGTACAAGCGGTACGAGTCGGATCTGCGCGACCTGACGACCTCCTCCATGCGCCGCCTCGAGATCTCTGAGCGCCCCGCCGGCAAAAAAATCGGCCAGGTCTCACAGAAACTCCAATCGCCGCCGCGGCCTGCCAACGCCAACGGCGACACCAAAGAACGCAGCGGCGAGTCGACATTCAGCGAAAGCGAGATCTATCTCGCACCGAAGCCGATCCGGTAAAAGGCCGCAAAAAGGCGCTGCGACACGGGCGCCGTTCGCGCATCCTGGCCGCTTCGGTAAGGGCGACCTTCGCGCATCCTGGCCGCTTCCGTAAGGGCGTCGTTCGCGCATCCTGGGCGCTCCCGTAAGGGCGTCGTTCGCGCATCCTTGGCGATGGGGTAGGAATTGCACGAGCGACGCCTCGAAACCCGATGCGGGCGGGCCCTACAACAGCCCCCGCTCCGCCATCGACGTGTATCCGTTTCCGGCAACAATAAGATGGTCGTGGATCGGTATGCCCATCAGCTTTCCCGCCTCGACAAGCTGACGTGTGATTCGGACGTCCTCCCGACTCGGTTCGGGAT
>CAZART010000032.1:26711-44704 GCA_964487555.1 uncultured Rhodothermales bacterium
CCCGCCTCGACAAGCTGACGTGTGATTCGGACGTCCTCCCGACTCGGTTCGGGATTTCCCGAGGGATGATTGTGGATGCAGATTACCGCCGCCGCATTCTCGAGGACGGCCCGCTGAAACACGGCACGGGGCTCGACGATGCTCGCGGCCAGTCCCCCTTCACTGACGGTGTAATCAGAGAGGATGACGTTGGCCGTGTTCAATAAAAGGATTTTGAAGATCTCCTTCTTTAGATCGCGCATCTGAGGGATGAATGCAGCGGCCACGTCGTCCGGAGAGCAGATCTGGATCCGCTCGCCCTTCCCCACCGAGGCCTCGATGCGACGGCCGATTTCGAAAGCCGCCGCGAGCTGAACGCCTTTGGCCGGACCAATGCCGGTCACCCGCATGAGTTCGCGGACGTCGCGCGTCGATAGACCGTGCAGCGATCCGTACTCCTTCAGAAGCGCACGCCCGAGCTGGACGGCAGAGACAGACCCGTTCCGGGTTCGCGTGCCGGAGCGAAAGATGAGACCGAGCAACTCCGCATCATTCAAGCCTCCCGGCCCATGACGCATCAGTTTCTCGCGCGGACGGTCGGAATGGTCCCACTCTCGAATAGGAACCTGGTACTGCACGCCGGGCTCGGCAGCAGGATCGATCTTGGGCAGCAACGGCATCTTTTATAATAAAGACACCTGAGGCACCCAATACATAACCACTTCGCCCAAACTGGAGATGGGATATCGATGCTTGTAGATGCAAACTGGAGATGGGATATCGATGCTTGTAGATGGGTCCAAAGAGCAGGAGAGTGCATCTCCTATCGCTCATCTCCATCTTAGGCCCAAAATGGCACATCACCCAGGCCCTCCAGTCCGTCTGATCAAGACGGAACGAGTTCGTTTAGCAGATGTGCATTTGTCGGCGACTGCTGCAAGTGGCGAATCAGGGCCTGCATCGCCTCGACCGGATGCCGTGAGTTTAGAGCCCGGAACAGGCGATGATGCTGTTCGATCGCCTCGCCAATGAGCCGCTCCTCGTTCCGTGTGCCGCTCTTCCGCAGATTTATGGCCGGATAGATGCGCTTATCCGCCATCTCACGGTCCAGCACGATCTCTGAGTTGCCCGTACCCTTGAACTCCTCGAAAATCACGTCGTCCATCCGGCTGCCCGTCTCAATCAACGCCGTCGCAATGATCGTTAGCGAGCCGCCACCTTCGATGTTACGTGCCGATCCGAAGATTCGCCGCGGCACTTTGAGCGCGTTTGCATCCAGCCCCCCCGAAAGCGTTCGTCCGCTGCCGGTTTGGTAGAGATTGAACGACCGGCCTAGGCGCGTCAGTGAATCCAGGAGAAGAATCACGTCCTTCCTCATCTCTACGAGGCGCCGGGCATATTCCAGCGCGAGCGTTGAGACGCGGACGTGATTGTCGTCTTCACGGTCGTTCGACGAAGCGAACACCATTGCATCGGTCGAGCGCTTGAAATCGGTGACCTCTTCCGGCCGCTCATCGACCAGCAGAGCGACAAGCTCGATATCCGGATGGTTCTGGGAGACCGATGCGGCGATCTTTTTCAGCAAAATCGTTTTTCCGGTACGGGGTGGCGCGACTATCAGGGCGCGCTGTCCCTTGCCGATGGGGGCAACCAGATCTACGACGCGCATCGAAATGTCGCCCGGGCCGGTGACGAGATTGACTTTCTCATCCGGATAGATGATCTGGCCTTGGTCGAAATCGTCCGTCTTGACCCACTCCTCCGGATCGACACCCATCACCGAGTCCAGCTTTGCAACCTGCATGGCGCCTTTGCGCCCCGGCCTCAGCGTGCCTTCGAGCACGACTCCGTCGCGCAATCTGAACTTTCGGATCAGTGGTGGCGGCACGAACGGATCGTCATCGCCTTTCGGCAGATCGGGACGAAAATCCCGGATGAATCCAAACTTTTTGTCCCCGATCAACTCGAGGACGCCACGAAATGTTTTGTCCGACATAAATACACGATGGTGGTGATAAACCTTTAATAGCTTCCCTCAACCGCAATTACGACCTGCCTCAGGACAAGGCATCACAAGGGAATATCCCAAATATGTGCAAATCGCGCGCCAAGCAATAGCGAAATCATCCTAAAACGCAATTACGATCGAAGCTAATGCCTGAGCGATACCCCGGAAGATCATGCGACCATCTAAACGGGAGCATGATCTTGGAATCTAGCCGTCGCGCTACCTGTGACTTTCTTCTTTCGTCTCCACGTATCGGGCGATACCGCCAATGATAACTCCAAGAAACCGGCCCGAGCGGAGAACGCGTCGATAGACGCCTTCGTACATTACGCCGCGCGCCGGTTGCGGCTCAAGGAGTGCGCCGAGCTCGCCGGCTCGACCTAAAGAGAGGGGCACGATTCAATATCTGAAACGAACGCTAAAATACATGGTTTCCCCGCATGGATCAAGGAACACCGATCAAGTCGCTGATTCGTTCGGATTTGAGCATCTGCATCTCGACACCATGGGCCCGGAAGACGGCGATCCGGTGCTCCTCCTCCACGGCTGGGGAAGCAGCGCGGAGAACATGCGCATCATCGCCGGCGACCTCGCCGATGCCTACCGCGTCTACAATCTCGATCTCCCTGGTCACGGCCTCTCGCCTGTTCCGCCCGAGCCTTACGGCGTCCCCGAACACGCCCGACTCGTCGCCACCTTCATCCGCCGGACGATCGGAAAAGCCACAACGATCATCGGCCATTCGAATGGCGGCCGAATCGCCCTCTACATGGCCTCTGATCCCGGGCTCAAACATCTCATCCGACGGCTCATTCTGATCAGCCCCTCCGGCATCGCACCGCACCATTCACCCTCCTTCTACCTCAAGAAATACACGGCGAAGGCGCTTAAAACCCCTTTTCTCATCCTCCCGAAACCTATGAAAGAATTCGGTCTCGACTGGCTCAGGCACTCTCTCGTCTGGAAACTGCTCGGCTCTTCGGATTACCGCGCCCTCGACGGCGTCATGCGCGATACCTTCGTCCGAACCGTCACTCACCACCTCGACGACCGCATCGACAAGATCGACGCACCGACACTCCTGATCTGGGGTGAAGCCGACACGGCCGTCTCACTCCGGCAGATGCGCGTCCTCGAAGATCGAATTCCCGATGCGGGGCTCGTCGTACTCAAAGGCGCCGGCCATTACGGCTACCTAGATGATTTCGACACCTTCATTGCCGCGACACGTCACTTTCTGAAGAATGCGTAAAATCGCCGGAATCGCCGCCGCACCTCCGATCCAGCACCAAAAACACCGCCCCCACGACGCATGATACTCGTTTACGCCCTCGCATTCGTTACGACCCTGTTCGCGGGATGGCGCGCGTGGCGGCGTTTGCGCTACTTCCTTCACGTCTTCCAGCTAGAAGGCTATAAGCCTCCTGAATTTCGCCGGTGGCTCATCGACCGCGCCGGCCGTATTGTCGTACGTCTCTCCCACAAGCTCGCCGCCGCCGAGCTCGGCCTCGCCTTCCTCGGCTTCTATTACGGGTCCCCGTACTGGACAGCCGTCGTTGCGCTCCCGCTCTGGGCGATCACCTTCGCCTCCTCGCGGATCTATCGCAGCGATCGCGAAAAGAAACCCCTTAAATACACGGCCCGGATGAAGCGCCTGACGGGGGCCGCCGCCACACTCGCCGCGCTTCCCGTGCTTATCGGCTTCATCGTCTGGTTCGGCAGCGGCCTCCCCGAACTATTCTTCGTTCTCCTGGGCTTCTTCGTTGCCGACATCCTCGGGCCCTTCTGGGTCGTGCTCGCTGCCTATCTGATGAAACCCGTCGAAGCGAGCATTCAGGAAGGCTTCAAACGACGCGCCCGGCAGCACCTCCGCGAACGCACCGACCTCACGGTCATCGGCATCACCGGTTCGTACGGCAAGACCAGTACCAAATTCGTCACCAGCGAGATCCTCAAACAGCGGTACAACGTCCTTGCGTCGCCCGGCTCCTATAATACCCCAATGGGCCTCTGCATCGTCATTAACCAGATGTTGAAGCGCGAACACCAGGTCCTCATCGTCGAGATGGGCATTCGCCACCCCGGCGATATGAAAGAGCTCTGCGATATCGTCCAGCCCCACATCGCCGTCGAGACATCCGTCGGCGTGGCGCATTTGGAATCTATGGGAACGGTCCAGAACATTGCTAGAGAAAAGGGCGACCTACTCGCATGTATGAAGGGCAATGGGATCACCGTCCTGAATGCCGACGACGAGCACGTGGCTGCCATGAGCGAGCGGGCGCCCGGTAGGGTCCTGCGTGTATCCGTAAAGGACGCCCCCGATGCCGACATCATGGCAAGCGACGTCACCTACGGCGCAGACGGCGCTCGATTCACCGTTCGCGACGATACCGGCGAAGAGCAGACGTTCAAAACGCAGCTCCTCGGCCGTCATAACGTGCTCAACATACTATTGGGGATTGCCGTAGGACGTGCCATGAATCTCCGCCTCCGCCGGATGACCTACGCCGTTGAGCGCCTGGAGCCCGTCGAGCACCGCCTCCAACTTCGGAAACAGGGCTCCGTCACCATCATCGACGACGCCTTCAATTCCAACCCCGTCGGCGCTCGCAATGCCGTCGAGATTCTGGGACGGTTTCGCGACGGCCGACGCGTCATCGTCACCCCCGGCATGATCGAGCTAGGCGAGCGCCAATTTGAAGAAAACAGGCGGCTCGGCGAATACATCGCCGAGAACGTCGACCTCGCCCTCCTCGTCGGCGAGGAGCAGACCCGTCCCATCCAGGAAGGTCTCAAAGCCAAGCACTTCCCGGAAGAAAAATGGAAAGTCGTTCCGTCGCTCCGGGAGGCACAGACGTTTCTCAAGAGCTACCTCCGGCCGGGCGACACCGTGTTGTACGAGAACGATCTCCCGGACCAGTACACGGAGTAGAGGAAAAGGAAGAGTATCTTCACGTTCAGTCTTGCATCCCCTTCCCCTTCCCCTTTTTCCACCTTCTATCCACTCCCCTCGAATTCCCCTCTCGCGACGCTTAGTTTAGCGTCATGCCTTCTCCTTCCCTCATTAGAGAATCCGAATTGTGGTCGGCCGGATGCCGACACGTCGCGGGGGTCGATGAAGCCGGGCGTGGATGTCTCGCCGGGCCGGTCGTCGCGGCGGCCGTCATCCTCCCGGAAAATGTCGTTATCGAGGGCGTCAACGACAGTAAGCTGCTCAGCGCCGGTGATCGCGAGCGTCTTGCCGTTGAAATCCATGGCGCTGCCCTTAGCGTGGGCATCGGGATGTGCACACCGAAAGAAGTGGATCAGCTTAACATCCTTTGGGCCGCCATGGAGGCCATGCGCCGCGCCGTCGCCGATCTTGCCACGCGCCCCGACCACCTCCTGATCGACGGTAACACGTGCTTTCCCAATTCACCCTGGCCCTACGATACGGTCGTCAAGGGCGACCTGGACTGCCATTCGATTGCAGCAGCCTCGATTATCGCCAAAGTTACCCGCGACCGATATATGCGCGACCTCCATCTCAAATATCCCGTCTATCGCTGGGAAACCAATGTCGGTTATCCCACGCAGGAGCACTACGCCGCCCTCGTAGCCTATGGGCCCACCCCATATCACCGCCGCTCGTTCAGACTGGGTTAACGTCATCACGTCTCACCCGTTCGTCAAGACATCGACACTTCAGCGAGGCCTGCGACTATAGCATCGACTGTAGCCTCAATGTCAAGATCGCCGACGTCGACGACGACGTCCGCTCGTTCGTAGAACTGCTGCCGGCTCGCAATCATCGCTTCCACGCGGCTGATGAGTTCCCTCTCCGGCAACGATCGCCCGTCACCCCCGAGAAGAAGCGGCCGCGCATCTTCCATCGATTTGAGGCGGCGGACGAGCACAGCAGCTTCGACGTTCAGGTATACGAGGGCTCCATTCGTCACAACGAAGTAGAGATTGTTCTCCGACGTGACGGCGCCGCCGCCAAGCGCGATTACGACGCGGGCCGTTCGCGACACCGACCGAAGCTTTAGCGATTCGAGCCGGCGAAACTCGCCCTCACCCTGCTCGGAAAAGATTCGGCGGATCGGCATTCCGGCTGCAGCCTCAATAGACGAGTCCAAATCGATAAACGTATATCCGAGGCGCTCTCCAAGCAGGGGACCGACAGTGCTTTTGCCGCTCCCCATAAAACCGGTCAAATAAATGCGCGTAGGAAAGACCATTGTTGCGACACCCCACAGCCCCAATAACGCTCCAAAGATACGGCAATTACGGCTGAGGCGCGAAGAAGCGGTACGCTATGCCTACCTATCGAATGACCATTGAATATGATGGCCGGGATTTTAGCGGTTGGCAGATACAGCCAAATCGGCCGACTGTGCAGCAGACGCTCGAACAGGCTGCCTCGACGGCACTTCGAGTACCGATTGCCGTCGTGGGTTCCGGCCGCACCGATGCCGGCGTACACGCGCGCGGGCAGGTGGCGCACTTTAACGTTGATGCGGAAATTGCTCCCGACAACCTTCTCGCGTCGCTGAACGGTATCCTGCCGCATTCGATCGCCGTCCGTAGTCTCGACCGGGTGCCTGACGGTTTTCACGCGCGCTACGATGCTCGTCTTCGGCGGTATCACTATTACGTGGCAACGGGATTTCGAGCGCTTGATCGTCATGTTCGATGCCGCATTCGGTCCGACACTGATTTTGAATGCATGAATCTGGCGGCCCGCGACCTCATCGGAAAGCACAACTTTAGCACGTTCTGCCGCACGCAGTCCGAGACCGAGAACCGAATCTGTCGGGTCGATACCGCCCATTGGATCCGGGAAACCGACGACGGCGACTGGCGCTTTGAGATTACCGCCGACCGATTCCTTCATGGGATGGTCCGCTCCATCGTCGGAACACTGCTCGAAATAGGACAAGGCAAACGATCCTCCGATGACCTTCCCGGTATCATGCACCGAGAGGACCGCCGCAAAGCCGGACCGGCGGTCCCCGCCTTCGGCCTCGTGCTGGAATACGTCGGTTACGAGGATCCGTCCGTAGGCGGATAACAGGAACAATTCGGTGCGGCCACAATAGCGTCATCGGCGTGAAGTTCGCCGAAGTACGCAGCCATTCCTCCATAACGTGCAGTTGTTACGTCCATTGCTTCCTAGGGTGGTCCAGTTCCGAGTGGCGCTCGCTCTGCTGCTCCTTACGGCGGAGCTGGCCGTCATCAGTGCGTGCGATCGACCATGGGTAGAGCCTCAAAGACCGACTCTTGATATCGTCGCGCCCGACCTCGAGACGGTCGTTCCCGACGACTCGATTATCCTCGTCGTGCGAGCGGATGCATTTCGGACCGTCGAATCCGTCGCTGTCGATGGACTTCCGCTCATTTTCGACGAGGATGAGCAAGTGTGGGCTCGAAACGTGCCGCTGCAAAGTGGTCTGAACCGCTTGCTCCTTTCGGTGACCGATTCGGACGGACAGACCGTGCAGGATACGGCCTACGCGTACCGCGGCGCTCTTGACGGAACCCGCGACGCTGCGGCTCTGCCTGTCGGCCGCGGCGGCCATTCGGCGACGATACTGGAGGATGGCTCCATTTTTGTCCTCGGCGGGTCGCCGCGGTTCAGCGAACCGGCACGCAGCGATGGCGTCTTGCTTCCGCCCGATGCCCAGACGTTTCGCCCAATCGCCGCACAGATGCTCGCCGGGCGATCGGGACACACGGCGACAATACTGCCGGACGGCCGCATACTGATCGTCGGCGGTAGCCGGCATTTCGTCGTCGACGAACTCGAAGATTTGATCGAGACGGTAGAGATCTATGATCCCCAGACCCAACAATTCGCCACCGTGCCGTTCTCCGGTGCTCCGATACGTCGCGCATATCATACCGCCGTTCTTCGTCTTAACGGCGGCGACGTCCTCCTTGACTTATTCGGCGGCGAAGGCGACATCCGGTATTCACCCTCACCGCTGCTCGGCACGCGCAACGACATCAGAAGCTTTGTATTACGAAATGATTCGCTGATCGCGCGCAGTCCGGCACCGGGTCCGAATCTCGGATTTTCTTTTGCAGGTCACACCCAGACGCCACTGCAGTCCGCAGGGGCCGGAAGGATGCTAATCGCAGGAACGTCCTTCGGAGAAGCAGAGACTCTAGCTATCGCGGCCATTATCGACTACGGAGCGCCGGGAGGCCTGCTGCCGCGTGGAACCGGAACCATGCGGGTGCCGCGTACGCAGCACGCCGCCGAAAGGTTGAAATCCGGCCATGTTTTCGTCATAGGCGGGCATCAGGGCACGCCCTCTACGAGCATCGCCGATGCCGAGATCTATGCGGAAGAAGCAGGCCGATTTTTCCGGTTTCCGCGGAGCAGCGACACGTCAAGAAGATTTGGGATGACCGCAACTAAACTGTCAGATGAACGAATACTAATCCTGGGTGGCTTTACACCTAGCGGAGACGGGATCGTGTTTTCGGAGAGTATCCTCGTGACGGCACCCTGACTCCGGTGCCGGGTTGTATGACCCCGCCGCGTTTGAAGTCCGCGTAGTATATTATACAGTCATGGACATACAGCAAGTTCTTCGTTGGATCGTTATCGCCATCGTGCTCATCGTAGCCGTGGCCGTGCTCGGCGTAATCCTTAAGATCGGCGCCGTACTCCTCAACCTCGCGCTGAAGGTTCTCCTCGTCCTCCTTCTCGTCGCGATTGTCCTCCGCTTCATCGACGTCGTTCGCGGCAGGCGCTAACATCTGAGGCCTCCTGCCGGTAACACGGGCCGTTCACTCATCGTTCCGCCGTCGAACCGAACGGCAACATGAGACGTGAAAGAGGGTACGCGACTTTTACGCCCTCTTTTTCATCTCCGTTAACATGACGCGACAAGCTGTAGCCGATCCAACGTCCACGGAGCGGCGGACGCGCCTCGATATCACCTCTGAAACGGGTCTCCTCGAGCAGGTGCTGGTTCATACGCCCGGTGTCGAGATGGAACTCGTTCTTCCGGAGAACCGACTTGAGCTCCTTTTTGACGACATCCTCTTTGTAGGACATGCGCGGGAGGAGCATCAGCTCATGTCGAGGGTGTTCTCGAAGATCGTGGGCCGACACGATGCCGTGCTGCAGATCGCCGATCTCCTCCGGGAGGTGTTTGGCGAAGAGGATGCACGCTTCGATTTCGTTTCACAGCTGTGCAGCGTTTCGCAGGAACGAAATCTCCAGGCTTTCGAAGGCGAGCTCAAGCAACTTTCGCCGGCCGAACTCTTCGATTTCGCCATGACCGGGCGGTCACGACTGCCGATCCACATGGATCCCGACCCGAATCTGATCTTCATGCGCGACGTGGCCGCGGTAGTCCACGACCACATCATCCTCAGCCATGCGGCGACGGCCGTACGGACGCGCGAAAGCATGATTCTTCGCACCGTGCTTGAGCATCACCCGCTGTTCGGCGCCTACCGCGACAATATCATCGTGTTGCCTGAAGGCGTGACCTTCGAAGGCGGCGACCTGCTCATGGCCGATCCCACGTGCGTGATTGTCGGACACTCCGAGCGGACCTCCTTCGGCGGTGTAATGAATGTCGCGCACGAGCTCTTCAGCCGAACACCGGTCGAACACGTCGTCATGGTTGATCTTCCGAAGGCCCGCTACTGCATGCACCTGGACACGGTATTTACCTTCGCATCGCCGGATGAATGCGTCGTCTTTCCTCCGATCATTGCGGAAGACACCTTCGCGAACGTCATCCACTACACGCGGAGCGACGAGCCTAATAAGTTCTACAGCGAGATCCGCAGCGGACTCCGGCGCGTGCTCGAAGAAATTCTCGGACGAGGGCTCACGTTTGTGCCCTGCGGAGGCGAAAACCCCCTTAGCCAAAAGCGGGAGCAGTGGACGGACGGCGCCAATCTTTTCGCCGTAGCGCCGGGATTGGTGATCGGATATGAACGCAACGAAAGTACGTTTAACAGTCTCCGGGAGCGGGGCTATAGGATCGTCACGGCCGAAGGCTTTTTGTCATATTTTGCCGAAAGCGAGTTCCAGCCGGGAGAAAAGATCGGCATCAAGCTCGAGGGCAATGAACTTTCGCGGGGGCGCGGCGGACCTCGCTGTATGACGTTGCCGCTGGCGCGGCGGGGGCCTGGCGCATGAGCCTTTCGTCCCTGCTCGAGCCGGACCGACGATTTATGAAGATGGCGCTCAAAGAAGCCGAACGCGCCTACGATGAAGGCGAGGTACCGATCGGCGCCATCGTCATCCACGCGGGCGAAGTCGTCGGCCGCGGGCACAACATGGTCGAGCGACTCCAGGATCCAACAGCCCACGCCGAGGTGATCGCTATCACAGCCGCCTGCGAGACGCTTGGAACGAAAGTGCTCCGCGGATGCTCACTATACGTGACGCTCGAGCCGTGTCCCATGTGCGCCGGCGCAATGGTTTGGGCAAAGATCGATCGGCTTGTCTTCGGCGCTCTTGACGAGAAAGCAGGCAGCGCATCGACGCTGTATAATATCCCCCGGGACAAGCGGCTCAATCACACCATAGACGTCGTTTCCGGTGTCGAGGCGGAAGAAGCGGCCGGGCTGCTCCAAATGTTCTTCCGAGAGCGGCGCGTCGGCCGCTAGTTGCATACGACAAGTTTTCGAAGATTCCTATCCACATGGTCGACATTGCCATCATCGGAGCCGGTCCCGTCGGACTTGCCTGCGCCATTGAGGCGAAGCGAGAGGGGCTCGACGCCCTGGTGATCGACAAAGGCGCACTCGTGAATTCCATCATCGGTTATCCGACCAATATGGAGTTCTTCTCCACGCCCGAGTTGATCGAGATCGGCGGCCATCCATTCGCAACGACGGCCTACAAGCCGACGAGAGAACAGGCCATCGAATACTACCGGCGCGTCGCTGAGACGGAGAAGCTATCGATACGTTTGTACGAGCGTGTAGAACGCATCGATGGCGAGAAGAACGCCTTCGCCGTCGTTACGAACCGGGGTAAAACCCAAGCTGCGCATGTCGTCATCGCGATCGGTTTCTTCGATCAGCCAAACAAGTTGGACGTGCCGGGCGAGGAGCTCGACAAGGTCACGCACTACTACAAGGAGCCGTACCCGTACGCGCGTCAGAAGGTGGCCGTCGTCGGAGCGCGCAATTCGGCCGCAAAGGCGGCCCTCGACTGCTACCGCCACGGCGCCGAGGTGACCCTCATCGTGCGCTCCCCGATACTTTCAGATAAAATCAAATACTGGATCCGCCCCGATCTCGAGAATCGGATTAAAGAGGGCAGCATCAAGGCGCATTTCTCGACAATCGTCACGGAAATTCGCGAACGGGAAATCATTCTTCAAACGCCGGAAGGTGAGCGGGAGATCGAGAACGACTGGGTGCTTGCCATGACGGGGTATCATCCCGACTACTCCTTCCTCGAGATGCTCGACATCAAGCTTGATGAGGACGCCTTTCGTACTCCGATCTACGACGATGCAAGCTTCGAAACCACGCGTCCAGGAATCTATCTCGCCGGGACAGTCTGCGGTGGCTACCACACGAGCCGCTGGTTCATCGAGAACGGCCGCTTTCACGCCCGGCAGATCGTTCGGCACATCGCCTACGGCGAAAGTCGTCCTCTCGACTTCGCTGCCCGCCACTGGAAAACCGCCGAATAGTCTTCGGAATAGCCGTTCGTCGTTCCACTTACGCTCGATTCCGCATTTCGGATGCGCGTCTTCAGGTACTAATGGCCACTCACACGCCGTTTGCATTACGCTACGAACTAGCTAGCTAGCCGATTCCATCTGGGCTACAAACCCGAACGCTACAACGCTTCGAGAATCTGCCGTGCCGTCGCATTATTCGGCGCGAATTGAAGGGCACGTTCCGCGTATTCTCGTGCCAGGTCCGCTTGGTTGGAATTGAAATAGGCAATGGCCAGGTTTACTAGACCGTCCACATAACGTGGATCCGCTTCGACGGAGCGTTGGAGAAGGGGGATCGCCTCGGTAGGATTGCCGGCATTGAGATGGAAGGCACCGAGATTTCCGAGGGCGACGGGGTTGCTGGGATCGGCCTCCACGGCGCGCTCGAAAAAGACCCGCGCTTCGGAGCGGCGGCCGCGGCCGGCGAGCAGCAGGCCGAGGTTGCTTAACGCATCGTCGTAATCCGGATCCAGCAGCGCGGCCTCTCGAAGCGCGGATTCGGCCCGGTCCAAATCGCCCGATCGAAGATACGCGGTCCCGAGGTTGTAGTGGGCGGTTTCCAGCCACGGCTGCTCCTCGATAGCGAGCCCGTACTGCTCGATCGCTTCATCCAGGCGATTCTCCGCCTCTAGGAATCGACCGTAATTCGTTCGGATCTCAGCCACCGCCGGCTGGATATCGAGGGCGCGGCGGTAGAGTTGCTCAATTTTGGATGGGCGGCGCCCTACCGCCTCATAGGCCTGCGCTAGCGCATTGAGTCGTTCCGGAATTCCCGGGTCCCGTGCCACGGCGTTTTCGAGGTAGGGAATGGCTGCATCGAGATCGCCGAGTTGCATATGCGCGTATCCGAGCAGAAAGCGCGCCTCGCCGTATCTTTCGCCACTGCGAAAACCGCTATCACGCAAATTATCCGTGCGTGGATCATCCCCACGTGGATCACCCCCGCGTGATTCGGCTCCGCGTGAATCGACACGCAAACCGCTCTCCAACAGGCCGATTCCTGTGAGCATCGCAAGGGAATCCCCGCGCTGGCGTCCATACACGACGTAAGCCATTCCCTGGTAGACGTCGGCCGCTTTATCCTCTTCAAAGTACGGTTCGAGCCGCACCGGCGTGGTCGCGATTTCGGAGGGCGGATCGGGAACGATTTCAACGACCCGGATCCAGTGGTCGGTAAAAGAGGCGTGCGGGGTGCCCTCGGCCTCCACCTTTGGCATATGACAGGAGAAACAGTTCGACTCGGCGCCGTGGACGGCACGAGTCGGCTCGGATTCGAAGCGCGGCTGAAGCGCAGAGGGATCGTGACAGCCCTTGCACGTGGTGTTGAAGTAGTCCGGCCCGGCGTCGCGAAATCCTTCGTGCGGATTATGACACGTCATGCAGTCCATCGGCTGGTCGGTATCCTGCGTTTCTAGGAAACAGGGGCTCTGTTTCATCCGATCGGCATGTGAGATGACGTCGATGCGGTTGCCGGCCGGCTCCTCAGCCGCAAAAAAGGAGACGTAATCAACGAGCGACTGGGCCGGCCGGAAGTCGTACGCCGTCCGCCCCTCCCGCAGCACCGATACGGTCGTATGGAGATGGCATTGCTGGCAAACGTCCAGCCGTCGCTCAAGAGAAAGATGCGCAGGGTTGACAATTGTCGTGTCGACGCTGCCGGCGGGTTCCGGAGCCGACAAGCGGGCGTCCACATGGATCGATCCCGGCCCATGGCACCGCTCGCAGCCGATGCCGTCAGGAACATGTTGATACTTTCCTTCGACGAATGCCACGGGCTCAGGATAGCTGTTGTGGCAGGTCATGCAGCGATCCGGGATGAGCCGATCGAAGCGGACGTTGTAGTGCTGATAGCCTGGACTAAAATCCCATCGCTCACCCTGCGTGTACCACGTGAGCGGTAGCTCATAGTATCGGCCGTTTTCTTCCGTGAGGTAGGTCCGCGCCGCCGAACCGCTCCCTATGACGAATTCCATCTCCCTGCGAAGGCGATGTATCACCTCTCCGTTCGCACCACGTCGAATCTCTTCCTGATAGAATCGGCCCTCCTCCCGAAGCGCCCGGTAGTGCAGATCGCTTCCTGCGTGGTAGACCATCACACCTGAGTAATCCTCTACCGCATTTTCGGATGTAAGCGGATAGTAAGATCGGGCCATTCCGTGGTCTTGATATCCACGATATTCCGGCTCGTGACAGTCGAAGCATGCATCGTCGCCTACGAAACCGGCATCGCCTACAGCGTTGCTGAACCGGGTCGACTCATCCAATTGCGAATCCGTATCCCGTCCTCGCTCCGGCTCCGGTGATCCGCACGCAGCGACGACAAAAAGGACTACGGCCACCATCGGCGACCGCAAAACAGTCAAACATGGAAACAAACCCGTCGCCTGCACAGAAGAGAGAAACAAGGGATTGAAGCCTTCGGTTTTCGTGATAGATCAGAACTACCGCGGATCGATGCGAGGGAGAGTCAATGTACGAAGAGCACGTTGTGCCCGGCCAGGCATTCGGGCAGGGATCCGGGCAGCGCCCTCCCACGGCTGTGATCCACTATACCATTTACTTGCCCGACGGCAGATCGATCAGCTCACACGAAACCGGAAAGCCTTATCGCTATGAGGTCGAATCTAAAGAGGTCCTCTCCGGATTAGAGGAGGCGGTTGGCACCATGGAGAGGGGCGAAACCCGCCGGATTCAACTTTCGGCCGACAAGGCCTTTGGCGAGTTTCGCGCCGACCGAATCGTGGAGGTTGATCACGAGCATGTGTATTCACCCGTCGAGCTGAGTACCGGCCAGCCTGTGCGGCTTTCAGTAACGGCCGGCCTGCGCCAGGCTTACGTACGTGAGCTGCGAGAAACGTCCGTCGTTTTCGACATGAATCACCCACTCGCCGGACTCGAGCTAACGTTAGACGTGACGCTCCTCGGCTATGAGAAGTGACCGTCTGTTTATGGAGAAGCGCTCTTCCGGCTGTGGGAAGTGATCTTCTCGGTCATCGAACGAGATTCCACAGCTCTTCATAGCTCTCGTTATTCGGTTCAAGCTCGCGAAGCCGTCGTGCGATGGGTCGCGCTTCTTCTTTACGGCCCGTGTTGAGATACAGCGACGCCATATTCGCAAGCGCCTGAGTCTCATCCGGGTTGAGGGCGAGCGCCGTCTTAAAGTCCTCTTCCGCACCCTCCATATCGCCCTGTAAAGCTCGTGCAAAACCACGATTATTGTAGCCGTCGCCGTACTTCGGATTCTCGGCCAACAACCGGTCGAACGTCGACACGGCCAGGTCGAGACGTTGGTTGGAGACGTACGACATCCCAAGCCGGTTAATGAAGCGAAGATGGTACGGGCCTCGCTCAACGGCGGCTTCGAAATAGGTGGATGCCACGTGCGAAGCTCCGGTCTTCTCGTACGCTTCGCCAATCCGGTAAAGCGTCCATGCATCGCTGATCTCCGATCGATCGATCTCCCTGCTCAAGCGCACAAGCGCGTCGTAATCTTTTTGCAGGTAGAAAAGCCGAACGAGAGATGGCACGACTGTTTCGAAGGGATCGGTGCGACGCGCTCGGTCCAAGTGCACGGCTGCAGAGTCGAGAAAGTACGGTACGTCCGACAACTCCTCGAAGTAGCTCATGTAACCGTCCGCCATCTCCTTTTCAGACGGCGACGCATTAATCAACCCTGCGAGTCCGACGAATCGACTGCCGGAAGATCGCACTTCAGCTTCGTCCGTCCCACCACCGAAAAGCTCATCGGTCGTGCCGACAGACGGCTCCTCGACCACACGAATAAAATGATCCGTTACCCTCACGTGCGGAATGTCGATGGAGCCGGATACGGGCATGTGACACGCCACGCAATCGTCGTTCACCTCCTCGCGTGCTTTCATGGGAGCGGTGCACGTGCCGACCTGCGCGGCGTGCAATGGTGCCGCCACAAGGGATGCCGATACCGACGCGGCCGATTCATGGCACGATTGGCACACGCTGCGGTAGTGGTCCGCGCCCAGGGTTTCGATGGGTAGATGTGGATCGTGACACGTTACACACGTCATGCCCTCGATATTCTCCTCGCGATATGAACCGCGGAAGCAGTCACTCATCTTCAGACGATCGGGATGCGAGGCCATGATGAAATGCGTAGTACTGTCGGCATAGCGCGGCCAGAACACATTCATCACGTCCGAGAGGTCCATACCCGGTTGAAAATCAGCCGGACCCATGCCATCGTGATAGACCGTCGCGCCCTGCATATGGCATCGCTGACAGACGTCAAACTGCCGATCGAGCGCCAGTTTGCCCGGATTCACGATTGAGTAGTCGATCCCGGTGGCCGTATCGACGATGATGCCGCGTCGCTTTTCGTCGACGTGGAGTTCCCCCGGCCCATGGCATCGTTCACAATCGATTCCATGGGGGAGTTGCCCAAACTTGTTTTCGGATCCCTCTTCGAAGTCGGGGATGGCATTATGGCAGGTCATGCACGGCTCGGTGATCGGCCGACTGAATCGATAGTTATTGCCGCCGTCAAATTTCGGCGGAAGGCCCCAGTGGGCGTCTTGGGCGTACCACGTCATCGGCATCTGATACAGATAACCGTTCACGTTCATGATATGGGAATTGGTGTGCTGGCCCGATCCGACGATGAAATCGATCCTCTCGACGCGCTTGTGCACGGTGTCACCGTCAGCAAGCCGATATTCCATAATGAATAGATCTTCTCCGCGATGGAAGGCCTGATAGTAGAGATCCAGGACGTCATCGTAAACCGGCTCCACGTCTTCCCAATCCGCTGCACTGTGGTCCAGACGTGCCGGCTTGAACGACCGTCCCATCTGGGCCTCGGAGAAGGTGCTCAACTTATCGGCGTGACACGTTCCACACGTTTCCTGCCCAACGTATCCGATGGAGTTGTCGAGATTCCGATACTGCGGCTCGTCGGGTGCCGAGCTTTCGCTTCCGCCGCAAGCGTAGAACAGCATACAGGCCAGTGCGATAGTGAGATATGAGAGAGCACGGCGTTCCACGAGGGCAGTCTTACTTTTGTACCATTTTTTCGGTTCGTGAATATCGCCTCTTTGGGATGCACTACCTCTACGTGCTCGACGGATTATCGTCCGGATGATGTACGTCACGAGCACCCGCATTTCGCGAAAAAGGGTGGCCTCCCACAGGAAGCCACCCTTGTCTCGCAATGCGCTGAATCGCTCTAGGCTACAGCGTGATAGCGGCTGTGATGACGTTTACGCCGTCGAAGACGTCCGTCGTACGATAGGCGTAGTCAACTGCGACGGCCGTGCCTGATACGTTCAGGTTCAAGCCCGCGCCGAAGTTGCCGCCGCTGTAGAACGACAGATCCATGTCGTCCTCGAGCGCGTATCCGCCGCGAATGTAGAGCAGATTCTGGAAGCCGAGCTCGAGACCGGCCGAGTACTGGTCGCTCGCGAACGAGTTGGACCGGAAGTTACCCATGAGTGTCACCTCGGCTGCGCCGCCGATCGGCCGCGTGAAGGCGATGCCGAAGTTCAGCAGCGAGGGAAGCTCGAAATTTGCACCGTCGAGCGTGACCGTCGCGTCGAGGCCCGAGTCACTGCCGGCCTGCGTGAGGATTCTCGAATTTCGCTTCAGTCCCGTGCCCGAGAAAGCGCGCTGCGGGCCGAAGTTCTTGAGACTAACGCCGAAACGCAGACCTGATTCGCCGGCGACATAGGTCATACCGGCGTCAAAGGCCATGCCGTTCGAGCTCACGTCGTCAATTCGCTCGCTCACGATTTTGAACGTCACGCCTGCCGAGATGCGGTCCGTAAATTCTCGGGCGTACGTTGCGCCGAGTATGTAGTTCGATGCAGTCCAGGTGACGTCCGTGATATCCGGAGAGGTCTCGGTCTGGAGCGGTATGTCTCCGAAACCCCAACTGGTGAGCGTGAGTGCGAGTTGGTTGGCTCCGATGCGCTGGGCCACGCCGAAGTAGTTCACGTCGATTTCGGCCACGTACGCCATGTGGCTAAACATCGCATTCGTGCCGGCATTCACTGTCAGCGCGGCCGGATTGCCCCACAGCCCCTCGAGGCCGTTCGTACCTGTCAGCCCGCTGGCGAATCCGCCGCCGAGACCGATGGTCCGCGCGGTAAGAGGGATCACAAGATGGTCTGAACCCGCCGTGCCGCGACGTTCGTCGTCCCCGGCTTTGGCGTCCAGGAACGTCGTCGCCGTGAATCCAACGGCCAGGACGCACAGAACGAGTAGTTTGGTCTTCATATCTAATCTCCTAGTTCTCTAGTCTCTTTGGCTTGGTACTCGATAGCCGTGCTGCGCGA
>CAZART010000033.1:0-13033 GCA_964487555.1 uncultured Rhodothermales bacterium
TCAACAGCCTGCTTCCTCAAAGCGAGCAAGTGCGACAGGTATCCATTCCGGCGTCGTGCTCGAGCGGGAACGCGGCGGGAAAAAGCGAGATAGTAGCTACCGACGAATCGCCGCTAACGGCCACCCTGCTCGGGAATTATCCCAATCCATTTAACCCGTCAACGGTCATTTCGTATTCGGCCCCGTCGGACGCCACGGTTGTGTTAAGCGTCTACGATCTCCTCGGAAGGCAGGTTGATCAGCTGACGATGCGGGCCGGTGCGGGCCCAAACCAGATACGATTCGATGGCAGCGGTCTTGCCAGTGGAGCCTATCTGTACCGTCTGGAAAATGAATCGTGGTCACTTATGGGGAGGATGATGTTGACGGAGTAGGCCCGAGTTCGGCAACGGCGTTCAAAGGCCGTAGGGCAGGGCCTTCTAACCCGGGGTAATTTTCGACCTGTCACAGGGAATAAAAGATTCGGCGATGCGTAACCAAGTGCTCATGCATGAATACGGCACCTGAAGGCCTAATTATTCCTATGTCGCCTTTCAGCAAAATGGCTCGCTCAAGGTTGTCCGAGCAGTTCGCGGAGATCTATCAGATGTCCCAGGATGAATACCGTGAGCTGCTCATTGCACTTCGCGACGACCGCATCGACCTCGAGGAGTTCACTTCGAGGGTCGATATGATGGCGGAAAGGCTGGTGAAGCTCAAGCGGATCCGCGTCCAGCTAAGCATCGAGCGTGAGGAGCTCGACCGGTTCGACTGAGACTCCGCAGCGTAGCGGGTCGTTTTCTCGGCGATAATTCACGCACTTGACTTGGTATGGAGGGCGAAGGCGGCCCCCTGCGGGTCGGTGCACTGCGCGACGCGGTCGCCGCCCGGCACCTCCATGGGTCCATTCAGCACTTTCCCCCCTTTCGCATCGACCGTTTTCACGGCCGTGTCGATGTCGCGGACCATCACGTAATAGAGCCAGTACGGCGGGCCGGGCGCGGCCGTAGATTTGTTGTACATGCCGCCGAGGGTCGTCTTGTCGCGCCCGAACATCCGGTAAATGCCGACCTCGCCCATATCAAAGTCCTCGATCGCGCTCCAGCCGAACACGTCGGTGTAAAACGACATGGCCGCCTCGTGGTCGGTCGTGGCCAGCTCGTGCCAGCTGAAGTGGCCGTTCTTCGGCGCGCCGGCGGGGCCGGGAGGACCATCGCTGGGCGTAAACACAGCGAAGACAGCTCCCTGGGGATCGGCAAGTATGGCGAACCGGCCTACGGTGGGGATGTCCGCCGGTCCGTGCAGCACCTGACCACCCAGCTCCACCGTCTTTTTCGCGGCGGCATCGGTGTCGGGTACCGTCGTATAGGCGAGCCAGTGCGGCGGTACATTCCTGGCGGCTTCATCATCGAGACGAACCACACCACCCAACGCCTCGTTGCCGGCTTTCCACATCGTGTAGTCGCTATCGTCCCACGCTTGCGTGCCCCAACCGACGACGTCATGGTAAAAGGCGATTGCGCCCTCGGTGTCGGTGGTCATCAGATCGTGCCAGACAAAATGGCCGTGCGTCCTGTCATCCGCCATCGTTCTTACCGTATAGTTCGACGTCTATCGATCGGACCGGCGGCGGGAAATCGCGAAATGGCGCGAGATCATCGTCACATTTTACCGGCCAACCAGTCCAAGGAAAGCGAAACGCCTCTCGTTCTCAAGGGCACGTAGACGAGCGGCATCAAAAAGCCGGCGACAGCCGAAGCCGCCGCCGGCCGTGATTTCTCCGGGAACCGTTACTTCAGAAGCGTGACCGTGCGGCTCTGGCTGAGACCTCCCGGCCGTTCCGTCCGGCTGACGTCATCGAGTGAACGTCTCAACCTGGCGGTACGAGGCCGCCGCGGGGCGCAGTAGCGCCCGTGAAACCGTCGGGCGCGGCCTCGAGCCTTCGGCGCGCCGAACAACGGGGTAAACGGTGGCAGGAATGATTATTATGTCGTAGCGGGCCGACGGCGCATTACGAGTCGGTGGCCTGTTGAGTACGTACGCGGCTGGAATGAACATGGAGGGCTTGTGATGCCGAATTTCCAATTACGAGAATGGTTGCGGGAGCATCTTGAGGCGCGGCGGGCACGGCGGATTACGCCGGCCGATGCCATGGGCAGAGCGCGTCGCGGCGCCGCCTATCTTGACGAGATCGCACCTGGCTGGACCGGTGCCATGGACGCCAGATCGCTCGATCTGGCCCACCGTAATACATGCGTGCTCGGCCAGCTTCACGGGTCGTTTTTGCTCGGCCTCGGGCGCGCCGGAGTGTTCAGTCTTAGCAGTGCGCCGCGGGCCAGCTTCTCGCCCGTAGATCTTGGATTTCACTGCGTGCAGGGCGTTTGCGACGCGCTGCAGGAGCAGGATTACGAATACCTGAACCACGCCTGGCATGAGGAGATCGAGAAGCGGTGCCGACGGCGATCCGATGACGACCAGGAGGGTTCTCCGTCTATTCACGCCGATTTGCACGGCGACGGCGGCGTCGTCTCGAACGTCTCTTTCAGCGTTACGCCGTAGCTATTTAAGCCACGCATCTAGGTGCTCCGCGACAACTGCGTCGTCATTGAGGTGCGGGTAGGCCTTGTAAACGCTCAGAGACAGAATGGCATCGGGACGGTTTGAGATCGCGCACGTCAACGCCGAGTTCGAGCGGGAGCCGCTGAGCCGGCCTTTCGGCTTCAAGGGCGGGTACCTCTCAGAGCTCTGGCAGGCAGTTTCGTATCTTGAGGATCGGGGGGGCCGCGGCGTCGTGGGCCTCGGGACGCAGAGCGTCTTGTGGTCGGATGCAGCCGTTTTCGCGTCGCAATCACAGGCGGGCGGAAATGCCTTCATGTTCGGAGTCACGGAATGGGCGCTTCAGACGGTGCGGGGTGCGACGTTCGAAGACCCGCTTGAAATGCTGGACGAAGTCTTGCCGAGGGCGCTTACGTATGCGCGGCGGATTACGCGTCGGCCGGAGCTTCGCACGACGTTCGTGCTGAATGCGCTCGTGGGAGTGGACCTGGCGGCGTGGGTGTTGCACGCGCGGTCTGGCGGCGTCGAGCACTTCGACGAGATGATCCCGAAGGCGTATCGTGCGGCCCTCATGCACCGGCACGACGCCGTGGCCCTTGTGCCGGCGGTCGGTTACGGAATGTCGTTGGAGGACGTGGGTCGAACGGCGGATGAGGGGTTTCTCTGCCTGAAAATCAAGCTGGGGCATCCTGGAAGTCAGGAGGAGATGTTGGAGGCGGACAAGCAACGGCTCTCGTCGATTCATCGCCTGGTGGTCAGGCGACAGACGCCGCATACGAAGAACGGGCGCCTCGCCTACTATCTCGACGCGAACGGGCGGTATGATCGTAAGGAGACCCTGCTCCGCCTGCTCGACCATGCCGATACGATAGGGGCGCTGGAACGCATCGTGTTGGTGGAGGAGCCGTTCCCCGAGTCGTCGCGTGAACGGGTGGACGATCTGGCCGTTCGGATCGCCGCGGATGAAAGCGCTCATACAGACGTCGATGCGCGGGAGCGCATTGACCTCGGTTATGGTGCGATCGCCCTAAAGCCTGTCGCCAAGACGCTCAGCATGACGCTCAAGATCTTGCGCGTAGCGCATGAGCGGGGTGTGCCGTGTTTCTGCGCGGATCTGACGGTGAATCCGATTCTCGTGGAATGGAACAAGGCGGTAGCCGCCCGCCTGGCGCCGCTGCCCGGTTTCCAGTGCGGATTTCTCGAAGCAAACGGCCGTCAGCACTACCGCAACTGGGTGGCGATGTCGTCCTATCATCCTCTCGCGGGCGCGCCGTGGACGAAGGCCGTCGACGGGATGTTTAGATTGGGGGATGATTTCTACGAGCAGGACGCGGGCGTTTTCGAAACGCCCCGGCACTACATGAACATGGTCCGGCCGGCTCGAGCCGATCACGAATAGCGGGTTCGCGTCCCGATCCACATGCTTCATCGCTCGCTCGAGGTACATCTTCACGCGACTGTGATTTGATGGGCTCGCACGCAAGCGGCCCATGGGTGCACGGCCTCGCCGTAATCGGGTATCTGGCGATTGTCGGAATCGTAATCGCGTACCTGCGCCAGATCATTGCGGCGTTGTGACACCTACTGCGGGAGGGCGAATGCAACGTAAGCATCGCCCGATTTCGTGCCCATCTTCCCGCCTCCGCACGCGATGACGACGTACTGGCGGCCGCCGATCTCGTACGTGATCGGCGTGGCGTAACCGCCCGCGGGCAGCGGTGCTTCCCAGAGCAGCTCGCCGGTTTGCTTGTCATAGGCGTGAAGGCGTTCGTCCTTCGACGCTGCAATGAACACGAGTCCTCCCGCCGTGACGACGGGCCCTCCGTAGTTCTCCGTGCCGGTGCTGGGTATGCCGCGTTCCGTGAGTTCCTCGAATTCGCCGAGCGGCACGCGGAAAACGTATTCGCCCGTGCTCAGATCGATGGCATTCAGCGTGCCCCAGGGCGGCTCGATGGCGGGATAGCCGTCCTCGTCGAGAAAGCGGCCAAACGTCTCCAGCGCGAACGGTACGCGAGCGCCTTCCGGCACGGGTCGCCGTCGCTGCGTGGACGCTTCGCCGAACAGAAAGGCCGTGAGGGCTTCGACATCTTCTTCAGCCAGATGAGCGAAAGATGGCATCGCGCCTTTTCCCTCGACGAGAACGGACTTGACGGAATCGCGGCTCAGCTGCATCTCTTTCAAGGCGGGATAGACGCCGCTCTGACCTTCCCGTTCGCCGCCGTGACATCTGGCACAGTGCACGGCGTAGAGTGCTTCGCCCCCCTCGCTTGCGATGGGCTTCATGCGGAAGATCCACGGCATCTCGTTCGCGTTCACGTAGAGAATGCCGGTCGTCGGATCGTATCCGGCTCCGCCCCATTCCGCCCCGCCGTCGAAGCCCGGCAGCATGATGTTTCCCTGAAGAGAAGGAGGGATGAAGACGCCGTCGCTTCGAAGTGTACCCAGGGTTTCACGAATGCTCAGGCCCAGCGTCGTATCGCCGGCCCTCGCCATGTCGTTCAGCCTCGCCTGACTCCTTCCTGATACGTGGTTAATCCGATCTGCGGTGAAGCGCTGGCGGGCGAACGGTTCGGGTTTTGAGGGCAGCGGCTGTGTAGGCCACGCTTCTTCACCGGGGAGATCGGAGGGGGGAACGGCGTGCTCCTCAATTGGGAAGAGGGGCGTGCCGGATACACGGTCGAAGACAAAGACGTGTCCGGACTTCGTCACCTGCGCGACGGCCGGCACGGATTTTCCGTCGCGTTCGACGGTGACGAGATTCGGCGGTGCAGGGAGGTCACGATCCCAGAGGTCGTGACGAACGATCTGGTAGTGCCAGATCCGCTTGCCGGAGCGTGCGTCGAGTGCGAGGAGCGTATTGGCGAAGAGATTTTTTCCCGTACGATTTCCGCCGTAGAAATCGAATGCAGCCGATCCGGTAGGAATAAAGGCGATACCGCGCTCTTCATCGACGGCCATGCCGGCCCAGTTATTGGCCCCTCCGATGTACGTGTAGGCCGCCGGCGGCCACGTGTCGTATCCGAACTCACCGGGGCGGGGAATGGTGTGGAACGTCCAGCGGATTTCGCCCGTCCGTACGTCGAAAGCGCGGATATCGCCCGGCGCGGACCCGGGCGATTCCAGCACCCGCGATCCGAGAATGATTAAGTCGTCGAAGACGGCGCCGGGCGTGGTGGCGAGCACGGAGAGCGCCTCCGGGTCGCGGTCCAGCCCTTCGCGCAGATCGACCTTGCCGCCTTCGCCGAAGGTAGGGACGAGGCGTCCCGTGAGCGCGTCGAGGGCAACGAGATGAAACCCTGCCGTGTAGTAGATGCGCCGGTCCGTTCCGTCCTCCCAGAACATCGCGCCCCTGTTCACGCCGCCGGCGGACGTTCTTGCATCCCCCGGATCGAACGTCCAGATTTCACGACCTGTCCCGGCGTGAACCGCAAACAGCTTGAGCTTCGGGTTCGTGCCGTAGAGGATGCTGTCGACCACGAGCGGACTGCACTGGATCTGGGACGTATTCTGTGGGTCGGCATCGCCGGAGTTGTACATCCAGGCCTGTTCCAGTCGGACAACGCTGCTCGTATTGATCTGGTCGAGCGATGAATAATGGCTCCGCGTGGGATCGCCCAAATAGTGCTGCCAGGTGGAATAGGTCGCGTCGGAGGGTTCCGACTCCGACGTCGTAGCGCCGGAGCAGGCGCCGAGCGCTGCGAGAAGAACGAGGCAGAGAACGATTCGCCGAGGCACGTGCACGTCGCATCGATGAGCGTGGAGATCGGGGTCGGGTAGGACCCGTGTCGGCGAATCTAATAAAAAAGCGGTCCGGCGTCAGAGAATGGCCGAGAAGAAACGGTGTTATCTGACGGAGCTGCGCGTCGAGCCCACGCTGTTCTCTCTGCTCCGGACGTTCGGTTAGGCGGCGTTTAGGACGACGGAATCACGTTGCCGATGGAGCTTATCGTAGACGCAATGCAGGAGTGCATCCGGAGTGAAGGGCTTACTCAGGTACTCGTCAAATCCCGTCTTCAAGAAGCGCTCGCGATCGCCCGGCAAGGCATGCGCCGTGAGGGCGACGATGGGAACGTTCTCGTACCATGGATCCGTTCTCAAAGAGCTGAGGACGTCGACGCCCGAGGTGTCGCTGCCGAGATTGATGTCGCATAGCACTAGATCGTATTGCATTCGACCGGCCTTCCGAAGGGCCTCGGCACCGTCGAACGCCAGCGTAACGTCGCCCGTAACCGTTAGCACTCTGCGGAGCAGATACGCCGCTTCGTGGTTGTCCTCGATGACGAGGATATGAGCCTCAGCCCAAGACATGAGGCCCGATTCAGCGGCGACCTCCATGGGCTCGGGCACGTGTACCTCATCGGTTCCGACCTGGGGAAACGAGACCGTGAAGGTGGAGCCCTCCTGTTTCACGCTCTCCACCCTGATTTCACCGTCCATCAGGTCGACCAGCCGTTTCGTAAGCGCAAGCCCGAGCCCGCTGCCTTCGTGGCTACGCTGCAAACCGATGGATTCCTGTCGAAATGCATCGAAAAGATGAGGCAGGAAGGAGGGATCGATGCCGATTCCTGTGTCTTTGATCTCAATTTCCACGTGCCCGAGAACCGAGCGTACGCTCAATTCCACAGAGCCGCTGTTGGTGAATTTGATTGCATTACCGACGAGGTTTTGAAGCACGCTGTTAAGGGCGCCGCGATCGAGCCGCGCCAGGGCCCCCTGGCTCGACGGGCTGCATTTGCATCGCAGCGCCAGACCCTTGTCGGCCGCATGTGACTCGAAGAACTGTGCAGCCTCTACGACCTCGAGGGCGACGTTTAGCTCGTCGAGTTCGACCGTCATTTGCTGCGATTCGAGTTGCGCCAGCGAGAGGACGGCGTTCAGCGTATCCATCAAGCGTCTCCCGCTTCTCTCGATAACCTGTGCGTGATGCTCCTGATCTTCGGAAAGTTCATCGGCCAGCATGGCGGCATAGCCGATAACGGCCGTCAGCGGTGTGCGCAATTCATGGCTCATGTTTGCCAGAAAGGCCGACTTGAGCTGCGCCATCTCTTCCGCTTTCTCTTTCGCTTCGTGGAGCGCCCGCTCGTACTGTTTTCTTTCGGTGATATCCTCAAGAAAGAGGGTATATTTGCTTTCCTTTTCAAACACGAACTCACTTACGGAGAGGGAAACCTGAAGGCCGGAGCCGTCCTTTCGGCGGCCTTCTACGTCGTGACCGGTCCCTACGTCGCGCCAGGATAAAGCGGGATCCGCCGAGTCGTGCGTCCAATTCTGATCGTACGGCGGAAGTAGCATGTCGATGTGTTTGCCCAGTGCTTCCTCGGCCGTATAGCCAAACAACCTCTCTGCGGCGCCATTAAACTTCTCAATCAGCCCCTGGCGGTCCGCCACGATGATGCCCTCCGCGGCCGTTTCCAGGATGATACGCTGATGACGTTCCTTGTCCTCGAGTACGCCCAGTTGGTAACGAATGTGGTTCGCCATTTTGTCGAAGGCACGAGAGAGTACGCCAATCTCGTCCGATCGTGTCGTCGGCAGCTCAATGTTCCACCCCTCGTCACCGAAACGGGAGAGTGCGTCGGTGATATCGCTTAGCGGACGCGTCAGGAAGCGAGACAGGCCCAGCGCAATTAGAACGCCGCCGACGCTGAAGAACAGGACGATCAGCACACTCCGTTTTTCGACGTCGTTGACCGCGTCGAGGATGACCGCGTTCGGAGAGATCACGGCCAGTTTAATCTGACGATGTTCATTCAGCGCGTCATAGGGGATCCGATCGAAGTAGGCTATGCCGGGTTCGCGTACACCCCCGTTATCCCGCCTCTGTTCGACGAAGTGAACGTTATCCGATTGAATCTCCTTCGTCGCGAAGATGTCGTGGATACCGCGATTTATGGAGGCGGCACTTTCGTCGATCGAATACGGGCCTTGCGGGCTCGTCAGCAGCGCACCATGTGCATTCGTGATGAAAAGTGATTTATCCTTCCCTACGATCGTCGTGAGGCTTTCCAGCAGTTCGCGAATGTCGATGCCTACCATTACGGCGCCGAAGAGCCGGCCCTCCTTCTCATAAACAGGTATGGCGGCGTGCACCATGGGCACGTTCGCCGCGTCGCCCACGTGGCCATCGAGCTCGATGTCTGATAGATAGACATACCCCGGCGCAGGCGTCGAATCCGAGGGGAAGATGTTGTCCAGCCTGCTGTGGATGAGACGGTCGGCGTCCGGCTGGTGCCCGCCCGCCGTGACGAGTATTTCAGGTGAACGGCGCAGGTCGGTAAAGCTGACCTGCACGAAGGAGGACCGATTCTCGAGAAACACCTTGAAGATGTCTTGAAGCTGCTTGCGCCATTCCGAATCCAGAAGGGCCGTTTCAGGATCGAGGCCTCGCTTTCCGCGGGCCCGCACGATCCCCTGGACAGGTGGCGTAGACGCCAGAAAACGCACGTCCTTCGTGATGGCTTCGACACTCGCAAGCGTACGCACACGAATTACTTCCGCTGTATGAGCGAGACGCTCCGTGGAGGATTTCGTAAGCGACGAGCGGGCCGCATGATGTACCATCAAACCGGCCGTGCTGGTGGCCAGCAGAAGCAGTCCGGAGAAAATGACTGCAATCCTTATCGCGATTCCTCTCTTCATAGAACCCTATTAGATTCACTTGGGAATAGATCCGCTTCGAAATACCTGGCCAGGGTAACCGAATCGACCACACTCCTGTAGGCGTGAAGCGCCGTCTGCGGTGGGTGTCATTCGAGAATCGTGCCGATCGTGTGACGTCCGGTCCACGCATCCCGTCGGCGCGCGGAACGATCGGTGGGCAGAAAATGCTGCCCAGCAAAAGGCAAGATTGTCCGAGGTCTTCCGATGGTGAACGGCACCCGTGCCCGGCGGCACAAGGCTCCGTCTTGTTCGCGACGGAAACGTGATGACGGCATTAACGTTGGTTGTACGCCCTGCCTCGAATGGCTTTGTCTCAATGGCTTACGCTTATGGAAGCTCTCTCCCGCTCTTCGCGGCGCACGTGGTTCGTCATAGGGGGGTCGATGGTTCTGGCGGGGCTGCTGTTCACCGCCTGGACGATACATGAGTCCCGCACCTTCCAGTTCTTCGGTGAGCTCGTGCACCGGGTCGAGACGACGGAGAAGGTCGTGGCGCTGACGTTTGACGACGGGCCATGGGGCCACGAATATATCCTGCCGCTGCTTCGCGACTACGATGCTAAGGCAACGTTCTTCGTGGTCGGCACGCAGATCGAGCGGCACATGCCTATCGCGGAGCAGATCGTTTCAGAAGGCCATGAACTCGGGAACCATTCCTACCATCATCCCAGGATGGTGTTGAGGACGATCGGATGGGTGCGCGAACAGATCGAGAAGACCGATCAGCTCATCCGAGAGGCCGGCTATCGCGGCGAGATCCGCTTTCGCCCTCCCTTCGGAAAGAAGTTTATTGCGCTGCCTTATTATCTGTCTAAGACGAACCGCGTGACCATCATGTGGGATGTGGAACCGGAATTCTATCCGGAGATCGCGCGAGATTCCGGCAAGATCGTCGATCACGTAGTGGAACACGTGAGGCCGGGGTCCATCGTTCTTCTTCATGGATCATGGAAAGAGACGTCCAGGGCCGTGGAGCCGATGCTCCGTGAATTGACGGCCGGAGGGTACCGATTCGTGACCATCGGAGAATTGCTTTCGACGGAGTAGGCGAACGGCGTCGGCCATGGCAAGAACACACGGTGAGAATGGGCAGGATGATCCGATTACGAATAGCCGGTCACCCTGCCCTTTCCCACGACTCACCGATGAGAGCCGCTGGCCGAGCCCAAAGACCCTGAGGGCGAGTTCATCGGGCGACGACAGGTAGAGCAACTCGCCGCTTTCCGAACCGGAGCGTCACGAGATACAACCCGGCTGCCACGGCGTGCCCCGCCGCATCGCGGCCGTCCCATTCGAAATCGGTGGCCCTGATGTCGGTGCGGCCGAAAACGCGACGTCCCAGCACATCAAAGATGACGACGTCGAGAGGCTCTTTCCAGCGGTCGGTCCGAATGCGTACGGCGTCGCGGCCGGGATGGAACGGATTTGGAAATACCTGCGGCGCCGCACTCATCCGATCTGGATGCTCGACAGACGTCGGAAGGACGGTTTGAACCGGAACGCGCTCTCGATCGGCGTCGATAACGGTTACATATCTGGGTTGCCCGATGCGGCCCACAAGCGAGAACTCCAGCGATTCGCCGGTAATCAAACCACCGTCGGAACGGTAGACGAGGAGCCGGAGCTCCCTGTTTTTGTCGTCGTAACCGGATATCACGCGTGTGTCCTGCGGCATGGTAGCATCGAGCCCGGTGCCGGGGTCGGCGGGTAGCACGACCTGAAATGCCCGAATCGGAACGTCGTAGGTCAATTCCAGCTTCGTCGAAACGGCTTCAGGTGTCACGGAAAGCCGTGCAAGGCCGCTCTGCGATTTCCCCGCGAGTTGCTCCTCGATGGGAAGGTCGATGTCGTCCGGCCATCTGCCGCGCGCGATAGCCTGCGCCATCACGGTCAGATCTCGTACGTCGAGTTCACCATCTCCATCGGGAAACGGAAACAGGTCTGCCGCCGTGAGCTGCGCCGTGCCGGGCACTAATCTTCCGAGGACGAAGTCAATCGCCAGGACGATATCCGCGACGTCGACCGATCCGTCGTCCCCGGCATCGCCTCTCCCGCCTACGCCGAGTCCGGTAATCGAAACGTCGTCGGTGCCGCCCTGGCCGTTGTGGGTGAAGGTGATCAGCGCGTCCTGTCTACCGAACACTTGTGGCGTCGGCTGGAAGGAAATCGCGAAAGAAGCACTCGAGTCCGGCGGGATCGTGGCCGTGGCAGGTGTGATGGAGAACAAGGCGTTTGAGAGGCTAATTTCGGTGATGTCGAGTGCCGTGGTCCCGCCGGGATTCGAGACGGTCAAATTCATCGTTGTCGAAGAGCCTACCGATCCGTCTCCGATGTCCAGGCTCCGCGCCGAGGGGGAGAAGAAAGCCGCTCCCGCTCTGATGGTAACGACGTGCGGTTCCGCCGCCGCTTCCAGGTCCGCGTCTGCGCCGTTCGGCGTGGCAAGCGCACCGATTACATTCTCTATCTGCAACGGAATCTGTCCTTCGGGTGCTCCCGGTTCGGCGACGAAGGAGAGCGTAAGCAATGAATCGTACGTGCCTCCAGGCAGTGAGGTGGTTCCCGAACCCAGGAGCACCACGTCCATGATTCCTCCTTCGGCTTCGTGGGAGATCGTCCATGCGGCCGAATCGGCGACGACCTGGCCGGCAAGAGCACCCGCTCCGCTGATCGCGTTGCCCGTCCACACGACCCGAAATTGAAGCCCTTGCAACCCAATCGCCGAGTTGAAGCTGAGAGTTACGGGGATTTGAATCTCATCGGCTGCGTCGAGCGCTTCGCTTTGATCGGTCGAAAAGGCGAGTACACCGCCCGCGGCCGAGCCGGCGAGGTTAACGATAGCGGTGCCCAGCGCGTGCGGAATTTCCAACGCGCCCGCATAAGTGCCCCGGTCCGCCGGGGTGAAGGTTACCGTATACGTCTGCGATGCATCAGCGGCGAGGTCGACGCCGGCGGTAGGTGCCACCGAGAAAGCGGATCCGGAGACGACGGGCGCCTCGAGTAAGAGCAAGGTGCCCGACCGATTCGTCGCCACGACCGTCAGCGCGCTGGAAGTTCCGGCCGACGAACTAAACGAGAGCCTTGGGGGCTCTACCTCGAGCGGGAGCGACGCGGTTACGACGACGTCGTCTATTCGAGCCGTCGCACCGGCCGTGCTCAGGCCGAACCCTCTAAACCGTAGCACCGCTGCGGACGAGCCGAGCAGCTCGACCGGAACAGGCACAGTGATGGATTGCCACGATGACCCGGTGCCGGGCACCGCCGACCCGGCCGGCACGAGTGTCAGCGGGAACGTCGCGCCACCATCCGCGGAGGCCTCTACCGCGAGATTGCTCACGTCGTAGGAATTCGTGCGCCGCGAGAGGTACGAGATCGTCCCGGCGGTAGCCCCGGCCAGACTGAAGACCGGCGTCTCCGCGGCGGTTGCCGCGTTTCCCTTGTGAACGAGGTTGTTGAGTCCGGAGCCCGTAGACGACGAGCTTCCGCTGGTCTCCCAGCCGACACCGAACGTCCATCCGCTCGGGGGATCGGGAAGGTCGACCTCATCGAAGTACTCCTGGAAGACAGCGACCTGCGCCCGGGTGGGCGCTGCAATGATGAGGATTCCGCCCAGGAAGGCGGCGAGTAGTTTCGGGATTGACATGGCGAATTAGGGTCTGGATAGAAGGGACTGTCCTTCTCCAGACACATTCGCGCGCCGAATATAACTCCCGCCACGTGTGAATTCGTGCCGGCGGGCTAGTACGGAGGGTTTATGCGTCCCACGTCCATTCCTCGGAGCCGGCGAGGCTAGTACGGAGGGTTTATGCGTCCCACGTCCATTCCTCGGAGCCGGCGAGGCT
>CAZART010000033.1:13133-43968 GCA_964487555.1 uncultured Rhodothermales bacterium
GGCTAGTACGGAGGGTTTATGCGTCCCACGTCCATTCCTCGGAGCCGGCGAGGCTAGTACGGAGGGTTTATGCGTCCCACGTCCATTCCTCGGAGCCGGCGAGCGCTTGCATCTTTTCTTTAATCCACTGATCGACGTTATCCAGCGATTTCAAGATGCTCACGGTTTCATAGGCTATGTACTCCATGTACGTCCTATAGGGCAATACATCGGACTCTCGTGACGGAATGGTTCTTCGGTATGCGGACAGGTGCGCGAGCGTGGCGACGACCCAGAGGGTAGCACACGAAGGTACGGCCATCAATTCCTTCTCCAGGATCTTCTGATACCGAACGGCACGTACGACGTGGTAGGTGACGAATCCGACGAGGCCGACAGCGGCCACTCCGCAAGCGATCCAGAACAGCAGGGCATCGGCACGCAGCCCCATTTGGTACATAGCAAATAGTACGGGGGCGACCGAGAGGTAGGTGATGAGATGTAGCGAGGTTACAAGGCTACGAAGAAGGCTATCCGCTTCCCATTGAACCCCCTCGTAAATGCCGAGCACTTTCTGCGGCACGAACCATATGACACCGAGTCGAGTGATCGACGCATACTTGCTTCGCTGTGCATTGCCCCTCGGAAATCGGCGATGATAGATGGCTCTGAAAACGGAAGGCGTCACAATTCGCCACGCCATGAGCAGGCTTTCCCATCCGGCATCTTCCATTTGCCGTACCAGGTCGGAACGGCCGATTCGGCTGTTCCGACCCAGTAGATTCAGTGTCAGCTCCAGACCGCGAGCACGATTGACGGAGGCCCACCGATTCAGCCCGAACCATGCTGAGCTGTGCACGACGACGGCCACGACAAGACCTCCAAATCCCGCGACGTAGGTGTCGCGCATGAGGGCAGTGATCCACGTCAGCCCTACAGCGGCGAAGCCCATTACGACAAGGGCGAGAAGCATCGCAAAAATTTCGCTGCCCGAGGCATCGGATCGTAGCCTATCGGCGAAGCCCTCACTCCTCAGCGACCTATACGTCGACTCTTGCGGCTCGTCGAGCGAAGGCTGGTCCGTCGCGCCAAAAAAATGCGGACCGGGCCTCCATTCAACGGACCGGACGTAGCGGTACAGATCTTTCATCCGGTGACTATGGCTTCCATTGCCTATACCATCCAGCTCCACTAGTCGGGCCATGCCTCCTTTTGTGACAAACATACGGCATCACAACCCGAACGCGAAGCCGAGCCGTGTGCTCAAAACCGCCCGAACAGCACGTCGAAAGATGCTATACCGCCATCTAGACGAAGACTGGAACGGACGAGGGGGATCTGACAGGTTACATCCGTGAAAGAAGGAACCTACGTGCGGAGAAGGAACCTACGCGCGGAAAATGGTATCTGCCAGCCGTTTTTTCCACAGAATGGGTGCACGCGTGCTCGAGTTTTCCACAGAATGGGTGCACGCGCGATCGAGGCTCCGATGTGGACATCCCGGAATGACCAGGCCAAAGGCACCGCCCAACTCCATCGCACCAAACGCCTCTATTCTGATCTATTTCTCTATGGATGCACTCTGAGACGAATCGGGGAAACGATGCATGCGGAGCGCCTCCAGAAGGTAAATCCCGTCGCTTTGATAGACCGCCTCTCTCTCGTAGTAAGGCTCCGCACTCGAGAACGAGACATAGACCGCGCTGTTCAGGCTATTATACTCGAAATCTTCGGACGCATCCCAGATTCTGAATGACATCGGTTCTCGCCGAAGCATCCCCGGATCTTCCGTCGAAAACGGGTCATTTCCCCAGACGACGAGCGCGTCGTTTGCGTTATTCCAGGTCAGGGTCCCCACACAGACCCCTTGCATGGAATAAACGGCGATCTCGTCCCCAAGGTCTATGATTTCGCCGTCGATCTCCGGCACTGCATCGCCGGTGATGATTATGACGGCGTTTTCTCCAGTTCCGGATAGGCAGTTCTCAAAATGCGCTTGACCTGAACTCGCAGAGAAAGGGAGCAGCGAGCCGAGCAACACGAGCAACCGTAGGCGGGACCACATCATAAGAGCCCACAGACAAATGGTTATTGCGGCGAAACACTAACAAACGAAATGCGCCGGGAAAGTTGCGAAGAATGTGTATAACCTTCGTTACGTACATGGCCGAACCTGGCGGCCGAACGGACGCCCTGGCGTGTTCCATCCAAACTCTTCGGTAGAACAGCTTTCTGCCTGCAATCTTGAAGAACTGTTAAGATACCACAGACGTGCCAAGCATCTCAGCGTATCTCGGAGAAGCTACGATGAAACCAGAGCTTCCGTCGACACGCCGTGTGTCAGCACATCCGTAAAAACAATGGCCGTGTCGGCGAAGTCCCGGCAACTCCACCTCACGCAGGTTTCAGATTAAAACGGCGGGAACCGTGTTTGATGCGGCGCCGGCATAATCGATGGAGTCCGGCGTTTCGAAGGCGACACGCTCCGTCTTCGCCGTCACGTCGAAGTTGTCTCCAGCCTTGGCTTAACGAATAGGGCGACCACTGCAAAAAGTGCGATTCCCACCATCGCCGCCACGACGACCGCACTTAAAGTGACCGGAAGCCCGTAGGATTTCATTCTAGCCGAAGAGGCAGGGGCACGGCCCCAAACGTTCCTCGCTGCCGGAAACCGACAAAAAAATTAATTCGGGGAGTGATCTTCTCCCTGGACAGGTCACATCGAAGATAGTAAGCGACCGCCTCACCTTTGACGTCCGAACAAGGCGCTTCATGCACGACGCGGCGCCCTACACCGCCCACAATCGAGGTCGGATCGTCCGAGTTGAGGAAGCAGGCTTCTTGGATGGGCCGACTGAGGAAACGCATACTCGCGCCCCACGTTCTAAATGATGATTCACCACTTCGAGCCGCACCGATCATGAAATACAAAGTATCGCTTCGGAAAACGGATGAAGGATTCAGTGTATCCTGTCCTGGTTTGCCAGGATGCTGGTCGCAAGGTGAGACAGAGCAGGAGGTTCTCGAGAATATTGCGGATGCGATTCGAGAGTATCTATCTGTAGCAGAAGAGTTGGCAACCGACGACGACGGAGAGCTGAGAGAAGTCGAAATTGCGGCTTAGGGATGCCCAAAATACCGGGAGTCAACCACCGCAAGGCCGTCCGAGCGTTTGAGAAGGCGGGCTTTCGTATCGTTCGGGAGAGCAAGCATGTCATCATATCGGATGGAAAGCGCATTCTGACGATTCCCCCGGGCGAATTCAATTCATGCGTATACGATGGGCGGCATCGTGAAGGATGCCGGCCTAACAACGGAGGAATTCAGGAATCTGCTGTGACGTGATATATATACGGGATAAATCCTTGCCTCTCCTTGCCACTATTTGCAAGGCACGGAAGCAGCGCAAAAAAGAAAAAGCCCCTAGAAAGCCTGTTTACGGCGATTCTAGAGGGCTTTTCTGACGTGGAGCTAAGGAGATTCGAACTCCTGACCTCTGCAGTGCGATTGCAGCGCTCTACCAACTGAGCTATAGCCCCTGGCATGTTCGAAACGCGGCCGACGGGCGGTGCGTTTCGTGGCCGCTTCAAACGTCAGGGCTCTTCGCCGGTTCCGGCGCCGAAGGGAGACGCCGAACGCTGCCCGCCGACAGATGAAGGTTTAACGCATGCCGCCTTCAGCGCCACGCCCGGGCCCATGCTCCTGAACAATTCTCTCTCGGGCCAAGTATCTTCACCAGGGTCGCCGCGCGATCTACGAGCACAAGATGATACATACGAGCACAAGATTCTATACGGAATGAGCAACGCCACACCTGTCCGAAAGAAAGACCCTTTCGGGGCCCGTGATACATTCGACACCGGATCCGGAAGCGCCTATCTGTACCGCCTCGAAAACCTCGCCGGCCACGGCTTCTCGGACGTAGATCGGCTTCCGTTTTCGATCAAGGTGCTGCTTGAGGCGCTCTTGCGGGAGTGCGACGGGTATGCGGTGACGGAGGAGGACGTCGAGCGGCTCGCAACGTACGAGCCGAAGAAGCCGGCCCAGGAAGAGATTCCGTTCATGCCGGCACGTGTGCTCCTTCAGGACTTTACAGGAGTACCCGCCGTCGTCGATCTCGCCGCGCTGCGCTCAGCGATGGGTCGCTTGGGCGGAGATCCGAACGAGATCAACCCGGAAGTGCCCGTTCACCTCATCATCGATCACTCCGTGCAGGTCGATCACTTCGGAATTCCGGAGGCGCTTCAGCTTAATGCCGACATCGAATTTCAGCGCAATCGCGAGCGGTACGAATTTCTTCGCTGGGGCCAGCAGGCGTTCGAGAATTTCTCGGTGGTTCCGCCGGCCAGCGGCATCTGCCATCAGGTGAATCTGGAGTACGTCGCGCGCGGCGTGTGGACGCGGCCGGAAGAGGGACTCGAGGTCGCGTATCCCGACTCTCTGGTCGGTACCGACAGCCACACGACGATGATCAACGGCCTCGGCGTCCTCGGATGGGGCGTCGGCGGGATCGAGGCCGAGGCGGTCATGCTTGGCCAGCCGATCTACATGCTCATGCCGGAGGTCGTCGGATTCCGCCTCACCGGCGAGCTTGCCGAAGGCGCGACGGCGACGGATCTCGTCCTCACGGTGACGCAAACGCTGCGGAAGTACGGCGTGGTCGGCAAGTTCGTGGAATTTTTCGGTCCGGGTCTGGACCACATGACGGTGCCCGACCGCGCCACGATCGGCAACATGGCCCCGGAGTATGGCGCCACGATGGGCTTTTTCCCGATCGATGAAATCACGCTACGCTACATGCGCCGCACGGGCCGCGACGAGGCGCTGGTTCAGATGGTGGAACGGTACACGAAAGAGCAGGGCCTCTTCCGCACGTCCGCTGCGCCGGATCCGGAATTCCTCGACGTTCTCGAGCTCGATCTCGGCGATGTAACGCCGAGCGTGGCGGGCCCAAAGCGGCCTCAGGATCGAATTCGCGTTCCGAAGCTCAAAGAAGCTTTTGCCGAATCCTTCGTGAGTCCGGCCGGACCGAAAGGCTTCGGCCGCAAGGCGGACGACCTCAAGCAGTCGGGAAAGTACGCGGATGAGGCCGGGCACGAGCTCGATCTGTGTCACGGCGACGTCGTCATTGCCGCCATCACGAGCTGCACGAATACGAGCAACCCCTCCGTGATGATCGGAAGCGGTCTGGTGGCAAAGAAGGCGATCGAGCGTGGATTGAAGGTGCCTCCGTATGTAAAGACGAGTCTCGCGCCGGGGTCTCGCGTCGTCACCCAGTATCTGCACGAAGCCGGACTGCTACCCTATCTGGATCAGCTCGGATTCAACCTGGTCGGCTACGGCTGCACGACGTGCATCGGAAACTCGGGGCCGCTGCCTGCACCGGTTACCGCCGCCATCCGAGAGAGTAATCTCGTCGTCGCGGGCGTGCTGTCGGGCAACCGCAACTTTGAGGGACGTATCCACCAGGACGTGCAGGCGAATTTCCTCGCCTCACCGCCGCTGGTCGTCGCCTACGCGCTGGCCGGCACGGTCGACATCGACCTGATGAATGATCCGATCGGTAAGGACACGGCGGGTAACGACGTCTACCTGAAAGAAATCTGGCCGACGAGCCAGGAAGTGCTGGAGATGATCGAGCAGGTCGTCACGCCCGAGATGTTCAAGGAGGAATACGAAGGCATCGAAGAATCCAACGAGACGTGGAACAAGATCCGCATCCCGGAGGGCTCCATTTACGATTGGGATGAGGACTCGACGTACATTCAGGAGCCGCCGTTCTTCGTCGGCCTCACACCGGACGTACCGGAGATACATCCCATTATCGGCGCGCGTGTACTGGTGAAGGCCGGCGATTCCACGACGACGGACCATATCTCCCCTGCAGGAGCGATTCCGCCGGATGGTCCGGCCGGCGCGTACCTCATGGAAAAGGGGGTGCGGCCTCTCGACTTCAATTCGTACGGATCCCGCCGCGGAAATCACGAAGTGATGATGCGCGGCACGTTTGCCAACATCCGCATGAAAAACCAGATCGTCCCCGGGACCGAAGGCGGCGTCACGAAGTACTTCCCGACCGATGAAACGATGTCGATCTACGACGCGGCGATGAAGTACATCGACGATGGTACGCCCCTCGTCGTGCTGGGAGGTAAGGACTACGGCATGGGCTCAAGCCGCGACTGGGCGGCGAAGGGTACGATCCTGCTCGGCGTAAAGGCCGTGATCGTCGACAGTTACGAGCGGATCCACCGGTCGAACCTGATTGGTATGGGCGTACTGCCGCTGCAGTTCACAGAGGGCGACACGGCCAAGTCGCTCGGCCTCGACGGCAACGAATCCTTCGATATTCCCATTACAAACGATCTGAGACCGCGGCAGAAGATCAACGTGACGGCGCAGAAGCCCGATGGCGGCGTGGTCTCCTTCACGGCGGTCGCTCGGCTGGATACACCTATCGAGGTCGAGTACTTCCGCCACGGCGGGATCCTGCATTACGTACTTCGCGATTTCCTCTCGAAATCGCGGGCGGTCGCATAAGCGCGCCATGCTCGACATCAAACGCATACTGGTTCCCACGGACCTCTCACCGAGTGCTTCGGCGGCGTTTCACGTCGCTCGAGACGTTGCCGCGCACTTCGGAGCCGAGATCCACGTCCTTCACGTTCGGGCAGCGTCCTCCCGCATTCCCGGACTTTCGAAGCTGCTGGGCGAGCATGCGGACGACGAAGAGGCGTATCAGCAGCACGTGCAGGATCAGCTCGAAAAGTACCTGGAGGGATATCAACCGTCCGTCGCCGTCCAACGCGCGGGGAAACGCGCGGCGACGGAGATACTATCTTACGCGGAGTCGCCGGGTGTCGATCTGGTCGTGATGGGGACGCACGGCCATCGCAGCCTCGAACATCCTGCTCTGGGCGGTACGGCCGGCGACGTAGTTCGAAGCGCGGCTGCGCCCGTACTGACGGTACGTATCCGAGATGGTGAAGGCGGCTCTTTCGGAGGATTCCGGCGCATCGTCGCCGCAGTCGATTTCGCGGAGCACTCCGATGAGATTGTCCGCTGGGCCAAAGAAATGGCACGCCGCTACGAGGCGGCGCTGGCCATGATCTTCGTGGCGGAAGAGCACCGTGTGCCGATTTTCAGCGACACCGGCATGATGTCGGTGACCACGTTGAAGCTGGACGAAGAAATCGTCTCGCGTTCCGGCGCCGCGCTTCGGCAGTTGGACACCAATACGGGACCACCGATCGCGGACACGTCGTACGAAGTCCGCCGCGGCAATCCCGCTCGCGAAATCGTCGATTTCGCGAACGACCCGAAAGGGGATTTGATGGTGCTCGGGCGGCGTGGTCACTCCGTTCACGAAGGGCTCCTCCTGGGAACGGTGACCGAGCATCTGGTTCGGCGCAGCAAGTGCCCGGTGTTGACGATCGGCGTTGCGTCTTAAAGCATCCTCATCGATCCCGCTTTCATGATCCGAATTCTTCACGCCGTTCTCCTGACCTGTTTCGTCTCCGGGTGCGGCCCGTCGAACGTGAATGCCCAGTCCGACCCATACGCATCCGGCGGCGTGCTCTCGCCCGAGCAGGCGTCGTATGACGTTACCTTCTACGATCTGGACTTGCGAGTGAATCCGGCCGACAGCTCGATCGAAGGCTCCCTCACCGCCGTTGCGCGCGTGGTGCAGCCGCTCCATTACCTCGTGCTCGACCTCGATCCAAACCTGGACGTCACAAGCGTGAGCCTGGTTGAAATCGAACGCGACGAGGCTCTGCCGTTTCACCGCATCGAAGGCCGATTGTGGATCGATCTCCTGTCGACGCGGCAGCCGCAGACCGACGTCGCTGTGCGCGTGGATTACGGCGGCCGGCCGCGGATCGCTCCCAACCCGCCTTGGGATGGGGGATTTACATGGGCTCGCACGCCGGAGGACGAGCCGTGGATCGCAACGAGCTGCCAGGTGAACGGAGCCGACGTATGGTGGCCGGTCAAGGATCATCCCTCGGATGAACCCGATTCGATGGCATTGCACATCAGTGTGCCCGATCCGCTCGTGGTGGCCTCAAACGGCCGACTCGAGGGCGTTACGCCGGCAGCGGGTGGATGGAAGACCTACCACTGGTTCGTCTCGACGCCGATCAACGTGTACAACGTCGCTCTGAATATTGCACCGTACAGGCTGGTGGAGGACACGCACACCGGGCCCAACGGAGAGGAATATCCGGTCGTGTTCTACGTCCTGCCGTCGGATTACGACAAAGGAGTCCGGTTCATGGCCGAGATTCACGACCACCTTCGCTTTTTCGAGGAGATCGTAGGGCCATATCCCTTTCGTGCCGACAAATACGGCGTTGCGCAGACGCCGCACCTCGGCATGGAGCATCAGACCATCATCGCCTACGGAGCGGATTTCAACAATGCCGCAATGACGGGTCGCGACTGGGGATTCGACGCGCTTCATCATCACGAGCTGGCGCACGAGTGGTGGGGCAATCTCGTCACCAACGCCGATTGGAGTGACATGTGGATCCACGAGGGCTTCGGCACCTACATGCAGGCACTCTATATGGATCGCCTCGAAGGAATGGAGGGCTACCACGCCTACATGAACGCCACGCGCGCCGGGATCTCCAACCGGAAGCCCGTAGCGCCGCGCCAGGCGCTCAACTCCGTCGAAGTCTATAACGGCGACATCTACAACAAGGGCGCCTGGATCCTTCACACGCTACGCTTCCTCATTGGCGACGAGCAGATGTCCGAGTTTTTGAAGAAAATGGCCTTTCCGCTCGACGAAATGCGCGACCTTACGGACGGCAGCCAGTGCCGTTTCGCTGTGACGGACGACGTATTGTTAACGGCCGAGGCGATCAGCGGCCTCGAACTGGACTGGTTTTTCGATCTCTATCTGCGCCAGGCTGATCTCCCCGAGCTGCGCGCCGAGCGCGAGGGATCTGCGCTTCGACTGCGCTGGATTACCCCTGAGGGGCTGCCGTTTCCCATGCCCATAGAAGTGGCCGTAAACGGAGCTGTACGGCGCGTCGATATGGGATCCGGCGAGGCTGTTCTCGACGTTGCGGACGGTACCATAGCCATCGATCCCGACAACTGGATTCTGCGCGTGGACAATTGAAGCCGCACGAATGGGGACGTTAGGATACCTTTTCGAGCCGTGCGAGCGGGGAGGTTCGGATACCTCTTCGAGCCGTGCGAAGTATAGTGGATTTGTATTACGATCTGACGAGGTAATTCCACGGACAAAAGGTAACACGCCGTCCATCGCGTGTTACTTTCCCCCCACCCCGCCTCATTCCGCGCCTTCAGCGGCGTGAAAGTATTACTTTTGCCCGAGATCCGGCCTACGGTATTACTAAAGAAGGTTCGGTAAGTCGCTCGCAAAAGGTTTTACCTTTCAAAGAAGGGTGTACAAACCCGCACGCCATCGGGTTACTAAACAGAAGTCCACGAACCCCCCGTGCACGTCACGGCACCGCCGTGAATGATCGCTGCGCGGCCTCGTAGTCCACGAATTCCCTGTAATGCTCGAACCGAGCCAGGATGTGCGAAACGTACATCACCGGTTCGAGGCCGCGGCAAAAGCCGTATTTTACGACCGGGTCCTGATAAACCTCGCGCTTGGATTTCTGAAGGAGCCATAAGGCTACGTCCGCCCAGACGACGTTGTCGTCGCCGTTCTTCTCGGCGAGACGGCGGGCATCCTCCACGTGCCCGTGCCCGGTATTGTACGACGCGAGAATAAACTTCAGCCGTTCACGATCGTCCTCAATAATTCCATCCCAATAATCGGTGAGCCACTGTAGGTATCGGACCGCCCCGGCGACGTTGTCCTCGGGATCGTATACGTTGGTTACCCCGAATTCTCGCGCCGTGGGCGGCATCAGCTGAAGCAATCCGGCTGCCCCGGCCCAGCTCTTCGCTGTCGGTTCGAATCGAGATTCCTGATACGTCTGCGAGGCAAGCAGGCGCCAATCCCAGTCGATCTTCTCGGCATTCATCCGAAGGAGATTGTCATAGTCGGAGAGCCGCCCCGTTTCGCCGGTCAGGTATTCGCTATCCTCGCGCTCGTTGTAGCCGCGTCGATCCACGAAGAATCGGTTGTAGAGTTCTCTGTACCAGGAGGTCCCGCGCCGCGCTTCGATCCACGCATTCAGCGAATCAAGTAGTACCGGTGCATTCCGGCGAACAGCCCAGGCTACTTCGTGCTCCGGACCCATGGTAGGTTTTGTGCGGATATTTTCGAAATATCCCGCCTTCAGCTTCGCGAGGTTTTCAGGGGAGACGGTGAAATTGAAGTCTCCCGTCGACACGTAGCGAATCACCGTTTCGTAGGAGCCGGCCGTGTCGAGCTCGACCACGTGAATGTCGCCGGTCGTTTCGTCTTCGAGCTCAGCGAGGAGGCCGACGTACTCCGAATGAAAAGGCAGCGTCACCTGCTGCCCGCCCAGCTCCGAAGGATCGTCGACAATTCGGGCGCGGATCTCGAGTTCTTCCGACGTGTCGGCCTTGGCAAGTTCCGTGATGGGCCGATGTGTCGTCTCCGGCCGCGCCTTCTCAACCACCGTATCGACGCCTTCCGGGAGCACCGAATCAGAGGGCGACGATTCGCGCTGAACGAGCACCGGCGTGGTCTCATACAGCGGGCGCGTGAACCGAACGATGCCGGAGTCCGCCGCAACCGGCACCACCCGATCTGCGACGATGTCACCCCGCCCGTCATTCAGCTTGTGATATATGCTGTCCCGGGTCGACTGGACGGAGAATCGCACGTTCAGGTCGTGATCCTCCGCAAAGGCTTGAAGCAGGTCGTGCTGAAAGCCCATCGCCTGGCCGCGGTAAAGGAAATATCCCGTCGAGTTGTACGTGGTCAGAACTTCCAGCGTGTCCTGCTCCAGAATCTCAGCCAGGTCGCGGTCAACCGGATCCGGAATAGAATCTCGCCAGTCCCCGCCGTTGCAGGCGGCGATGAATCCCAGAAAAATCAGAAAGACCGTAGCTTTTCGGCACGTGCACATAGTAAACGCAAAGGTGTCTCGCAGCGTGGCTCGTTAGTGACACGGGAAGGGCCCGGCCGACGGTTCCACGCATATCGAGCCTTAACGACCCTGTCACGTATCGGCCTTCCGCTCCTTCTGACGAATGTCGGGCATTCCCCATCCGCCACCCCCTGGCGTTTCAATTCGCAGCGCCTCACCCGCTTCGACGCGGCGGCTGAATTTTGACGGGAGCACCTCCTCGCCGCCGTTGCTGCGTACGAGCACGTTTCTGCCCGGCATGCCGCCCTCGCCACCGGCAAGTCCCTTTGCACCTTTGTCGCGACGCTCGCTCAGTACGGTCACCGTTGCAGGTGCGTCGAAGACATACGAACGAACGAGGCCGTCGCCGCCGCGGTGAAGGCCTCGGCCGCCGCTCTCGCGCCGCAGTCGGTACTCCGCTATCCGAAAGGGGAAAGCCATCTCCAACGCCTCGACCGGCGTGTTCAGCGTATTCGTCATGTGAACGTGCACGCCATCCAGGCCGTCCCCCTCGGGCGATGCTCCCATGCCGCCGCCGATCGTCTCGTAGTAGGTGAAGGGCGTGCCGTCCACAGCCGTTCCGCCGATCGTCAGGTTGTTCATTGTTCCCTGTGATGCGGATGGAACGGTTCCGGGCATCGCCTGAGCCAGCGCACCGAGCACGACATCAACGATTCGCTGGGACGTTTCTACGTTTCCTGCGGCCACAGCTCGTGGAGGGCGCGCATTGACGATGCAGCCCGCCGGAGCGGTTACGTGGACAGGCTCAAAACATCCCTGATTGAACGGGATCTCTTCTCCCGCTAGACACGAAACCACGTAATAACAGGCCGATTCCGTAATCGCCATCACCGCGTTGAGCGAACCGTCTACGGCCTCGGACGAGCCACTGAAATCGAAGCTGATGACGTCGTCTTCAATGGTGACGGTTACGCGGATCAGAGCGTGCTCGGTACGTCCATTCTCGTCGAGCACGAGGGTGTCTTCAAAGGCGTAGCGACCTGTCGGCCATGCAGCGATGCTCACACGCATGAGTTGTTCCGAATACGCCATCAAGTGCTCGGCGTAGGCGGTGAGTTCGGTGAGACCATGCGCGCCTATCATGTCCTTGAGGCGCCGCTCGGCCACGGCATGAGCGGAACGCTGTGCGGCCAGATCGCCGCGCCGCTCGTCCGGCGTGCGGACGTTCCGAAGGAGCAAACGAAGCACATTGTCATTGGCTGTGCCGGCACGGTACAGGCGGGTTGGCGGAATGATAATGCCCTCCTGATAGATCTCGTTCGAGAGCGGCAGCGAGCCCGGCGTCATGCCGCCGACGTCGGCATGGTGAGCGCGGCTCGCCGCAAAATAGGCGGGCCGAATGTCATCCTGATCCATACGCCCTGCAAAAATGGGCGATATCATCGTGATGTCCGGCAGATGCGTTCCGCCCTCAAACGGATCGTTGAGGATGACGACGTCGCCCTCCTTCCAGTCTTCGTAGGCCGCAAGTGCTGCCGCGACGCTGCGAGGCATCGCGCCGAGATGCACCGGGATGTGAGCGGCTTGCGCAACCATCCGCCCCATGCGATCGAAGAGTGCGCACGAAAAGTCGAGACGCTCTTTAATGTTGGGCGAATAACTCGTCCGCCGCAGCGTGGCGCCCATTTCCTCCGCTACACCGGCGAAGCGGTGACGGTAAACCTCGAGAAGAATTGGGTCGACGTGTGTCGGGATGTTCATCGGCGTTGCAGACGGAGGTTGCGCCGGCGATCGACCTGGGCGCGCCAAGCCGGACTGAGATAGATCGTAGTGTCGTACTGAAAAACGAGTGCGGGACCCTCAATTACCTGTCCAGGCCGAAGCTGCGATCGGTCATAGCACGGTGCGTCCACCGGCTCACCGGAGGCAGTCCAGACCGGACGCCTCCCGACAGACGCCGCGGATGCACCGCTGCCCGCTGATGCAGCCACGGCTTCCCGCCCGCCCGCCTGCACGCCGCCGGACTCGCCGCTCGCCTGCCCGCCTGACTCGCCGCTCGCCTGCTCGCCGTCTGACTCGCGGCCTACCTGCTCGCCGTCGATCGAACCTTCAAGCGGCAGGTCGCGTGCGGCGCCCGGGGCGGATGCGCGCGCTCGAACCGTCACGATCTCGACGACTTCCTCCGGCATGGCGTGGCCGTATCGCTTGCGATGCGCCTCATGGAAGCAGGCCTCTGCGGCGCCGAGGGCATCGGCATCAACAGGACGGTCGAGGGGTACTTCAAGCTCATAGCTCTGGCCGCGATAACGCACGTCGACGGAGGTCTCGACGCGGATGTCGCGATGCCCGTCGTTTTTCAGTATCCTCCGTGCGCTGTCGGCCTTCTGATCGACGAGGACGCGAAGTGATTCGATGTCGGGAGAGGGGAGGGATTCAAGCACGGCCGCCGACGTATCGAAAACGATGTCCGCCACAAGCAGACCGAGTGCACTGAGTACGCCCGGATTAGGAGGAAGGAAGATTCGTCGAATCCCCAGAACGTCGGCGAGTTCGCACGCGTGAAGAGGTCCTGCCCCGCCGAACGGCACCAGGGTGAAATCGCGGGGGTCGTGACCCCGCTCCACGGACACACGGCGCAGGGCTCGCTCCATCGCAGCGTTTGCGATGCGCACCACGCCGAGGGCGGCTTCTTCAGCGTTGAAACCCAGATGCCGGCCCAGCCTCGTCACCGCCGCCCGGGCGGCGGCGGCGTCGAGCCTCGTGGACGGATCGCCACCAAGGAAATTTTGAGGCTGGATACGACCAAGAACGACGTTGGCGTCGGTTACGGTGGGATCGGTGCCACCGCGGCCGTAGCAAGCGGGACCGGGATCGGCGCCCGCGCTCTCCGGACCCACTCGCAGCACGCCGGCTGCGTCTACGCGTGCGATGCTGCCGCCGCCCGCCCCAACCGTATGGATGTCGACTGACGGCAGTCGCAACGGAAGCCCTGCGATCTCGCTTTCGGACGTGCGTGAAATCGATCTATCGCATAGCGCTACATCCGTGCTCGTGCCGCCCATATCAAACGTGATCAACCGCGGCTCAGCCCCACCCTGGCTACTGCGGGCGAGTCCGTACGCGCCGACGACACCGCCCGCCGGGCCGCTGAGCACGAGTCTCGCCGCTTGATGCGACGCCGCCGTGACACCGATCGTGCCGCCGTTGGATTGCATGACGCGAATTTGTCGCGGTGCGACGACGTCGTGAAGCCGGTCGAAATAGGCTGCGATGACGGGCTGAACGTAGGCGTTGATGACCGTCGTGGCGGTGCGCTCGTATTCGCGATATTCCGGAAGTATATCGCAGCTGAGCGAGACCCCGATCTGGGGCGCTATATCGCGAATCAGCGCGCCTGCACGGCGTTCGTGGATGGGATTACGGAACGAGAATAAAAATACGACGGCCGCCGATTCGACGCCCCGGGCGTTTAGCTCGACCGCGATGCGTCGGACAGCTTCTTCGTCCAGCGGCGTAAGAATGTCACCCTCATGGCTGATTCGCTCCGGTACGTCAAATCGCAGGTCGTCGGGTACGAGCAGCAGCGGCCTTTTCTGAGTCAGTCGATATAGATGCGGACGGTTCTGCCGGCCTATCGCCAGAACGTCGCGAAAGCCCGCCGTCGTGATCAGCGCGCACCGCGCTCCCCGGTGCTCCAGCAACGCGTTGGTCGCGGTCGTCGTCCCGTGCGAAATGAATGCGCCTTCCGCGACGCCGAGTGCTTTAAGTCCCGCTTCAACCGCCCGGCTCTGATCGTCGGGCGTGGTCGCAACCTTCCGCACAACCATCCGTCCATCGACCAGCCAAACGAAATCGGTGAAGGTGCCGCCGACGTCCACGCCGACGAGCTCCATTCGAGCCGAGCGTTTCGATGTGGTCATCGCTGCGAGCTCGCGGTCTAATAGGCTTCTTCGACGAGAATTACGCCGCTCGGACCGGCCTCGAAGGTCGCCAGACCGAAAGAAACGAAAGCGGTGTTTCCAGTCAGCGCATCCTGAAGCATGGCATTATCCGGGAAGATCCTCGATACGTTGAGCGTCGTCTTTCCCAGAGCACCCAGCACGACGACGACGCGGTCGTTCATTCCGGAATCGGCTGCCGTGCGAGCGAAAGCGAGCGTGTTGTTAACGAGATCGACGTGATCGCCGCGGCTGATCGCGGGGTGGCGGGCACGGAAGGCGCAGATCCGACGCAAGAATTCAGATGAGTCGGGTGGAACGGCGGTCGTCGTCACCAGAAGTGCACCGGGCAGCATCAGGACGCGTGCGATGAGGTGGCCCGAACCGGGCAGGAACGAGACGGATCCGACGAGCGGTTGCTGAGCCGCCGCGCTGCGCCGGGCAAATCTTTTGTAGAGTGCACCGAGTGAAGCATCATCACCGAGATCGTCGATGGATACGGATTCGATGAGAGCATCGAAACGAGCGGCGTCGGGTGAAGCCACCCCGGCATCAGCCGGTACGGCATCGAGCGCGCCGGGCTTCGTGTCGGCCGGTACGGCATCAAGCGCGCTGCCGCCGGTGTCGGAGGGGTCGCCGTGAGCGGTGCTCGTGCCTGCGATCCAACTTGTGCCGGAAAGGGTGGCATCCAGCGCGGCCCGCAATGCGGAAACGTCGTTCTTGCCCACACTTTCGACGATGAAGTGCCGAACGCCCGATTCGGCTGCCCATTCGGCAAGCCTCGCATAAGCGTTCAGGGAGCCGGGAAGGTTAACGTGAACGGCGACGACAACGTTCGTCCGACGCGCTTCGGATATGAGGCGCATCCAATCGGCGGCCGTCCCGAGCGACGGATCGATGGCTGCGTACTTCGTCTCTGACTGGGGATCTGGTGCGAATAGGGGACCGATTGCGACAGCGCCCGCACCCGATTCCGCAATCCATCCCGATTCTAACCAATCTGCGATGCTCGCGAGGTAGTTTGCGCCGTCATCCGCGGCCGGTGCGTGGACGGCCGGCTCGAAGCGAAAGATCAGCGTGGAGCGCCAATCGATTTTGACGGGCTGTGTGCTCGCCGGCGGCACGACGGCGAATAGAAACGCGGTTGTAAGAAGCAAGGCGCACGATCCTGATCGGATTTTGCCTTGTATCGATAGGTACCGCCGTTTTGCGACTGGGGTCATGAGATGAGATACGGCCCTGCCGCATCGGGCCGGTGCTCGGGTCCTCGTCAGGTGAGCGGACTACCGCCGGCCGTTCGAACGCTTGAAGATGCCGTTCTTATTTACGTGTCCGACGTACCTTCCTAGAATACGAACCTCTTCGAAGATATCCGGCTTAATATAGATGTCGGAATATTCGTCGTTTGCGGGCTCCAGACGGAGCCCCTCATGGTCATAGAAGATTCGCTTCAGAGACGTTTCGCCGTTGTACAACACGGCACCGATGCCGCCGTTGGGAATGTCGTCGTCGATCAGCAGCACGTAGTCCCCATCCTCAATTTCCGCCCCGGTCATCGATTGGCCGGCGACGCGTATGGCGTAAATCCGATCGAGATTCGGAAAGAGCATCTCGAGGGAGATCGTGCCGAGATTGGCCTCAACAGCCTCCTGTAGCTGTCCGGCCGAGATGATGCCGCGCACAGGAATGCCGGTCTCGCCGTTCGACGGTTTGACATCGACCAGGTGGTAGCCGTCTCCGTCGCGCTGGAGGTATCCCTTCTTGTGGAGAGCCTGCAGGTTCTGCGTGACACTGTTGGGTGAGCGGTAGTCGAAATTATCGACGATCTCGCGATAGGTCGGCCAGACGCCGTTCTCACGAACGAAACCGGAGAGATATTGGAAGAAAGCGTGTTGCTTAGAGGTGAGTTTTTTCCGGCTCATGTGGTAACCGAAGCTCGAAACGCCGCTTTCCGAATGGGGATGGATCGTCGCTATATGGAGCCGACCATCTCATCAAGGACGCGAAGGTTAGGTGGATCGCCGAACGTACTGCACATGGAATGCACAGTATAACCTCGAGGGGACAAGACTTCAAGTTGAAGCAACGAAATGTTGGCAGAAGGACAGGGATGCGTGCTGCGAAAACCGTCTCCAGCCAATCCTTCCCTTTTCTCTTCCTCTCCCCGTCATTTCTCCCTCATCTGATTTACAATCTTTGCCGCTCGCGTCGGAAAGGATTCTTCGACGTGGTAGCGAAGGAAGTCGTCGATGAGCCGCCCGATCTCGAGGCGCGTTTTTGGATCAAGCCGCATCTGCATCACCTTCTCGAGATCCGCTCGTGCGCAGACGGCGAATGCGCGGAGCGCGCGCCGCGAAGCCGGCCGAATGCTCGCCCCCTCCGGGCGGCGCACGGGGAGGATGGCGCCGGTTTCGAGGGAAAGAAACCCCGTGTCGGAAAGCGCCTCGACCGCCGCACGCTCTACGTCGGGCGCAAAGCCGAGCATTGACGCGAACTGGAGTTGGAAGTAGAAGAGAAGATTCTCGGTTCGTTCGTGGGTCCGGTTCAGGCGTTCTAAAACCTCCAGGACGAGCGTGAATACGCGGTGATTCTGTTCCTCCTCCTGCATGAGCGCATGCACAAGCTCGACGATCCTCAAACCGCACGAGACGCGTTCGAGATCGCGCGTGATGCCGTCGAAGAAATGTAAGTGGCTGCTCTCGCTCAGCGTTTGCACGCTGCGCGACGGCTTGTAATACACTACCACGCTGCAGTAGGACATCGGCTGCAGTGATGATCCGAAACGGCTGCCGCTTCGCCGCGCTCCTTTCGCCATCACGGCAAGCTTGCCGCGCCGGCGCGTAAACAGCGTCACGATCCGGCTCGTCTCGCCATAATCGATGCTGCGAAGGACGAAGGCTTCTGTTTTGATGATCATTTGGAAGGAGGTGCAGGCCGCGAGGTTATATCGTAGCGTGCTTTCGTGTCTTATCTATAAAGATGTCGTGGCTCCATCGCTTACAGCAGCGCCTGAGCATCACAAAGAACGAAGCGCTGACGCTTCTGTCGCTCTCGCTGTTTCTACTGCTTGGCACGGCCGGACGTTACATGTGCCGGCAAGTGCGCCCCGTTTCAGATGCCTACTACGCCGAGATCGATAGCCTCTTCGCCGAGCGCTCGGCAGCGATGCTCGACGCGGAGGATGACGGCGGCCGCCCCAAACGGCGAAACGACGAAAGCGTATCGTCTCTCGCCACGTCGGATACGGGTTCAACGGTCGGTGAGCCGTTCGATTCGCATACGCACCAAAATACGACCGTACGGCGCGTCGCGCCTGAACCGTCGTCTATCGATCTGAATCGAGCCACGCTGCACGAGCTGGAACAGTTGCCTCGGGTCGGCCCCAAAATGGCGAAGCGCATCATCGCGTTTCGGGAAGCGTACGGACCGTTCCGAAGTGTCGAGGAGCTGCTGAGTGTACGTGGAATCGGACCGAAGACGCTCGAACTTATGCGGCCCCTTGCGCGGGTGAGCGTGGACAGTGTGGAGACAGGTAAGTAGCGTCGATTCGGTTACGTCAGGTCCCGGCGGAGATCCCCCTGTGAATGCAAGAATCCACCGTTCGCCGCCAGGGCGTCGCAGGATGACGGCAGCGTTCGCTCATTGCTCTCCGTCCACGCGCGCGCTCCTCTCCACGCGCGCGCTCGACCCGCGCCGCGCGAGCTCATCTCGCGTCCACTTTCGGCTCGACTGCTCCTCCCGCCGTAGAAACCGATATACCGGCACGAGCAGCAAGGCGGCCAGCCCTAGAAAGCCGAAGAGCGTCAGCAATATGATGAGCGTGTAGTCGGTCACAGTGCAGATCAGTTAGACATTCGCGAATTAGAGGGTATGGCGGAGGCTCAATTGCACTACTCGTAACGCGAAACCCGTGAAATAAATCCAACGAATTCGTTACTTGCTCCCTCGGGTACTGATTCAGCCCCCAGCAATGACCTGGCGAAAAACATGATGAAGGAGAATGGGTCCGTACGGATGCTCATCATCGAGGATGACGCCGAAATGGGAGCGGGCCTCGAGGAGTTTTTCGAGTTGAAGGGATTCAGGGTAACCCGCGCCGTCGACGGCGCTAAGGGCTATCAGCTCATCACAGGGCTTCCCGAGTACGACGTCGTGCTGCTGGACGTCATGCTGCCAAGGAAGAATGGGTTCGAGATTTTGCGGGAAGCACGAAGAGCGGGCGTCGATTCGCCGGTCATCATGCTCACCGTCAAAGGGCATGAGGACGATAAGCTACAAGGATTCGATCTGGGAGCGGATGATTACGTAACAAAGCCCTTCAGTGCCGACGAACTCGATGCCCGTGTTAAGGCCGTCCTCCGCCGCACGAAGTCCACGGCCGATAGTCCGATGGATATTTATCAGTTCGGCGACGTGGAAGTGAACTTCAGCAACCATACGGCGCAGACGGATCGCTCGGAGATCCAGTTCACCGCCCTCGAATTTGACATTCTGCGATATTTTATCAAGCACCGCGGCCGCACGGTGAGTCGCAAACAGCTGTTGCGGGACGTCTGGGGCATCAGCGGGGACATCACGACGCGAACGATAGACCGTCACGTTGCCTCGCTTCGCAAGAAAATCGAGCCCAACCCCGATGACCCTAGCTACATCGAGACGGTCTATGGCATCGGCTATAAATTCGTCGGCTAGGCGGGCGCGCGGCATTCAGGCAGGCGCGGGCATTTCAGCAGAGGCTCGGCATTTCAGCGGAGGCGTGGCATTTCAGCTGACCCATGGCATTTCAGCGGAGGCGGCATCTCAGCGGAGGAGTGGCATTTCAGCGGACGCATTCCACTTCAGCGGGCGCGGGCATTTCAGCGGACGCGTGGCATTGAGACGGCGCCGTGCATTTAGGCGCCGGCATTTTAGCGGGCGCAGGGCATTCGCGGGGGCGGCTGAGAGGGGAGGTTTGGAAGGGGCGGCTAAGACGAATCGCGAGGGGCGACTGAGAGGGGGGCGACTGATGGGAGGGTCGTTGTTACAATTCTGGCTGTCCTGAATCATTGGGTTCGGACCTCGATACCACTCCCAAATCACGACGTACCAAACCTTTCCATCCGAACACACGCTATGGAAGCCCAGGGGAAAAGCCGGCCCATTCTGCGCGATCTTGCGCTTCTTTATATCGCACTGGCTCACAGCACAGATCAGGATCTGTCGGAGCCCGAAGTGCAGACCATCTCGGCGCGGCTTCGTGCCTGGCAAACGCAGGCCACCGAAGAGACGGTGCTGAGCGCCATCAAGGATGCGCTCGAGGATTACACGCACGAGCGGGCGCACGCGGAGGTCGAACGCGCGGTGAAACGTGTGCGCGACGAACTGGACGGAACATTGCGGCAGAAGATCGTCGTCGATCTGACGGAGATCGCCCTGTCGGATGACAAGTTCTTGTATGCTGAAGGATCATTTATCGGCGAGCTTGCGCGGGCCTGGGACGTTCACGTCACGGATGAAGACGCCCGCCCGTGGTCCGTCCTGAACGGCAACGGAAATGACGCCGATCATCCTGGATGGAGTCCGGTCCACGACCTTGCGCTCATATACTTCGAGATCGTCCACGGCACCGATGACGACGTGCGTGAATCCGAGGTCGATGCCGTTGTAAAGAAGATTCGTGAGTGGCTGCCCGATGCGGATGATTCCGGTGTCTTGAAGGTGGTGCATGAAGCGATGCACGCGTACGTTCAGCGCCCCGACAAACGGCTCTTCGAGGACTCGGTGAATTCGCTCAGGAAGGTCGTTCCGGCCCATCAGCGTAGCGCCCTTCTGGCGGATCTACATTTTGTCGCCCGCGCAGATGGTAGCATCTCCGAGAAAGAGCAGGCGATGATCGATAAACTCGCGGCGGCGTGGGACATCGAACACACTGACGCGGAATAGCGGGTATCGACGGGCGGCAAATTCGTGATGGGCGAGAAATGTCGACGGGCGCTTGACGAGACGCCGACGGCTTCGTTTCTATAAAGCGGATCCTCTACATTTCATCTGCCCGCCCACACGCCCCCAATGCCATGCTCGTCGAAGTTTTTAAGGACTATGAGGCTGTCAGCCGCCGCGCTGCGGAGATCGTGACTAACCAGATTCGACGGAAGCCCGACAGCGTCGTCGGCTTTGCGACCGGAAGCACACCGCTCGGCCTCTACAAGGCGCTTATCGAAAATCACCTGGAATTCGGGCTCGATTTCTCGAAGATCACCACGTTCAATCTGGACGAGTATGTGGGACTCCGGCCCGAGCATCCGCAGAGCTACCACAATTTCATGTGGGAGAACCTCTTCGGGCACCTTAACGTGAACCCGAGCCGCGTCTACATTCCCCACGGCATGGCGGACGACGTAGAGTATTTCTGCGAATGGTATGAGGAACAGATCGAGAAATCCGGCGGCATCGATCTGCAAATACTCGGCATCGGCACAAACGGCCACCTGGCATTCAACGAGCCGGGTTCGTCGCTGGGCTCGAGGACGCGCATAAAAACGCTCACGACGAAGACCGTTCGGGACAACGCCCGTTTCTTCGAGGATCCGGACGAGGTCCCTCGACTCGCCATCACCATGGGAATCGGGACGATCCTCGATGCGAAAACCCTTCTACTGGTCGCGAGCGGCGAGAAAAAGGCGGAGGCGATCCGACGGGCGCTGGAGGGTCCCGTAACCGGCATGTGTCCTGCCACCGTCGTTCAGATGCATCGCTTCGCCCACATCATTCTCGACGAGGAAGCCGCCTCGAAGCTCGAGTATCGCCACCACGGCGGCATCGCCGAACCGCGGTGACGTCTTCGCGTTCGGACGGTGCACGAGACGAGGACGCCCTCCCATTTCATCGTCTATCGGGTGGCGCCGCCGGTGAACGGCTCTCGCACACGGCCTTCTCGGCGCTCTCTCATCGGGTGTTCGATCCGGGCATTTCAGCGTGCGAGGTATGCGATCGGGGCACTTCAGCGCGCGGCGTATGCGATCGGGGCACTTGGGCGCAGCATTGCGGGGCACTTGGGCGCGCAGCATTGCGATCGGGGCGTTTTAGCGCGCGGCATTGCGATCGGGGCATTTCGGCGCGCGGCACGTCAATACCTCGAAACGTCGTCACATTAAGCCTTCAAGAGGATCCATTCGCTCCAAGAGCCCGGGTAGAGCCGGGCATGTCCAATTCCGGCGTGCACCATAGCCAGCACGTTATGGGCCGCGGTAACGCCCGAGCCGCAATAGGATATCACGTGGTCGGCCGGTGCATCCCCGATGACGCCCTTAAACCGCCGACGAAGCTCGTCCGGCTCCCGGAAGACGCCGTCGTCATTCAGGTTTTCGTGGAACGGCGCCGAAACGGCACCGGGAATATGGCCCGCCACGGGATCGATCGGCTCCACCTCTCCACGATAACGTTCGGCGGCGCGGGCATCCACGAGACGCCATGACGGCTCGGTGCGAAGCGCGTCGATCACTTCGGCATCCACGACCCAATCTGCGCGCGGCCGGGCCGTGAAGGGGCGAGGTGCGTTCCGTTCCGGGCCGGAGCGGGTGGGCAGATCCATCCGCACCCAACGTGGCCAGCCGCCATCGAGCACGGCCACGGCGTCGTGACCGAGATACTGCAGCATCCACCACAGCCGTGCGGCGATACTTCCCCCGGCGTCGTCGTAGGCCACCACCTGCACGCCGTCGCCGATGCCCCAGGCTCCGAAACGCGACGTCATCTCCTCAATCGTGGGAAGCGGATGCCGGCCCGTCTTTCCCGAAATGATCTCTCCGGATAGGTCGTCGTTCAGATGCGCATATACGGCGTTCGGAATGTGGGACGCCGAATAATCGTTGCGGCCCCGCTCGGGAAGGCCGAGGGAAAAACGGCAATCCACCAGGACCCAGTCGTCTTCGCCGAGGTGCTCGGCCAGCTCAAGACAGGAGATGAGAGTCCAGTAGATCATACGTAGCGGCTTCGCAGGCAAATGCACGAATGAGAGCCGGGCACCGCATCTTGAGAAGGCTACGATCTTGAGAAGATACGGCCTTGAGAAGGATGCGGCTCTGTGAAAGGATACGGCGCAGGAGCGTTGCTCGCCAGAGGACTTGTGGGAAGTAACATACGTTGACCACGACGGTAGAGGTGCGGATCGATCCGCCGCGTCGCCGGTTGAACCGTCCGGTCGCGAATCTCAGAACGTCCGTACGCATGGGGCCCCTTTCCCGTCTCAATCATTACTACTGGAAGTACAAGCACCTCTTCCTTCCGGGCTTGCTGTGCGCCATGATTTCGGCCGGTTTTGCGATTACCGTGCCGATCGTCGTTCGTATTGCGATCGACAGCATCCCGCGCCTTGTAAGCGTGTATCACGTCCACGGCGGAACGCCGGTGCAGAGCTACTTCTTCGCGAGCTTCTTCGTCGGCCTCTTCTTTTTCGCCGTTCTGATCATAGCGCTCAGCCTGCTGAGCGGCGTCTTTTCGTTTCTGATGCGCCAGACCCTCGTGGTCGCATCCCGGCACATCGAATTCGATCTGCGAAATGCGCTCTACGACCACCTGCAGCAGCTCCCGCAGAGCTTCTACAGAAAATTCTCGACCGGCGACGTGCTTGCGCGGGCGACCAGCGACATCGAGGCGGTCCGGCGATACATCGGCCCGGCCGTGATGTATCTGGTCCGGGCCCTCGTAATCGTCATCACGGCCATGGCCGTCATGTTCATCATTTCGCCGCGGCTCACGCTCTATGCGCTGATTCCGATGCCGTTTCTGGCGATCGCGGTCTTTTTTATGGCGCACATGGTCCATAGCCGCAGCGACGCCATCCAGGCGCAGTATTCAAACCTCACGAGCCGCGTGCAGGAGGCCCTCGCGGGCATCCGCGTGATCAAGGCGTACACGCGGGAGGAGTCGGAGGCCGTCGCCTTCCAGGGCGAGAGCGCCAGGTATAAGGAGAGGAATCTGGACCTCGCCCTCGTCGACTCCGCATTCCGGCCGGTCTTCCTGCTTCTCGTAGGGATGTCCGAGATCATCGTAGTCTGGATCGGCGGCCAGCAGGTAGCCGCCGGCACAATCACGATCGGCAACATTGCCGAATACATGATCTACGTCGCGTTGATGACGTGGCCGGTCGCAGCAATGGGCTTCGTGATCACGATGGTGCAGCGGGCGTCGGCGTCGATGATTCGCCTCAACAGCATCTTCGATACCGAACCGGAAATCGCCGATACCGAGACGGTCGATCCGTCCGTCACGCACATCACCGGCAGCGTTCGGTTCGAGGGCGTTTCGTTCCGTTACGGAGAGGAGGGTCCCTGGGTGCTCCAGGACGTATCGTTCGACGTACCGGCGGGCTCCACCCTGGCTGTCGTGGGGAGGACCGGGTCGGGCAAGAGTACGCTGGTCGAGATGATCCCTCGCCTCATCGAGCCCACCCGGGGCGACGTTCGGATCGACGAGCGGCCTATTCAGCAAATCCCGCTCAAGGTACTCCGGTCCTCGATCGGGTACGTGCCGCAGGAGGTCTTTCTGTTCAGCGATACGGTGGCCAACAACATCGCCTTCGGCGAGCAGGAGGCGCACGGCGATGAGATTCGCGGGGCCGCCATGGAGGCCGAACTCCTCGACAACATCGAAGAGTTTTCGGAAGGATTCGAGACGTTCGTCGGAGAGCGCGGTATCACGCTCTCAGGCGGACAGAAGCAGCGCACCTCCATCGCACGTGCGCTCATACGTCGTCCCCAAATACTCATTCTTGATGATGCCCTCTCGGCCGTCGACACCAATACCGAGAGCCGGATCCTCGGCTATCTGCGGCAGCATTACGGCAAGCGCACGGTAATCATCGTGAGCCACCGTGTGTCCTCGGTGATGGATGCCGACCTCATTCTCGTTCTCGACGACGGCCGCATCGCCGAGCGCGGCACGCACGACGAGCTCCTGCGTCACGACGGCCTCTATGCCGACCTCTACCGCAAGCAACTGCTCGAAGCCGAGATCGAGGCGCTCTAGCACAAAACCGGCGGGCGAGCTCGAAGGGGCGCCGCTCCGCAACGGATCCGTTTCAATTCGGCGTTACATGCACGACATCCACGTCATACCGCTCGGCACGGCGTCCGCCATTCCATCACGCGAGCGGCATCCGTCGGCGACGGCGCTGGTGCGCAAAGGGCGCGTACTTCTGTTTGATTGCGGGGAAGGGACGCAGATGCGCTTCATGGACGCCGGATTGAAAATCACGCGCATCGACGCCGTGTTCGTCACGCATTTCCATGGGGATCATTTTTTCGGACTCCCGGGGCTGATCTCGAGCCTCTCACTCCTTCAACGCCGTAAGCCCCTGACAGTGGTCGGACCGCTGGGGATCGGCCACGCCATAGCCTCTTTGCCGGGTCTCGACCTGGAGTGGCTTTCGTTTTCGATCGACTTCGTGGAGCTGCATGATGCGTTCACGAAGGAAATTGTCTTTGGGACCGACGAGTTCTTCGTGGAATCGCGTCCCATCGACCACAGGACGTTTGCGGCCGGGTTTCGCCTGGAGGAGCGACCGAGTCCGGGTCATCTCGACGTCGAGCGAGCGAGAGCATTGGGCGTAACGGACTACCGCCACTACGGCGATCTGAAGGCAGGCCGCAGCGTCGAGGCCGGCGGCCGGACGGTGACGTCGGATATGGTGGTCGGGCCTGAAAGGCCGGGACGTACGTTCGCCTACATTTCCGACACGCGGCCCTGCGACGGCGGGCGGGTTCTCGCGCGCTCTGCGGACCTCGTCTATCACGAGGCGACGTTTACCGAGAAGCACGCCGCTCGCGCCGTCGAAACGGGTCACTCGACCGCACGGGAGGCTGCGGAGATTGCTCGCGACGCGGGCGCAAAACGGCTCCTCATCGGCCACTTCAGCGCGAGGCACTCCGATGCGTCCGGACTCCTCGAGGAGGCGAGAGACGTGTTCAAGAACACGGAAGTTGCTGAGGAATTAAAGCGATACCCGCTCTAGGCGCCGGCAATACCCCGCTCCTGGCGCCGCAGGAGGGCGGGAAAAACCGGAGCCGTAAATCCACCGAACGATAAGTCTTTGGCGACCGATTCCAAGAAGGGACAGGAAGAAAGGCTGCACAGCGATCTCGACAGCCGTCTATTCAGGCGCATCGTCCAGTTCCTGGCGCCGTACAAATGGTGGGTGCTGATCGCGTTCGTGCTCACCGTCGGCGCGGCATATCTGGGCCCGCTCCGCCCGAAGCTGATTCAGGAGGCGATCGACGGGTTCATCGTGCCCGGCGACCTCGACGGACTGACGTCGATGATCGTTCTCCTGATCGCGGCGCTCGTCGGCGAAGGCATCTTCTCCTTCGGACGCGGATACCTCACGCAGTGGGTCGGTCAGCAGGCCATCTTCGACCTGCGGATGAAGGTCTACCGGCACATCCAGAATCAGTCCCTGTCCTTCTTCGACCGCACGCCCGTCGGACGGCTGATTACGCGGGCCACGAGCGACGTCGAGGCGCTCAGCGACGTCCTCAGCGCCGGCCTCGTCGTTATTCTCGGAGACCTTTTCCGCATCGCGTTCATCCTGTACTTCATGTTCATCCTGAACTGGGTGCTCGCGCTCGTCGTGCTCGGCGTCATGCCGATCATGGTATACGTCACGTTCCTCTTCCGCACGCGGGTACGGGAGCAGTATCGGGAGACGCGCAAGCAGGTCGCGCGGCTCAATTCCTTCCTTCAGGAGCACGTCTCCGGGATGAGCATCGTCCAGGTGTTTAACCGGGAGAAGGAAGAAATGCGCCGGTTCAGCGGCATCAACGACGACCACCGCGCGGCCCAGGTCAAGACCATCTTCTACTTCGCGCTGTTCTGGCCGGCCGTCGACATTGTAGGGTCGGTCGCGCTGGGGCTCGTGATCTGGTTCGGCGGTCTCCGCGGGATGACGGGCACGTTGACGCTGGGTGTGCTCATCGCTTTCATTCAGTACACGCGCCAGTTTTTTGAGCCCATCCGTAATCTCTCCGATCAGTACAACACGCTGCTGAGCGCGATGGCCGGTGCGGAGCGCATCTTCGGATTGCTGGATGAGGACACCTCCATCCCACAGTCGAAGAACCCGGTCGAGGTCGGCCGCCTCACCGGACGCATCGAATTCCGGAACGTGTGGTTTACCTACGACCGCGTCAGGCATGAAGGTCAGGAGCCGAACTGGATCCTCAAGGACGTCTCCTTCACCGTCGAGCCCGGGCAGAAGGTGGCGATCGTCGGGGCCACCGGGGCCGGGAAGACGACCATCATCAATACGCTGCTCCGGTTCTATGAGATTGAAAAGGGGGAAATCTTGATCGATGGAATCGACATCCGGGAGATTACGCTGCCGGATCTTCGCCGCCACGTCGGTCTGGTGCTCCAGGACGTTTTCCTCTTCTCGGGATCTGTCGAACGAAATCTTACGCTCGAGAATCCGGACATCACGCATGCGGAGATCGAGCGCGCCTCCACGCTGGTCGGGGCGGACGTCTTCATCCGGAAGCTGCCCGGCGGCTACCAGCAGGACGTCCGCGAACGGGGGGCATCGCTCTCCTACGGTCAGCGCCAGCTGCTGTCGTTCGTTCGCGCGCTGGTGTACGATCCCGAAATCCTCGTGCTGGATGAAGCCACCTCCAGCGTCGACACCGAGACCGAGCACCTGATCGAGCAGGCGCTCGAGGCGTTGATGGAGGGGCGCACGTCCCTGGTGATCGCCCATCGCCTCTCGACCATCCAGCATTCCGACAAGATCATCGTGATGCACAAGGGCACGATCCGCGAGCAAGGCACGCATCAGGACCTGCTGGCGCTCGGCGGGCTCTACCGGAAGCTCTACGAGCTGCAGTACAAGGAGCAGGAAGAGCAGAAGGCGGCGTAATCGGAGGTGGGCGTGGCCGGCACCTTTTCGGAGAAGAGGCGGGTGCTCCATCGTATATCGTAGTTATACGATGGATTTTCTCCAGGACCGTCGAACAATTTTCTCCAGGACCGTCGAACAAAGGCCGGCAGGATGGGAAACCTCCTAGCCGCGAACCCGTACCCTCCATCGTATATCGTAGTTTTACGATTAAGTGAACCCATTCCTGACGAGAGACCCCGCATCCACGCCCTGGCCACACCTGGGCCGACCCGCCCGTGGAGACCCGCCGCAGGAGCCGCCCCTAACGATCCGACCGCAACCGGCTATGGCTGAAAGCAAGACCGAACTGTACAATCCCCATACCGTCGAGCTCGCACGCTATTTCAAGGCGCTGGGCCATCCTGCGCGCCTGTCCATTCTCGGCGTGCTCACGCGGCGACCCCACTGCATCTGCGGGGATCTCGTCGAGGAGATTCCGCTGGCGCAGTCGACCATCTCGCAGCACCTCAAGGTGCTGAAAGCGTCAGGCCTCGTCCGCGGCAAAGTGGATGGTCCCGCCGTATGCTATGGTCTCGACGAGGAGGCGTACCGGCGGATGAAATCAGACATGTTCCTTTACTTCAATGCTTTGTTTCCTGACGAGGACTAACCGAAATGCATGACAAGACGCTGGTAAAAGAAAACGTGCGGCGTAAGTATGACGAGATCGCGCGCCGCGGGGAGAAAGCGGGATGCGCGTGCGGGTGCGGCCCGGACGCCGTCAGCATGATCGGCGATGAATACGACGGCGTCGACGGGTACGTAGCGGAGGCCGATCTCGGGCTCGGCTGCGGCATGCCGACCGAGCTGGCGGGCATCCAACCCGGGCAGACCGTCCTCGACCTCGGATCCGGCGCCGGTCTCGACGCGTTCGTCGCGCGGAGGATCGTCGGTGAAACGGGGCGGGTCATCGGCATCGACATGACGGAGTCGATGGTCGAGAAGGCCCGTGAGAATGCGGCGAGATTGGGCTACGACAATGTGACCTTCGCGCTCGGAGACATCGAAGATCTTCCGGTTGAACCGGACAGCATCGACGTGGTCATCAGCAACTGCGTCCTCAATCTCGTACCCGACAAGTCACGGGCATTCGCGGAGATCTACCGCGTTCTAAAGCCGGGTGCGCATTTCTGCGTGTCGGACATCGTTGTTCAGGGCGCGTTGCCGGAGTCCGTTCGCAGGTCGGTCGAGCTTTACGCCGGGTGCGTTGCCGGCGCGCTCAAGTGCGACGAATATCTCGCCACCATTCGCGAAGCCGGATTCAGCGACGTCAAGGTGGCGAAGGAGAAGGCGATCGACGTGCCGGAAGACGTCGTGGAGCATGACGTCTCGACGGCCGATCTCGCTGCGTTCAGGCGGAAGGGAGGTGCGATTGTGAGTGTGACGGTAAAAGGCGTAAAACGGTAATTTGACCTCGCACGGTGCGCGTGTGGTGTGTAACGTAAGCCATTGCTATCGAACAGATCCATGAATCCCACGCGTGACGAAAGTATGGATACCTACTACAAGCCGAAGCATCTCCCGAGATTCGGCGACATTGCGGAAGGCAATCAGGAACTGGCCGACCTGTTCTTCAAGTACTACGGCAAAGTTTTCGAGGACGGCGCCCTGACGGCTCGCGAGAAGGCCCTCATCGCCCTCGCCGTCGCGCATACGGTGCAGTGTCCGTATTGCATCGACGCCTACACCTCCGAGTGTCTCGAGAAGGGATCGGATCTCGAACAGATGACCGAAGCGGTGCACGTCGCGACGGCGATCCGAGGAGGGTCGTCGCTGGTGCACGGCATCCAGATGCTCGAGCAGGTCGAGCACAAGATGATGTAGGGCGCCGCCGCTCGAGCAGCTTTAGATTCAGGACCGTTCCAAACAAACCACATGCCCGATAGCTCCACATTCATTCCGCTCGATTTCATCGCAGGAGGAGACGGCGCGATCCTCGACGTGGAGGGGCCTCGCACGACGACGAGTCTGCGCTCCCGGCGCGTGCCGCTCGCCGAGCCCGAAGAGCAGCTCGCCGTGCTGGATGCCGTCGATCTGCACGGCGGCGCGACGCGGTCGGGCGATTTCGCGGCGGATGTCGAGGCCTCCGGGCGGCCGGCGCTCAAGCCCGATCGTCTCGAGATTTTCCAGATCAACGTCGGCAAGCTGTGCAACATGACGTGCCGCCACTGTCACGTCGATTCGGGGCCCGACCGCGTCGACGAAAACATGGATCTCGAGACGATCGAAGCGTGCCTGCGTGCGGTCGACGTTTCGGGGGCGGATACCGTGGATCTCACGGGAGGTGCGCCCGAGCTGAATCCGCATTTTCGCTATCTGGTGGATGCGTGCGTGGAACGGGGGAAGCACGTCATCGATCGCTGCAATCTGACGATCCTGACGGTGCGGCGATTTGCGGATCTGCCCGAATGGTTCGCCGAGCGGGGGGTCGAGGTGGTATGTTCGCTGCCGCACTACCGGAAGCTCGGCACCGATGCGCAGCGCGGCGCCGGGACGTATGAGAAAAGCATCCAGGCGCTGCGGCGGTTGAACGAGGCGGGCTACGGACAGGGGGATGCCCGTCGGAGACTGACGGTAGTCACGAATCCGGTCGGTGCGTTTCTGGCCGGAAGCCAGGCCTCCCTCGAAGCGGAGTGGAAGGCGGCGCTCGAGCGGAATCACGGCGTCTTTTTCGACCGGTTGATCGCGCTCAACAACATGCCGATGTCGCGCTACCTGGAATGGCTGCTCGATAAGGGGCTTCTGGAGGAGTACATGGAGCGGCTCGTTCAGGCGTTCAATCCGGCCACGATAGACGGTCTCATGTGCCGGAACACGCTATCTGTATCCTGGGACGGGTATCTGTACGATTGCGACTTCAATCAGCAGCTCGACCTGAAGATGGATCTGCCCGGCGGCCGGCGTCCCCACGTGCGAGATTTCGATCTTGAGGCGTGGCGCGATCACGTGGTGCGGACGGAGCGGCACTGTTACGGCTGCACGGCCGGCGCGGGCAGCTCGTGCGGCGGCCAGACGGC
>CAZART010000034.1:0-10064 GCA_964487555.1 uncultured Rhodothermales bacterium
CCGAAGTCGACGTCGGCCCCCTCGGACCGCCCGATCCAGTTGCGCTGCATCTCCTTCGTGCTCTCCGGCCAGTCCATTTCATCGAGGCCCTCGAGCAGCCGCTCGGCATACCTCGTGATGCGCAGCATCCACTGGCGCAGCGGCTTGCGGACGCATTCGTAGCCGCCGATTTCGGATTTCCCGTCGATGACCTCCTCATTCGCCAGGGTCGTGCCGAGCTCAGGGCACCACCAAACCGGGACCTCGCTCTGATACGCAAGCCCTCTCTCGTAGAGCTTCAGGAAGATCCACTGGGTCCACTTGAAGTAGTTCGGATCCGTCGTGTTGATCTCGCGATCCCAATCGTACGAAAAGCCCAGCGATTTCAGCTGCGTGCGGAAGCGCTCGACATTCTGCTCGGTCGTCGCGCGCGGATGCGTGTTCGTCTTCAGCGCATACTGCTCGGCAGGCAGCCCGAACGCGTCCCAACCCATCGGATGCAGGACGTTGTAGCCGTTCATCCGACGGTAGCGCGCGATGATGTCGGTGGCCGTGTAGCCCTCAGGATGCCCGACGTGCAGACCCGCACCGCTGGGATACGGAAACATGTCGAGGACGTAGAACTTTTCGCGCTGCGGATCCGGCTCCTCCGGGGTCCGGAACGTCTTGTTCTCGTCCCAGAATTGCTGCCATTTTTTCTCTATCTCCGTATATGGATATCCTGGCATAAATACCGGTTGCCTAAGTACAAGGTGTTGGCCACGGGCTTGACCTTCGACGTCAACGCTTGCGAACCGGGAACCCGGAACGCGCAACCCGCAACCCTCGCAATCGTGACAAAAAGGTACGATGGCTGCCGAGCAATTGTTCGGGGGCGAACCCCCTCGAGTATCGCGCGGTACGACCTACGAAACGGCACCAAAAACCGCGACGGAGCGCGGCCGCGCATTCGCGCCGCCCCGCGCAGGCCAGTCCCCATCCACTAATCACCCGCAAACCAGCAAGCACCCGCCAACCATGGAGCACGCCACCGTCAACACCGCCGAGGAAATTACGTCGATCCTCGAATCCGCCCGCACCATCGCGGTCGTCGGCTGCTCCGACCGGCCCTCGCGCACGAGCTACGCCATCTACAAGTACATGAAGCAGAAGGGATATGATATGATTCCGGTGAATCCGGACCACGAATGGTGCGACGAGGACCGCTGCTATCCGGATCTGCTCGCGATTCCTGAGGACGTCGAGATTGACGTCGTGACCATCTTCCGGAATCCGCGCTACACCGCCGACATGGTAAACATCGCGGTCAAGCGGGCGGCGAAGACGGGCCGGAAACCGGTCATCTGGACGCAGCTCGGCGTCTCGAGCCGCGAGGCGGAGCGGATCGCGCACGAAGCCGGACTTCCGTACGTCAAAAACAGGTGCATCCTGGTCGAGCACAGCCGGCGGTTCTGACGGGCCCAGCCGTCACGATTACGGGGGCTTTTGGGGAGATCGGTCCTGAACCCCGCCGGCCGGCACGGCGTGCCCGTCATCGGGTCGGCGCCGGCTCGGCCGCCGTGAGGCACGGAAGACGGGGGCGCCGGGAAACGGACACGCCCGCGAGCGGAGACGCCGGAAATCGGAGGCGCCGGAAATCGAATGCCCCGGCCCGGGAATCGAAGGCGCTGGGGATCGAAGGCGCCGGGGAGCGGAGGCGCCGGGGAGCGGAGGCGCCGGGAAGCGGAGACGCCGGGAAGCGGAGGCGCCGGGAACGGAAGGCGGCAGGAACCGACCGGTCTCGCGAACGGTAACGCCGTCGATCCGCGACGCCGATGCCGTGTCACTCCGCTCTTCATCCCACTTTCGATCACGCATGACCGCTTCCACCAGCGAGCGCGGGCGCTCGCCCTACGTTTTGCCGGCCGCCCTGCTGGCGCTCGGCATCCTGCTCGGCGCGACGGTGTTCGGCGCGTTTTTCTATAACTCACGCGCGCAGACGAGCACGATACAGGTGGTCGGATCTGCGAACGAGCGGTTCACGTCGGACGTGGCGAAATGGCGGCTCACGATCGCGCGGCAGGTCGGCGACTTCGAGCTGTCCTCCGGATACGCGCAGCTGCACGGCGACCTCATCGAGCTGACCGCGAGGCTGCAGGCCGCCGGGATCGACTCCGCCGACATCAACATCCAGCCGGTTAATGCGAACCCGATGTGGGGACGCGAAGGAGAGCGGTCCGGATACAACGTCACCCAAAGCCTGTACGTCGTGTCGGAGAATCCCAACGCCATCGAACGGCTCGCACTGAATCCCGGCGAGCTGCTCGAAGGCGGCGTTCTCCTCGAGGGATCCTACATCGAGTATTACTACTCGAAGATCGCGGAGCTCAAACACTCGCTGCTGGCCAAAGCCACGGAAGATGCGCGAGCCCGCGCCGAAGAGATCGCCGGCGGCGAAGCGGACCGAACGGTCGGCGCCATGATGTCGGGCCGCGCCGGCGTCTTCCAGATCACCGAGCCCTATTCGACCGACGTATCCGCCGGAGGGATGTATTCGACCTCGACGAAGGAAAAAGAGATTTCGGTGACCGTGCACGCGACGTTTGAAGCGGAATGACGACGTGGAATGGCGGGCGGTGTGCCGACGCGGACGACCTCCCATCCTACTCGCCACACGCTACGCCCTGATCCGCTGCCGAAATAGCTCGAGCTCCTCGACCAATCGCTCGCGCATCGCGCCAAGCCGCTCGTCCGCGTGCATGCGCGTCACCTCCAGAACGGCTTCGTGAAACCACAGCTGCTGATCCGGGCCGACGCTCAGACCGCGGCCTTGTTGGTCCGCCTTGAAAACGTCCACGCCGCGCCCGCGACCCTGGTTGATCGACCATAGATTGTGCAGCTTGTCGGCCAGGCTGATGCCGGCGGCTTCCGGTGAGCCCTCCCGAATCTGCGCGATGTAGCGCTCCTTCCGGTCCCGCCACTCGCGCGGGTTGCCTTCCTCGTCGAATTGCGGCTCCGTAACCTCGCGCACACGCCGCAGCACGCCCTCCCCCAGGGCCTCCCGCAGCTCTTCGGCGCGCATCGTCTGCCCGAAACGATTCGCATCCTCCAGCACGTCGTGCAGAAAGGCGGCGGCGATCGTCTCGTCATCCCAGCCCGCCCGCTGCACCGTCATCGCCACCGCCGTGACGTGCGCGATGACCGGCACGCGAAGAATCTCGTGCGCCGGCACTTCGAACGGCGCATCGCGCCACCGCTTTTTCCGGTACGTCTGGTCGTGCCACTGCGCCGACAGCTCGATGGCTTGCTCGATTACGATGCTGAATAGCGCGTCGACGTGGATCGTGTGCGGCATGCCCCTGAAATGGCTGTGCGGTTGGACCTAAACGGCCGTGCGAGTGAACCTAAACGGCTGTGCTAATTAACACGAACGGCCGTGCGGGTTGACGCAAACGGCCGTGCAGGTTGACCAGAAACGGTCAAAGTTCTACGATCTGATGCTCGGTTGTGTCCGTCGACAACGACCCGCGCAGCTCGCCGATCAGCCCCAGACTGTACTTATTCAGGAAATACAGTACCGAGATCACCCGTTCCTGCAGCTTACCGGCCGGAAACAGGTTGACGTCCGCCTTATCGAGCTGCTCGCGGACCTCGTCGTGCGAGCGCTTCTCGGCCCGGACGACCTTCGATTTGAAATCCATAAATGCGCCCGTCAACGCACTCCGCATGGCTTCGGCGGAATTCACCAGCGTCGGATCCACCTTCTCCACCGCCGGCTTCAGCACGTTTACGGCTTCATGCAGATGCCTCGAGGCGGCCTTGAACAGCGCGTCTACGTCGACCTCCATCCCGCTCAGAACCACGCGCTGAAACAGGCGGTCCACGTCCTCCTCGAAGTCGTCGACGTCCAGGCCGTACTTTTCCAGCACCTTCGCGACCTTCGATTCCACCAGCGTGACGCTCGCGCGCGGGTAGATGAGCGGCATCGGCAGTCCGGCCCATTCGTACGCCGTCCGGTACTGCGCGAAGTAGGCGACCTCGCCGGGGCCGGCGACGTATAGGGCCGTCGGAAACAGCAGATCTTGCGTCAGCGGCCGGAGCACGACGTTCGGACTGAACCGCGCCGGGTCGCGTCGCAAGAGATCCGCCAGCTCATCCTTCGACCACGATAGCGAACCGTCCCGCAGCTCGAACCGCGAATCCACGGCATCCACGGCGCGGCGCGCGACGTCATCCAGCAGAAACAAATTCGCCGGACGCGCCTGGACTTGCTCGTGATAGCGCTCCGCCAGCCTCGTAGACGTCGCCCGAATGCCTGCCGAGAGCGGCTCCGGATCCTCGATCTCCCGCTCGAAAATCGGCGCCGCAAGCTTCTTGAGCCGTGCATCGGCGCCGTCGGCCAGCACGAGCCCCGTTCCTTCGAACAGCGCCGCCACCAGCCGCGCGAACGCCTCCCCGAACGTTCGCCCGCTCCGATAAGCCCCTCGCACGTGCCCCATCAGAGCGGGCTTGAAATCGCTCGGCGGCAAAACAGCGTCGAGACGGTCCACCATCGCGTCGATGGTCTCGTCAAAGCGCACCCGCCCCACCGCCCCGACCCCGGCTGCGGGCTTCGCATATGCCAGCGTCTCCAGCGCATTGCGGCGCAAAAAGTACGCACTCGCCATCTCGTCGAAATCGTGGTCTTCCGTGCCCAGCCAGAACACCGGCACCACGGGCCGTCCCGTCTCGCCGGCGAGCTGCTCGGCCGTCTGCAGCGTCGTGATGATCTTCAGAATGGTGTAGAACGGTCCTGAGAACAGCCCGACTTGTTGACCTGTGATCGTCACGACGCAGTCGGCGCGCCGCAGCGACTCGATGTTCGCACGCACGGCGTCGTCCGTGCTCCAGGTTGCGTTCTGCTCGAGCAGCACCTCGGCCAGCGTCTCGCGGTCGCGGTCGACGGCGGCGGCACGATCCGCCGCTTTCCTGCGCTCCGCCGGCTCTCGAAAATCGCCGGCGTAAAACGCGCCGAGCGCCTCGTACTGCGTACAGTAGTCGCGGAAAAGAGGGGAAAACGAGTCGAAAGCCCCGAAAGAGCGGCGGCGAATCGCAAGCTGGGCGTCGGGAGTCATGTAGGCTTATTCCGTTCTTCGTTCTTCGTTTGCGTTTCACTTGAAGAGGCGCTGTGCGTCCAATCACGCGAACGGCGAACGACGAACAAACCGCAAAAAAGCGAAGGCCCTGACGCCGGTGGAGGCGTACAGAATCTCCGCTTGTTCGAATCACGAACCGGGCCCGGTGTTACGGCGCCGAGAACTAATTCTTCTGCTGTTCACTCTGCAGACGCTGAATTTCGTCGCGAAGCTTGGCGGCCTTCTCGTAATCCTCCTGCTCTATCGCAACCTCGAGCTGCTGCTCCATCTGCTCGAGCCTGGACATCGGCATGTGCTCTTCTTCCTCGTCGGCTTCGGCAGGGGTCAGCGCCGCGGCGCCCTCCTCCTCCGTCGGAATGCCGGCCTCTTCCATCACCGACGGCGACACGTAAATGGGCGCGTCCACACGAACGGCCAGTGCGACCGCGTCGCTCGGACGAGAATCGAGCTGACCCTCGTCACCGTCGTGGACGTAGCGGATCTTCGCGAAAAATGTGCCCTCACGCAGCTCGTCGATGACCACGTCGAGCACCTCGGCGCCTACCGCCTCCAGCGTATCACGAAGCAGATCGTGCGTCATAGGACGCGGCGGCTGAATCTTCTCGAGCTCAAGCGCAATCGCCTGGGCTTCAAAGGCACCAATGATGATCGGCAGCCGCCGGTTGCCCCCGACCTCACCGAGCACGAGCGCATAGGCGCCGCCACTGGAGGGGCTGGTCGAGAGTCCGATGATGTCTACCTGTATATGATCCATTTCGAAGGGAGCGACCTGGAGTGTCAATCAGAGCGATGTCAATGCTCGCGCGACAGGTGCCGGCGCGGCCAAAGGGTGTTATTCGATCCGCGATGAAATACGGCTCGACCGGCCGGCGTCACCCGCGGTTTGTCAATGCATTTTGTAACGCGACCCTAAATGCGTTGTTCTCAGCCTCCGTGCCCGCGTTGACGCGCAGAAGACCTTTGAGTTCGGGATATCCACCCATGTTCCTCACGAGCACACCTGCCTCTGCCAGACGGTTCATCATCTCGCTCGGTTCCACGGGTGTCCGAAACAAGACAAAGTTCGACTGAGATGGCAGCACCTCTACGCCCTCCATGCGTTCCAGGGCGTCCGTAAGCTCGGCGCAGCCGGCCTTCAGGCGCTGGGCGCGTTCTTTGAGTAGATTCGGCCGGCGCAGCAGGGCTATCGCCGTCGACTGCGCCAGTCGATCGACCATAAACGGCAGGCGCGCCTTCATGATTTCCGCAATGACTTCGGGCCGCGCCAGCATGAATCCGAGCCGGAGCCCGGCAAGGCCCCACGCCTTCGATAGCGTGCGCAGCAAAATAACATTCGGATGGCGCCGCAGTAGCTTTAGGGCGCTCGGCTCTTTCGCAAATTCGACGTAGGCCTCGTCGACGACGACGAAACCGCTTGACGCCTCGACGATCGACTGGACCTCTTCGAAGCGCATGGCGAGCCCGGTGGGATTGTTCGGCGTCGTCAAGACGGTCAGCGCCGGATCGCGGTCGCGGACGACGCGGAGGATCGCCTCGGCGTCGAAGCTTAAATCGTCGCGCGGCGGTATTTCGATGAGCTCCCCTTCGTGCAGGCGAACGACGGTCGTGTAGAGCGCAAACATCGGCCTCGGCAGCACGACGGGTGTCCCCTTATCGATGATCGCGAGGCCGAGGGTGTAGGTCAGCTCGTTGGAGCCGTTGCCGACCAGGACGCCGTCGGGCATCCAGCCTACGTAGTCGGCGAAGGCACGGGCGAGCTCGTCCGGCTGTTCGGTGGGATACCGGTTGAACGGTATTTCCATGAAGCCGTCGACGATTTCGCGCTTCAGTTCGGAAGGCAGATCGTAGGGGCTTTCGTTCTGGTTGAGCTTCACCTTCGGATGCTCGAGCCCTCCTACCACGTAGGGCTTCTGCCGCCGGACGGCCGGGCGGATGCGCCCTAGCACGGAGTCAATGTCTGATATCTCCATTTCCATCCTGTTACTCCGATTCAGCCGTACTTCGTTCGCCCGTGTAGGGGCGGATAATAGGCCCGATTTAAGCGCATCTCAATCATTCGTGCATGCGCGGGTTCCACTCCTGATCACGCCCGGCCGGCACGATGATGAGCCGATCATCCGTGCATCCGCGGGTTCCACTCCGCTTCAAGCGCAGCTCTGATCACCCGGATTTAGGTCCCATTCAAGCGCACCTCGATCGCCCGGGCGTGGGCGTCGAACTGTTCCGCCTTCGCAAACGTCGCGATCCTTGGGCCGGTTCTCGCAAGCCGCCGCCGGGAATACGCGATAACGGACTGCTGCCTCAGAAAATCGTCGACGCCGAGCGCCGACGCAAAGCGTGCCGATCCGCCGGTAGGCAAAATGTGATTGGGCCCTGCGAAGTAGTCACCCACGGGTTCGGGCGAGAACGGTCCGATAAAAATGGCGCCGGCGTGGCGGACGTTCTCCATCACCTTCCATGGATCGTCGACCATCAACTCGAGGTGTTCAGGCGCGAGCTCATTGACAGTGTCGACTGCTTCATCCAGAGACGCGGCGACGATGCAGGCGCCGTACTCACGGAGCGACGCCTCGATGATAGCCCGCCGGGGCAGGTCCGGCACCATCCGCGCCAGGTGTGCGGCGACCTCGCCGGCGACCTCCGGCGCGGTGGTAACGAGAACGGCGGAGGCGCGCTCGTCGTGCTCGGCCTGCGAAAGCAGATCGGCGGCGACGAACTCGGGATCGGCCGTATCGTCGGCCAGGACTACGATTTCGCTCGGTCCGGCGATAGAATCGATGCCGACGCGTCCGTAGACGAGCTTCTTGGCCGCCGTGACGTATGCATTGCCCGGTCCGACGATCTTATCCACTTTCGGAATGCTCTCCGTGCCGAAGGCGAACGCGGCGATGGCCTGTGCGCCGCCAACCGCGTAGACGTTCTCGATGCCGAGAAGGTGGGCCGTCGCCAGCACGAGCGCGTGGGGACGTGCGTCCACTCCGGGCGGAGAAGCGAGGTGAATCTCCTCGACGCCCGCCACCTGCGCCGGAATCACGTTCATCAGCACACTCGACGGATAGGCGGCCGTACCGCCGGGCACGTAGAGTCCGGCTTTCGCCATGGGCACGAAACGCTGCCCGAGCACGACGCCGTCTCCGTCGTCGATCTGCCAGGATTCCCGCCGCTGATGCTCGTGAAACCGCCTCACGTTGGCGGCCGCTTCTTTCAGAATCGATCGAAGATCGCTCGAGATGCTCTCGAACGCTTTCCTGGAGTCGGAGGCCTGCACGTGCAGCGAGGACGGCCGGACTCCGTCGAATTTCTCGGTCAGCTCGATGAGCGCGGCATCCCCGCCACGCCGAACCCGCTCGAGAATCCGCCGCGTCGCCGCCTCAACGTCCTCGCTAAACACGGCACTGCGGCTGAAGATCGCTTCGAGGCGCGCGTGACGCTCGGAATAGGGAACGATCGGAATCATGGCGTATCACCGCTCTTTTGACGCCGCGGCGTCATCGCGCATAGTAAAAAACCTCGCCGCCAATAAAAGCGACAAGGTTTTCTATTACGAGGGAATGTCGACGGGGATCAATAGCTACCGCTTTCTTCCGAAGAATTTGACTCGAACTCGTCGACGCCGGTGAGCTCGGGAAGGTTGCGAAACTCGTATCCGGGCAGTCGCTCATCGACGATGTGCTGAACGACTTCGTGCAGCGCCGCCACGAATTTTCCAAAGTCTTCTTTGTAGAGAAATATCTTATGCTTTTCGTAGCGATTGTCGTCGACCCTCTTGCTCTCCGTGATGGTGACGAAAAAGTCTTCACCGGACCGCGTGGTCTTCACATCGAAGAAATACGTTCGCTTTCCCGCCGGAACGCGCCGAGAATAGACCTCGTCCCGATAGCGGCCTTTGCCGGTCTGATGGTTGTTTACAGATTTGTCGTCATTCGCGTCATCAAAACCTTGCACTTCTTCCTCGTTATACGTCTGCTCAGGTTTCATCGATCTACTTCTCCGCAGAAAATGGCCAGGGGATGTCGAAATCTATAGGTGATGGCCCGTAATGGGACGGTCATCCGGAGTGGGGCAAGCGTGCAAATATAACGTTTTTGTAAACTCCGCCTCAATATCCGAAGGCGGGAACGCAATATCAACGTGGCGACAGGGCGTGGTTTGGCGCGAATCGGACGCGCTTTTGCTCAATTGGACACGGTATGTTTGCGCCATAGGCACGCCTTCGGCACTCGGCATCCGGGGTACGCTGCAGCGAGGTTGATCTTGCTACTTCAGCTCCTGGAGAATCCCGCGGACGAGCCGTTCGAGATCACCGCGGACGCGCTGCCCGACCAGCAGCACATCGTCATGGGATAGCGGCTCCTTCGACAGGCCGGCGGCGGGATTCGTAATGCTGGAAATTCCGAGCACTTTCATGCCTCCGGCCGCGGCCTCCAGCACTTCCGGAACGGTGCTCATCCCCACGGCGTCAGCGCCGATACGGCGATATGCGGCGATCTCCGCCCTTGTCTCGTAGCTGGGGCCGCGTGTCCAGAGGTAGACGCCGCGCTCCGTACGCACGCCCAGTCCAAGGGCGATCCGTTCCGCCGTGTCGAGCCAATCGGGATCATACGGATGAGGACCTCGCGGCGGACGCGGGGCCTGTCTGCTCGCACGTACGGAGCTCCCGGTGCTCGCGTGTACGGAGCTCCCGTATACCATGTTGAGGTGATCCGTAATCAACATGAGGGTACCGGGACGAAGGCGCGGGTGGATGCCGCCTGCCGCGTTCGTAACGAGGAGTCGCCGCGCTCCGAGCGCCTGAACGAGACGCACGGGGAAGGTCACGGCCCGCAGTGGATGGCCTTCGTAAAGATGCGCCCTTCCCTGGATGAAGACGACGTCGCGGCCTTCCAGGGTACCGAATACGAGTCGGCCGCTGTGCCCTGCGACCGTGGAACGCGGATAGTGCGGTATTTCCGATGTCGGAATGACCGTAGC
>CAZART010000034.1:10164-43963 GCA_964487555.1 uncultured Rhodothermales bacterium
CTGCGACCGTGGAACGCGGATAGTGCGGTATTTCCGATGTCGGAATGACCGTAGCTTCTTCGGCCGCGTCGGCCAGATCACCGAGCCCCGAACCGAGGATGAGCGCAATGGTCGGCGCGGCATCAGCCCGCCTGCGGATGGCGCGGATAGCCTCTGCGAGCGGGTCATCCTCCGATCGCGACGCCGCACCGGACGCGATTTGTTGCGGCGCACCGGCGTGCTCGGTCCCTTGCGGCACCCTGCCGTGCTCGGCCCCTTGCGGCACCCCGCCGTGCTCGGCCCCTTGCGGCGCCCCGAAGTACTCGGCTCCTTGCGGCACGCCGCCTTCGTTGTCACTGCCGGTCCGCGATTCCATAGAACTACCCCTCACCATTCGTCAGTATTCGAATCGCCACCATCGTCATATCGTCGTGCCTCGGCGCATTGCGCGTAAACAGCTCGATGTCATCGATGATCGATGCGAGGACGGCCGAAGCAGATTGACCACTCGCCCTTGCTACGGAATCGTCGAGTCTCGTCTCGTCGAACAGCTCGCGATCGTGGTTCATCGCCTCCGTGATGCCGTCGGTGTAGATGAGCAGCAGGTCACCGGTCGTGAGTGAGATCGATGCCTCCTCGATGTTCTCGGAAAAAATCGGATCGGAAGCCAGACCGATGGCCGCTCCTCGAGGCTTTATCTCTTCCGGACGTGCAGCGCCCGCTCGATGGATCAGCATCGGATTGTGACCGGCCCTGGCGCAGGTCCACGTCCGGGTCTCGAGGTCGATGACCCCAAGCACGATGGACATGAATATGCCGCGCGGTGCGTTCATGCGGAAGAGCGTGTTGGCGGCAGCCAGGATGTCGGACGGGCGAGAAAGACTCGTGTTGAGGCTTTGTAGAATGCCCTTCATGAGCGTCATGTAGAAGGCGGCCTGCATGCCTTTGCCGCTCACATCTCCGACGACGACGCCCAGACGTCCGTCGTTCATCCGAAAAAAATCAAAGTAGTCGCCGCCGACCTCGTAGGCGGGCAGACAGACAGATGCCAGATCCAGCCCCCGAACGTCCGGCGTGCGAGCCGGCAGAAACGACAGCTGCACTTCGCGCGCCAGTTCGAGCTCCCGGTTCAGGCGCTCCCGTTGCGCGAGCTCTCGGATGTAATCCGGAACGATGGCCGGAATCTCGGATCTACCCTTCCCGCTCAGAACGCCGGCGACTCCGACGGCAGCAAGGAGGCCTACAACGCCGATCGCAATGAGTCCGTCGACAAACTCCGGCGCCGTCGGCACGCTCCAGTTCGGTACGTAGGACACCGTCAAAGCGAACACGAAAAGCGCGATGAACGCGGTCAGTCCGTCGAAACGCCAGAACACGCCGGCGAGCAGGAGGCCGTAGACCGCGCCCACTGCATATACGACCGGCAACGGGCGCACGTCCCACGTCGCGGCCTGCAGCAATGTGAGTGTCACAACGATCGCGATAAACGACCAGACGAAGCTGCCTTTCTTCCCACGAAAAAGGGCGCCGATGCCTACGATGCCGCCGAGCGTCAGGAATAGCGCCCAGTAGAAGAGACCGCCGACATCGCGCAGAACGGCGATTCCAGGCGAATGCTTGCCGAAGAACGCATCGCCTGAATCCTCAAAATGCAGCCAGACGCCGTCGGCAACGAGGAGAACGACCGCACCGATTCCCGCCAGTGCCAGGCCGGCGAAAATGCCGCGGAGCGTGGAGGTCCCGACGGGCACATTGCGAACGAACAGGCTTCGAACGAGGGCAAGCGTCTGAAGCTTCGCATCCCAGTGTTCACGGGCCATTGATAGCGCGGCCCCCGAAATAAAAAACATGAGGATGCCGCCGGTGAGACCCGCCAGGAACATTCCAAGGACGAACCCGACGACCTCCATCGGCGAGGTGGCGTCGATCTCGCCCATGAGCTGCGTGCTCATGACGATCGACGCCGCCAACGCGCACGCAAGTCCGTCACGAATTGCTGTCTTGGTGTCGACCACGCGGGCATTTAGACGCCTGAAAAACACGACGACGAGAATGATCGCGAGCATGACGTAACCGGCCATCGTTACGATTCCTCGTACGTCATCCGCAGCGATCGCGCTCTCGCCCGATTCCTTCTCAGCCACGAATTTCGGCTCGAGTTCAACGAGCGTGCCGTTCGGCATCACTTCGACGTCGGCTCTATAGAATCGGCCGGGCGCATCGTCTTCCGCGGAGACCTTGACGGTCGCGGTGACGAGCCCATCGGACCCGGACGCAAACACGGAATCTACCCGCACCGGCACACCGGTGAAGCGGCTCAGGCCCAGGTGATAAAGCGCCAGCGCTTCAGCATCGGCTCGATCCAGAAAAACGCGATCCGCCTCGACATCCTCTGCGCGAAGGCGGCTTCCGCGCTCGGGTGCATCCAATCGATAAGCAAGCCGGTTCGGAGGCAGCGAGTGCGTGAGAACCGGCCTGTCAAAGATCCTCGCCAGCGCCTCACCGTGGTAAGCCTGGCGCGGGATGGCGTCTGAATCGACGTGCACACCGAGGAGGCGACCGTCGAGCGTGACGCGCGTCCAACCCAGAGATTCGCTCTCACCATCGGTCTTACGGCTCCACTCGACGTGCCAGGAGTAGGCCGGCACATCTTCGTCACGCAGCATCGTAATGGCCGCACCGCGGCCCCGCTGACGCTGCAACTCGTTAAGCAGCCTTCCGTCGTACCGGATGAAAGCCTCAGCCGTCGCATCCGTCAGCTGTAGGCCGGTACTGTGCTGCGCAAACACCCGGGCCGAGTCGACGGCGCGGTCATAGGAAATATACTCGGACGCCGTCGAGTGGGGATGCTCACGCGGCGCCAGCAGGATCACGAGCAAAAGGCCGATGACGCCACTGACGGCCAGAACGGCGTCCGGCCATCCGAATCCTCTTTCGAAGCGCGGCGGCGTGTCCATTCAGGCGGCCTTCAAAATGCGATAGTTGCGAAGGCTCCAGAGCAGCTGCTCCACCGTCACGCGCAGGATGGTTAGCAGGGGAATGGCGACGAGCATTCCGACGATGCCCGCGAGCTGGGCGCCGATCAGCACGGCGAAAAGGATGAGGAGCGGATGCGTCCGCGCAGCCCGCGAAAAGATATACGGCTGAAATATCGCATTGTCGGCGACCTGTGTCAGCAGCATGGCGACGATCACTCCCGGCACTAACGAGAAGTTGCCGGTCTGAACGATTCCCATGAGCGTTCCGGCCAGAAATCCCATAAAAGGCCCAAAATAGGGGATCGTGTTCGCCAGACCCGTGAACACGCCCACGGCGATCGCGTACTCCAAACCCACGACGTAGAGCAGCACACTCGCCACCGCAGCCACCGCAAGAATCTGTATGGAGAGCGCGCGAAAATACCTTCCGATGATGGACTCGATTTTCTCCATCAGCATCAGCGTGAGCTCGAAATAGCGGTTCGGCACCAGGCGCAGGAGGCTGTGTCGGATCTGCGTGCCGTCCTTCAGAAAAAAGAACGCCACGAACGGGATTACCAGCACAGCATAGAAGATATTCGCGAAGACGCCGAAGATGGACCCGGCGACCAGCGTGATCTGCTCCTGCCCGAATACCTTTTGCAGGCCGGCAGCAATTCCGTCGATGATGGCGCCGCGCTTTACCGGGATGAACATCCGGACGCGCCGCTCGATGGCGGCGGCGACATTGGACAACGTCACTTCTTGCGCCGTCAAACCAAGGATCGCGACGTAACGCTCGTCTGCCTGGTCGGTAATGATCGGAGCACCCTCCAGGTCGCGTCTCGAACGACGGATGGGTATGACGCGGATCTGCTCCCGCCCGAACTGATCCTCCACGGAAACCCGCAAGGAATCACCCGACCGCTTCCCGTGCAGAACCGACTGCAGCTGACTAAAACCGTCCCATACGCTCCCCTCCACATTCAGGATGGCGTCACCGGGTTGGATGCCGGCCTCCTCGGCCGGACCGTCCGCATCCACGGCCGTCACCTGAGCCGCGTTCTGGAAGCTGATCTGATTGGAAATATCGCGGATCTGATTGGAGGCGAACGGCGCCAGCTTGGTCACCAGAACAACCAGCGCACCGAAGACAAGCACGAAGGTCACCAGAATAGAAGGAATGCGGCCGATACCAACCCCCTGAAGGCGATCCACGATCGGCTTCATCAGATAGGCGAGCAGAATCCCGACGATCAGGTAAACGATCAGGGCGGAGAAATACCATATCACCCAGGCAGCCGCCAGAATGACGCCGCCCCACAAGAGCGCTCGGATGACGCGGTCCAGCGTGAACCGCGAAGACACAGGAGGTCCGGAAAAGCGGCGATAGGGCGGTCCGCCCTCCGAGGACGAGCCCGCCGCACCCTCGTTATCGCGGATTTCCTGCTCTGGCATGCTTGCTTAGCGCAATCGAGATCATTCCACGGGCGGAGGCGCATCTCCAGCCGGCGACGGAATCGCGTAATGCGCCATCAAAAACACGGCTCCCGCCGTCCCATCCATGGTGGGTTCGTTCGTCGAGTAGTCGCCAATGTCGTCGTGGTACACAACATACGGGTTCTGAAGATGCGCGAACTCATCGGGCTGTGTCAAGGTCAATCCACGTAGCTGGCGATAGATCGTTCCGTAGACGGGTCCGTCGACGAGTCCGCCGGGTGCCTCTCGTTTCGTCAGGGCCCACACGCTGGTGTGCACGTCCTCGGGATACTCACCATCTTTCGGAATGCCCGTAAACATGCTGGTCCCCCACGGATTCACGCCGAACAGCCAGTCGCGGTGGGTTGTCGCCACATGACGATACGATGCGTCGCCCGTCATCCGTTCGTAAAGCAGCACCTGTGTGATGAGACCGGTCATAAGGTTGTTAGAGCACCAGATGAACGGCACCCCTACGGAAAACGGATTCGACGTTGCTTTCGAGAGCGCCTTTTCGATACCGTCGCGGTAATACCCTGCCAGCGTATCCTGAAAGGCCTCGTCCACATGCGGGTAGAGAGCGAAATGCCCCGCATTTACATACGGGTAGAATTGATAGTGGTCCGTCGTATCGCGTCCGAGCCACGAGGTAGAACCGATCATCCGTGCGTAGCGCTTCGCATCGTCGAGGTAGCGCTCGTCACCCGTCGCCTCGAAGAGCGCGGCGGCGCCCCACTCCATGTCGTCCGCCCACGTATCCTCCGTATATCGGTACGGCGCCCCGTACGAGTTGCCCTGCTGATAACCCTCCTTTTCCATGCCGAGCCGGTAGACATCTTCAGCCGCCCTCAGGCTCTTCAGCGCATAGGCGCTGTCACCGCGGGCGTTATAGATCCGAAACGCCATCGCCATGGCGGCCGCGTAGCGTCCCGCCAGATTCGACACCCCGGTCGCCTTGCTTTCGTACTCCCGCAATCCCTGCGGCCGGCCGTCGGCGAAGTACACCACCCGATAGCTATTGGGCCCCCAGCCGTAGTCTGAGTGGTCGTCGTCCGGCCACTTCCATCCGATGTGGTCGCGGTCGTCGGCAATCTGATGATACAAATGCCCCGGCTCCGGATGCATCCGGTGCATCCAGTCGAGGCCCCACCGCGCCTCGTCCAGCACGTCGGGCGTACCGTTGGACCCGGCCTGTCCGAGATCATTCACGACGTCGCCAAATTTGTTCGGTTCGAGCTCGTAGGCGAGCAGCATATGCGCCGTCGCATAGCTCGACGTGATCATGTACTTGAGCTGGTCGCCGGCGTCGTGCCAGCCGCCGTACACGTCGACAAACGTGCTTTCCGGCAACGGCCCGTACGCGGTGCGACCGTCGCGCCGGTGACATACCCTCTCCAGAAACGGATTGTAGCCGCATCGCTGCTGCCGCATAAAGTCCAAAAGCACTTCATGGGCCTGGCCGTAGGCCGCATCATCGATCCGGAATGCGGCGGAGCGTTCACCCGTCGGGAGCTCGAGCAGGTAACGGCCGGGATCGTTCCGATCGGAAAAATCGATCGCGTAATAATGATCGAAGCGGCCCCAACCCTTCGCCGGCGACGGCCGGAGAGGGTATCGAGCTACTGCAGCCTCCGTCGATAGGTCGACGAGCCTGGCTTCGCCTTCGACCGGGTCCTCTGCAAAAACAACCGCGACTTTAGCATCGTCCGGCAGGTAGCCTACGAGGTTCACGCGAACGTAGGCCGAAGCTTCGGCGACGGTCGACGGGTCGTCCGCGCGATCGGCGGGCGGAGCTTTAGGGGCGGATGCACATCCTGCCGCAAATAGCAGGACGGCGGCGAAGGCACGTAGCGAATGCATCTTCATGAAGTCAGCTCCTCGATAACGCGGCGCACCATAGCATGGGGATAGCCGCGCCGAACCAGGTAATCGTACACCTTTTTGCGCCGCTTCCGCTCGTTCTCTTCTCGGGCGAGTTGCTCCCATCGTCGCTTCCCGAGCGTGCGCGCTGCCGACAGTACTTCGTCGCCTTCGCTGAACACTTCCTCGACGGCCTGATCGGCGGCCGCGCGCGCGACTCCTTTGCGGCGGAGGTCGTGGCGGACTCGACGCGGACCGTATCCTCCCGTCTTGAAGCGTCCTTCGGCATACGAAACGGCAAACGCCTTGTCGTCGATGAGTCCGGATGACCTCAGAGACGCGACGACCGAGTCGATGACCTCTTCCCGGTATTCGGAGCGCGCGAGGCGGCGACGGATCTCCTCTTCCGTTCGATGGCGGTACGCGATATAATTCAGCGCCGTCGAGCGGGCACGGAATTCGGATTCTCGATCGAGGATTCGAAGCTGCTCTTCCACCGTAAGCTCGAGCCCCTTTTTGAGGCCGAACTCGAGAACCACGTCTCTATTCACCCCGAAGGCAAACCGCCCGTCGATGAACACGGACACCCGCCCCCTCGTTTTTACCTGCGCTTGGAGCGAGGTAATGCTTCCGGCGTTAATATCGTCGACGTCGGTGGGCATGGAACGGTGAACTCGGACGTGGCCGTACGTAAGACCCGAAACGGTGGATTTTATAACCTCGCGGTCAGCGCGCGGCTCCTACGTGCATGCGAGTCGAGTCTACGGATATCGCCGTAAAGATCCCAATAGCACCTTCGAGATTCGAAAGCGGCTCGCGGCGCTCCGGCGTACCACGGCTCGATGCAAATCGCGCATAGTCGCGCCCGCTGCGAATGATCGAGATTCTAAGGGCGTGGTCGGGGAACGGCGCATCGATGGTGTCTACGCCGACGGCGTAGACACCGGTCCACGTCCGCGCGCCCCGATCGTCGGAGGGAGCGTCATCCTCGCTAAAAATCGCTTCGGAACGCAGAAATAGATCGACGACGGTGGACGAGAAGGCGGAATAGGGACGCAGCTGTGCCCGGACCCAGAACTCGGAGCCGGAATCCACTACGGAATCCCACTTCAACGAGACTTCGATCGGGTAGATGAACCCCTTATAGGCGCCTACCGCCAGGGAGTCGGAGAGCAGCAGCGAGTCGAGGAGGACGGCCGATACCGGTTCTTCCGGCACCACGAGGTCGGCGGACAACAGGCGAATCGGCGGTGGAACGGTGCCGCTTGCAGACACACGATCGCCGTTCCACGCAATGTTAAGGGAAAAGGCGGCGCCGGGCTCGGCAACGGCTCCGCCGACGCTTACCGGGCGAAAGCGGCCGGGGTGGTCTCGATCGGGGGCATAATCGATGGTTCGCGAACCGATGGTGACCGACACATCGGCATCCATCACGGCGGCGGCGATCGAATCGTAAAGAGACGTCAGCGAGGCGGTTCTCGAAAGACGGATCGCGGGAGCGGGCTTGCCCGTGTCGATGAAACCTTCAACGACGAGCGTCGGATCGGGGTCGGACGGCAAGGCGCTGTCGCAGCCGGCTAATACGAGGCCGATGCCGCAAAGGGCGAGAAGACGTATGATTGAACGGTAGAGGGTCATCCTATAGCTCCATCTGGAGCTCGAAAAGTGGTAAAAGCGGCAGGCCGCGGCGGTTTTGAACGTCGACTCCACCGTCCGCAGGGACGTACTGGCGCGCGATCACGTTGCGCCGATTCATCGCATTATAGAGGTGAAGACCACCGACCCATCGCGCCCCGAGCAGCCGGAATCGCCTCTGTACAGATAGGTCGGCGCGCATGTAGGCGGGTAACCGGCCGTTGTTGATCTGCGGGCGATGAAAGTAGCGCTCGTCTTCTTCGAGCGGATCCCCGATGGCGTACTGTGCCACCGGAACGGTGAGCGGATATCCACTCCGAAGCTCGACGGACGCCGTGAAATCCCACTTCCCTGCAACGCGCGAAACGACGGCCCGTGCTGAGAACGGCACGTCGAACGGGCTCGGCCGGAGCGATTTCTCGCCGAGGATGACGGAGCGGGTGAGCGACTTGCTGCCGGAATAGCTGAGCCGGACGTCCCATGAGCCCGTCCGAATCTGAGTACCGATCTCTAAGCCGTACGCGCGCGCATCGCCGGGGACATACTGGCCGAGGAGCGCAGCCACATCGATTCCCGGCCCGATCAGACCGTCTTTCGATTGTGACTCATCCTCGGGGAGAAGCACGTTGTCGACGTCCCTGAGGTACGCGTCGCCCGTTATCAGAAGGCCTGGAAGAAGGCGGCTCTCAAAGCCGCCCGACACCTGTACGCTCGTCGAGGGGCGAACCTCGTCGCCGGCCGGAATCCAGCGGCTTGATACCAGATCGTACGTGAACGCGAAGCGGTCACGAATCCGGTGAAGATACTGAACGTGGCGTCCGGCCCCGGCGCGCAGGGTGAGATAGGTCGGATCGACGACGTACTGCATACTGATGCTCGGGCTCGCGTCCGCATAGCGCCCGGCGCCGAAAAAGCTCAGGCGCAGCCCCGGCGTGAGCGTCCAATTTCGGCCCAGTTTCCATGCATCCTGCGCATAGAGGGCGAGTTCGGGATCCGAAGAAAGGCTCTGCTGGTCGATTTTGTCGACCGAGCCGGCGGAACGCCGCACTTCGGCGTCGAGCGAACTATTGAAATCGCGAAGCACCGCCTCGATGCCCACCTGCAGTTGATGGGTGAGGCTTTGGAAATAGTCGATGTCGACCTTTATACCTACGTCGCGAAGGTCGATCCGGTAGTCGGACGCCAGATCGGCGGTCGACGTCGGACGCAAGAAGGCCGATTCTCGGGCTCCATAGATAGAAACGTACGTCGTCGCCGTGACGAAGAGCCGATCCGATTGAAGATGCTGATAGCGCGCACTGAAGAGGTGATTGTTCCATCGATGCACCACTTCAAAAAAAAGATCGGTGGGGCGCAGCCACGACGAAAAATCGAGGGAAAGCTCGAAGGGCAGGCGCAGATCGAGGTTGTCACCCCCGCGGTAGAGACTGATGGAAAGTCGGTCCCGCTCGTTAATGCGCCACGTGTATTTCGCGCTCGCGTCGTAGAAGTAATACCCCGTCCGGAGCGTGTCGCGCCTGCCGTCGGATCCCTCTACGGGATGCTCTCGACCGATCAGCTTATCGAGATACGAACGGCGGCCGGCAAGCATGAAGGAGCTGTTGCGCGTAGCCGGCGTCTCGATCACGAACCGACCGCTGAGTGCACTAAGGCCTACGAGTACGGCCGGTTCCTCTCTCGTCCCGTCCTTCATCTGCGCGTCGAGCACGGACGCCAGTCGTCCTCCGTACTGGGATGGATAGGCGTCCCGGTACAGTTTGATATTCTTGAATGTCTCGGTCTGGAACGTGGAAATCAGGCTGAACGCGTGCCAGGGATGATAAACCGGTGCTCCATCCAGCAGATAGAGATTCTGATCCGGCGCGGCGCCGCGCACAACCAGCCCGCCGTTGATTTCGCCGGATTTCCGGATGCCGGGATACCACTGAAGCGCCTGAAACAGATCGGCCTCTCCCGGAAATGACGGGAGCGATTCGAGCCGGCTCACCGGCTCCGCGAGAAGACCGGGTATGGTCTTTACGTCGGCTCGATCGGCCTGTTCATCCTCCACGACAATGGCGTCGCTCTCGAGCGTAGTGGGCTGCAGCTGCACGCGGAGCGCCGGCGCGCCGGGAGAAAGACGAAGCTCGGCGTTCTGAAACCCGACATACGAGACCCGGACGCTGTACTCGCGAATCGGCAGTGCCGGCAAGGCGAAGTACCCGGCGGTATTCGTCGCAGTGCCGATCTCGAGATCGGGCAGAAGAACGTGCGCACCTGGAAGGACCTCTCCGGAGGCGGCATCCGTCACGAATCCGGACAGCGTCGCGCGACTCGGTTCGGGCGGAACGGTGGATATCGTATGGGCAACCACGACGTACTGCTTTCGGCGCACGCGTTCGGCGCGTAGTCCCGTAGCATTCAGTACGCAATCCAACGCCGCATTCGGATCGTCCCCTTCATAACGACAGGATGCCGTTCGGCCGGCCACCAGCGCTTCGGCGAAAACGACGTCGATGCCGGCTTGATCTCGCACATCGACGAGGAGCTCACGCAAAGAAACGTCACGGGCATGCACGCTAATGCTCTGCGCGCGGAGTTCGCCCGCCGCGAAGCACCAGAGGAGGAAAAGGAGCGTTGGGTAGAAGCCGTACCGCACGTTGCCGAAGATGTTGTTTTGCCGCCAGATAGGCAAAACGCCAAGATAGCTTCGCGCGCTACGCGGTTCAATGAATCATGGGTGCGTTAATACGTACCCACCGCCGGCATTCTTCTCAACGGTTGCGCCGATGGCGGAGGCGATCACGTCGAGGATATCTTCCAACGGCTGGTTCTGCTCGAACGTGCCGGTGATGCGTTCGTCCGTCAGCTCATCTTCCAGGATGATCGAGGTGCCGAAATGATCGCTGAGCAGACGCGCGATATCCCCGAGAGGGGTCGAATGGAAAATGAAAAGACCGGTCCACGTCAGTCGGCGCGGAATGTCGATGGAAATCGGCGGTGAAGGACCGGATCCGGCGACGACGCGGCTCATCTGCCCGCCTTCGAGCACAACGAGATCGTCAAGCTTCTCGCTGCGGGCGAGCGTAAGCCGGCCGTCGGCGAGCACGACTTCGGTCAGGCGGTCTCGTGCGTCGACGCCGAAGGATGTGCCGAGCACCGTAACGCGGGCTGTGGGCGTCTCCACGAGAAAGCCCCGTCCTTCAGGTGCGATCTCGAAGTAGGCCCGGCCGGTGAGCTCCGCCCTTCGGTTAAGCGAAGACTTCGGGTCCGCATACGAGAGCGTGGACGATTCCAGCAGCCGGATCTGCGATCCCTGGCCAAGCGCGACGAGACGTATCTCGCCGTCTCCCGTTTCGACCGTAAGCATGCCGCCGTCGCGCTCTGCGACCTGCGTCACGATGAACGCGAAGGCGACCAGGGCGACGGCGATGGCGCTGCGGACGGCCCAGCGGTACGCGCGGCGACGGCGCGGCGGCGCGGCCGCACGGCCGACGGTGACGGTCGCGGCCCGGCGGCCCGCGAAATGACGGCGCTCGTCGCCGCGGGACGCCTCCCGATCTGTCGGTGTGCGATGTGCCTGTTCGACGTCGCGGCCCTGCTCGCCGGTCTCGGTTTCAAAATACGCATCCCACAGGTCCAAGAATTCCGCGGCGGCATCGCCCACGTCGTCAGAGGCGATGGTAAGGGCTTGATGGCGCATCAGCGCGCCCTCTAGACGGGTGGCATGATCCGCGACAAGCTCCAACTCTTCCGCCGTAAGCTCGGCGGCGCGGCCCGCGCGGCAGAGCGAGAACAGCGAGAAAAGTCTCGGATCCGCTGGGGCGGCGCCCGCAATTTCCGTGCGGATCGCCGTGGCGATCTCTCGGCGGCACGCGAAGAGGGCGGCCAGCGCGGGGTCGGCCGCAACGGCACGGCGCAGCTCGGCCGTCTCCTCAGCGGAGAGGTCCGGATACGCGATGATTAATTCGATCGGGTCGAGCATGTGATCCGCCCGGGGTGGGGGCGTGGGCAGGCAGATGGTCTCTTTTTGTCTTCTGTTATGAAAGCCGCCGTTTATCCTAAAAAGGTAACGCACCGCGCGAACGTGCTACGTGCCCGGAGGGTCAAGCGTCTCCCGCATTTTTTGGAAGGCCCGCTTCACCTGCATCTTCACGGCGGCCTCGGTCGTGTCGAGCTTCCTGGCGATTTCCTCGTAGCGATATCCGAACTCACGGAGCTCCATGATGGTGCGCGCATGTTCAGAGAGCGCCCCGAGGGCGCGTTCCACGTCGACCGATAGCCCCGCACCCGAGACATCGTCCACATGGTCGGGCGGCCGATCCGGATCGAAAAGATGCTCCTTCGCACTATATCGACCGCGATAATAGTCTTGAAGTTCATAGACGGCCGCCTTCATCGTGAAGGATTTCAGGCGCGCCGGATCGTTCAGATCGGCAAGGCCGCGATGCAGCCGAAGGAGCGTATTCTGAACGAGGTCATCGACGTCCGCTCTGGAGCCGATTCGGGAAATGAAGAAAGCCCGCAGCATCGGCTCGATGCGGGACAAGAGCACGGCGAACGCTTCTTCATCGCCCCGCTGGGCATCCTCGACGAGCTGTACGTCGAAACGTCGCTTCCCGGCCATAAATCCATACCGTGCGAGATCGCGGCTTACGGATGAGAGGCAGAGGATACGTAAATGGATCGCGCACCTGCAAACCCGAACGTTCCGGCGTAAAGACGATCCGGCCGGGGCTGCGTAGGCGCCGCCCCCACACGAAGTGTCCGGCGATTGCCGACACCCCCGCCCGCAGGGCCGCGCTGCCGTCTCGCGGGGAGGGATGATGGCGCGGACGTCGGTAAGCCCACGCAAAATCGTCGGCTTCCTGGGTGCTACCGGCCGCGCCCGCAAAAAAAACGAAAGGACGAACGCCGCGTCAGGCGACGCATACTGGTCGGCTCGATTTGGAGGCGGCGGGAAGAGTGATCGAGAACGTCGAGCCCGTGCCTCGCCGGCTTTGCACGTCTATCGTGCCGCCGAGAAGATCCACGAGCCGTTTGACGATGGCGAGGCCCAGGCCGTTTCCTTCGTGGTCGCGGTCCAGGCCGGCGGATTCTTGCGTGAACTCCTCGAAGATCGAGGGCAGAAAATCCTCGCTGATGCCGACGCCCGTGTCCACAATATCGATACGCACGGTTGAGTCGGTGGCATCCACCGTAAGGCTTACCGAGCCCGCGTTCGTGAATTTGATAGCGTTGTCGACGATGTGATTGAGCACGCGGCGCAGGCACGTAACGTCCAGCCGCGTCCACGTCGGTTCGCCGCCAACGTGTACGGTGAGGGCGAGGCCTTTTGTCTCGGCTTCCATCTGCACGGCACCGGCGATCGATCGCACCTCCTCGCGTACGTCCACGAGTACAGGCTGCAATTTCTTCGAGTTTGCGTCGAGCTGCGCCAGCTCGAGCACCGAATCGAGCGTGTTGTGGAGACGGCGGCCGCTCTGCTCGATCAGTCTGATTAGCTCTCGCTGACTCTCCGGCAGCTCGTCGTTCAGCACGGTCGTCCAGCCGAGAATGCTGCACAGCGGAGTGCGGATCTCATGGCTCATATTGGCGAGCAAGGACGACTTAAAGCTCGAAATTTCCTCGGCGTTCTCCTTCGCCTTCACCAGCCGTTCCTCGTACTCTTTTCGCGAGCTGACGTCGTGGACGACCACGCTCAGCACGTCACGATCGGCGTAGCGGATGCGGTCGATGTGCAGCTCCACGTAGAGGAGACGACCGTCGGCTCGCCGCAGCATTCCTTCAGTGACGTGTGCCTGTCGGCCGCGAAACGAATGCCCGCATAGATTGAGTTCGGCGTTGTAGGGCGCTACGACCAGTTCGGTGACGGCCTTCTGCTTCAGGTCGGCCAGTGAGAGACCGGTCATCCGGCAGAAGGCCGGATTTGCATCGAGGAACGAGAGCGACGCGGCATCGAGCAAGTAAATTCCGTCGGACGCCTGCTCGACGACGGCATGGTAGCACTCTTCAATGGCGTGGAACTGCTTCCGGGCATCGAGGCGGCCGGCCGCGACGAGAAGAGTCACGAGAGACGCGCAGATGAGAGACGCAATGAAGAGCGCCGGAGCGATCGATGGTCCACCAAACGTGACGCACGCAACGGATGCGGCCGCTACGGTCAGCGCGAAGAAGATGGCCAGCGGACCCACGTCTCGCAGCGTCACGCTATATCCGACGCCGAGTCCCGGTACGATGAAAAGCAATCCGACGGCATAATTCGGCATGAACGCGTTGTACGAAGCCAGCACGATAAACCACCCGGCGACGAGGTAGCAGAGCGCGCGCAGGCCGAAATCGAAATGTCTTCGAACGAACGAGATGCGGTACGACCCCGCGAGTGTGAAGAGCGCCGCGAAGGCGAGCAGCATCTCCGGCCAGAAGGCGTTCTGGCCGGCGGCATCCGTCAGTTTGTAGACGGCGCCGAAGGCGAGCAGAAGTACCACCATCAGAAGGCATACCAACCTGGAGAGCTGAAGCTCCGCCGACGAGGCCCCATGGGCGACGGATATAGGCTGCACGAACGCTCGGACGTGATCGAAAACTTTGGCCGGAAGGGAGAACACGCCGGGACGATCATCTAGAGACGACTCGTAGCTCTCGGGCATGATGGTTCAGTGCCTTTTCTAATACCGGAGTGAATTCCGTCGATATCGTAACGGAACGGTGGGTTACGATTTGAGCCTTCAACAAGCATCGTACCAGCGCACACCATCGAGGTGAGTCTTTCGACTATTCCACACGTTGAGGCGTGAGCCGAGTTGGCTGGTTAGTTTAGTTATCTCTTTGCTAAGTACTGACTTAACGGCGGATATTCAAACCATCTCTTATTCGCTCGCGAAAGTTTTCCACATCATTCTGCTTGGGGTGTGGAAAAAGGCAGCCTACGCGATTGTATCATTCTGATAACGGCGGCCGACGCCGGGAGCAGGCAGATTTCATTTTGAGACGGCTCACCCTTCGTGGCGTGGGGCTGGCGGACCAATCCCGGGCCTAATCCATATACATTAAGCGGACGGGGCCGAACTCGGCTGTCCTTTCAGCTCCTCGTTGCCGTCCAGTCCCACCAGTTTCACAAACCTCAGGGAGAGGAATGAGTCTTTACGATCTTCACAACGCGACGCTCGAAAACGTGGAAGGAGAAGGGTTTTGCTTCTCGAAGAAGACTGTGTTCGGCAAGCAGTATCAGGGCGTGTTCTTCGGCAATGGGATCGACGACCTCGAAGGCGAGGATAACGTCACCTTTAGCGGCGTCGTCTACGACCGCAGCCGCGAGAAAGAGAAAACCTTCAACGTCGAGGTGACCAAAGTGACGGCTACGCCGGCGGGTGAGCGGGCGGATTTCGTCGCGACCGAGAAACCCTGAACGGTCAGGCTGACGTGCGGACGCTCGTTGCGCTTATGACCGTTTGCTCCGCCGCCGACGCCACGGACGCGCGAACGGGCGCCACAGATGCCACGAAGGCCACGGACGCGCAAACGTCAGAACTTCTCGAATACGTTCTTGTCGGGATTCTTCTTCACGTGTTCCGGTGTGAAAACCTGACCGTTCATTGCGATGTAGACGCCCGGACCGAGCGTCTGCACGACTCCCATCGCAAAACCGATGTTGAATTCGGCGTCGCTGTTTTTGAATTGAGCCGGACTCAGCGAACCCACGAGTACGATCGTCTTTCCCGATACCCCTTGCAGGGCGCGGGCCGTCTCGACCATCGTATCGGTACCGTGGGTGATTAGAATCCTTTCGGCCGGATCTGCCTGAACACGCTCCACGATCAGGGAGCGATCCGTTCCGGTCATGTCGAGGCTGTCTTTCCGCAGGAGCGTTTCGATCTGGTAATAGGCCCCAACGTTCGCAAATCGGAGGATGTCGATGATCTGCGGATCCCCCACTTCGTATTCGCTCTTCGCGTCGAAGTAGGTCTTATCGATCGTTCCACCGGTGGTATAGATCTTTATGGCCATGGTCGAGTTGGTCGTTACACTTCGGGCGGTGATATCGTGCCGCTGAAACAGCCATTTCTCGTCGCCTTCGCGGCCGTCATTTGCGCCGCGCCGGCCCGCGGACGCGCCCCGCACGTTCGGCGCTTGGTAACCGCCTAGCCGGCGATTCGTTCGCTCACGCCCCGCAAGAAAGTCCACACCGTCAATGCCGCAAGCCGCGCCGTTCGTCCATCCGGATCAAACCGTGGATTCAGTTCGACGACGTCCATCGATATCACGGCGGGTGAGCGGCCGGCTTCGTAGGCGGCATGCAGCCACACGTCGGGATTCAGCCCGCCCGGCGCGGGTGCACTGACGCCCGGCGCGCTCGTCTGATCCACGGCGTCAAGGTCAAACGTCACCATCGTCGGCTTGCTGAGGCTGCGATACAGCTCGCCGACTACCGATTCGGTGATCTCGTCGCGCCAGAGCACTTCGCCCGCCCGATCGACGATCCAATCAACGTGCGCACTACTCACCTGGTGGGGCAGTAGCCCCGCCACGGTGTAACCGCTGCAGCTGCCGGAGAGGTGCGTCAAGATCTGGCGGAACGGAGATCCCGAATGCGGACGCCCGTCGCTGAGCGCACGGACGTCGGTATGCGCATCCCAGTTCAACACGCCGACCTCGCGCCCGGCGTACACGTGGCCGAGAAAATGTCCGAACGCCGTCTCGTGCCCTCCGCCGAGAATAATGGGGATGATGCCTTCTTTGATGAACGGCGCGATAGTTTCGCCCAACGCCTCTTGATTCGCCTCGAGCCGCTCACCGAGCGTTACGTCGCCCATATCCGTCGTGCGCTCCAGCACGCGGACATGCCTGGCGCGGTCGCGTGCATCCGGCGTGAGCCGATAGAGCTTTTCCCGGATGGCTGCCGGCCCGTCGGCGGCACCGGCCCTTCCACGGTTGACGATCACGCCCCTGTCGGACGGAAAGCCGAGGATGACGGCTGCGATGTCCACTCCGCTCGTATCACCGGGCGGCGTGCCGTCCCGCACCGCCTCGTGGCCACCGTCACGCTCTCCGGCAGCTATGTCGATCAGATGTCCGACGCGGAGGTCATCCTCCGATACGTCGGGCAGCGGAGTGGTCGTGTGCGTCAGTGGGGGCATGTGGATGTCGTCTCGTACATGGCAGCGCTATGGCATCCGACCGGCCGCGAACACGGCGCGCACGGCATTCGGCCTGAAGTGGTACATCCAGTGATTCACCGACGGCGCGTCAATGAGAAGAAAATCGGCGCGCTTTCCGGGTTCGAGCGAACCGATAGATTCCATGCGATCGATGGCGCGGGCCGCGTAGATCGTCGCCGCCTTCAGCACTTCGGCCGGTGTCATCCGTCCCATGGTGCAGGCCAGCATCATGGCGAGCGGGAGATGATAGCTCGGCGCGCTGCCGGGATTGAAATCCGTGGCAACGGCCACCCGAACGCCCGCATCGATGAATGTCCGCGCATCCATGGCCGGCCGACGCAGATACAGCGAAGCAATTGGAAGATTCACCGCCACCACCCCCGCCGCAGCCATAGCACGGATGCCGTCGATATTGGAGTACTCGAGATGGTCGGCGGATACGGCATGCACTTCAGCCGCCAGCGCCGCCCCATCACCGTCGGAAAGCTGATCGGCGTGGAGCTTCGCCCGCAATCCGGCGGCGTTGCCGGCCGCCAGAATGCGTCGCGCATCCGCCCGGCTGAATGCGCCCGGCTCGACAAATACGTCGCAGAACTCCGCGAGACGTTCGGAGGCCACCTCGGGAATCAGCGAATCGCACAGAAAATCCACGTAGGCGGCATGGTCGTCCGAATACTCCGGCGGCACGACGTGTGCGCCCAGAAACGTCGGTACGATCTCGATCGGCAGCTCCTCGCGCAGCCGCCGGTAGACGTGAAGGAGCTTTCGCTCCTCCCTCGCCGACAGCCCGTAGCCGCTCTTGCATTCGAGGGTCGTCACCCCCAGCCGCATCATGGCCAGGGCAAACGCTTTCGCTCGCTCGTAGAGGTCGTCTTCCGTAGTCGCGCGTGTCTGCCGAACGGTGCTTAGAATGCCGCCACCGGATTGCGCGATCTCCTGATACGTAGCGCCACGGCAGCGCAGCTCGAATTCATCGGCCCGCCACCCTCCGAATGCGAGATGCGTATGGCAGTCGATCAATCCCGGGACGACCAGCGCACCGCCGGCGTCCACGGTCTCCTCGTCGGCATGCTCACCCGAAAGGTCGCCGGCCGCACCCACCCACCGGATCACGCCATCGTGCCAGACAAGTGCCGCGGCGTCGATCGGGTGCACGTCTCCCTGGCCTCCTTCGTCGCGGCAGGTGACCAGCCGAGCGATGTTCGTGAGAACGGGCATATGAATGAGGATGTGATCTTTGGGGCAGGTTTACCGGAGGGCGACGAGGCCGTCCGCTACCGAGTCGACGAGTTCCGTGCTCTGGATCAATTCCAGGCAGCGCCCGATGTCCTCGCTGTAGAAGTGATCCTCTTCACGGTGCGGCACGTGGTCGCGCACGTATTGATGAGCAACGTCTACACCCCGTCCGGGCCTCAGAGGTCGGCGGTAGTCGAGCGCCTGCGCCGCCGTCAACAACTCGATCGCGAGAACGTGCTCCACGTTTCGCAGGACGGTCAGCAGCTTGAGTGCGCTGATGCTCCCCATGCTGACGTGATCCTCCTGACCCAGGCTGGTCGGAATGGAATCCACACTCGCCGGATGCGCGAGCACCTTGTTCTCGGATACGAGCGCCGCCGCGGTGTACTGCGGAATCATGAAGCCTGAATTTATGCCGGTTTGCTTCATCAAGAGCTTCGGAAGTCCGTCGTGTCCCTCGAGAAGCAGATAGGTTCTCCGTTCGGAGATGCCCGCGAATTCGGCGAGGGCGAGCGCGGCGTAGTCAAGGGCAAGCGCCAGAGGCTGGCCATGGAAATTCCCGCCGGAGATGATCTCCCCGTTCGCGAAGACAAGCGGATTATCGGTCACCGCGTTGATCTCCGTCTCGAGGACGTCGCGCGCGTGCCGGAGCGCATCGCGGCTGGCGCCGTGTACCTGCGGCACACAGCGAAGGCAGTACGGGTCCTGCACCTTGCCGCAGTGCCGGTGCGATTCGAGGATCTCGCTGTCGACCAGGAGCCCGCGCACGTTGGCGGCCACCGCGACGGCGCCGGCATGCGGCCTCACCGCCGTCATTTTCTCGTCGAACGGCTGGATGCTTCCTTGAAGCGCCTCGAGGCTCATCGCCGCGAGCAGGTCGGCGATTTTCTCGATGCGGAGAGCGTTCTCGAGGATGAACGCGCCGTACGCGCTCATGAGCTGAGTTCCGTTGATCAGCGACAGGCCGTCCTTCGGATGCAGCATCAACGGCTCCATGCCGAATTCGGCCAGGACCGCCCGTGCAGGGCGTCGTTCGGAGGCTCCATCCGCCGACCAGAAGGCACCGAGCCCGATCAGCGGAAGCGACATGTGGGCGAGCGGTGCCAGATCGCCCGAAGCGCCCACGCTGCCGCGGCTCGGGATCACCGGAATGAGTTCGTGCTCTTCGAAGTACAGCAGCCGCTCGAACGTGGACGTCGATACGCCCGAGTAGCCGAGACCGAGTGCATGAATTTTCAGCTGGAGCATTAAACGGCTAATGTCCTTCGGGACGGGCTCGCCGACACCGACGGCGTGACTGAGGATCAAATTGCGTTGGAGATGCTCGAGCTGATCGTCGCTGATCCGCTCTCGCGCCAGCGCACCGAACCCGGTGTTGATGCCGTAGTACGTGTTCCCATCATTAAGCGCTTCCTCGACGATCCGGCGGGCCGCCAGGACGCGGCTCGGATTGCGGCGTAGATCATCCAGGCTGGTCTCGATATCGCTGCGAAGGGATCCGAAACGCAGGCGGTGTGCAATTTCCATAGACTACTCCGTCACCATCGGCATAGTACGGCGGCTACTCCGTCACGGTCGGCAAATGCCAGCGGCTACTCCGTCACGGTCGGCAAATTCCACAGGTTACTCCGTCACCATCGGCAAATCCACCTCTCTTTCATGCGCGGTGGCGATCGCATCGTCATAGCCGGCGTCGGCGTGCCGCATGACACCCGTTCCCGGGTCGGCCGTCAGCACGCGCTCCAAGCGCCGATCGGCCTCCTCCGTTCCGTCGGCTACGCACACCATCCCGGCATGGATGGAGTAGCCGATCCCCACACCGCCACCATGATGAATCGAGACCCAGCTTGCTCCGCAGGCGGTATTCAGCATTGCATTGAGCAACGGCCAATCAGCCACGGCGTCTGAGCCGTCCTTCATTCCCTCGGTCTCACGGTTCGGAGAGGCCACCGACCCGGCATCGAGGTGGTCTCGCCCGATCACGATCGGCGCCTCGATCTTGCCTGTTTTCACGAGCCGGTTAAAGCGCGCTCCCATCTCGGCCCGTTCGCCGTATTCCAGCCAGCAAATGCGAGCGGGCAGGCCCTGGAAATGGACCTTCTCGCGGGCCTTGCGGATCCAGCGCGCCAGCGACTCCTTCTCGGGAAACGCTTCGAGAACGGCGTCGTCGGTGACGGCGATGTCCTGCGGATTCCCCGACAGGGCCGCCCAGCGGAACGGGCCCGCACCGCGGCAGAAGAGCGGCCTGATGAACAGCGGGACGAAGCCCGCAATGTCGAAGGCCTCTCGCATATTGCGGCGATCGGCGACCTGGCCGCGGAGATTATTGCCGTAGTCGAAGGTGACGGCGCCGCGCTCCTGGAGATCGAGCATGGCGCGGACGTGCGTCTGCATCGAATCCAGCACGGCCTCTTCGTAAGATTCCGGATCGTCGGTGCGGAACGCGGCCGCCTCCTCGATGGAAAAGCTCGAAGGGATGTAGCCGACGCGAAGGTCGTGGGCGGCGGTCTGATCCGTGAGGACGTCGGGTACGACGTCGCGACGGACGAGCTCCGGAAGCACGTCGGCGATGTTGCCGACGAGCCCAACCGACAGCGGCCTCATCTGCTTGCGCGCTTCGAGAACACGGTCAAGGGCTTCGTCGAGATCGTCCAGCATGACGTCGCAATAGCCGGTATCCACCCGCTTTCGAATCCGCGCCGGATCGACCTCGACGCCCAGAAATGCCGACCCGTTCATGGTCGCGGCGAGCGGCTGCGCACCTCCCATTCCGCCGAGTCCCGCCGTAATGACCAGACGTCCTTCGAGGGATCCGCCGAAGTTCCGGCGCGCGCATTCCGCGAAGGTTTCGTAGGTGCCCTGGAGAATCCCCTGCGTTCCGATGTAAATCCACGACCCGGCCGTCATCTGACCGTACATCATAAGGCCCGCGGCCTCGAGGCGGCGGAATTCGTTCCAGTTGGCCCAGCGGGGCACCAGGTGGGAATTGGCGATAAGCACTCGCGGGGCCTCTTCGTGGGTACGGAAGACGCCCACGGGTTTTCCGCTCTGCACGAGCAGCGTCTCATCGTTCTCCAGGCGGCGCAGCGTCTCGGCGATCTTATGATAGCAATCCCAGTTCCGCGCGGCCTTCCCCGCCCCGCCGTAGACGATGAGCTCGGACGGCTTCTCCGCCACCTCGGCATCGAGATTGTTCATCAGCATCCGCAGAGCGGCCTCTTGATGCCAGCCCTTGCAACTGAGCTCGCGGCCGCGAGGCGCGCGTATGGATTCCATCGCTAACGACGCCATGTTTATTATTAGGAATGAGGGCGAGGATCGAAGGGCGAGGATCGAGGATCGAGGATCGAGGATAGCACGATGTTCGATGATCGATCCTCGATCCTCGATCTTCGATCCCCCCCCCCGCGAAACTACTCAAACTGCCGCCGGAAGGTCTCGAATGCATCAATGTATTCATCCAGATGCACGCGCAGCAGCTCGACTCTCTCCTCGAGCTCGGCGACGCGCGACTCGAGGCCGTCCTCCGCACCGGTCCTCGGCGTAGGGTCAATGGCCGGTTCGCCCGCAAACAGGTGAGCGTAGCGCGCCTCCTTCTGTCCGGGTCGGCGGGGGCGCTGGGTGACGAGCGGCGGCTCGCGCTGAGCCAGCTTGTTGAGCACGGCCTCGACATCCTCCAGTGAATCGAATTCGTGGAGCCGACTTGTGCGGCCGCGCAGCTCGCCGACCGTCTCCGGCCCTCGGAGCATGAGCGACGCAATCACGGCCAACTGCGGCGTGGAGAGATCCATGGCTTCGGCGAGCGCATGCCTGTATTTCGCCGCCCGGCCGTGTGAGCTCGAGGCGTTGCCGACAAGACGTTTGCGCTGGAGTCCGTCAAGTGCGTCGACGACATCCGACTCGTCATACTCGACCACGGGCTCGCGATTCGTCTTCTGGTTGCATGCCGTCGTGAGGCTGTTCAGTGTCATCGGATAGTAATCGGGTGTACTGAGCTCCTTCTCCACAAGGCAGCCGAGCACGCGTACCTCGCTTGCATCGAGCTCTACTTTGTCTTTTGATGGATCGAATACCATAATTAATTGGATGTTACATGGAGCGGCCGCATCGCGATCGGCCGGTGCTCTAATATAGAGGGTCCTGAAGGTTCTTTACGCCGTGCGCCGGCCGCCGTTGCGTTGCCTGCGCAAACGGATCCTCGCACCCGTGACGTGTTGCACGACGGTGAGACGCCGACCCTCAGCGTTGCATTTCCGGACGGAAATCCGTAATCCATTGCAGCCGTTCTTGGCTCATTTTCCGCTCTCCACACAAGAAATGATAGCGAAGATTCTCCGCCGCGCGAAAACATACGACGTCTGCATCATCGGCTCCGGTGCGGGCGGCGGAATGGCGGCGAAAGTGCTGGCCGAAGCCGGAGCGGACGTGGTCATGCTCGAAGCCGGTCGACCTTGGCAAGCCGGCAAGGACGGCGACATGTTCGCCTGGTCCTATGATTCGCCGCGCCGCGGCGCGGCCATCCCGTCGCGTCAGTTCGGCGAGTTCGACGGATGTCTCGGAGGATGGACGCTCGAGGGCGAACCGTATCTCGTCGACGAAGGGACGCAGTGGGACTGGTTTCGCGCCCGAATGCTCGGTGGCAAAACCCATCACTGGGGGAGGATCTCGCTTCGGTTCGGTCCCGACGACTTCAAGGGTCGCAGCGTCGACGGCTACGGCGAGGACTGGCCGATTTCCTACGACGACATGGCACCCTATTACGACGCCGTCGACCGGCTCGTAGGCCTCTTCGGCACGGAGGAAGGAATCTACAATGAACCCGGCGGAAACAACTTTCTCCCCCCGCCCCGGCCGCGCTGCTACGAGTTGCTCGTAAAAAAGGCGGGAGACAAGCTGGGGATCCCGGTGATTCCCAGCCGGCTGTCGATCCTCACGAAGCCGCATAACGGCCGCGCGGCCTGCCACTACTGTTCGCAGTGCGGCCGCGGCTGCGCGACGCATTCCAATTTTTCCTCTCCGCCCGTGCTCATCGACCCGGCCATCGGCACGGGAAACCTGACGCTCATCACGGGCGCGATGGCGCGCGAAGTCATGACCGACGACGAGGGACTCGCCACCGGCGTCTCCTACGTCAACACACAAACGATGCAGGAAGAGCAGGTTCGGGCAAAAATCGTCGTGCTCGCCGCCAGCACCTGCGAATCGGCCCGGCTGCTGCTGAATTCGAAATCGCCCCGTCACCCGAACGGGCTCGCGAACTCCAGCGACGTCGTCGGCAAGTATCTGATGGATTCGACCGGCACGGACGTGGTCGGCGTGTTTCCGCAGCTTCTCGACCGCGTCCGCCACAATGAAGACGGCGTGGGCGGTGCCCACCTCTATATTCCCTGGTGGATGCAGAAGGAGAAGCAGAAACTGGACTTCCCGCGCGGCTACCACCTCGAACTGTGGGGCGGCATGCGGATGCCCTCCTACGGCTTCATGGGAGGTATTCATCGTTACAACGGCTGCTTCGACGGAGCGGATGGCTCGCCCCGCGAGAAAGGCGGCGGCGGATACGGCGTCCAGCTCAAGGAGGATTACCGCCGTTACTACGGCGCGATGATGGGTTTCGCCGGCCGCGGGGAGATGATCGCACGAAAGGAGAACTACTGCGAAGTCGACCCGAATGTCGTCGACAAATACGGCATCCCGGTGCTCCGATTCCACGTGGAATTTAGCGACGAAGAGCTTCTGCAGGTCAAGCATATGCACGAGACCGGGCGGGAGCTTATCCACGCGATGGGCGGCGAGACGATCGATTCGATGCCGACGAAGGATCAGAGCTACGGCATCTTGAGGCCGGGCCGGATCATCCATGAGACCGGGGCCACCCGGATGGGAAACGATCCGAAAACCTCCGTACTGAACAAATTCTGCCAGGCTCACGACTCGAAAAACGTCTTCGTGGCCGACGGCGGCCCGTTCGTCTCTCAGGCGCACAAGAACTGTACGTGGACGATCCTCGCGCTGTCGATGCGCACGGCTGATTACATCGCAGGCGAACGGAGGCGGGGAAATCTGTGAGGAGAGAGAAGAGAGGAGAGACTACCGCGCCGAGGCCGTCCGAACGTTGAACCTTGAACTTTGATCATGCTTACCCGTCGCGAAGCCCTCAAAATCGCCGCCCTGGCCCCGCTTGCCGCGGGGTTTGCGTTTTCCCTATCCGACGTGCGGAAGGCGCGGGATCGCGTGGATCAGACGGCCGCATTCAAGGCCGACTTCTTCACGGAGCATGAGCTCGAGACCGTGCGCGTGCTCGTAGACCTTATCATTCCCGCAGACGAGCGCTCCGGCAGCGCCACTGACGCGAAGGTGCCCGAGTTCATGGACTTCATGATGATCGACCGGCCCGAGATGCAGACGCCCATGCGCGGCGGGCTCGCCTGGCTCGACTACGAGATGACCGAGCGCCACGGCACCACCTTCGCCGAGGCGTCGGACGAACAGCGGCGGGCGCTGCTCGACGTGATCGCGTGGCCGGAGCAGGCTCCTCCGGAGATGTCGCACGGCGTCGCCTTCTTCAACAGCTTCCGCGACCTCACCGCATCAGGCTTCTGGTCCACACGCATGGGCATCGACGACCTGCAGTACACGGGCAACGTCTTCGTGCCCGAGTGGACCGGCTGCACCCCTGAAGCTCTCGAGCAGCTCGGCGTCAGCTACGATGACTGAGCGATGAAGATCAGATCGGTTTAGCGCCATCGACGGCGACCCGATGAAGGTCAGCTCCGGTTTAGCGACACAATGGACCGACGAAGTTCGGCTCGGTTCAACGGCAGGACGGTGATCGGCCTTGCTCATCTCGGTGGAATGTAGTCGACCTGCAGCCACTAATCATCCGAGCAGACGACCACTCCCCCGATTCTCGCTCGAAAGACCTCGACTGAATCGGCATGACGCTGCATGGCGGCGGTGTAGCACCACTCGAAACCGCCTCGCTGATGCTCATCAAAACGGTGCAGGTGCACCGTTGTCCTCACATCCCTTGCGCCCGTAATTATCACACAGGGCTGCCCAGCCGCCGCCCCGCGAGCGTTTTCACGACCGACGAACTGGTATGCACCCTCGCATCCGGAACGCTTTCGCTCGCAGTGAATGCAGAGTCGCGGCGACGAGTCTTGCAGGCGCCCTCAAGACAGGATATCTATCGCATTGAGGGAGGATCCGATGCTAATCCGACAAGCCACCGCGGCAACCGCGGCCATTACACTTTTTACCGCCGGATGCGGCGAAACGCGACATGGCGCCAATCATCGAGCTTCCTTGATAAATTCGAGCCTCGCGCAGTTGGACGCGACTACACGTCGCCTTTTGATCGCATTTCTCATCGGTGGACTTGCAGCGAGCCCGGCCGCGCTCGGGCAGCATCTCGGGCAGTCAACGACGACGGTATCCACCCGAGGAGAACTCTCCTCGAGCGCCGCGCCCGGCGACCTCGACGCAGCCTTCGGCACGGGCGGGTATCTCACGACCGACTTTTCCTTCGATGCCGTGGTGGATGCCGGCGCCGCGTTGGATGCTGATGGACGGATCCTCGTGCGTGCGACCGTTTCGAGCGACGACTTGGCAGGGGTTATCCTCGCCCGGTATCAGGCCGACGGTGCGATCGATCCGACGTTTGGGACGGACGGAACCGTGTTCGATGAGACCTTCAGCCTCGGCGGGGCACTGCAGAGCAACGGGAACATCATCGTGGCTGCCTGTTGCGTAGATGCTCCGGCCGTAGGCCGATACCTTCCCGACGGCGAATTCGATACCTCGTTTGGTACAAACGGAAAGACGGTCATTGATTTCGAGGAATCGTTTTTCGGAGTCAGGGCCCGTGCTCAGCGCGACGATAGGATCCTCGTTCTGGCCTGGACGGGCGAGAACCGCCCAACGGGCCTCGAGATCGCCCGCCTGAACGCCGACGGGTCTTCTGACACCAGCTTCGGTACGGACGGACTCGTGAAGGTCGATTTCGGCGGTTCGACCTTTGGCGTGGATCTGCTCGAGCTACCGGACGGAAAGATTCTCGTCATCGGCCGGCGGCCGAGTGTTGACGGTTTCGTACGATTGAATCCGGACGGCACCCCGGACGCATCATTTGGTGCGGACGGGCTCGTTGAGGTCGAGATGCCGTTCGCGCCATCTGCCGCAACGCTGCAGGCCGACGGCGAGATAATCGTTGCAGGCGTTTCCAACGATGTCGACAACGTCGCATTGGAATTCGTGGTCGCTCGATACAGGTCGGACGGAAGGCTGGACGAGGCATTTGGCACGGACGGGATCGTTCGCACGCCAACTCCCGATAATTTTGGCCACGTCTTCGATCTGACAGTCCAGGACGACGGCAAGATCGTGCTGGGCGGTTTCGCCACGTTTTCCGACCTTGCCTACCGTGATGTAGCACTCGTACGATATCATCCGGACGGCAGCCTCGACGTCGAATTCGGTGACGACGGGGTATGGACGTGGGACATAGCAGGCAACGACGATGCAGCCCGTGAGTTGATCATGGATCCACAAGATCACCTTATCGTTGCGGGCACCGCGGGAACGGACTTCTTCCTCTCCCGGCATATCATGGGAGCCGGCTCGGACACGGATGCGGAGCGAAACGAGGCGCCCGACTCACGTGTCGTTCTCCATCAGAACTTCCCGAACCCGGTCTCCGCCTCCACCGCCATCGAGTTTGAACTTCCGGCACCTGCGGCGACGGCGCTGGTCGTGTATGACGTTCTCGGCCGCGAGGTGGTCACCCTGGTCTCCAGGCATCTTCCTGCGGGACGACATGCCATTTCGTGGCATCCGAACGGAGCTGCGGCTGGAGTCTATACGTATCGTCTGCGTACCGAGGATGTCGTGACAACACGGCAGATGCTGGCAGTGCCGTAGCGCTGATCCGGCGACGTGGTTCGACGCAGAGCACTCGAGACTCTATACAACACTTTAGACTACGGGACGCACACGGATATTTTCAAAGTTCATGTTCATTATGATGCTTCATCCCAAACACGCGCTATCCGTGCTTGCGGCGGCCGCCTTTTTCGTAACCGCTTGCGGCGACAACCCAACGGAAGCCGACAACGGAAAGGAAACGGTCACCTGTCCAGAGTCTGAAACGCCGGATCCGGTCACAGATCCAGACTCTGAAACGCGGGATACACGCTTGAGTGATTTACCCTTGTTGAGCTTCAACCGGGAGCTTCGGACGACCGACATTGACGGCAACTGCACGGACGACCTCATCCTTGCGGACAAGCAGGAGGTATCCCCCGTAGACATTAGCGGGTCGGCCAGCCAAGGGAACCTGCGGATTGCGATCGAAGATACCTTTACGTTGTCGATTACGGATGTCGCGCAGATTGATCCAGTCGTAGTCGTCGGCACGGAATGTGCTGACGAACACCTCGCGGTCCTTCGGGACTCGGGGGTGTTGGACACACCGCTCACTGGCGACCTTCTTCTTGAACTCGACCAGCACGACGCAAGTCTGCGGATACGTCTCACCGACGTAGACGTAGACGGTGAGAAGTGGTTCGTCACCGTGTTCCGGACGGTGAATCAGCCACCCTCGGTCATCGAACAAACGACGGGGGAACGGATCTCGGTTCGTCAAAGGAACGCAAAGATCGTGTTTCCGGTCGAGCACCCGGAGGATCCGAATAACACCGATATTGGGTGCAGGGTCAACCTACATTTCGTAATCGAGGGTCTCGATTGAGCGACCGAACGCTCGAGCGTGGCAACGCAAGACGCCGTCACGTCCGCCGCGCAGACGATCGTCCCGGGTCGCATCGTAGACGGCCAAGACGCCCCCGTTGCCTACGCGAACGTACAGCTGCTGAACACTGCCGACTCGACGGTGTCCTATGGCACCGTCGCCGACGAACGGGGCCGATTCGCCGTTCAGGACGACCGTCGCGGTTGCTTCCTCATCTTCGTCTTCGATTACGAGCAGTCGTTCGACGGCAAGTGGGGCGGCGACTCTCCTTGCATCAAAAACGGTGCACATGCACTGTTGTCTTCACATCGCCAGAGCCGGATGTTCACATTGTGATGGTCTGGCCAGTGATCCCAGGGCACCGTCCGTGACCGACTCATGGCATCCTAGCGATGCCTGATGAACATAGCCATGCTTTGACGATCGAGAAGATAATCCACAATGTCGGAAGCTATGAAAAGGGCAGGAGTTGCAGGTGCTGTTTTAGGCGTCGTGACGTTCTTAGTCATCTTCTATGGGACCAACAATGATCTCGGAAAAACGATGATTGGGTCGCAGCGGATCTCGATTGGCGATGTTGGTCCGAGTGATACCCAACCGACGCGTGTAGATCCAAAGTTCAGCGAGACCGCCCATCTAAAGAATCCGCATCGCAGGAGACCGCTCCTTACTTCAGTAGCAGTTTCTGCTGAGGATCTCCCAAAGGCCTCTACGTATGCCAATCAGTGGAAACGCGTCGGCCCAATCAATTACGGCGGGAAGGCCATGGATGCGGTCATAGATCCACGCAGTCCTAACACCGTCTATGTCGCATATGTCGGCGGCGGCATCTGGAAGACGACCGATGGAGGAAACTCCTGGGATCAGCTCAACAATATCACTCGCAATAACCAGTTCGCTTGTCTTGAAATCTGGGAGAGTGACTCCAATGTGATTTTTGCCGGCCTGGGCACACCCGGGGAAGTGGTGAACGTGGACGTGGGTATCTTGAAATCTACGGATGGGGGACGCACCTGGGAGAAAATTGGCCCCGACTTTTCGGAGGTAATGGGAGTCTATCGGATCGAGAGCCATCCCGACGACGCAAATATCACCTACGCCGCTACAGGTACGGGCGTCCACAAGACGCTCAACGGAGGGAAGACCTGGACGAAAGTCCTTGCCTATCAGGGTTCGAATTGGTGGAACGATTTGCCGGATATGGTCATGCATCCGGACGATCCGAATATTCTTTACGTAGCTCAGAGGAATATCGGCATTCGGGTCACGAGAGACGGTGGCGCAACCTGGAAAAATGCCTCCGCCGGGATCATCGACAACGACGCCGCAATCGTTATCGCAGTGTCCCGGTCCAATCCGGACCGGATGTACGCTGAACGCGACGTCGATGGCGAAATGGTCGTCTACCGCTCGGACGATGCCGGCATGTCATGGACGGCGACAGCGACCCTGCGCGAATATCATCAGGGACGCTATGATCTGGCCATCTCTGTCGATCCGACGAATCCCGATCGCGTAACCATCGCGAACGTCTTTCTGTACGAGTCGAGCGATGGCGGCCATTCATTCCAGATTGTTACGCACGGAGCCCCACACGTCGATCACCTCAAGATTGCCTTCACTCCGTCCGCGACCGGTGCCGTCTATTCGGCAAACGATGGCGGACTCTGGAAGAGTACAGACCGGAATAGCGGGGTGGCGATCTGGGAGCCGGCCGACAGGGGGGTGTCCACGAATCTGACCTATTCTATAGGCCTCGATCCGAATACAGAGCGAATCTACGCTTCTGCCGGCGACTATATAGGTGCTTTCGTGTATACCGGCAGCGAAAACTGGACGCACCTCCCCGGCTGGGGCACCGAATGGGAGTACTACTATGTCGACCCCTTCGACTCTAGAGTGGTCTACTACGGTCAGAGAGGTGTCCACCACCGTATGGATGTGGGTGAGGACGGTATCTCGCCAAGCAATCGAGCGAACATTGATCCGGATCCAGCTGGGCCACACGGGTACTGGCGGCCGATAAGATTCGATCCGGTTGCTGAAGGCACGATGTACGTGTCGACGAACAGGATTTACAAGTCGGAAGATCGAGGAGATACCTGGCGCGCGATCAGTTCGGTTCTCCCGTCAAACTCCGACTGGGCCATCGGCGACTTCGCCATCGCGCCCAGCGATCCGAACGTCATCTACGCGATCTCATGGAACGAAGATCGGATCTACAAAACGACTGACGGTGGAGAGACGTGGACGACGGTAACGTCGGCACCTGTATATGCCTATGCGGTCGCCGTCTCCCCGATTGATCCCGAGGTGTTCTACGTCGTCCATCCCTGGGGCATCCATAGACTATCGGAGGGTGGCGCCGTCTCGCGGAAAATCAGCGCCAATCTCGGCGAGATTAAGATTCGCAAGATAGTCGTAGATCCTGCGAAGCCCGAACGTCTCTTCGTCGGCACACCTCACGGCGTATTCGTATCGGAGAATGATGCCGGCCGATGGGAGGCGCTCGGCAACGGTCTGCCGCGAATTCCAGTTTGGGATCTCCAGCTTCGCAGCGACGGCCTCTACGTGGCCGCGACTCAAGGCGTCTGGCGATACGATCTCCGCACCGGCACGACGATAGCGCAATCCGGCGATGAGGTCCCCGAAGGGTTTGCGCTTCATCAGAACTATCCGAACCCCTTCAATCCGCAGACGACGATCTCTTTCGAGACGCCTGAACCTGCGCACGTCTCCCTGCGAATCTTCGATCTGCAGGGCCGGGCGATCGCCACGCTGGTGGATGAGCATCTAGCGAGCGGCCAATATGAATATGCATGGGACGCCACGGGCCATGCGAGCGGCGTCTTCATGTACGATCTGCGAACCGGTGATTTTCGAGCGAGCAAGAAGATGCTGCTGCAAAAATAGGCTGCACAGCGAACGTGGAATCTGGAACACCGCAAACGAGACGCCGGACGCAACGTTTGGTCATGGACTGGACCATTACGACCGACATTTCCGGTGATTGAGATTCCGCGTTCGACCTGGTCCTTCAGGACGATGGAAATCCTAGTCGCCGGTTTTACCGGATCGCCAGTTGTCCACAAGATCCGGACGGTAGAAACGTTGCGCTCGACCAGAACCTGAACCCCGATGGCTACGAGGTCGCGCTCGACGGCGGCGAGCGGCGGCCGGTCGACGTCAACCACACCGTGACTTTTTCGGAGGTGGCGGCCGCTCGCATACGCTGGAGGTGAGCAGCTTTGCCGGTAATTGCCTTCCGGTGCTCGCCGCGCCAAGCGCAGCGGCGCGGCTCGACCTGTCCTATCAAGTTGCGATTTTTCCAGAGTTTAGGTATGGTGAGTGATATCGGAGACGTCCCACTTTCGTGCGAGCTGAGGCCTCGTCTCTGTCTGCCCAACGTCTCTTCCATCCGGCCGGATGGCGGCCCGTACGCCGGTGCGCTTCTCAAATCTCAGCGTGGCGCTGTTCGTCTACGTGGTTCTTACCGCGGGGGAATCGTTTGGTCGACCCCAGCAAATGCCGCCCACTCGGAACCAAGAGACAGTTGCCGCGGACGAACTTCCCGACATCGAATTCGAACACGTTAAGCTCGAAGAAACGGTTGAGGGATACTGGGCTCCGTTCTTAAGTAGCGCGCAGGACAGCGTCGGATTCATGTGGTTCGGTACGGACAAGCGTCTGTTCCGCTACGATGGGCGGAATTCGGTTGCCTTCGCAGCGAACCCACGAGATTCGACGTCGCTCTCCGGTAGTCACATCGAGGCCCTGTACGTTGATAGCCGGGGCGACCTCTGGGTCGGGACGAATTCCGGCCTGAACCGGTACGATCCGCTCACCGAAGGCTTTATGCACTACCGGCACGAGCGTGACAACGAGCGGAGCCTGAGCAGCGATTCGGTCACGGCCATTCTCGAGGACCGAACAGGGAGTCTCTGGGTCGGCACCAATACGGGCCTGAATCGGCTCGACCGCAAATCCGGCACATTCGATCGGTTTTTTCACGTTCCCAACGACCCGACCAGCCTGAGTGACAACCAGATCAGCGAGCTCTATGAAGACCGGAGCGGCACGCTGTGGATAGGCTGCGGCCGTCCAGGGCGCCGGGGAAAAGGCCCGGTGCGAGGCGGGCTCAATCGCTTTCATCGGAAGACGGAGACGTTTACGCGTTACATGCACGACGCCGATGACGCTTCGACCCTGGTGGACAACAGAGTAACGGCCCTGTTTGAGGACTCCAGGGGTACATTCTGGATCGGCACCAGCGGGGACGGCCTGCACACGATGGATCGGGAGGCCGGCATCTTCACCCGACACCGATCGGCCTCAAGTCATGCGGATCATCTCTTCCCGGTCTATCCGAATGATCGCCTTCGCTACGATCACGTCACCTTTGTACGTGAAGATCGCGCCGGTATCCTTTGGATTGGCGTTCTGTGGAGAGGCGATTATTTCGGGAGTAGCCTCCATCGCTATGACCCGAACAAGAGTCGTCACGTCCGTTTCGATCTCGCCGTTCGTTACGATCAGGATGGCGAGCCCGTTATGCCGGATAATGGGGGCTTCAACACGTTCAACGAGACGCGTGACGGCACGATCTGGATCGGAACGCTGCGAGGGCTCTTGCGCGCGCACGTCACGCGTAGAGTACAGTTCGAATACGTCGTGGATCTGGATACCGTCGGGACCAACGCAGACATCATGTCGGTCGAGGAAACACGGGACGGAAGCCTATGGATCGGCACTTGGGGCAGTGGTATGTATCGTCTCGATCCATCAACAGGACAAATAGTCAAGTACCGATACGATCCGTCCGATTCGACAAGCCTCGACTATGAATACGTAACGACGATACATGAAGACGCCGCCGGGACCGTCTGGGTCCCTGCAAGTGACGGCCTGAGTCGGTTCAACCCGGCGGCGGATGGTTTCGAGCTACTGCACGTCCTCAAGCGCTACGGAGGGGTCGGCGAGATTCATGAAACCGGCGACGGCTCATTGTGGATGATGAAAGGGGGCGCTCTGAACCGGCTTGATCCCGCAACCGATTCCCTGACGATATTCCACATGCCGGAGGCCTTCGCCGACGACGGGGTGTTTGCTCTGGAGGGCGACGGTTCCAGTGGGTTCTGGCTTGGACTGCGAGTTGGCGGCTTGGTCCATTTCAGTCCCGGCGACGGCTCGTGGACGCACTTTCCTGGACGATGGTCGCCCCTGCAGGTTAGAGATCTGCTGCTCGACAGCCGGGGCACCCTGTGGCTCGCTACAGCAACCGACGGCCTTCAATACCTGGATCCGGAGCGTGGCATACGCCCGTTCCCTTCACCACGTAGCCCGTGTTCGTCAGACGAGACCGTGGGTAGCCTTTTCGAGGACCATACCGGCGCCATATGGGCTGCCGCGCCTTTCGAGTTGCTACGAGTGGAGCCCGAGGAGGGGACGTGCTACCGCTTTGGCAATAAGCACGGGCTGGACACCGGCATCCTGAACAACCTGATGAATGCCAAGCCCGCCTCGGGAGGCGCGTTTCTTATCGGTCACAGGACCAAAATCCTCAAAGTCTACCCGTCGCGTACCTTCGCGCCGCCGGCTACCCCAACAGTGACGGAGATGTATCTCGCCGATGAGACCATCCAGCCGGGGCCCGGCTCCCCATTCGAGGCGCCGATCTGGGAGACGAATAGCATCGTTCTGCGTCACGATCAAAATGCCTTCGCCTTCGATTTCACCGGGTTCGACTACGGTCATCCCGAGACCGTTCA
>CAZART010000035.1:0-42490 GCA_964487555.1 uncultured Rhodothermales bacterium
TTGAGCTTCGCCTGGAGCAGATCTACATCCAGTATCCCTCGCTGCGCGAGAACCCAGAAAGGGATGCCCGAATCGGCGAAGTTAAAGGGCAGATTGATCAACTACGTAGTCGCATCGCCGAGCTGTCCGACCAATACGTAAACGACGTGCTCGCTGCGGGCGGCGTTGATCCCAGCAAGCCCGAGTCAGGCGTCGCCTATGCGGCATCTCTTGAGCGACAGATTGTCAGCGATCGCATCGCGATTTCAGGTCTCGAGGCAAAAATTGAGGCCCTGCAGACGCAGCAGGCTCAATATGAGCGGCGTCTCAAGACCGTTCCAAAGCAGTCCGTTGAGATCGCGCAGCTTGAACGTGAGCGCTCTTCCTCCGAGCAACTCTACGTCTATCTCGACCGACGGCTTCAAGAGGCTCTTCTTGCCGAGGAATCCGAAACCGGATCGCTTCGCCTTCTTCGGCCTGCCGACGTGCCAACCGTCGCGGTCGCGCCCCGTCCCCAACGCGTCTTTCCACTGGCGGCTATGCTGGCCCTCGTAATGAGCGCGGGTGCCGGCACCATTCGGAATCGCCTGGATCGTCGCTACTACACACCGACCGATGTTCAGAACAGCGGCGTTCACCTGCTGGGTGTCGTACCCGACTTGCGGCCCTTTGTCAAAACGACCTTTAAAGGCGCCAAAACCGTCGAATGCAACGGACTTAACGTGGCCTCAACCATGATCGCGCTGCTGGCTCCGATGAGCTCGGCCGCCGAGGCCTACCGACATCTGTTCGCACGACTTCACCCGGCCCGTCGGCGGCAGAAGTCAACCACTACCATCGTAACGAGTCCGGAGGCGAGCGTCGGGAAGAGCACCACGGCACTAAACCTGGCGATTGCTTCCGCAGCCGCCTGCCGTCGAACGCTGATCATCGATGCGGACATGCGGAAGCCGGCGATAGAGCGCTACCTCGGAATTTCGCATACGCTCACCCTCCAGGATTTGCTGATTCTACCGACCGAAGCCCATTCGAAAGAATCCATTCTGTCCAGAACAAGCACGCCGATTCCCAACCTGCATGCCATCACGGTCCGCGAACCGATCGGAGATCCGATGGAGCACCTCGTCTCTCCGCGGCTGCAGAGCGTGATCGAACTACTGAAAGAGGAGTTCTCGGTCATCATCTTCGATGCCCCGCCACTGCTTCTGACGCCGGATGCTACCCTTCTCGCTCCGTTCTGTGACGCCACGGTTGTGGTTGCATGTGCGGGCAAAACGGACGGTACGGCACTCATCCAGATCCGTGATGAACTGGAGGAGTCCGGCGCCCACCTGGCCGGCGTCGTCCTGAATCGATTCGATCCTTCGAATCGCAATTTCAAGACCACGTACGGGTACCTCCAGCGCAACTACGGCGCATACTACGCGCAGGCGGCGAACTGATGCCACGCCCCCCAATCTCTGCACTTCCATCAAGAGGCCCCTGTAATGCTGCGGCATACGTCCATCGTTTCAATGCTCCTTCTAGTAATCGGTCTCATCTCCGCGCTAACCCCGCCGGCGGCGACGGCCCAGGCATTCTGGCGCGTCGAGGAGACGAAGACGAATGCGGGAAACTACTACTACTATTACGTCAACCCGGGCACGGCTACGATTCGTGTGCAGATGCTGGGTGCGGTACGGCTTCCCGGCCTCTATGAAGTCAGCGAGGACACCGACCTGGGCCAGCTCGTCGCGTTGTCGGGCGGACCGCCCATGGGCGTGCATCCTACCGGAAGCGAGCTCAAGGTGGCCATGCGCGTCTATCGCAGAACGCCCAGCGGAGAGGCTACCATATTCGAGCAGTCACTCGACCGCACGCTATCGAATCCGAATGCCTATCCCGTGTTGATGGACGGCGACGTCATCGTCATGGACGTCACGCAGCACCAGCGCTTCGGTTGGCGCGACGCGACACGGGTGATAAGCGCCGTAGGAGTGATCGCTCTGGCCGTCGAGCGCTTCATACGGGCCGTGGAATAAACCGTGATCTACTCCGCTGAACGGGGGTCGCCCCCGAAGGCGCCTCCCACGGAGCAGCGGCCGATCCGCCATGATTCGACAGGGTCGCGGCGCCTCCGGACGCCGGGTTACCGCCCAGCTCTTCTCATTCGTTTTTCATGCCGTCGGGGTACGGAATAACCGGTGGTACTCGGTCGGGGGGTGCAGGCGGGCCGGTGCCCGGTAGCCTCGGCCATCCTTCGGGATGGCTGGGGACGGTTCGATGCATCTCTCGCCGGGTGCTGCCGGTACATCCGGCCCCGGCGGCTCCATTTCGGACCGCTTCGGTCACGGCCGTCGGTCACGGCCGTGGCGCTGCGGCTCCAACCGACTTCTCCTCACAATGAGACATGCGGTCTTTCTCGACAGAGACGGTACGATCATCGAGGATCGAGACTATCTCTGTGATCCACGCGAAATCGAGCTGATTCCGGGTGCTGCTAAGGCCCTCCGCCTGCTAAATCGCCTCCATATGCCCGTCGTTCTGATTAGCAATCAGTCCGGAATCGGGCGGGGGTACATCTCAAACGAGCAGCACGAGAGCGTCCACGAAGCGTTCGTACGGATCCTCCGGAACAACGACTGCTTCATCGACGCGGCGTACTATTGCCCACACGTTCCGCAAGATCACTGCGCGTGCAGAAAACCGAAGTCCGGGATGCTGCGGACTGCCGCCTCGGAACTTGGGTTGTTTTTGGAGGGGTCGTTCCTGGTCGGTGATCGAATGAGCGACGTGGAGGCGGGGAAACGAGTGGGCACCCGCACTGCACTCGTATTAACGGGTCACGGGCGGCAGCTGCTTCCCTGGATAGATCTGTCGAAGTGGCCGGACTTCGTCGGGGACGACGTGCTGGCGGCCGCACTCTGGATCGAAAGGATGGTCCGATCGCACCGACCGACGCGAAATAGCAGGGAGCTTTCGAAGTAAGCCGGATAAGAGGCCCATCAACGTTCCTTCAACAGGCGCTGAAAAGCAAACCTTTCAGGCTCCTGTGTATTCGACTTTTTCGGCCCGTACGGTGCCGGCCGCAGCGAGGCCTAGCCCCACGTAGAGCCAGGTAAAAACGTCCAGCGTGTAGGCCAGGTAATAGACGGATCCTCCGCACAGCACGATCATGCCGATCACGGAGATGGCTACCGTCTGCCGGTCGTCGCCATCTCTGGACGTTCTCCACAAGTAGCGGAAGACGTGTCCGACGTGGGCCAGATAGAGCAGAAGACCCACCGATCCGATCTGGTAAACCAATTGTACGTAGACGTTATGAAGTACCGTCGTGACGTGCCGGCCGTCGGGAAGATACAGCGAGAAGTAGTTACCGAGACCTTTCCCGGCCAGCCAATGCGCCTTCGCCTGCCTAAGGGCTTCTTCCCACACGTAAAACCGCCAGCTTGCGGTCTGATCCTGCTCATAGGACGTGAAAGCCGTCAGTCGAACGCGGAGGAATTTGAACAGATCAACCTCGCTGTACACGAAATCGAGTAGGATGCCGGCACTGACCACGGCCAGGGCCAGTTTGAAGACGGTCGAAAGCGAGAGCTGTCGGAAGACGACCAGCACGACGGCGACCGAGGCCCCGGCGAGCCAGACCGAGCGATGATTGCAGATGATAGTAAGCGTGATGGCGAGAAGAATCAGCAGCGTGTAAGAGACCCGCCTGTCGCGCCAGAGCTCGGCACGATAGGCGACGAACAGCGCGACCACGCCCCAGAGGAGCGATATGTTCGAATACGAGACCATCCAGCGCGTCCTGCTCGAGATCGCGAATCCGCGCATCATCGCGCCCTTCCAGAGCGCCAGCAACACGAACAGAAACGAAAGAATGACGAGTGCGCGCAGGAGACGGCCCTGTTGCTCTCGCGTCCGGAAAAACACGCAAATGTAGGGCAGGACGAGTAGTGCCTGAAACGTCCGTCTGAATTCACCGAGTGTGCTGACGATCCCGTGATCTGGCACCGACCGAACGATCTCAAATCCCAACCATGCCAACAAGAGCATCCACATGAGAAGGGGTCCTTTGAGCGTCTCGGTCACGCGGCGGTCCCCACTCACGAGCGCGTAGAAAAGGGCCAGGGCCATTCCGACCAATACGGGGTCGGAAGGGAGCGCATCCACTCCGGCGCCTACACTAATATCACGCGTGCCGGTGAATTCGCGAAGATGAACGGATAAGAGCGCCCACGCGCTTACCGCCGCAACGGGATAACGGTACGCCCATATGCCCAGAAGAATCGTAAAGGTGACGCCATACAGCAGACCGATGGCCGTTTCCCCTCCCCGAGCGACCACATATCCTATCGCCACTCCGGTGAGCGTGCCTATGACGAGCTGCCTGAGAACCGGCATGCTCGATTCGTAGGTCGAAAAGACTCTGCTCGTCATGGATGCTTGCCGGCCTTCAGGCCGCCGATGATTGCGCTCGGTACCAGGGACGATCTCAAACCTGTTCCAGGATACGGCCCATGATCTGCGTGGTGCTGCGACCCTCGACCATCGGGATGAGCACCACATCCCCCCGCCACTCTCTCACTTCTTTCGCTCCAACGACGTCATCGACGGAATAGTCGTCACCTTTCACGATCACGTCGGGCCGAATGGAATTGATCAGGTCGATCGGCGTTTCGCTGTCGAAGAGCACGACCGCGTCGACCGAGGCTAGCGAGGCCAGCACCCGTGCCCGGTCCATCTCGGGCACGATCGGGCGATCTTTGCCCTTCAGCACCCGTACGGAACGATCGGTATTTAGACCGACGACCAACCGGTGTCCCTCGTCACGCGCCTTTTCGAGATACGTAACGTGACCGACGTGGACAATGTCGAAGCATCCGTTCGTGAAGACGATGCGGTCACCGCGTGAACGCCATTCGGACACGCGCTTCAGCAGGGGGGCACGTTCGACGATCTTGCCGGCCAGCTCCGAGAACCGCCTTAGCTCCAGCGCCGCCAGCAGCTCCGACCGTTCGATCGGCACGGTGCCTACCTTGCCGACGACCACGCCGGCAGCGATGTTCGCGAGACGAACCGCGTCGTCTATCTGAAGACCGGCCGCCATGGAGGCGGCCAGGGTGGCTATCACCGTATCGCCCGCCCCGGAGACGTCAAAGACGTCTCGCGCCATGGCGGGAAAATGACGAACGGACGAGCTGTCCATGAGCAGTATCCCACGCTCTCCCTGGGTGATGATCCACATTCCGATGCGGCACTGCGCGCGAAGATGCATCGCAGATAGGCGCAGGCCGTCGCGGTCGCCGTCCGCACGTCCGGCTGCGGCCGCAAGCTCTTTCACGTTGGGCGTGACGACGGTCGCTCCGGCGTACTTCGTATAATCGAGCCCTTTCGGATCAACGAGCACGGGTGTGCCGCGCCCCTCCGCTCGCGCGATGATCTCTCGGCAGCACGATGCACTCAGTACGCCTTTGGCGTAGTCGGAAAGGATGACCACCGCTGCGCCGTCCAGGCGTTCGCTTACCGCATCGACGAGTGAGGCTTCTTCGCACGTCTCCAGCGGCGACGTTTCTTCCTCATCCAGGCGCATCATCTGCTGGTGGCCACCGATCACGCGCGTCTTCGTAATCGTTGGCCGGCTATCGAGCACGAGCGACCCCGCGATCTCTACGCCCAGGCTCGTGAGCAAGGCGCTGAGGCGGGCGCCGTCTGCGTCGGCGCCGAACACCGTTACAAGCGAGGCCCGTATGCCGAGTCCGGCCAGGTTCGCTGCCACGTTGGCGGCGCCGCCAGCAGCCTCCGTTCGTCTTGCAACACGCACGACGGGAACGGGCGCCTCCGGTGAGACGCGGGTGACGTCGCCCCAGACATAGCGATCCAGCATTACGTCGCCGACCACAAGAACGTGCTTCGCTTCGAAACCGGAGCGCACAATCCCTAGGACCGCCTCGTTATCCGTGAACATAGGATCCGTTAAGATCGTGAGCGTGCACCATCGCCGTCTCGACCTCGCGGCAGAGAATGTGGCCGAGTAGAATGTGAGCTTCCTGGATCCGGGCCGTGTTCGACGACGGTACGATGAGCGACCGCTCGGCAATGGCGACCATCCGTCCTCCCGATCTACCGGTGAAAGCCACCGTAAAGCAGCCGGTGAGCCGTGCTCGGTCCAGGGCCAGGCAGACGTTCCTGCTGTTTCCGGACGTCGAGATGCCTACCACGACGTCGGCAGGCTGACAGAGCGCCTCGACCTGCCGAGCGAAAACGGCGTCGTAGCCGTAGTCATTACCGACGGCCGTAAGAATGGACGAATCGGTCGTGAACGCCATCGATGCCAGGCCACGGCGCTCGAGCTCGAAGCGTCCGACAAACTCCGCCGCGAGGTGCTGGCTGTCGGCTGCACTTCCGCCATTGCCCATCCAGCATATCTTACCGCCCGCTTTTAGCGAGCGCACCATCCTCTTCGCGATATACGCGATATCTGCCTCTAGCGGCTGAAGCGCCGTGCAGACGGCAATATGCTCCTGTATCGATTGGGTGATGTCCATAACCTTCGACCGTCGCGCTATTCAGAACGTACTCGTCTAGGGTCGTACCGCTTCACCTTTGTGCGGAGTACGGACTGGACCTGTGTCCAGACGGCGTCGGCCGAAATCTTCGCGACGCAGGGCGCCGGCTCATCGTCGCCCAGCGGGTAGGCACATTCCCAGTTACACTGAAAGCACGACATACCGTGCGAGGCGGCGAGCGGACCGCTCAATCCCGCCGGATAGGGCACGAATCGACCGAAGTGACCTCCCCCGGTGATCGACACACATGGAGTGTCGACCATGGCGGCGATATGAACCGCACCCGTCTCATTGCCGACGAGGAGGCGGGCACCGCGTATCAGGTCGACATACTCCACGAGCGAGGTTCGTCCGGCATAATTGAGCAATTCGACGGCCGCAAGCTGAGCGACCCTGTCGGCAAGCGGCGCATCTTGCGGCCCGCCGCACAGCACGCCGGTCCATCCCGTCTCGCGGGAAATTCTTTCGGCCAGCTCGGCGAAGTGCTCGGCCGGCCACTGTCTGATGGGAAACCCGGCGCCCGGGACGAGGACGTAGTACGGCAGCCCGTCGAAAAGAGACGTGCGCGTTGGTCGGGCCGGCTCGGCCGCCACTGATGCAGAGACGCCCGATAGGCCGAGTGCCCGCATGAACTCCGCGTTTCTGTCCAGCTCGTGAAGGGGATTACTCGACGCGGGTACGAGCTCCGAGTACCATCGCCGGCTGACTCGCTGCTGCCATCCTGAAGAGGGCTCGCCGATGGAACCCACCTTTCGAGAGGCGTGCGCCACACGCATCACGGCTTCCGCATCCCGGAAGCGTCCCACCCTGTTGTAGCATGGATGAATGGCCGTGTCGTAGCGGCGAAGCCTTACGCGGTCAAAGATTTCGTAGCGGTACGCCAGATCGGTAGTGAGGCGCTGTCGAGCAACAGGGATAACCTCATCGAAATAACCCAGACCGGCGGCGAATTCGCTAAACGACGCCTCCGCAACGAGAGTGATGTACACGGTCTCGTAGTGCTCTCGGAGTAGCCTTGCGGATGATAGCCAGAGGATGAAATCTCCGATGCCGTCCAGCCGAACCAGGAGGATGCCGCCGCCCTCCTGATTCACTCCTCTTGCGTTTGCGAGTCGATCATTGCTTGCGAGTCGACCGTTGCCTGCGAGTCGACCGTTGGCTGCGAGTAGACCGTTCCCTGCGAGTAGACCGTACAACGTGTCACAGCCGGATAAAAAAAGGTCGCGGCTGCTTCTTCGCAAGAAATGCAGCCTCATGCGAGCCATCCTTGAAGGTCGCGCTCGATGAGCGACTCGAGGTTCTGAACGTCGACGCGGTACATATCGACGATCCTGGCGCGATCGTCCGGTCGGACACTTTCGCCTCGGTACGCGGCGGCCGACGGCCTGCGGTTTACGGCGCGCAGGGAATCTGTGATGCGCCCTCGCATCGTCGGTGGTACCAGAGGCGCCACGAGGATCTCCTCCAACCGGCGCGTACGCGCCATTAATCTGGAAAATTCAGGAAAGACGGCAACGGAATTGCCGTTATGCACCGTATGGATCTCCAGAGGAAGAAGCGGATCGACCTCCAGAAATTCGAATAAGTCCGTCATCATTCTCTCCGGATCCTTCTTCAGATCGTCGTAGAGGCGCAGAAAGACGTTCTGCCAGCTGAAAAGCCGCAGGTATTTCTTCACCTGGCCGTAGTAGCGGCCCTTCGTCACCATTATCCGCGGTTCGAACCCGTACGCCTTTCGATCCGGATTCAAAATGCACGCAGCGATGAATTCGTTTAGATCCAGATCGATGTTGCTGCCCCAGCTCTGGCTGTAGTAGAAGTCCGAAATCAGCCGCTCGACCGGATTACGTAGTATGATGATGATTTTGCAGTCCGGTATGGCTTCTTTGATAGCCCCGGGAGCCCTTTCGTCGTAGAGATAAGAGGGCGACGCCTCGCCCACCGCTTTCGCGGTGCCCGCCCGGTTGAAAAGCCGCTCGTAGCTTTTTCTCGTAAAGCCGTTCGGGTTCGACGAAAAGAAATTCGTCTCTTTGAACCGGCTCATGAATACATCCGGATGCATTCCACAATACTTGTGCAGGGACGTCGTGCCGGATCGCGGAGCACCGACGATCAGAAAATTCGGTAGCATCGAAGCAAGGCGTAAATGGTGTTTGATTGAGACGGCTTTTGCTCATGCGAACCGCGACCACTATGCGTGGCGGCTTTCGAGGAGCGTAATCTCATCCCGGGCAACGGCGAGATCACCGCTGACCATTTCCATGATGAGATCGTCAAGATTACACGTAGGATGCCAACCAAGCTTCTCGTAGGCTTTTGAGGCATCGCCGAGCAGGAGATCAACCTCCGCGGGTCGGTAGTACTTCGGATCCACCCGAACGAGAACCTCGCCCGTATCGGCGCGGCGGCCGAGCTCGAGGATGCCCTGCCCTTCCCAGACCAGTTCGATGTCGACGGCGCGAAAGGCCTTCTGGCAGAAGTCGCGCACCGTCGTCGTTTCTCCCGTGGCGAGCACGTAATCGTCGGGCTCATCCTGCTGAAGGATGCGCCACATTCCTTCGACGTAGTCGCGTGCGTGGCCCCAGTCCCGCCGGGCATCGAGATTGCCGAGGTAGAGCTCCTCCGGGAATCCGAGCCCGATGCGCGCGGCGGCCATGGTGATCTTCCGGGTTACGAAGGTCTCGCCCCGAATCGGACTTTCATGATTGAACAGGATGCCGTTGCTGGCGAACATCCCATAGGCTTCGCGATAGTTGACGGTGATCCAGTAGCCGTACAGCTTGGCTACGGCATACGGGCTCCTGGGATAGAACGGCGTGCTCTCTTTTTGAGGAACCTCCTTCGCATTCCCGAAAAGCTCGCTCGTGGACGCCTGATAAAATTTGACGTCGGCCCACAGCCCCAGAATACGAATAGCTTCGAGCAGACGAAGTACGCCGAGCGCATCTGCATTGGCGGTATACTCTGCCGTTTCGAAGCTGACCTGCACGTGGCTTTGAGCGGCTAGATTATAAATCTCATCGGGCTGTACGTCTTGAACGATTCGGATCAAGTTCGTCGAGTCGGTCATGTCGCCGTAGTGCAGAACAAACGACACCGCGTCGGTGTGCGGATCTTCATACAGGTGATCGACACGTTGCGTGTTGAACATGCTAGACCGGCGCTTAATGCCGTGAACTTCGTACCCCTTGGAAAGGAGTAGTTCAGCCAGGTAGGCACCGTCCTGGCCCGTGACGCCCGTTATGAGGGCACGTTTCTTGGTCATAGAAAGGAAGTGTCTTCGGTGTGAATGACGTGATCGGCGTGTTCGCAGACGTGTTCGAGGTACCAGGCATATGTCTGGGCGATACCCTCTTGGAGCGACCGTGATGCCCGCCAGCCGAGGGCGTTCATGCGCGATACGTCCAGCCGCTTCCGCTGCGTGCCGTCAGGTTTAGACCTGTCAAAATGAAGCTCGCTCGTACTGCCGACAATCTGTCGGATGAGCAGGGCGAGGTCGCGAATCGTGACGTCTTCTCCGGTACCCACGTTGACGAGGCCGTCGGGCGCCACATCATAGAGCGATTCCTCGGGCTGTTCGAGGAGGAAGACGCACGCCGAGGCGAGCTCATCGCTATGCAGGAATTCGCGATAGGGCGTACCCGAACCCCATACGACAATCGGCGCATCGTCCTGCAACCCGTCCCCGCGAGCGGCATGGAATTTTCGCAACAGCGCGGGAAGCACATGGCTCGTTTCGAGCGAGAAATTGTCGCCGGGCCCGAAAAGGTTCGTAGGCATCACCGAGACGAAATCGTCCCCGTATTGCTTCCGAAACGCCTGGCACATCTTGATGCCCGCAATCTTTGCGACGGCATACCACTGGTTCGTCGGCTCGAGCGGACCGGAGAGGAGATAATCTTCCTTCAGCGGTTGAGGAGCATTCTTCGGATAGATGCACGAACTCCCGAGAAAGAGCAAGCGCTTGACCCCGTAGGTGTGTGCCGCTCCTAATACATTCGTTTGAATGGATAGGTTATCGGTAATGAATTCGGCCGGATAGCGATCATTCGCTAGAATTCCCCCCACTCGGGCGGCGGCCAACACGACGAACTCCGGCTGCGCCACCTCAAAGAATTGGTCGACTGCGCGTTGCGACCGCAGGTCCAGATCTTCCTTCCCCTGAAGCAGAAGGTTTGAATAGCCGGAACGCCGAAGCCGACGAACGATCGCCGATCCGGCAAGGCCGCGGTGGCCGGCGACAAAGATGCGAGCGGTGGAAGACGTAAGATGCATAGAATCGCCTCAAGGATGAGCCTTCGCTGCAGCCGTCATGGCTGCCCTGATACCCTCAAGTCCCCACCACGTGACCTTTACCATCGGGCTCAGGGCAGCCGACGACGACGCATGCCGGCGACATCCAGTCTGCGTCCCCGATGACCGCCGGCCTATTATTCTCGTACCAGTAGGCTCGACTCGCTGAAACGGGCTCGCAATCAATTCAGTGGCTGGCCGAACAAATCAGTGGCTGGACGAAGCCGGTACGGAAACGTGCTTAGTGAACGCCGATGGCGTCGAGAATGGCTTCCACACCGGCAACGTCGACTTTGAAGCTGAGATCAAACTCGCGCATCGGTGGATGAGGGCTGGGACCCTCGCTCATTAGACCGCGCAGGCGAAGACTCTTTCGAACGCGCCACGACAGGTAGGCTAGGTCTTGGAACGGCGAATCGTTGTTGCACAAGAAGCGATAAGGCTGTCCGAGGGAGCAAGCCATGAAGAGGTACGTCGGCACGACGTACCTCTTCGGAAAGAGCTCCACCACTTTTGTACTCGGCGCGAAGATGAGATTCGCAAGTCCGGCTCCGTGCGTGCCGATTACAACTTCGGCGTCGTAGAATAGCTCGATTTGGGCCTGTAGCGGTAAATCTTCGAGGATGTACGCCGAAAATCCGCGGCCGCCCAAGCAGCGCATTAGCTCGTTCTCATTTCGAATGTGGCGTCTTGATCGCAGCCTCGAAATGAGGATCCGTTTGTCGCCTCGAGACGGGCGTTTCGGGCAGACGGCCTCACGGTACGCCTTGACGTAGTATTCGGGCAGGTAGCCGGCGAATTGCCTCGACTTGTACGGCGTAAAAAGGAGGTGCTCGATTCGATAAAGCGTGTCCCGCTTCACGGGTGTCACGTTCAGGTTCGCTAAACCTAGCCGAGGAAGAAAAAACTGCTCCACCTGGCTGGGAGCGCGAGGAGTAAGCAGCTTAATTTCATCGAGATCCGAATACGGTGGGCGGTTTAGCGCGATGACACGCGGAAAATTATGCGCGACCTGATGAAAGAATCCGCTAAAACTTGAACGAAGCAGCGAGCATGTACCCGTTATCACGGGCTCCTGTCCCGAATGCCGCGGTATCGGACGCAGCGCCTTCGAAAATGTGGCGGAACCGTTTGTCGACTCCTCGACGACGGTCATCGGGTCCGCCAGCAGAACGCTGTTGACGGGACAGTAGAGTACGTCGTGGAGTTCAGCGACGTAGTCTTCCGGCACGATGTAGGTCTGACCCCGAAGAGACGCCCACGGCCTGTCTGTAGCCAACACCACCGCTTCCGGGACGGCTACCTCGCGTGCCGGCACGTGAAATGCTTTCGCCGCGTGTGGAAACGCTTCGTTAAACGACACAAGGCGCACCGCCGAACGCCGTGTCGGACGCATACTATCCTGATCGAATAGCGTCATTGACTGCGCGCCTATCTGGCAGCGATATAGGGTCGAATTTCGTGACCGACGATGAGATTGCGAACGGCGCGTCTGGTGATTTCATCCCAGCATACGGAGGGATTCCGCCGGGATCTTAGTACGATTCGCACCGCCCTGCTCAGGCCGGAGGCCCTCGGATCGTTCACGATGTCCGTAAGCCGAAGCCACCACAGATACTTTTCGCGGGCGTATTCACAGTCCGACCAGAGCTCCTCGAACGTCGGGTCGGACCTGAGCTTTGCAACCGTCTTTAGCCGCTCGGGAAGGAAGTACGTCTGCTGCGCGACCGTCTTCGCCGCATCGTGCTTTCGATACCACCCAAGAGTGGCGTTGACATATCTGACCTTCGGGAAGTGGTGCAGGTATCGGATGTAGAAATCAGGATCGAATGCATGATGCATGCTTTCGTCGATCGACCCGGCCGCATGGAGTGCATCCCGCCGCACCCACGTCGCCAGTTGCTGCAGCTCAGAGCCCGGCTCGCGGCGAAGAAGCTGCCGAGCGCTCAGGCCGCGCGACAGCCTGTGCTGCTCTCCGCACCCGTCACCGAACAGGATCCGGCCGCCGGCGATCATATCGACGCCTTCGGCCGCTCGGCCAACAGCACCCAATGCCCCCGCCGACAGAAAATCGTCCGAGTTCACCCAGTTAAAAAGCTCTCCGCTCGCTCGAGCGAGACCTTTGTTGATGGCATGGGACTGCCCTCGATCAGGCTCGCTTTCCCAATACGTCAGCCACGGCTCATATTTTCGGATGATCTCCACGCTTTCGTCGGTGCTGCCGCCGTCGATGACGATGTATTCGAGGTTCGGATAGCGCTGAAGCACGATCGATCGAATCGTCTCTTCCAGAAAACGGCCCTGGTTGAAGCTTGGGGTCACGACGGTGATTTTCGGCCACGGACGTCCGTCCGGGAGCGTGTCCGTGAGTTCCGGGCTCTCTTCCGTCCAGGGCCACCCCGATTTGCCGGGGGGCGGCGGCGGCAGTTCGTTAAGTCGAAAATTCGTTTTTTCCGAACGTTCTTGCTGGTTCATTTCCATCTTCTCCTCGCCGGACGCCTTACGCTGAAGGTCAGCGCGTGAGTTATGTGAATCTGGAGCGTGCCGCCTCGTAAACCGAGATATCGGGCCCGCAAATTTCAGTGATTCGTTGAATGAGATCATGGCGCCGCTCGGTCGCCGCGCGCCGCTCCGGGGCGGGATTCTTGTTGGCATGCGGGATTCGGAGTGTCACGTCAAAGGCTTCTGCGAACCTTTCAGTGAAGAGATCCATCTGTTCGACGAATCCGACCACGCGAAAGCGCGTCAGATTCGCAACGGCGCGGTCGACGGCACTGTCGTCTTCGGAGGCGCCCGAAAGATGCGTAACAAGGATTCGGCCGAGGCGTTTTGCGCCCTGCGTTTCGAGATACGCCTCGATATCCTCTTCTATGCGGAAGTGATCGACGGATTTGTGGCGGTCGTAAAAGTAATTCGATAGCCACCGGTCAACGGGATTCCGGAGAACGGTCACGAAATTCCAGTCTACTCCGAAAAGCTCGTAGGCTGCCTCACTCCACGCGAAGTGGCCGCTGACGAAGCGGAGGTTCTGAAGGGAAAGGAAGTACGTCAACAGATGATCGCGGTATTCCATCATCCCCATTCCTAAAGCTTGCGCACACCGGCTCGAGGCCGCAGGATCGAGATGAGCGATTTCCAGCGGCGACGAGCAGGTTTTGTCAATGGCACGTATGACGGAAGAGCCCGCGGTCTTCGGGATGTGCAAAAAGCACACGCGATCCTTCAGAGTTCCGTCGTTCCAGCGGCGCAGTTGTCTGCGCACGGATTTTGAAGTGGCGGCGAATAGGGACGTGTTCCCGTTCATGGCATGATACCGTGCGTTTCGGGGCGCCGCGCCTTCGCCGGACCGCGGGGTCTGCCCGGCATCGACCGGTACAGATCCGCATAGCGGCCGGCCTGGATGTTCAGTGCATACTCCGTGACGGCAATCTCGCGGCAGCGGCGTGCCATATACCGGCGAGCGGATTCGTCCGTGAACGTGTGCTCGATGGCATCACGCAGTGAGCGAGCGTCGCCCGGCTTCGCCAACATGCCGGTCTCGCGAGGTCGAACCATGTCGGAAATTCCACCCGTTCTAAATCCGACGACCGGAGTCCCGCAAGCCATGGCTTCGAGCACCGTGTTCGGCAAGTTATCCTGCAGAGAGGGGATCACGAACACGTCGGCAGCGCTATAGATGCGTGCCAGCATCGCGTCGTCGGACACGGGACCTAGATTTCGCACCGCAAAACCGGACGGCAGATTTGGGTCGCCGCTACCGACGCAGACGAGCAGCCGCTTGCCTGTGGCGCTCGCCGGGACGGAACGAAGCGACGACCGACCACCGTCTCGCAGCGCATCGAGCAATAAAGCGAAGCCTTTGCGCCTGTTGCCGGTGGAATCGGCCACAAAAAGCACGACTTCGGCGTCCTGCGGAATGCCGAGGAGCTCTCGCGACGCCGCCCGATCGAGCGGCGTGAAAACGTCCGTGTCGAGACCGTTAGGAATCACGCTCACAGCAAATCGGCTGAACAGCCGGCTCCGTGCCGCTTCCCCGGCGAGCCATCGTGACGGCGCAACGATGTGAAGGAGCTCAGCATCGACGCCTCCGTACGCCACCATTTTTCGGGCAAATATCTTTGCGGACAGGTCGTCGAGCCGGTAAGAGCGCAGTTGCGGGCATGCGCCACAGCCCGTATCGAATCGACCGCAAGACTCATCGTAGTGACAGCCACCGGTAAACGGGTTCATGTCGTGCAGCGTCCAGACGATGGGCACCTTGACGCGTCGAAAGAAAGGCCGTACGTCTATGAAGGATCGTATGTAGTGCAGGTTGATGACGTCGGCGACCGGGAGCTTACGCAGGGGATCGCTACCGTACAGGCTTTTGGCGTCGCTGAACTGCTCTGCATCCGGCTTCCGTGCACCGTCGTACGCCGCCATTCTTCGGGTCATCGATCGTTTGCGGAGGTATCGTCCCGCACGCCGGAGCGGACCACCGGAGGGGTGAAAAGGGACGACGTCCTCCGATGTTAGCCTTCGGTGCAGTACGTAGAGCGTCGAGTCGTATCCCGATCGGCAAAGTCCCTGATGAAGCCGATAGGCCGCACGGGCCGCCCCTCCGGTGACATCGCTTCTATTAACGTGGAGGATCTTCATAGGCCGGCCTTCGCGAGCCGCACTTCGTCGAGAAGATGTACGGGACTATCGCGCGACAGGGAGCGCTTCGATGACGCGGGTGCGTGGGGACCTCCCGGCGCCTCTCCGATCCTGACGCGCCTGAACGTCGGGGAGGGCCTCAGCATCAGCAGTTCGGGCCATCGAAGCTCGAGGTAGGAGCCCGTTGCATTACGCAGTACGGCGTAGTGCCGGGAGATAAGGTGCATTTGACCCTCACGGTACACCTTCAAATCGATGAGATTGGTTTCACGGCACTGCGACCACACGCGCAGCGCGTCGTCGAGCCGCTTATTCGCTATCCATTTTTTCGCCATCCAAAAGTAAAGGCCCGCCACGCGAAGCCGTCTAGCGGGATTTAACAGGTCACGCGCATCGAGCATTCCGTGCACGCCGCGAAGCAGACGTTCGTGCGAGCGAAGATGCCCGGGCGACGCCGACTGCTTGCCAACGGTATGTCCATGCGGCATGCGCCAGTAGGACGTCCCGAGCGGAAAACGTTCGTAGGTGAGCCCGCACACCAGCGCGCGGAGATGAAACTCCCAATCCTGCCAGCTCTTCAGATTCTCATCCCAGGGGCCGAGCCGCAGCAGCGCCGAGCGCCGCCAGAGCACACTCGACGTGTTCCACGGCACGTCCAGCTCCAGAAAGCGGTCGATGTCGTCGTTACCCGTGTCCAGATTCCACAGCAGTGATGCATTCTCCGGGATCTCCCGAAAGAGATGGCACGGGAACACTCCGAAATCCAGCTCGGGACGCGAGATCATGGCGGCCAATCGTTCTTCCAGGCACGTCCTGGAAAGGCCGTCATCGGAATCCAAAAAAAGAACGTACTCACCCGAAGCTTCGCCGAATCCCACGTTCCTGCAGGCCGGCGCGCCGGCACTGCATCCGCGCTTGCTTCGAAGCAATCTCACGCGCGCGTCGGCACTCCCGATATGCCTGACAAACTCGCAGGTATGGTCCAGCGAATAGTCATCCACCACGATCAGCTCCCAGTTGCCGACCGTCTGCGCTCGGACCGATTGCACGGCCGCCTCCAGCAGCAGCCGGCGATTCTTCGTAGGGATGATTACGGACACTTCCATACCGTTCACGAAGCCATCCTCGCCATGCCCCGGAATGCCGGGTTGGATTCGAGCAGCTCATCATAGGTCCCTTGCGCCACGATGCGTCCCCCTTCCAGCATGTAAATCGTGTCGCAATTGCGCACGGTTTCGAGCCTGTGCGCGATCATGATGATCGTCATCTGCTTTGGAAGGCGGCCCAGTGCCTCCATAACGGCGTCTTCGGTGATGCCGTCGAGTGCGCTCGTGGCTTCGTCGAGAACCAGGACGTCGGGATCGCGATAAAGCGCCCTTGCGAGTCCGATCCGCTGGCGCTGCCCCCCGCTGAGGCGTGCGCCGCGCTCCCCAACGCGTGTCTCGAGACCCTCGGGAAGCTCATCGAAGACGAATGAGCTCAGCAGCGCAAGCTCCGTAACCTCTCGCACGCGCTCCATATCCACGTCCGCCGGCTCCTGGCCGAAGGCGATATTGCGCGCGATGGGGCCGTCGATCAGGGTGACTTCCTGCGGCACATATCCGGCCCGCATCTGCCAGGACCTCACGTTCTCACGCAAGATGGGCATCCCATCTACGAGAAGCTGCCCCGACGTCGGCCTCAAGAGGCCCATGATGATGTCCACCAGGGTCGACTTGCCGGAACCTGTGGAACCCACGAATCCGACGCGTGCGCCCTTTGGGATCGTGATGTCGATTGCCTCTAAAACCGGAACAGTCGATCCGGGATACCTGAACGTGACGCTCGAAAGCTGGACCGCCTCTTCGAAGTGAAGTGCGCTGCGGCGGCCGGAACGCTCCATTTCGCCCAGGTCGACCGGTTCGACCTTTGCGAAGTCATCGTAAATGGCGTCAAGGACTCTATGGTTAAAACGTAGCGCCGTGATGGCCTGAAATGATTGCTGCAGGGACGGCATCAGGCGATGCCCTGCGACCGCGTAGAGGCTGAGGAGCGGTACGATTTCCTCCATGCTCTGGCCCATCGCGAGCAGGTATAGAAGAATCACGAGGATGCCACCGAAAGCAAGTACTTCGACGACGCTTTGCGGCGTTTCCGAGATGACGGCAAATTTCGGCTGCAGATTCGAATGGCGACGGTCGATCTCCTCGAATCGTTGCGCAAAGAACCGCTCACATCCTAATATTTTCACCGCTTTCACGGATCCAAACGTCTCCGCTACGGCCCTGAAGCGCATCCTGAACAGTCGAAAGCGAATGACGCCTATTCGAGCCAGGTAGGAGCGTACGGCCAGGTAGATTACGACGTAGGAGCCGCCGAGGACGACCGAGACGATCAGTGCGAGCTTGGGATCAACGGCAATAAGAAGCGCGAAGATGATGAGGGCTACAAATCCTTGCGCACAGAGACGCGCAATCGGCAGCAACACCTCGCGAACGAGTTGCTGCACCTCACCTATAATCTGCTTTTGCAGCTTGGTCGGCTGATTCTGCAAAAAGAACGAGTACGGCTGCATCAAATACGTGGCAATAAGCCTCGACCCGATCGAGTGAGCGCTACTCCATACGAATCGGTGCTGAAAATACCTGGTCATCGAGCTCGCCGCCTTCGACAGCACGATGAGAGCGAGTACGCAGCCGCCGATGGCCATCAGAAAATTCCGAGGACTGGTGAAGTTCAGCCATTCGTAGGCCGATCTAAGCACCGCGTTCTCGAGAGCGACCTCCGGACGCGCGACAAGCTGCATAAAGGGCATGATCGAGGCGATTCCTACGACCTCCATGACCGCCATCACGAGAATTGCACCTAGAAGTGCTAGAAAACGTCGTTTTTCGGACCGGGTCAGGATGACACGAAGCTTCAGGTAAAGATCGAACATGCGCGAAAGCTCCGTCGGTTAGAACTGACTGCGGGAAATAGCCACTGCTTTTCCGACGGTCGATCGGAGCATGCGGACGGGAAAATTCCAGCTATGGTAGACGCCGTTCAGCGTTTGAAGGCGCTGAAGTGCACCTGAAAGCTCCTGTTTCCGTCTTTCCAGATGCTCCTCGAAAGCCTTGTGGGCGTTTTCGTAGAGCTCGATATCCAGAAGATTGAGCATCTCAATCTGCTTCATCGTCTCGCTCGACACCGCCGTTCGCACCGGCCGACTTCTCGTCACGTTCCTCGATTCATATACGGGATATCCCCGCCAGCCCAGCTCAACTTTCATGAGCAGCAACGTTTCGTCGAAGCGATCGGCCAATCCGACAACCGAGAAATGCTCCTTCAGATGCTGCTGCGCCGTGTCGAGCATAGCCCTCGAGCATTCGCCGTGGGGGACGCTCCGATGGTCCGGCCCGAATAAGGTCCGAACCTGGTTGTTCTCCAACTCCGGAGACATGCCGCTCGTCACGTAGTCGTGGAGACTCATATTGCGTTCGTGAACGATCTGATAGAACGGATGGCTAGGCTTGCTCCGAACGTAATAGTAGTGGGAGATCACCCGATCTATCGGATTGCGCAGTACGGTGATGTAGGTGTAGGCATTGGGAACATGCGCATGTATACCAAAAAACATGTGTCCTTTAATCAGGCGAATCCGGGCTCGCTCGGATTCATGCAGCTGCCGGTAGCGTTCCTCGCGGACGTCTTGCGCCCCGTTCACATAAAACGTCTCGCGAGACCGGTACTGCCTTGCGAGTACCGTCTCAAGGGTGGTGCCGGCTGTCTTCGGAATGTGCAGGAATATGACCGTTCTGTTCTGGATTGGCATAGTCATGTCTACGGGTGGGTGCGCGGTTCTTAAGCTGTGAATACGGTGTCGTTACGAGGCGGTCGTTTCCCGGAAGAATTCGAAGGACAGCGGCGTTGACCGTCCGCTCACTCCGGCTTCCCCAAACCGGATCCGTCGCGCCCATGCCTGAGCTGCTGCCTTGATTTCCCGGTGCGGCAGACGGCATCGATCCTGTCCGAAAGCTCGTTACGTGCGGCGGCACAGGCCGACCTCGAAGGTCCTTCAATCCCGAAATCGACAATACGTACGAAGTGTGGGCGCCGAGAAGCTCGAGAGGACGTAGGGTCATCACGCCGTGGCTTTCGGCGGAGACGTCGAGAGCTGCGGTTTCGGCAGGCTTACCCGCGGGATGGAGGCGAATGGCGTCGTTCGTGATGGTCGATAGATCAAGGCCCCCGCTGGTCAAAGGAACGTGCACGCGGACGTTAATTGGGCTGTCGCGCGAAACCATCAGCGCACCCGCGACCGGCCTTGTTTCCGTAACGAGCGGAGGGCGGAGGGCGTAGCCGATTGATGCTACCGAAAAAATCAAGGCCACGGCGGCAATCCACCATGCCACGCGCGCCATCGGGTTGGTGGAATTATCCGTGAGATGCGAAGTGGGGCCACGATTCGAGGGCCCATACAAATTTCCAACTCGTGCGGCCGGATCGGGACCATTATCGCTTTCCCGATCGGTGCTTCCCTGAAACGTTAAGTCACTATTCATCCCTGAGTCGGCTTCGTTCAGGCTTGATTGGAGGCACGCGGACAATCCGGCCGTCGTGATGCAATGCTGTCTCGATTCGTCGCGACACATGCGCACGACGGAAAGAAGGCCTGGGCTCAGCGATCACATTCCAGACCCTTCAGGGGGGTTTGCAACGATGCGTGTGATGGGGCCGTGGGTCGCCCAAACATTGTAACGATTCCCATCAGCTCTCTGCGCTTCCGACCGTTGCGACGACCATGTTATGCGGAAAGTCTACTGACGCGCCAACCTGTCCCCCTCCGTGAACGAGTGTACCCCATTATGACATTGACATCGATCGCAAAGAGCGGCGTTCTCATGCTGGCCACTCTTTTTTGTGCAGTCACCACCACGTGGGCTCAGACACTACAGCTCGAAAATCTCGATGGAGTGCCGTACCCCGATCGACTTTCTTTCAGCAGGATCGGAAGTCTTGCCACGCCACCCCCGAACGGGGTGCACGAACGGGTCACGCTCCGTCTGAAAAATACCGGTGCAAGCCCCCTTTCCATCAGCGGACTTACGCTCAGCAACCTCAAATTCACCATTGAGAATCGGCCGGCCCTGCCGGCTTCAATCGCCGCGGGGGATTTTCTGGATCTACAGGTTCGTTTCGTCGTGGAGACGAACAGGCGCGTCCACAGTGCAACCCTGACGATCTCGTCGAACGACCCGTTTACGCCGACGAAATCCGTCGAGCTCAGCGGATACTGGCAGCCGCAATCCGAGAATAATAAGGAGCCGACGGTCGTGCAGCTGATGGAAGTGTTCGGTTACACGACTGAAATTATCGGTCCCGAACAGGTCCTGAATCAGAACGGTCGCATCGCGGCGACCGGTGAGGAAGTTATTTCGGCATACTGGAAAAAAGCTGACGGATCCAAGCCCGTAACCGTACGGCAGCTGGCTGCCTTCCATGGATATCCATCAGTCAACCGCATCTTCTGGCACTATAAGGGCAGTACGTCCACGACCGCGATCGTCGCCCATGAGGCCGAAGACGCACAGTCGATCCTGCCTCGGCGAACGAATTCCACGCTGCCCGCTCAGGGAACCTTTAATCCCTCGTCGTCTACAGCGGGCGGCATTTTCGGCCTAAAGATCCAAAATGAATGGTCCGATCCGACCTTCAATGACAAGTCTCTGGACGATTGCTCGGACGGGCCGAATACATGCGGTCATCATATCCGCATCTGGCCGGCGAGGGACCGCGCCGGCGTACTCATGCCGAACACGTTTATCGTCACGATGGACAATGCCGGTATCAACTACGACTACAACGACAACGTCTACCTCGTCAGCAACATCGCGCCCGAATCGCCGGTCGCGGGGCTCGAAGACGTCCGCATTAACGCCGGCGGCCCGGCCGTGACTACGGGCGGACAGAACTACATCGCCAACGTCTATGCCTCCGGCGGGGCGAGCTTCACGCCGAGCTGCGACCTCGGAGACATCCAGGGGACGACGGACGACGTCCTCTATCGGACCGAATACTCGGAAGCGACGATTTTCTCCTACGCTATACCGGCCCAGGCGGGCAGCTATACCGTGCGCCTTCACTTCGCCGAAATCTGGTGGGGCAGTTGCTCCGGAGCAGCCGGCGGACCAGGCAAGCGCGTCTTCGACGTCAGCATGGAGGGCGCGCTCATCCTCGATGACCTCGATATTTATGCCGAGGTGGGGGCGGTAACGGCGCTCGTCAAAACGTTTCAGGCCGACATGACCGACGGCATCCTCAACCTTGATTTTACCGCGAGCGTCAACTATCCGATGATCTCGGCCGTCGAAGTGCTCTCGACGACCAATCAGGCGCCGGTGGCAAGCTTCACCGCCTCGCCGAACACGGGCGAAGCACCTCTCAGCGTGAACTTTGACGCCTCGGCCTCCAACGACCCGGACGGCAGCATCATGGCCTACGCGTGGGTTCTCGAAAGCGGCGTCACGGCTACCGGAGTGACGATCTCTCACACCTTCAACTCCGCCGGTACCTACGACGTCCTCCTCACCGTCACGGACAATTCCGGCGTCTCTACGACAGCGACGCAAACCATTACCGTCGGCGAGCCGGGCGCCTTTAACCCGTTCGCGGAATCCGGCGGACAGGTCGTGTTCGAGGCGGAGAACTTCCACGATCACGTGCCGCGCAGCGGCAAGACCTGGAACGTGAAGACCGACCCGGGCGCCGTGGGCACTTCGATGCGGCCGGAGCCGGCCACCGGCACGAACATCGATACCGGCTACTCGACGACGAGTCCCGAGCTTCAGTACCGGGTCCAGTTTACGACGCCCGGGACCTATCACGTCTGGATGCGCGCCTTTGCGGCCGACGGGACCGCCGACTCCTGGCACGTGGGCCTCGACGGTCAAGAGATCGTCACCGCCGACAGGATCGTTCTCGCGAGCCCGTTCGGTGAATGGCGCTGGACGAAGACCTCGATGGGTACGACCAAGCCTGCAACGATTGGCGTCACCACTGCGGGCGAGCACGTCATCAACCTGTGGATGCGCGAGGACGGCGCCTACGTCGACCGTCTCCTGTTGACGACGGACGCGGCGTTCATCCCGGCCGGAAACGGTCCGGTCGAAAGCCCGCGAACGGCATCGGGCTCAAACCTGCTTCCAACGGCCGACTTCACGGCTACGCCGACGAGCGGTCAGGCTCCGCTGACGGTCAATTTCGACGCCGGAGCGTCGAGCGATCCCGACGGATCTATCGACGGCTATTCATGGGATTTCGACGGTGACTCCGTCATAGATGCGACCTTCACGGACACGCCGCTTGCGAGCTTTACGTACGACACGCAGGGGACCTTCACGCCCTCCCTGCGTGTCGTCGACGATGCCGGGGGGATTGGAACGACATCCCGGACCATTACGGTTGCGGCCTCTCTCGATAACTTCACCGTCGTTTCCTGGAGTACCGTCGCCCCGGCTCCTGAGAAGCGCAGCGAAGGTTTCGGAGGCTTTGCATCTGACGGCAAGCTCTACCTGTTTGGCGGATACAACGGCGATCCCAATTTCACGCCGACGCGTCGTGTGGATGCGTACGACCCAATCACCAACAGCTGGACGTCGCGGGCTGCTTTGCCGACCGGTCTAAGCCATGCGGGCGTTGCCGTCGATGGAGACAATATCTATTTCGCCGGGGGATACCCTGAAAAAGCCGGCGGAGGACAGACGTTTGCCACCGATGCCGTGTGGAAATACAATACGACGACGAATACGTACAGCGCACTTCCTAGCCTGCCGTCCGCGCGCGGAGGCGGCGCGCTCGCCATTGCGGGCACTACGCTTCACTTCTTCGGGGGCGCCGACGCCGGCCGAAATGATGCAGCGACACACTGGACACTGTCACTCAGCGGCGGAACGAGCTGGGGCGTCGCACCGAGCATGCCGGCACCCCGCAACCACCTGGGTGGAGCGGGCCTGAACGGCCGCGTCTATGCCGTCGGCGGTCAGGCCGAACAGGATGCCTCTGCCGTCCTGAGTAACCAGGTTTACGTGTTCGATCCGGTCACAGGCGTGTGGACCACCGTGGCACCTATGCCGGTGGCCACTTCGCACATTAATGCCTCGACATTCGCCATGGGCCGTCGCCTGATTGTCGCCGGAGGAGACATCGCGCACACGCAGAGCACGAATGCCGTGTATGCCTACGATCCTTCGACGAACGCCTGGGTCGCGCTCACTTCGCTCCCCGGCGGCCGCATAGCAGGAGTCGCCGACGATTTCAACGGCAACCTCTACTTCACGACAGGCTCGCAGCGAGCGACCACGTACAGGGGTGTCCCGCAGGTCGAAAGCACCAACGTGGAGCCTACGGCGCAGATCACCGCCCTTCCGACATCCGGCTCGTATCCGTTGACGGTGGATTTCGATGGAGCCGGATCGACGGACGGCGACGGGTTCATCGTTTCATATGATTGGGACTTCGGCGACGGCGGGTCGGGCGCGACGGGGATCACGGCGGGCCATACGTACACGGAGGCCGGCAACTTCGTGGTCACGCTTGTGGTGGCGGACGATGATGGCGGCGTCGGCTCGACGACCGTCACCATCACGGTTACGGAACCGGCTCAACCCTTCGCCGAATCCGGAGGCGAAGTCGTAATGGAGGCCGAGAACCACCACACCGCCCTGGGGCGTGGAGGCAAATCCTGGGTCTTGAAGAGCTTTGCCGGAAGCGTCGGCTCCTCGATGCGCCCGGAGCCGGTCACCACCACAAACATCGACGTCGACTACGCAGCGACGAGTCCGGAAATGCAATTCCGCGTGTACGTCACTACCCCTGGAACCTATCACGTATGGGGGCGCGCCTACGGCTCCGACGGCAACTCCGACTCGTGGCACGTCGGCACGGGACTTCAGCAAACGGCCGATCGAATGGCTCTCGGGAAGCCGTTCGGACAATGGAGATGGACCAAGAACACTATGGATTCCACACCGGCCACCCTCCAGATCGACACTCCGGGCGAACACCTGATTAGTGTATGGATGCGTGAGGATGGACTGTACCTCGATCGAATCCTCCTTACGACGAACGCGTCGTTTACACCCTCCGGAGATGGGCCGCCGGAGAGCGCGCGGTACACGGACGTCCCGAATACGAAGCCTACAGCTGCGTTTACCATGACTCCGACGAGCGGCACGGCTCCACTGGACGTAGAGTTTGACGCCGGCGCCTCGTTCGACAGCGATGGTACGATTACCTCCTATCGGTGGGATTTTGGCGACGGCAACACCGGAAGCGGCGCTCTTACGTCGCACTCTTACTCGTCGGAGGGTTCGTTCACCGTGATGCTCGTCGTGACGGACAACGGAAGCTACACGGATACGACCGAGCAGTCGGTCGTGGTGGATCCCTCTACATTCGCGAGTCCCTCCGTTACGGGGACGTCACCCGTGGGCGGAGCCGTCGACGTGAGTCGCGACACGTTTATCGCGGCGGACGTGGATCTTCCGAATGTCGGAATGGGCATTGATGCCAGTACCCTGACGAATTCGACCGTCCGTCTTTATCCCGCCGGAAGTCCCGGCTCGCCGGTTCCTGCGAACGTGAACACGAGCGGCGGCGGCGACGCTATCGTCTTACAACCAACGGTTCGACTCGCGGCCAACACGCCGTATACGTTCGAGGTCACTTCCGGATTGAAGGACCTTAGCGGAACGTCATTTATTCCATTCGCGATGAGCTTTTGGACCGGCTCACTGCCCAGCGGCACGCTCGACACCGACATCGCTTTTTCCAAGGTCGCTCTTGCCGATGCGGTAGGAAAGTTCACGACGCTCGTCATCGGGCCCGAGGGCAAGCTTTATGCGACGCAGAACGACGGTATCATTAAACGCTGGACGATTCAGCCCGACGGCACCCTGTCGAACATGGAGGTCCTGAACGCACTCCAGCTCGCCGAGGGCGGTAATCGACTCCTCATCGGCCTCGCCTTCTCTCCGAATGCTACGGCCGACAGCCTCGTTGCCTGGGTCAGCCACACAACCTTTGGGTTTAGCGGAATGGCCGACTGGGGCGGGAAGATCACGCGCCTGAGCGGGTCCGAGTTGCACCTCGTCCAGGACTTTGTCGTCAACCTGCCGCGCTCGATTCGCGATCACGTGACCAACGGCGTGGTTTTCGGTCCGGATGGTGCGCTCTACGTCAATCAAGGAAGCAATACGGCGATGGGCGACGCCGACAACGCCTGGGGCAATCGGCCCGAGCGGATGCTGACGGCCGCGGTCCTGCGTGTGGATGTAAATGCCCTCGCCGCATCCGGCACGCTGCCGCTGAATGTTCAGACCGCCGACGAAGGATCCTATACCCCGTATGCTTCGAACGCGCCCGTTAAAGTCTTCGCCAGCGGCGTTCGTAATGCCTACGATCTCGTCTGGCACTCGAACGGATTCCTGTATCTTCCAACGAACGGATCCGCGGCCGGCGGCAAAGCGCCCGCAAGTGTGTCCGGAACCATCCGACCCGACGGCACCGCCTATAGCGGACCAGCCATACCGGCCATCGACAGCGTTGAAACGCAGAACGATTTCTTGTTCCGCGTCGCTCCGCCGGATGTAAGCGGAAGCTACGGATATCACTACTTCGGACACCCGAACCCCACACGAGGGGAGTACGTATTAAACGGCGGAAATCCGACGTCCGGTGCCGATGTTGCGGAGGTCTTCAGATATCCCACAGGCATTACACCCGACGTGGCATGGCGCGGCATCGACTATAACTTTGGTCGCAACATTTCGCCCAACGGCATCATCGAGTACAAGAGTGGTCAATTCGACGGTGCCTTGCAGGGCAAGCTGCTGATTGTCCGGTACAGCGGAGGTGACGACATCATCGTCCTCTCACCGGACGCCACCACGGGCGCGATCAGCTCAAACGGCGATATGATCGGAATTTCAGGGTTCACGCAATTCTCCGATCCACTGGACCTCATCGAACACCCGAACACCGGGAATATCTATGTCGCCGAATACGGCGGAAACGGCAAAATCACGCTCCTGCAGCCGGCGATGCCTGAAATCAATGAGCCGCCTACAGCGTCTTTCGTAGCGACTCCCAACAGCGGCGACGTTCCGCTAGATGTGACGTTTGATCCGTCGAGCTCATCCGATAGTGACGGCACCATCTCGATGTATGAGTGGGACTTCAATGGCGACGCCATCATCGATACCCTGACGACCTCCGCTTCGACCGTCACGCATACGTTCGCGTCGGCCGGCACCTTCACCGCATCGCTCAAGGTCACCGATAACGACGGGGACGTTCATTCGACGGCGCAGTCGATTACCGTTAACGAAAGCACGTCCACCCTGTCCTTTGAGGAAGCCGGCGGCTTGCTCGTAGCTGAGGTGGAAAACTTTGACGTTAACATCGCTCGCGGCGGCAAGGCCTGGACGCTTAAGAACACCAGCGGCAATGTGGGCGCAAATATGCGCCCCGAGCCGGTCACGGGCGTCAATCTGTCCACAGGCTATGCGACAACCAGCCCCGAGCTGCAGTATCGCGTACGCTTCAACACGACAGGCACCTACTTTGTCTGGGTGCGCGCGTGGGGTCCTGACGGAAGCAGCGATTCCTGGCATATCGGATTGGACAGCCAGACATTCGCAACGGCGGAGGGTATGACCACTCCCAAAAGAAAGCTGACCCCTCTCTGGACTTGGTCGAATGTGTTGTTCGGCACGACGATCCGCGCTTCCATCGAGGTACCTGCCGCAGGTGAGCATATCCTCAACCTGTGGATGCGCGAGGACGGGGTCTATGTAGACCGGGTCGTACTTACTACCGACCCTGCGTTTACACCGAGCGGTGACGGACCACCCGAGAGCCCGCGAACGGCTCCTGCATCGACGGTAGAAAGTTCGCCAATTGCGGAGACGCCGGCGCCGGCTCTCGATGCCTCCGCGTCGGACCTCTCGGCGGAAGACGTTCCACACGCGTTCGCACTCGAGCGCAACTATCCGAATCCGTTTAATCCCGTGACGACAATCAGGTACGCGCTGCCCGAAGATGTCCACGTGACGCTCGAAGTATTCGACGTCACGGGCCGACGAGTGGCCGTACTCGTCGACGCCGTACAGCCGGCCTCGATCCAAAGCGTCCAATTTGATGCCCGAAACTTACCCAGCGGCACCTACTTCTATCGGATTCGCGCCGGCTCCTTCGCGCACGTAGCGACCATGATCCTGCTGAAATAGGCCGAAATGTCCACGGCGTCGTTTCGCCGCCGCTGCAATGCGGCGCCTCCGGCCTCGACCGCAGCGCGTGGCCGGTGCGGACCATCCGTCTGGATTTCGATGGCGGCCGCCTCCCTGCTCTGCACGGCCACGCACGCCCAGACTACGCGATATGCAGCTCCCCGAGGAGAGGAGCGGGGATCGTGCACCGAGGTGAGCCGGCCCTGCTCCCTCCCGGCCGCCGTTGACGCGGCGCGCTCCGGTGACGTAATCGAGCTGCTGGAGGGCACGTACACGATCAGCGCTCCTATCAACCCGCCGTCCGGACGCGTCGTCGGCCCAGACACTCTCCGTACGGTTGTTCGTGCGCAGCCGGGCGCCTTAGTGGTGGTCAACGGTCTGAACATCGATCTCGTCGGTAGCTGGAGTCGCGTACCCGGCGCTTCATACGTCTACCGAATCGACTGGCAACCCTCCTGGACGGTAGCCGTCCCGAAGCCTGATCGGATCAAGAAGGGCGAAACAGCGGCCTACAGAGAGCTTGTCGTCGTTGAACACGATCCAGAGCCCTATACCTTCTCGCGAGAAACGGACCCTCGGAGTCTCGAGGAGGGTGAGATCTTCGTAGAAGACGACGATGCCCTGCACCGTTCTCCGACCGCGTTGTATATCCGGCTTCGCGGCGACGGCGATCCAAACGACGTCCAGATGCGGATGTCTTCCCTCTGGGGGCTGGTAAATACAGACAACTCGAACGGGTTCTGCCCTGCGAGCTTCATCCACGTCGCTGGAATTACGTTTCGCTACGCGGCCTCATATCTGAATGCCGGCCTGGTCTGCACCGCCCCCGGGAAGGGGGGCGGCAGTATCGTGGTGAACACCGTAGTCGAGTGGGGGAACGGTTTCGGAATCATGATTACCGGCGACGATAACGTGATCCGCCGAAATATCGTGCGGAACAACGGCCGCGGAGATTTACGCACGTATCGAACGAACAGATCGCTCATCGAACGGAACGTAACCGGCGGCGGCAATTGGAAAGGCTACTTCATTCGGCATGATGCCGGCAACAAGATACTTCGTTCATCCGGCAATACGTTCAGATACAATACGTTCGGACCGTCCCGGTATGAAGTCGACGGGCTGTGGCTCGACGAAGATTCGCGGCATAATCGCATCTACGGCAATCGCGTCGATTCCGTGCTGCGGGCCGGCATCTTCCTTGAAAATGGATCCGATTCGAACTACGTCTTCGCCAATGTAATTACACGTGTCCGCCCACAGCGCGGGTCCTTCGAGGGCTTCGGCATCCTCGTCCGCGATTCCGCAGGCAACCTCATCGCCTACAACACTCTTTGGGGCAACGGAGGCTGTATTCGGTATCACCGTGCGAAAGAGAATCGCCACCCGGTCCGGGGAAATCTCCACGTCAATAACGCCTGCCTTGCGGGGGGCGAGCGAACCGGTCCCCAGGTAGACTGGGAGGATGCCGTCCCGGGCCCATCGGATCGATCGCTGGCATCGAATCGATCGGATGGAAATATCTACTGGCCCTCGCCTGACGGCATCTACTTCCGCTTCCGGGAGTCCGGCCGACAGAGCGCGTTTCCGGCGACGTCAAAGCATCTCCTTGCCTGGAGCTCGGAGCGAGGATTTGATCGGGAAAGCCGTTTAATTGACACGTCCAGGCCTCACGTTTTATCACTTGCCGATCCCGCAGAGGGCTGGCGGCTTCCGGTAGACTCTCAACTTATCGGAAAGGCCATCGCCATACCGGACACGAGCTGGTGGGACGTCACCATTCCTCTCGTCGATATGCTCGGACAGCCTCGACCGAGCAGCGGCGGCGATCTCGGGGCCCATCAGCGGACGGCGGCCGGCGATCGTCGTTAGCGGCTGCAAGAGTTTTTCCGCCAGGCGCCGCTCCTGTAATGATCATCTAGATACACAGGCGCAGCCGACACGGCGCGCTCGAGTTCAGTATGATAAATGGATGCCGCATCGCGGCGCGGCGCGTTATGATCGTAAGTCCACGGCACAAATACGTGTTCATCGAGAACCATCGGACGGCCAGTACGGCCGTCGCCAAAGAGCTTGTCGACCTGTACGACGGCGAATCGGTTCTTTTCAAGCATGCCGTCTATGATCTCTTCGTGGAATGGGCCGGCGCCGATGCGGACCAATATTTCGTCTTCGCGGGAGTCCGCAATCCCATGGATGAGGTCGTCTCGAAATTTTTCAAGTTGAAGAGCGATCACAAAGGGAATTTTTCGAATCCCGCGGCCCTGCGGAAAAATGGCGGATGGCTTCCCGATCAGGTCGTCCGGGAGTTCGAGTTCGTTCAGAGGCCGGGCGTCGATTTCGCCGCCTACTTTCGGGCGTTCTACACGCATCCGTATGTAAGCCCCTACGTGCTGGTTCGAAATGAGCTCGACTTAACGATTCGTTTTGAATACATCCAGGAGGATTTCTCCGCGCTCCTCCGATTGATCGGCGTGCCGCAAGTACGGCCGCTTCCCGTGGTAAACAGGACGCGAAAGGCCGATCGGGACTTCGCCTCCTTCTATACGCCGGACATTCGTCGACAGGCGATCCGCGTCTTCGGCCCTGCAATGAGCGTATCCGGCTATATATTCCCCCCCGAATGGAAGGCCTCGGACATACCGGTCGCACATCGGGCGGCGTTTTATGCTATGTATTTCGCGAAGAAGACGTACTGGAAGCGAGCCGCACTGGCCCGAAAACGCACCCATACGAACACGTACGAGACGGTCACGGCAGGTGCAGGCTCTCTCTCCTGAAAATCGCCGCGGCGTTTCGCGGCCGAGGGCGGGCGCGCGGCCTACATCGGTCCGGGATGCGGCCTACCTCGCGTATCACCTTAGCCTGTGCGCCTGGGTGAGGCTGGTACGCCCCTCCCTTCCTCCAGGCCGCTTTATTCTCTTTGGGCGTGGTCGCTCCGGAAGTACGGCGCTCGTGAATCTCTTGCAGCAGCTTAAGAACGTACACTGTGACGGCGAGATTCTGAGTCATCGCATTCCCTTTCCCCGCGTGCACGTCGATGCCCTGTGCGCGCGCTCGACGACGCAGGTCTACGGATGCAAGATCCTGAGCTTCCAGCTCTGTGATCTTCAGCCTATTCCATCCGGTCACGATTTCCTCTCGCGCCTTTTTGACGACGGATACAGAATCATCTATCTGAAGCGGGACGACGTTCTTCGTCACGCCGTATCGAACATCGCTGCACGACGCTTTGCGTTCCATCAGAAAAAGGCCGACTCGGCACGCAGGCCGAATTCGATCCATATCGACCCACAGGAACTGCTGCTTTGGATGGAAGGAAGCCTGTCTCTCGACGACTACGAGCGCCGTGTGCTCCGCAACATCCCCCATCTCCAACTCACCTATGAGCGTGATCTCGAGCACGAATCCGATCACCAGAGAACGGTAGATCGCATCTGTGATTTCGTCGGCATCACGACCGGCGAGGTGAGGTGTGAATATCGAAAATCCACCCCGGCCTCGCTGACGGAGTACATCGCGAATTACGAGGAGTTGGCGGAGACGCTCGAGGCTTCGCCGTATGCGGGATTTCTCCCACACACGGTCTGATCGCCGCGACGCCGCCCGCGCTCTCTCGCACATCGTTCATTACCGAAGAATGATCTACGTAGTCACTCCCGTGCACAATCGGCGGGAGATCACACGCAATTTTCTAGAGTGCCTCCGGCGACAGACGTACCGGCCGTTCGAAGTCGTAATCGTCGACGACGGCTCGACCGACGGCACCGACTTGCTCGTTCGCGATGACTTTCCGGAGGTGCGGTTGCTTCGCGGTGACGGTACGTTGTGGTGGTCGGGAAGCATGAATGTGGGGTTGGAATACGTACTGGGCCGGGCCGGCGGCGACGACCACGTCTTGATCATAAACGACGATCTCGAGGTCGACCCGCAATACCTCGACCGTCTCGCGTCCTTCGCCGCTCATCATCCCGACGCGTTGATCGGTTCTGTCGTGGTGGACATTGAAAACCCGGATACGATCTGGGACGGAGGTCGCCGGATGAACTGGATTACCGCAAAGCATCGCGTCATGCATCAGGGAAACGCGCTCTCCACATTCCCCTCCTCGACGTTCTTCGCGGTAGACCAGTTGACCGGCCGGGGTATGCTGGTGCCGGTGCGAGTCTTTCGCGACGTCGGCCTTTACGACGCCGAACATTTCAGGCATCGCGGAGACACGGAATTTCCCGTCCGTGCGAACCGGGCCGGGTATGAGCTTCTCGTCTACTACGGCGCGTGCGTGAGAAGCCACGTGGATCTTACGCACGTCTCGGAGCGATCAGCGCGGTATCGACTCGCCGACTTCCGGCGCTACTTCTTCGACTTCCGGTCATCGGGGTGGATCAAATTCCGGTTCTATTTCGCCCTCAAGACCGCGACCTCCCCTCTCCAATTCATTGCCTTCTTGACGTGTGACCTCGTCCGAGTAAGCGTTCATTTTTTCCGAGGATGCATGGTCCCCTCTAGAGTCCGATCGTGATGCCTCTTCAACTTCGTCGACTAGACGGTGCACGTAGCCGATATCCAGGATACGCATGAATGCCTCTCGCTTGAGTCAGGATACCGTACCGCCGCGGGTGCGAAAAACGGTGCTTTACGTCGTGTGGAAGGCCTATCAACGACGGGCGGAAGTGCTGAGTCCGCTCCTTGATGCTGAGCTGATATGCCTTCCGCACCTCGCGAGAGCGCGATTCGCACGTCCGTTCGATTACGCGTCCAAGTTCGTGAAGACCTTTCGGCACCTCAACGAGCGACGCCCGGGGTGCGTGTTCGTTCAGGCACCTCCGCACTTCGCCGCACTTCCCTGCCTTCTAGCGGACGTACCGTACGTCATCGATGCGCACAACGCCCTGTTTCAATCGTATTGGGGCCGTCTTCCACTTACGCGCCTGGTCATGGAGCGGGCAGATGCCGTCGTCGTCCACAACACGGAGATTCTGAACATTGCCCGCTCGCAGTACCCGTCGGTGCGGTTCTACGTCGTTTCGGATCCCATCGTCGAGATTCGCTCTTCGGACACGGTCGGTCGAGTGCCCGGACGGGTTCTATTCATCTGTTCCTTCGATCGAGACGAACCCGTCGAGGCCATTATCGAGACCATCGAATCACTCCCCGACTACGATTTCATTATCACGGCTGACGTCGAAAAACTTCCTGGGCACCTGCGGCGCCGGCTGCTGCGGTGCACCCATGTTCGCCTGACCGGCTTCGTCAGCACGGAAGAATACCACGCGCTGCTGTGCTCGAGCGAGGTGGCGATTTCATTGACGACAAAAGAAGCAACTCAGCAGTGCGGTGCCTGCGAAGCGCTCTCCTCCGACACACCTCTTATCGTGAGCAAGGATCCGCTTTCCATCGACCAATTCGGAGCGTGGGCCACGCTCGTCGACAACACGGCCGAATCCCTCATACGAGCGATTCGCCACGCACGACCTGAGTCGCTGGACCTGGTCGAACAGAGGCGACGCTGGAAGGTGTCCGTCGAGCGGAGCATTGACATACTTCGTCAGGACCTTGATCTCGACACGAGGAGAGCCCCTTTCCGCCGCGTCCCCGCCATGGGCGGCAGGGCCTGATCGCTCACCCGGCGCTGCGAACCGGAGAATCCGTTCCCGTTTTACGCCGGACGTTCCGCCTGCGACGAGTGTTATCTGTTCGGTCGTCCAATCGCAGAGCCCATCCAATCATGAAGTCCTTCGCCCGCGTTGATCTTCTTGGCTGTCCCGTCGACGCCATCTCCTATTCCGACACGGTAGACCAGATACGAAATGCCGTACGCTCTAGCACGCCGCTGCGGATCGCCGTTATCAACGTCGACATGGTCGTCAAGGCTCGGCGAGATTCGCGCTTTGCGGCCGACCTCTGGAGCTCGGAGCTGGCCATTGCCGACGGTGTGCCGGTCGTCTGGGCCGGCACCCTCCTCGGCACGCCCACGCGCGGACGCGTCAGCGGAACCGATCTCGTATGGAGCTGCGCCCGCGTCTCCGCGGAGACCGGCTGCAGCGTCGCCTTCATCGGTGCACGCCCGGGTGTAGCCCTTCGTGCTGCCCGTGCGATGCAGGCGCGCTACCCGGGCGCCGAATTGCACGCGATACCTACGCCTTTTCCGCTTGACGAAGCCGCAAGCCTCGAATTGGCCGCCAAGATCAAAGCGCGCAACGCGAAGATTGTCCTCGCCGCCCTAGGAGCGCCGCGCCAGGAACGATGGATCCATCGATACCTGGATGACTGCGGTGCCGTAGTCGGGCTTGGAATAGGTTCCGCATTCGACATTATATGCGGCGATCAGAAGCGAGCGCCGCGTTGGATGCGCGACCACGGGTTCGAGTGGTTCCACCGCATGATGCAGGATCCTCGGCGCCTCGGGCGCCGATATCTCATGGAAGACAGTCCCTTCGTCTGGGCCGTCTTGCGCACGGCATTCGAAAGAAGAGTCAAACTCCAAAAAATAGGTTTCTGATGAAGAAGCGCGCTCTGGTTACCGGCGGATGTGGGTTCGTCGGCCGTCGTTTTGTCAAGTGGCTCGTGGAGCACGACTACCACGTGACGGCTGTGGACGATCTGTCGACGGGATTACCTCTCGATGCCTGGCCCCTCCCCGTCCAGTTCCACAATGGCGATCGAGCACAAGTTGATTTTCGGTATGAAGACTTCCGCGAATATGCGAAGCATGCATCAGCCGATTTTGACCTCATCGTGCACCTTGCCGCCGTCGTAGGCGGACGCCTGACGATCGAAGGCGATCCTCTGGCGGTAGCCACCGATCTTGCGATTGACGCGACCTTCTTTAACTGGGTCGTGCGAGAGGAGCCGCGGCCCCGACAGGTCTTTTATTTCAGCTCGTCCGCGGCCTATCCCACTCACCTACAGACGGCAGAGAACCACTATCCGCTGTCGGAAGAAATGATCGGGTTCGACGAAGTGTTGGGGATTCCCGACATGACCTATGGGTGGTCGAAGCTTACCGGTGAATTCCTCGCGCAGTTCGCCGCCAGGAAGTACGACCTCAACGTCCTCATCTTTCGGCCTTTTTCAGGATATGGCGAGGAACAGGATTTTACGTACCCGTTTCCCAGCGTGATTCGCCGCGTCGCCCGCAAAGAGTCGCCTATCGTAGTATGGGGGAGCGGCAGCCAGCTTCGCGACTTCATTCACATCGAAGACGCCGTCGAGGCGACCTTCGCGGCCGCACTCCACATGAAGCCGGGCGAAGCGCTGAACCTGGGCAGCGGTGTCGGTACCAGTTTCACGGAGCTGGCCCGTCTCGCCGGTCAGGTCATCGGTCACCATGCGACGATCGTGAACGATCCTTCCAAACCGGAGGGTGTGTTCGCGCGCGTCGGCGAGTGCAGCCGGATGCGTTCCTTCTATGAACCGAAAATCAGCCTCGCCCAGGGCATTGAGCGGGTCTATCGGCATCAAATCGCCGCCGGACTCCTGGAACCGAAACCCGCTCCTGCGCGCAATGCTTCACACGTCGGAGCGGACGCAATCGCTCCCGCAGCTCGCGCGTTCGGTTAATCCAAATACGAAGCGGGGCGCGACCGTACGACCGCGCCCCGCTTCAACACCTTCGAATGAAGATCTCCCCTCCTCTCACTTCACGAGGAGCATCGTCTTCGATTCGGAAAACTGTCCGGCAATGATCCGATAGAGATACACGCCGCTCGACAAGTTCGCCCCGTCAAATGACGCCTCATGAATGCCGGCTCCCTGGACGTCGTCGGCGAGAAGCGCCACCAGCCGGCCAGACATATCGAACACCTCCAGCCTCACGTGTACCTGTTCCGGAAGCTGATAGGCTATCACCGTCTGAGGGTTGAACGGATTCGGGTAGTTACCGATCAGCGAGAAGCTCGCCGGCGCCGTGCCGTGCGCAGAGGTCGAACTGGTCACCACATTCTCCGTTTGTTCTGTCGCACCCAAGGTTGACGTACTGCGGAACGGTCCCGCCTCCAACACGAGGTAGCCTACTTCTTCTCGTGCGTGATTCGTCTCCTCGTCGGCGGACTGCTCCTCTTCCAGCTTCAGACGAACGCTCGAGCTGGTCAACCCGCGGTATCGTAGCGTGGCCGTATCCATGCCGTTCGCCGTCTGCATCGCGGCCAAAAATACCGGTTCGTTAGGATACGATTGACCGAACGTAACCTGCTCGAAAATGCTAGGGATGCCTCCATCGGCCATGCCGGCCTCGTAGCGGAGAGCTTCGATCAGGCCTGAGCCTTTCGAAATCGCCACGTAGGCGACCTTTTCCTGACTATGGCTCGGACTCGTTTCCTGGCCCTGCAGTTGAAGGTCCAATCCCGTGCTCGTCACGTTCCACTGGCGCGTAACGACCGCGCCGGGATCGTTAGCCGTGACGACCTGGCTAAAGACGAGCGGAGTGGCATTAAATGCCGACGCGAAGGCAACGTTCGACGCGTCGGAACTTGCCGAGATATGGCCGGCCTCGATGACCGTCCCGTTCTCTAACGTGTACCTTCCCGCTTCGAAAACAACGTATTGGACCGTTTCCGGTACGTGGGAGCCGTCGAGGTAATCCCATTCATCTACCTGGAATTCGAAGCCGCTCGAAGTCACGTTCTTTGCCCGCGTCACTGAGGCCTGCCCGCCGTTATACGACACGGGCGAAAGCACGACGACAGGATCGGCAAACGACGTCTTGAAGCTTACCTTGTGCCACTGGCTGCCGTCCGCCTGTCCGACGGTTACGGTGCCGCTCTCTCCCACCATCGTACTCGCAGAAATAGTTGCGACGCACTCGATCAAACCGTCTTCGATGACGAGAAAACCCACGACCTCAGAGGTGTGGGCCGTCTCGGTGTCGGCGGACCTCTCCTCTTCGATCATTACGGCGAAACCGTTCGTCGTGAGGTCTCGGTAGCGGAGCGTAGCGGCGTCGAGCCCGTCTGCCGTTTGCATCGACGCCAACAGCACGGGAGGTTCCGGGAAATTCCCTGCGAAGGACACAGATGCAAAGTTAGACTTGATGACGTCGGCGGTCGCACCCACCTCAAAGAGACGACCGCTTATGGTCCCCTCGCCCTTAGAAAACGCAAGGTATGCGACGCGCTCCTGGCCGTGTGGCGGGTTTCCTTCTTCACTCTGAATAAGCAGATCGAGCCCGCTATTCGTCACATTACGCTGCCGTGTAACGGCTGCGGAGGGATCGTTCGTCGTGACGATCTGGCTTAGGACGACAGGAGCCTCGGTGAAGCTCTGGCTAAACGGAACAGTCTGATAGCCGGAACCGGCCGTGATGTGGCCTGCCTCTACAACGGCTCCGTTTTCGAGCGTATGGAGGCCCGACTCCAGCACGACGTAGTGGACCGTTTCCGTTGTATGGGCGCCGTCCAGGTAATCCCATTCATCGACCTGGAACTCAAAGTCGGAAGACGTAACGTTTCGCACCCGAACCGTGCTCGGTTGCGGGCCATTAAACGAGAGGGGCGACATCACGACCACAGGATCTACGTAGACCTTCTGCAAACTGACGCGTTGCCACTTGTAGCGGTCGGCCTGTCCAATAGCCATCGAGCCGGCTTCGCCGATTGAAGAACCTGACAGCGGAGGCGACGGGGTCGGTGAAGGCGGCGGGGTCGGTGAAGGCGGTGGGGTCGGTTCGGGATCGCCGGTGATATCGCGCTGATCCGCACCGGCATCGGCCCCTATGAGCGGTCTCAGGTCGCTTTCAATATCCGTTTCGACAAGCACGCCGGACGGCAGCGCGACACCGTGGCCGATCGCCTCGGATCCCTCCGTCAGCCGCCAGCCCTCTTCAGACGTTGCATCCACTATCTGGCGCACGGAGACATCGAGCATATCGCTCGCGGCGTCGCCATTGATCGTCGATCGCCACTCCTTAATGTCATTCCCGCGGTAAAAGGTACCGTCCTCCCCCTTCACGAGGAACGCCTCGCCGGGCGTAGAACCCAGGTGCGGCCAGTAGAGATTGCCATTCACCTTATTCGTGCGTACGTGCGCCAGCGACAGACCCTCGATCTTGATCTCGTTGTTTGTGACACCGTCGCGTGAGCCGTTGCTTACGAAGAGATTGTTATAGATCTCGTTGTAGCCGTCCTCCGCGCGGCGCTGGCCGTCCAGGCGAATCCACATCCCGGTTCCTTCGTTCGAGACAATGGTATTGTGAACGATTGTGTTCCGGCTTGCCGCCTGCGATTGCAGGCCCTGTCCGGACGAGTTGTCACGGTTGCGCGTGCCGAATATGACGTTGTTGCGAACGAGCGTGTTGATCGTGTTCTTCTCGAGCAGGATACCCGCACCGAGGTTTCTAACGAGGTAGGAGTTCTCGATAACGTTTCCGTCGTTCGTCTCATCAAACCAGATTCCGCGAGCGTGGTTGTCCGCAGAACGGTGGTGCCGAACTACGACGTTCGTCGACCCGATCATTTTGATTCCGCCGCACGCCCAGCCTTGAGCGTGGTCCTTCCAGTTGTTGCGCGAGGTCTCGTTGTATTCGAGAATGCAGCCCTTGCAGCTTCCTCCCATGCCCACCTGGCCGTGATCGTTGACAAAGTTGCCGCGATAGGTATGATTACTACCCCACACGCCGATCCCTTTGCCGTTCGTCCACTCTACGGTGTTCTCTTCGATCAAGGACCCTTCGCTCCCGGGACATAGGGCGACCCACTGCGCCCCGTTGGCTGCATGTCGGAATGTAAATCCGATCACGCGGAACCACCCGGCCTGCTTGACGCCGCCGCACCAATCCTCCCGGGCTCCGCGAGGAAGAAACAGCGCGCTGCGGTGAGCGACTTCGACGGAGTGACCATCTGGTGCGTCGTCTCCAGAAAGCCGCATGTAGATGGCCTGCGGGTTCGTGTCGGATCCTTCGACGTAAAACGTCCCCGGAACGACGGCCGATCGTGAATAGACCGGCTTCAATGCGTCTCCGTCGATCGCGAGGAGTTCGCGTCTAAATTCGGGAGAACGATCGATGGTCGTCTTTTTAGGGTCGGCGGGGAGCGGGGTCGTCCACGTGTGGCGCCAGGCATTGCCTGACGGCGTCCATCCTCTGTTGAGGGGCTCCGCGCCGGTTATCACGACCTCGTCTCCGGGGTAGGCTGCGAAGGTGATTTGCTTTCCGGGCTTCCCGGATACCTGAGGCTCAATGGATTCTCTGTATACGCCGGCGCGGACGAGAACGACGTCACCCGGCTTTAAAACGCCGTCGCGCGTCGACCGACTCAAGGTTTTCCATGGCTGCGACTTCGTGCCGGCGTTGGAGTCGCTTCCGTTCTTCTGATCGATCCAGTAAATGGTATTGGTGCCGGTCGCGAAGTACACTTCAACCGAGATACACGAGCCCTGGTCGTTTCGAATCATGCCGTCTGTGGCACAGCTCATGCGTTGCAGGGGGTTCGCGTCGGGACCGGCCATGGTCTGCGCCTGGGCTGGCGTTGCAGCCGCGAGCAGTAACAGGGGCAAAAAGAGTGTTGGGAGTACGCTGGGCTTGGACACGAGCCCAGTCTTACGGTAGGTATACATCATTACCTAAGTACGTATGATGGAAGGATGACGATGAGTAGCGAGTGCACATACGTCACTCACGCCATAATCCTGTAACGCGCGCATACAGACGTGCCCGGTAGATTCGCGCGTTGATCGGGAAAATGGATGCGGGTCATGTTGCTGGAGAGCGACCCGCGGAATGCAGCAGCCAACAAATGTTGGGCCAAAGGTTTCGTGCAGCAGACACGGCCTCCTGTCGACACCGGAACATTTCAAAACGAAACGCTCAGGTACCGAAACGCCCGCCCACGAGGGCAGCCTCAGGTTCTTCCGAGCAGCTGGACGCACGGCCCTGATGCGGCTGACCATCGTGGAGCCGCATCCGTTTGGGGACAGTACTTTTCGCTGCCCGGGGATGAGATCGGCAAGGCAGACCGATCCATCCTGCAACGAGATTCGAGAGGAGACGCGCCGCCGTCGAAAGGCTCAAATTCCTTTGCGGAGGGCCGACTCGGACGAGGTCACTGTCTAGTACCGCACGACCGCCCTGGAGGGGTGGGAGGAGGATCGGCGGAAGCAGCAAAAAAGCGCCTCTACTATCGAAACTGCCGCTAGATAGTAACGAACATGTCTTTAAGTGTAAAGCGGAAACGAGTCGAAGTCGCCGGCACCGGCAAACATTTCCGCCTCCGTAGCCAACTTCTTCCGGCGCAGCTTTTCCCGATTCAACTGATTCCGCCGAGCCCCGGGTATGCGACGACTACATCAAGACATTGAAAACTTCAAGATACCGTCGCGCAAAACCGGGTACGAGACATGTCACTACGCATCATCATCGCTGCCGTCGCAGCGATCCAGACGATCATCCCCCTCGAGTCATCTGCTCAAGATGGGGACTGGACGTCCTTATCTCCCTCACCGATTGCCCGTACAGAGGCGCCGAGCGTCGTATATGACGGCAAACTTTTCGTCTTTGCCGGATTCGCTCCTGATCTGATCATCACGGGCGCTACCGAGGTCTACGATCCGGTTGCTGATTCGTGGTCCTCACTCTCCCCGATGCCGCGCCCGGTTACGCACGCCGGAGCAGCACTCGTGGATGACAGCGTCTGGATTGTTGGGGGGTTCGAAGGCGATCATCCCGGCCGCACGGTCGATCTGGTGCAGATCTATGACCTGCCGTCAGACTCATGGAGCACCGGACCCTCACTACCTGCACGCCGCGCCTCGGGTACCCTTGCTCTGCTCGGCCGGAAACTCCATTATATCGGCGGCCTTCGTCCAAATAGAGACAGCGACGTCCACGATCATTACGTCCTCGATCTGGACAATGCCTTTGCAGGATGGAGCGTGGCGGCACCGCTGCCCGTTCCAAGAAACCACCTGAGCAGCGTCGCCTACGGCGGGCGCATCTACGTCATCGGCGGACAGACCGGGCACGATAGCGGCCGCACCTTCTCGAAATTGGTTCACGTTTACGATCCGTCGAGCGATAGCTGGTCGCGGGCCCGAAATCTTCCTTCGGCACGCTCGCACTTTGAATCGAGCACGTTCGTTCACAACGGGCGCATCGTCATTGCAGGCGGGGTCGGCGCCGGCTCTGAGAATGATCCTGCAACACACGATGTGTCGGAATACGACCCGGTCGCGAACGTCTGGAGCGAGCCGTTCACGCTTCCGGACAAGCTTCTTGCTCCGGTCGCGAAGGTGATCGACGAGAAGCTGATTGTTTCCCACGGAAGCCTCGGTCAGGCACGCTACGCCCAGAGTGGGGCGTGGTCTCGTCCTCTGCGCGCAACCATGATAGACACGCTCGGAATCTGGCCGGCCGTCGTGGAGACAACGCTGCGCGAGGCCGACGCGGAAATTCTGTCCGTACTCCTGTGGACGCGTGACGGGCGCGTGTCCTACAGCCTCGACACGAGCAGCGACGCCGATTGGTTGACCGTCATCAATGAGGGCTCCGGCGTCGCTTCCCCCAGCGGAGCCGAGCTGGCCGTTCACATCGATGCCTCTGCGCTTCAATCCGGTACGTACGAGGGGTCCCTTACCGTAACGGCACCCGGCTTTTCATCCGTCACACTGCCCGTCGTTCTGCGTGTCTCGGATCGGTTGCGAGACGCTTTCGTCGAAACCGACGGCATCATTGTGATGGACGCTGAGAACTATCATCGGAATAGAGCCTGCACGAGCCATCAATGGTCGGAAACGACCCTCTACGAAAGTTTCGGATCGGCCATGCAGGCGAGCCCGAGCGTTGGAGCAAAAATCGAGTTCGACTACGACGTCGCAAGCCCGGAGCTCCGATACCACGTGGCATTCTCCGAAAGCGGTACGTATTACGTGTGGATCCGCGCATGGGGTAGCGATGGAGATGCGGACTCGTGGCACGTCGGCATCGACGGACTCGGCAGCCCTACGGCTGAAGCGATGACCCTGACCAAGCGCGGGCGATGGCCGCCGGCCTCGATGTGGACGAACGAGACCATGGCAGGCGAGCGCGCCTCGCTGAATGTAACGGCACCCGGAGAACACCTGGTTAGTGTCTGGATGCGTGAGGACGGGGTGATGTTGGATCGAATTCTCTTGACGAACGACGCCGACTATGTCCCCGCCGGCAGCGGTCCCGATGAGAGTATGCGTGCCGTCCTTAATCCTGACAGCAGCACGTCAACGACGGGCAACGAACCGCTCTCCGACATCCCGATCGCCTATCGTCTCGAGGCCAACTATCCGAATCCGTTCAATCCGACGACGACTATCGGGTATGCCCTACCACGGCCCGAATACGTTCGAATCGTCGTCTACGACGTGCTTGGACACCGTGTGGCTACGCTGGTTGACGGCCCGCAGGCGGCGGGGACACATGAAGTGTCGCTCAACGCCTCCGACCTGCCAAGCGGAACGTATCTGTACGAGCTCACTGCGGGTCCATTCCGGTCCGTTCAGAACATGATCCTGATCAAGTAGCTCGCCGCCTCCCACTTCGCGTTACAACAGGTGTGTCGAGACCGGTGCCTCCCACCCGCCGGTCTCGACGAAAGCATGGGGTCTCAGTTAACAGGTACGCATGCCGCTAAATGTACAGGCCGTCCTAACCGTCGGGGTTCTAATCGGAATCGTGGCGGCGCTGGTCAAAGATCTCGCCCGGCCCGATCTCGTGTTCTTCGGCGCCCTCGCCGTCCTGCTCGTAACCGGAATTCTCACGCCCGAGCAGGCATTCGCCGGATTTTCCAACAGCGCCATCTGGGTGATCGGTTCTCTCTATAT
>CAZART010000036.1:0-22990 GCA_964487555.1 uncultured Rhodothermales bacterium
ACGTGCGCTCGTCGTACTCGTAGTAGTCGTCATCGAGGTCGCGCACGTGCACCATACCTTCTACCAGCAGATCCGACAGCTCGATGAAAATGCCGAACTTGGTGACGCCGCTGACCACGCCCGGAAACTGATCCCCGATATGTTCGCGAATGTATTCGACCTGCTTCAGCTTTACCGATTCGCGTTCGGCCTGGACGGCGGTTTTTTCCCGTTCGGAGCAGTGATTGCATTTCTGCTGAAGCGCCTCGGCGTCGGGCTGCGCGCGCCCGATGGCGTACTGCTTCAGCAGGCGATGTACCATCAAATCGGGGTAGCGCCGAATAGGGCTCGTGAAGTGCGAGTAGTATGAGAAGGCTAAGCCGTAGTGGCCGATGTTATCGACGGAATACTTCGCCTTGGCCATCGCTCTCAGCGCCGCTTCTTCGATGACGGGCTCCTCGGGCGCTCCCTTCACATGCTCCAGGAGCGCATTGAGCTGTTTCGACTCCGTCGATCCACTCTTCGTTTGCTCGAGGCGGTAGCCGAACGCTCGCACGTACTCGGCGAGCTGAGAGATCCTCTCGGCATCCGGCGTATCGTGGATGCGGTAAACAAACGGCTTTGCTTTTCCGCGCTTACCGATGTGCTCAGCCACCGTGCGATTCGCCAGCAGCATGAATTCTTCCACCAGCCGGTTTGATTCCTGCCGCTCCTTACGCACAATGTTAATGGGCTTGCCCGTGTCGTCCAGGATAACGCGGATCTCCGGTAAGTCGAAATCAACGGATCCGGAACGCATCCGCTTTTGCGTCAGCGTCCGCGCCAGGCGCGCCGCCCGCACGATGTTGCCGGCATACGGATGCTCGGGATTTCCTCCCTGTACGAACTGCTGAGCTTCTTCGTAGGTGAATCGGTGATGTGAGCGGATGACCGTCTCGGCGATCTCGTAATCCTTCACCGCACCGTGCGGCGAAACCTCCATAATAATCGAGAAGGCCAGTTTGTCCTCCTCCGGCCGCAGGGAGCAGACGTTATTCGATAGTTTCTCGGGAAGCATGGGGATTACCCGATCCACCAGATACACGCTTAGTCCGCGTTCCAGGGCCTCCGTATCCAGCGCCGTATTCGGCTTCACGTAGTGGCTCACGTCCGCAATGTGCACACCGACCTCGAAATTGCCGTTCGGCAGCTGCGCGACGTGAATCGCATCATCGAAATCTTTCGCGTCAACGGGGTCGATCGTGAAGATCTCTTTCTGCCGCAGATCCGCCCGTCGCGCCAGTTCGGAGGCAGGGATCTCGTCCGGAATGGCCTCCGCCTCCTTCAGCACGTCGTTCGGAAAGTCCGACCGAACATCCAGGCTCATCGCCAGCGACAGCACGCGGACGGCCGGATCATCGCCGGAACCGAGCACGCTCAAGATCCGCCCCTCCGGAGACGCACGACGGTCGTCAAAACGATCGAGGGAAACGACCACCTTGTCCCCATCGGCGGCGCCCGCGAATTCCGCTTCCGGAACGTAGACGTCCTGCGTCATACGCTTGTCGTCCGGCGCGACGAAGGCGAAATGTCCCTTCTTCTGAAACGTACCGACCACCTGCGTCCGTTTCCGATCGAGCACCTTCAACACTTCCGCCTCGCGCCGGCGATCGCCGCGGGACGGCGCGGCCATCCCCACGAGAACCCGGTCGCCGTCGAGCGCCGTCTTCATGTTACTCTCGCGGACGAAGAGATCCTCTTCACGTCCCTCGACCTCGACAAATCCGAACCCCTGCGGATTCACCCGCAAAATGCCTTCCACCGTCGTAGGCCGAGGCTTATAACGGTAACGCCCGCCTTTTTCCTTTCCGATGAGGTTCTGTTCGTCCATTTCGGAAAGGACGTCCTCAAATCGGCGGTAGACGCGGTTGTCGGTGTACCCGAGCTCTTTGGCGAGCTCCTTCGGGCGGTATGCTGACTTGCCGTTTTTCTTTAGAACTCGAAGGATGTCGCGCTTGATGCGCTTTCTGCCTATGAGGTTGCTCACGTGTGCAATCCGTTTGTCTTTTCTGCGAATGTAGGTCGATAGAACGCTCGTCGGCGCTCGTCGGTCCGCCCCCACAAATGTAAGGGCGAGAATGTCTTGGGGGAAACGGTCGCGGCCCCGCCGATCTCCGATTTCGCCGCCCTCTTACGAGCCGCCGCCTGTATCGGCAACGACATCCTCAGCCGGCACGGTATCCTCTTCTTCATCGGGAAGGAGCCAGCCGAACAGCCGCTGCACGAATCGGCGCCATGTGGCGAACTGCGTCTGATAGGAGAGGCCGGCGCCCGTCGTATTCGTGCTTAGCGTTTCGGTGGTTTGCAGGAGGCCCTCGCGGCGATAGAAGACTTCGACCGAGACGCTCGAATTAAGCCGAATCTCGACGACGAACTCATCGAGTCCGCTCTGCTGCCGGCTCTCCGTGGGTTCATTCTGATAAATACCCTGGCCGCGGATGATCAGACGCTCGTCGAGAAGGCGAAGAGCCACGCCGTAGGTGACGTCCAAATCCTGAGCACTTTCACCCAGCAGCCCGACGTTGACGTCGAGGTTTGGCAGGGCGTAGTTAAGGTATCGGTTGAGTTGGCTCGCCACAAGCTGGGAGAGGCTGTTGAAGGCGAGCTGGTTGCGGGTGTCGGAGAGACCCTGCGACTGTTCCGAGCCGATCGAGGTGGTGGTGAGGAGAAACGAGTTGGTGAGCAGTACGCTGGTCGCATACTGGGCCGTGAGCTCCGGTTCATTGAGTTCGGCCTCGAGTCCCTGCGCGCAACCGGCGAGAAGGCTGCGGTTATCGCGGTCGATGGCCAGGGACAACTCGACGTTCGGCGCGGCAACGCGGCCGAGGACGTTCATGCGAATCACCAGGGGAATCATGGTCGATCCGCAGGCGTCCGTGAGACCGTCCGTCGAGGCGCGCGTACGGTACGCCGCATCAATGTCGAGATTTGCATTCAGCGGATCGCCGTCCCACGATATCGACCCGTCGTCGATGAGGAATCGCCGGAAAAAGACCTCGCCGGCGGTGAAGAGGTAGTCGCCGGAGTCCACGTCGAAACGCCCGTAGGTGAAGAACTCACCCTCTGTACGCAGGAGCTGGACGCGCCCGCTGCCGACGGCGTTAATAACGTCACCGAGCAAAGGATCAATTACCAGATGCACCGTCGATCCGACCGGGGCCGTGATGTTAAGGTCCATTTCGAGTCCTTCGAGGAACGGACGCTCTCCGGCGGGCCGCTCGTCCAGCAGATTATCCCGCCTCGTGAGGCGACGGAGGTCCGGTACCTTGCCTACCGAATCCGCGAAGATGATAAATCCGGCATCCGTGACCTCACTTGACTCCGTGATCGGGATGAAGAGGTCGCTCTCTTGACTCGTGACGGCGTTCGTCGAACGAAGCATCGTGTTCGAAAGAGGACCGGTGAGACTCATGTCCCCGGATGCCGAAATGCGTCCGTAGAACGGGAGTTCGCGCGATTGGCTCACGTTCATGATCCGCAGATCGTGCAGCCGGCCGTGCAGGTCTAAGGAAAAATACCGGTATTCGTTAAAGAGGATGGAGCCCTTCAAGGCGGCGCGGCCGCCTCGCGAATCCGTCAGAAGCACGTCTTCAACGTGAATGCCCAGCTCGTCGACGCGTACCTGCCCCGACGCTTCGTAGTCCAGGTTGAAATCCGGGATGCGGAAGGCACCGCCGTCGAGGTCCAGGGAGGCATAAAACAGCGGACGCGCGAAAGAGCCTTCTATGCTTCCGCTTCCGGCAAAAACTCCCTGAACCTGCGAAACTTCGTTTTGAAAGATGTACTCCAGGAAAAAGGCATCCAGCTGTCGACTCGCGATCTCCAGATCGAGAGCACCGTCGTCTTTCAAGCCGGCCGCGTCGGTACCCGGCAGGCGAAACGTTCCGCTCACGCTCAGATCGTTCGATTGGTAGCGGCGTGCATCTGATTCAGGCGGCTCCAGTGGTGAGATGCGCAGGTCGAGTCCCACGTCGGGCGAGCCGGGAATGTAGCGGCTGTCGATCCGGAGATCGCCGAGGACCCGGTTGTCGTAGGAGAGCGGCTTAACACTGACTGATCCTGTAAGCTCGGGCTGCTGCTGGAATCCCTTATATACGAGCTGCCCGTTCACGGCGCCGCCGAACGGCCGCTCCACCGCGAGCAGTTTCAGAGCGTCCTCCATGGGAAGGTCGCGAACGTCGACGGAAAGGGAGTCGGACGCGAGGGGCGAAAGCGTACCCTGCAGACGCAGGCGTTCGCTGCCGGCGGCCTGCCCGTCGGTGCGGCGAATAGTAAGCTCCTTTACCACCACGGCATCGCGGTAGACGTCGATGGTGTGCGTGCTATCCGCCTCCCACACCTGATCGCGCGCGGCGAGCTGAAGTGTCTTAATGTGCATTCGAATACGATCAGGAAGTAGATCGAGACGCCCGGTAAAACGCAGAGGCTCCGCGGCACCGGAGGCCGTGGACAGGATGTCGATGTCGAGGCCCTGGTCGTGAAAACCGGCGCTCATGATCGGCGAGACGAATTCTTGACCGCCGACGAGCAGGCGCCCGGCGGAGGCGCTGAAGTCGGCATTCAACCTGTTCGCACGAAGATCGTCGAGGCTGCCGTCGGTCTCGAGCGACATGACGAAGTCGCGAGCCGTCATTTCGTTCGTATCGAATGAATCTGCCGTGACCGACAGATTCAGCGCAAACGTGTCATGGTCGAACGAAAGCCTTATGCCGGCATCCAGATCCGTCCGCACGTCGGGAAGCATCGGCAGCAGCGCTGAAAGAATGTCCGCACGCTTGACCTCGATCGTGGCATCCAGCGTCTGTTGTTGCAGGTCCAATCGATCGAGATCCGCCGCGGCGCCGTCTGAGAGCGCTTTATCAAAAGCGACATCGATCTCGGCGACCGCCGTCAGCGAGTCGGATCGCAGCGGCTTGCCGAGTGCACGGTCTGCGGAACGCTGGAGCACGTTTCCCCAGTGGCGCGCGAGTGAAATGAGCGGATCGATCGCCACGTCTCCCGTGATCCGTACGGAAAGGACGTCACCCGTTACCTCGACGACGGGGGAGGCGGTTCCGACTTGCCGAACGGCTACGGCGCTTTCATGGGGCGGTACGACCCTCTCCAGTATCCCATCGGCGACGCGCGATTCGTCGAACGCGAGGCTCAGGCGGCCCTGGAAGTCTCCCGGAGCGTTGCCGCTGCCATCCAGTCCGAATTGCACATTAAGCGATGTTCGGATGGAATCGCTGAGGAGTACCGGACCGATATCGAAATCCGACAGCGCGCCATCGATTTCGTAGGTGCTTTCGAGGGAGTCGATATCGGCTCGCAAATGGGCAAGGAGCGTGCCTGAACCCTGTGCCACTCGCATCCGGCCATTCAGGAGGCCTTCTTCCCCGGATACGTCGAACCGAAGTGAATCGAGCGTGCGCCCCGCGAATCGTGAGCTCGAAAGAGAGACCGTGAGGCCGCCTGTGGTCGTCCTGAAGTCGGGCCCGGACGCACGGATGGTCGCTTCCCCGTTCAGATCGCTATCGAGTCCGGCCTTACGCGTGAGGGCGCCGAGATTGAAGTTTCGAGAGAGGACGGAACCGTCGATCGCAAGGTAGGGGTGTCCGCCAACCGCCATGGTGAGATCCGCATTCAGGCGTCCGGCTTGGCTCGTAGTCTGCAACTCTGATCGTGCCTGCCAGTAGGGCTGCGACGCACGGTCGCCGTATCGGACGACGCCGTCGGAAAAGCCCGAGAATTGAATCAATCCGAGATGATCGAAGTCAGGGAGTCCTGCCCCGGGAAGAACGGCGTCGACGTCGCGCCACGCCACGGAACTGGGGCGAAAGGCCAGTTCGTAGTCGAGGGAATCGGGCAGCCCCAGCAGCGTGCCTTCGGCGGATAGGGTGGATCGTCCACGGCCGAGTCGTAGGTCTTCGACGACCAGTCCGGAGAGCGGCCCCTGCACGCGCATGGAGGCGGTTACCTCATCCGAGAACGGCAGGTTTGGAAAAATCCGCATCAGTTCCTCGGCACGCAGCGTGCTAGGGCGAAGATCGACCTCTACGAGCGCGTCCGACGGACGTTCGCGCAGCCCGGCGTATGACGAGAGGGATCCGGCCAGGTGCAGCCGTGTTTCGCCAAGCCGGAGGTGCACGGCGTTCAGGCCCAGGCGTTCGTCTCGAACGATGAACTGCCCCTGCAGGCTGTCGATGGGGAGATCTATGTCCGGGATCCGGCCGCTCAGCTCGAGAACGTCGATGAGCTTTAGATTCGGCGACCATTCTATGATGGCGCGGCCGTTAAGATTAACGGCTTCGGCATCCGCGTAATTAAAGATGGCGCCGTCGACGACGAGCCGGGGCAGTGCGCCGAAGGAATGCGTAACGACACGCCCGTCCACGATGATGACGTCCGTGGAATGTAAGGACCACGGCAGAGCATCGGAAAGGCGATCGCCGCCCCGAAATACGGAGGCCAGGTTCCACGATCCGTCTTCTTCCCGGCTGAGGTGAATCTCCGGGCGGACGAGAGTGAGGCGGCCGGTCGTGATCGTTCGGCGCAGCAAATCGCCCCAGCTCGGATACGCGACGACGGAGTCGATGGTGAAGACGATCCGGCCTGCCGAGTCGCGCACCTGCACGTCGCCGGCCGAAAGGCGGTTCATCAGATTGCCCGAAAGGCGCCCGATCTCAATCTCCCCGTCGAAGCGGTCGGCGAACTGCCGCTCGAGCTCGAGTCGGAGTCCTTCGCGTCCCACTTCGGTTCGGGTGAGGGCAAAAAACAGGACGACGGCCGCTAGCAAAGCACAGATAGCGAGACGGACGGCGCGTCCGGAATAGGATATGATTCGGCGAGGGGACAATCGAAAGATCGAGATGTGCAAACAGGCAAGTGGTACGACGCCGTCCAGCAAATGTGCCGGTGTTGACGTGTGGACGTGGTCAGCTTGTCAAGGCGTACTGCCATGCGGCCTCGACGTCGCGGAGGTCGACCTGATCGGTGAGGTAAGCGTGGCCGATGCGATCGAGGAGGACGAACCGGAGACGGCCGCCCAGCGCCTTCTTGTCCGTCTGCATTGCGGCGATCAATGTATGGAGGTCGAGAGAGGGCAGGCCCGGCGGGACGGGGATGCGCGCCACCAGCCGGTCGGGGCGCGTCGGTGCGAAGTCGCCCCGCAGCCGGTGAGAGAGATGCAGTGCGGCACGCATCCCGACCGCGACGGCCTCGCCGTGCGTAAATGCGCCGTATCCGGCCGTTCGCTCGATGGCATGAGCAAAGGTGTGGCCGAAGTTGAGGACGGAGCGGAGGCCGGCTTCGCGTTCGTCCTGCTCCACGATGCGCGCCTTGACGGCGGCTGCCCGGTGAACAACGGGTCGTACGACCTGCCGGTCCCGGGCTGCTATTTCGTCCCATCGTTCCTCCAGAAAACCGAAGAACGATTCATCGGCGATAAGTGCATGCTTGACGACTTCGGCGAGCCCGCTCGTCCATTCGCGGCGTGGGAGGGTGAGAAGCACCTCCGGATCGGCGTGAACGAGGCGCGGCTGGTGGAACGCCCCGATGAGGTTTTTGCCGGCTGGGTGGTTAATACCCGTCTTTCCGCCGATGGCACTGTCTACCTGTGCGACCAGGGTGGTCGGGATCTGCACGAGGGGTAGTCCCCGGAGCAGCGTGGCCGCGGCGAAACCGGCGAGATCGCCGACAACGCCGCCACCCAGGGCCAACACCGGGGTGCCGCGATCAATCCCTTGCGGCAAGGCGACGTCATAGATCCTCCGCAAGTTTTCGCTCGACTTGGTTGTTTCCCCGACGGGAAGTGTAACGACAACAGGATGCCATGAATGGCTGATCAGCGTTTTCGTAATGGATCCGCCATAAAGCTCGGCGACGTTCTCATCAGTGATCAGAAGACATCGGCCGGGCTGCATCCGCAGGCTTCGGAGATGCGCCGGTAGCGCGTCGAGCGCTTCGAAGCGGATGTCGTAGGATCTAGGACCGAGATCGATATGGATATTTAAAAGCGAGTCGGGACCGGCCATGGGCGTTCGAAGGCGGATGGTAGGAATTCGGAAGATGAGACGGTCCGTGGAAGCCTTTAGGTACGGAGTTTGCGTGTTACGTTGAGGCGAGGTCGGTCCAACGTGACGTTACCGGGGATCGTGCAGCGGAGCGCGGGAGAGCTTCTTCGCGGGGCAAGGAAAGAAAGATCGCCTTTAGACGCATAATTCGCTTTCTCAATGGACTGCTGAAAACGGGAAACGCCATGTTTCAAAGAACCCTCATTGCTATCGGAGCCGTCGCGGTCGCCGGTCTCGCCCTCGTCAGACTTGGACGGCAGCTCGATCGCTGGCGGCGTTCTAGTCTCAATTTCGAATACCCTCTCGAAGAGCTCTTCATCTGAACACCGCTTCGTTCTCAATGGTGACGAGAACGGCCAAACCCCGGTATCGGTGGGTATGCCAGTATCGGTCGGGATTGAATGTGGTGCAGCGATTCTTGCGGATCAAAACCTATGCAGTCGACGAATGTACAACACGTAATGCGTGATGGAACATCCACCTCGAGACTGCTATGCGCCTCTATCAATTTCTGCCCTTCTTTCTCGTGGCCGTCGTAGCACTCGGCGGCTGCAGGTCCACTTCTCCTCCCGTTGCCGACACGTCGGACGAGGATGCCCCGACGGATACCAGCGCCGTTCATACACGAGCGATTCACGTCCTTGTAGATGGTGACGATCAGGGCACGATTCCTCGGACTCTGCGGATCCGCCGCAGTTTCGGAACGCAACAGGTTAGCCTGTGGCAGGCGGGCAAGGAGATCCGGATTTACGAGATTGAGATTTCGGCCACAGGGGATAGCCAGCAAGTCCTGCAGGGATTCTGGGCGACTCCGAGCTCAGACGGCGCCTCATACGAGGTAAAAACGTTACCAAAGGGGGATGAAATTACCTATCGGATCCCGTATACCAGCCATCCTCTGAGGATCGACGATAGTGAGTACGGTGTCACACTTCTCGTCTCAAATTGAGCCGGCGGCGGCAGTTCCGCGGCCATTCAGAGGCCGGTTTCTATCCATGATGATGATGCATGCTGCACGGGATGTCGGGCCGTAGACATGTGTCTCCTTGTCTTCTCGCTCCGAACACATGCCGACTATCCCTTTATTTTCGCCGGCAATCGCGACGAATTTCACGGGAGGCCCGCGCAACCGGCATCCTTCTGGTCCGATTTCCCCGATCTCCTGGCCGGACGTGATTTGAAGGCGGGTGGAACGTGGCTCGGCGTTTCCCGAGACGGGCGCTTCGCGACCGTAACGAATTATCGTGAACCGGGCGAACGGCGGCCCGATGCGCGATCCAGGGGAGCCCTCGTGGTCGATTTTCTAACCGGATCTCGATCGGCCGCGACCTACCTCAGCGATCTTCAGGACGATGCTCACGAGTATAACGGGTTCAATCTCATCCTTGGGACGGCCGAGGAGCTCTACTATTTTTCAAATCGAGGCGTCGAGGAGGGCGCGAGCCGTTCCGAGAGTGAGGTCGGCAGTCCGGGGCGCATCCATGAACTCGAGGCAGGCGTATACGGGTTGAGCAACGAGCAGCTTGATACCCCATGGCCGAAGGTGCGGCGTGCGAAGTCCCTCTTTCACAAGGCCGTCGGCGAGCATGGGCCACATCCGGAGGCACTGCTCGACGTGCTGGCCGATCGCAAGCGGGCAGCGGACGGCCGGTTGCCATCGACGGGTCTTGCGATGACGTGGGAACGGGCCCTTTCGTCCATCTTCATTCCTGGAAAGGAGTATGGAACGCGTGCCTCTACCGTCGTGCTTCTTCACCGTGACGGCCGGCTCCGCTTCGTTGAGCGGTCGTTCGGTCCGGAGGGCAGCGTCCTCGGTACCGAAGCCTATGAATTTCGCGTCGAGCAGAGAGATATTTGAAGCGAAAGCAAGAAGAGCGAGATGATGGAAGCGTCTATACCCGAAGCAAGCGCCGAAGCCACGATGAAGGCCGTCGTGGTCGAAGAACCGGGAGGTCCGGAGAAGCTCTCCATCGGATGGGCGAAGAAGCCTGTTCCGCGGGAAGATGAGCTGCTCGTCCGGGTGCACGCAACGGCGCTGAACCGCGCCGATCTCATGCAGCGCGCCGGCCGGTATCCTCCGCCGGAGGGGACGAGCCCAATTCTCGGCCTGGAGATGGCCGGCACGGTCGAAGCCGTCGGACCGGCGTGTCCCACGTGGAATGTTGGTGATCGGGTATGCGGGCTGCTGCCCGGCGGCGGATACGCGGAATTCGCCGTCATCCACCGCGATTTGGCCATACCGCTGCTTCCGACGCTGTCGTTCCTTGAAGCCGCGGCTATTCCGGAGGTATTTCTCACGGCCTTTCAAGCGCTTCACTGGTACGGCGAAGTCGACGGCAGCAAACGAGTGTTGATCCATGCCGGCGCCAGCGGTGTGGGCACCGCGGGCATCCAGCTCGCCCGCGCGGCGGGTGCCACCGTGTACGTGACGGCCTCGGCCGGTAAACACGAGACGTGTCTGGCCCTGGGCGCGGACGCGGCTATCGATTACAAGACCGAGGATTTCGCAGAGCGGATCGATGAATTGACGGAGAGCCGGGGCGTCGACGTCATCGTCGACTTCATCGGGGCCCCGTACTTCAAGCAGAACGCTGCCGCACTGGCCGTCGACGGCCGCTGGATCTTGCTGGCCACCCTCGGCGGCTCGCGCGTGGAGGAGGTCGACCTTCGCGATCTGTTTCGAAAGCGCGCATCCTTTTTCGCCTCCACCCTGCGCGATCGGGATCTCGGATACAAAATTCGGCTGACGCAGGACTTCACGAGCCTCGCGATGCCGCTCTTTGAAGTCGGCACCCTCAAGCCGGTCATCGACCGCGTCTTTGACTGGACTTACGTGGCCGATGCGCACCGGTACATGAGCGCAAACCGAAATGAAGGCAAGATCGTCCTCCGGGTCGGCGACTGAGCGGTCGCCTGTACACGTATCGCCGAGAACAACAGAACGGCGGACGCTACGGCGCGGAACCTACCCATCTTCTTCGCGCGTAGGCAAGCTGAAGGCGCCGCGTACGGTGACGCCCGTTCTAATGCCGCCCGATTCCGTCTTATGTTAATTCGCGGCTCTGCGCATGCAACAGGTTCTGCGCTATTGCTCTTCGCGTTTACACTACTGGTCGGTGCCTGCCAAGAGCCGGAGCCTGCGCGACTGCTCGTTCTTACCGCCGCCCATGAATTTCGCCATGGCTCTACGGACGCCGGCATCGAGGCGCTTCAGGCCATCGGAGCTGAGGCCGGCCTCCAAGTCGACATCGCCGATTCCGCCGACGCTATTTTCGAGTCGAATCTGAGGCGCTATAGCGCTGTCGTCTTCTTAAACACCTCCGGGGATATTCTCGACTATAGCCGCCAGGCCGATTTCGAGCGGTTCATTCAGTCGGGAGGTGGTTTCATGGGGATCCATAGTGCCGCCGAGACCGAGACGGACTGGGAATGGTACGGACAGCTCGTCGGTGCGTACTTCGATGAGCCCGTTTCGGAATATCCGCGGATGTCGCCGGGCGTAGTAGCCGTGGCTGCAGAACATCCGGCAGTCGGGGGCCTTCCGTCAAGCTGGAATCCAATCGATGAATGGTACCGCCTGGATGTGGTGAACCCCGACATCGAAGTCCTTCTCGAGCTTCGCAGTGACGCCGTTCAGGATGGGAGAGCGCCCGTATCGTGGCATCACGTGTTTGATGGGGGACGCGCGTTCTACACGGCGCTCGGCCACAATCCCGACGTTTTTGGGACCAGTGCCTTCCGGGAGCACTTGAAAGCGGGTCTCGAATACGTGATAGGCGAGCGTGATCCCCTCGACTATTCCAACGTCAGGACTACTCGGCTGCCGGAAGAGAACCGATTCGAGCGATTCATTCTGGGCGACAGCCTCAATGAGCCGACCGAATTGGAGTTGCTCGGCGACGGCAAGGTGATATTCACCGAACGTCGAGGCTCCGTAAAGATGTACGATCCGGAGCGTGATTCCATCCGGACGATCGCCCATCTCGACGTCCATACGGAATTCGAGGACGGTTTGATGGGAATGGCTCTCGATCCATCCCACGAAGACAACAGTTGGATCTATCTCTACTACTCGTCGCCGGGCGACGAGCCCAGGCAGCACCTGTCGCGTTTCGAGCTGCGCGATGACAGCCTCGTGCTCGAGAGCGAGATCGTGATGCTGGTCGTTCCTACCCAGCGGGACGAATGCTGTCACACCGGTGGCTCGGTCGAGTTCGGACCGGACGGGAGCCTGTATCTATCGACCGGCGACGATACCAATCCGTTTGCTTCGAGCGGATTTGCGCCGATCGACGAGCGTCAGGGCCGCGAGCCGTTCGACGCACAAGGCACGTCGGGCAGCACGAACGACCTTCGCGGGAAGATTCTCCGCATCATGCCACAGTCCGACGGCTCGTACACCATTCCAGAAGGAAATCTCTTCCCGCCGGGGACCGAAAACGCTGAACCCGAGATCTACGTGATGGGGAACCGCAATCCGTACCGTATCTCCATCGATCAAAAAACGGGATTTCTTTATTGGGGAGAGGTGGGGCCGGATGCCGGTGAAGACGACCCGTCGCGCGGCCCACGCGGGCACGACGAGGTCAATCAGGCACGCGAGGCCGGTTTCTTCGGCTGGCCGTACTTCGTCGCGGACAACAAGGCGTATCGGGATTACGACTTCGCATCGAAGACCTCGGGCGATCCATTCGATCCGGAAGCTCCTGGTAATGATTCGCCCAATAACGACGGTCTGCGCGAGCTTCCGCCAGCGCGGGCGGCGTTTATATGGTATCCCTACGCTGAATCCCCTGAATTTCCGATCGTCGGCACGGGCGGCCGCAACGCCATGGCCGGCCCGGTATTTTACGCAGATATGTACGGCCCGGGCGACGGCACTTTCCCGGACTACTACGACGGCAAGCTGTTCATTTACGATTGGATGCGCGGGTGGATGATCGCCGTTACGATGGATGAGAACCACAATGTTGACCGGTTGGAGCCTTTCATGCCGTCGACCCGCTGGAATAACGCCATCGATATGGCCTTCGATGAGCGCGGTGCGCTTTACGTCATCGAATACGGCACGGGATGGTTTCAGCAGAACGCGGATGCTCGGCTAAACCTCGTCTTCTATAACACCGGCAATCGAATGCCTGCGGCGAGGATTCGTGCGGATAAGACGGTCGGCAGCGTGCCGCTGCATGCGCGGTTCTCTGCGGAGGGATCAACCGATGTGGATGGCGACGAACTGGCGTACCGGTGGAAGATAGATGGCGGCTTATGGAGGGCGCCGGACGACACGACGTTTGAGCATACGTTCGACGAGCCGGGGGAATACACCGTATTGCTGGAGGTCGCGGATGAGGACGGGCTGACGGATCGGGATGAGGTGGTCGTCAGAGCCGGGAATGCTCCGCCGCAGATCGAGTTTCGGATTGAGGGAAACCGAAGCTTTTACTGGGACGGCCGCGACGTGGAGTACGAGATCGTGGTTTCGGATCCCGAAGATGGCGTGGTCGACACGGCTTCGGCGGCGGCGGTATACGTCTCGTTCGACTACATGAAGGGCACACTCGACAGCGAGATGCTCGTAGAGGGGCATCAAACCGGCCCCGGATCGTTTTCCGAAGGTCGTGCACTGATCGAAGGCAGCGACTGCAAGGCCTGCCACTCCGCGACGGCGCAATCGATCGGGCCAAGCTACGTCGATGTCGCGCTTCGATATCAGGATGAGCCCGGCGCCGTCCGGACGCTGGCAGCAAAGATTATTCAGGGCGGCGGCGGGGTGTGGGGTGAACAGGCGATGGCGGCCCATCCGCAGCTAAGCGAGCGCGAGGCGGCCGCGATGGTGGAGTACGTTCTGTCCCTTGCCGATGAGGATGCGCTCGGCCCGGGCCTCCCGCTCTCCGGCCGAATGGCGGCGACGCAGCACCTCGCCGACACGTCTCGCGGCACGTACGTGCTGCAAGCCGCCTACACGGACCTCGGCGCAAACGGCGTGGAACCGGCCACGGCTACGGAGCTTGTGGCCCTACGATATCCGCAGCTCGAGGCGGAGCGAGCCGACGGATTCCACCGTGTGGACGTGCTGCGGGGCGATGATGAGGATCCGACCCTGGTGAGAAATATTTACGATGGATCGTACCTCGTTTTTGAGGATCTGGATCTATTCGGCATGGAGGAACTAACCTATGGAATCGTCACGGATCCATTGAATGCTTCCGGTGGGCGTATCGAGTTGCGGCTGGACGATCCGACAGGGCCCCTTGTGAGCACAGTGGCCGTCGCCACGGACTTGTCATTCGGCGCTGATGAAGTTGCCGCGCCGCTGGAGCCGACCCGCGGAGAGCGCGATCTCTATTTCGTCTTCCGAAGCGACCGAGGGACGACGCCCGAGGCGCTGTTTCTGCTGGATTGGATCGCATTTAAGCCGAGGCGTTAGGCCGAGATGACACGAAGCCGATCCGGGCCGAGTCGTCATCGTCGGAAGCTCTTAACGGCGGGAATCAGCCCGCCGCGGCGGAACCAGTCCTGTTCAGCAGGTTCGTCCACGCGCACGTTGTGAAAGGGTCCGACGCGCATGAGCTCGCCGGCACTTCTCTCTGAAAAGAGGGCGTGCACGGCCGCCTCCTTGCAAACGGAGCGGCCAAGCTCGTTCACCACGCGTGCTCCTGCGGCATCGTCGCTGGTCGCAGACGAGAAAGCCGTGACGATCCGGCGTGGTAGAACGTACGTGTCGCCGACCGCCGCTCGAAATCCGGCCACGATGGCCGCTGCCAATGCCGCTTGAACGGTGTGGTCATCCGAGGATCCGGCACCCGGGTCCACTTCGATGCCGCCGAACCGGACCTTCAACCCTGATCGATCAGCAAGTGTGGCCGCGGCCGCCTCGCCGTGTGGTGCTACGCTACGGCCGAGGCCAAATGCTGTAGCCTTCAATACGGCGGCGATGTCTTGAAGGGGCGCCTCGGGCGCCGTACGGAGGGCTCCATTCATCATGGGGGCCGCATTCGCCGTCAAGAAGAGTGCAGCGTCGGCTACCGGCAGCGACGCGGGAGAGCCGCGGGTAAGGCGCAGCCTCAGAAGGTCCTCCGACGTGCCGTGGTAGCGCCGCAGCGCCACGATGGTCTTTTTCACGGCATCGACGTTGATGCCGACGTCGACCGTCGCGGCGCGAACCTCCACGACGACCCGCGATGTTGCCCGGAGCACCTCGGGAATGACGTCGAACAGCGCGGCCGCTACCGGGTCGATGCCGCGCTCGACGCAAGCCGTCAGCCCCGTAATCTCAGACGCCGAACAGTCCTGAGCAGCGTCGTCCAGCATCTGCGCAAGTACGAGGACGTCGGAGGCCGTCGCTTTTCCTGCAATCTGCGACAGCGGGGACGTTGCGATGTGCCGAGCACCGCCGAGATCTGCCGCACGCATCGCGGATTCCAAATGGGAGGCTATGCGCCGAATCTTATCGTAAACCCGTGACCGTACCGTCGTCGTCAGCAGGCTGCTGCAGTCCGTCAACGCGACGTGTATCCGGCCGCCGGTGAATATGGAAGCCGTGCCCTTCGTATCGATCAGTGACGAGGCGACCGCCTCCACCTGTGCCGGATCGGCGTCCGGTCCGAGCACTCCCGATACATGCTCGACAATGTCTTTGATCTGGCACATGGGAGGGAGGGGACCGGGGCGCCGGGTATGTGAAGGAGATACGGTTGTCCTGGCCTTCGCCCGGGATGGAGGGCAGGATTCGGATGGAGGGCAAGATAGGAACTGGATCCACAAAAAAGGCCCCGCCTCCCAGGAGACGGGGCCTGATTCGGTACCCCTCGCTCGGACCTTCGTGGTTCGAGGGGGAATTTATGCGGGCTTCGTGAGTGCGGTTATGTAGGTCTGATTCTCACCCGTGTAGAGCCGAACGAGGAAAGAGTCTCCAGCTTCTATACCGTTGTAGACCTCTTCGAACTCGTCCAGGTTGCGCACGCGCTTCCGGTCGATCTCGATGATGATGTTGCCGCGCCTAAGCTCGGCCGCGCGGTAAGCCTGACTCGAAGGATCGATTTCGGTGATGATGACGCCGTCGACGTCTTCTTCGAGTCCGGCGCGGCGCGCTAGCTCCGGCGTGAGATCGCTTAGGCGGAAACCGAGTGCGTCCATCATCTGAGACCGGCTCGGTCGATCTTCGGTGGATCGATCGGCTGTGGTCGGCTCGTCACCGCCTTCCCAGCCGCCGAGCTGCACTTCAAACGTGCGCCGTTCGTCGTTACGTACGACCGTGAGCGTGGCCGTTTCACCCGGATGCATGGCACCGATCCGCTGCGATAGCTGCAGATGATTCGTCAATTCCTTGTCGTTTATCGCGACGATGACATCGCCCGCTTCGATGCCGGCGCGCTCGGCGGCCGATCCCGGCGTCACGCTAGAGATGACGGCAGCGCCGCGTGGCAGGTCCAGTGCCTGGATGAGACTCTGACTCGCCGGTCCGAACGATACGCCGAGGCGGGCACGGTCCACTCGGCCGTGCTCGATCAGCTGATCGGCCACATCCTGCACCGTGTTTACGGGGATGGCGAAGCCGATACCCTGATTTCCACCGGTCCGCGAAATGATCGCCGTGTTAATGCCGATGAGGCGGCCGTTCAGGTCGACGAGAGGTCCACCCGAATTTCCGGGATTGATGGCCGCATCCGTCTGGATGAAGTTGTGAATCTGACTCGGGCCCTGCTGGCTCTGCGGCGGAGCGAACCCTCCCTGGAGGCGGCCGGTAGCGCTCACAATACCCGCGGTCACCGTGTTGCTGAGCGATTCGCTAAGGGGCGAGCCGAAGGCCAGCACCCACTGCCCGACGCGGACGTCGTCTGAGTTTCCGACCGACATAAATGGGAGATTCTCCTGATCGACTTTGATTACGGCAACGTCACTCACCGCGTCCGTGCCGATCACCTCGGCCTCGTAGCGTGTGCCGTCCATCATCACGACAGTAACCTCGTCGGCGCCTTCGACGACGTGGTTGTTCGTTATGACATAACCATCGGACCGGATAACGACCCCCGATCCGAGGCCGGTCTGCGGTCGCGGCTGCTGCGGGCCTTCAAAACCACCGAAGAAATCCTCAAACGGGGTGCCCTCAAAGGGATTGCGCATTTGCCCGTTTTCCCGCGTTGCGAGCCGTTCGGATGAGATCTGGACGACGGTTGGATTGACGCGTTCGGCTACTTCCATGAAGGCGTCTTGAAAGTCCGCTACACTGCTCAAATCGCGGTCAATTGCGGTTCCTTCGGCGGCTCTGGTTTCGGTGCCTATTCCCTCCTCGAGGCCAAAGATGTTGGCACCCACAGTGGTGAACATGACTCCCGAGAAGAAAGCCACGACCACGATAACGGCGATGGAAACTCTTCCTTTTGCATTCATCATATCTGGACGTTATATCGCATTTGAATGTCTAGGATATCATACGGTCACCGAACGGCTGGGGCAGGAATCTGCGCTGCAGATCGGTCAAACCGGCAGTGGCCACGCCTCTATTCGGGACCCCTTCTATACATTGAAAAAAACGTACCACGGTGAGCACATAGTATGTCAAATACCTGTGGTCCGACTGCGTTTCAGTCGTCGGAGAAATATTACGAGGGCCTTCTATTCGCCGGGGATGCCGGGCTCGGTCATGTTTCTAACATCGAGGATGCGGTCAAGCTCATGGTCGCCTACAAGTCCCATCTCGAGAACGACGTCGCGCACGGATTTCCGCTCGGCGGCCGCTTTTTTGGCCACCTTGGAAGCTTGATCGTAGCCGACGGCTGCGTTCAGGGCGGTTGCGATGGACGGGTTTAGTTCGAGAAGTTCGCGGCATCGTTCGCGGTCTACTTCGATACCGTCGACGCACTTCTCGCGAAAGGCGTCGCAGCCGTTGGCGAGGATCGAGATGCTCTCCAGTACGGCGTGTGCCATGATGGGCATCATCACATTCAATTCGAAGTTTCCGTGTTGTCCGCAGACGGTGACGGTCGTGTGATTGCCCATCACGCGGGCCGCCATCATCATGACGGCCTCACAGAGAACCGGATTGACTTTCCCCGGCATAATTGAGGAGCCGGGCTGCAAGGAAGGGAGCCGGATTTCCGAGAGCCCGCTGGTAGGTCCGCTCGATAGGTGCCGAAGGTCATTTGCGATTTTCATGAGGGAAACGGCCAGCGTGTTGAGTGCGCCCGACGTATTCACGTAGGCATCCTTCGCAGCCTGGGCTTCGAAGTGATCTTCAGCTTCCCGAAACGCCAGACCCGTAATGTCGCCGATTCTGGCTATCGCCTTCTCCGGAAAATCCACGGGCCGGTTTACACCGGTACCTACGGCGGTTCCGCCGAGGGCCAGCTCGGAGACCTCGTTTGACGCGTTTCGGAGGCGTCGGACGGCGTGATGGATCTGCGATGCATACCCCCCGAATTCCTGGCCGAGGCGGACCGGCGTGGCATCCATCAGATGCGTGCGGCCGCTCTTGAGAACGTCGTCGAATTCCTTCGCTTTGGCGCCCAGTGATTCGTGAAGGCGCGTGAGTGCCGGGATGAGCTCGCGCTCTATACTCACCCGGGCCGCCACATGCATGGCCGTCGGTATGACGTCGTTCGACGACTGCGACATATTGACGTCGTCATTAGGATGGACGAGCTTGCTGCCGCGATTGCCGCCGAGTTTCTCTGAAGCGAGATTCGCGATCACCTCGTTCGCGTTCATATTCGTAGAGGTGCCGCTACCGGTCTGAAAGACGTCGAGAATGAACTGATTGTCGAGCGCTCCGTCAATGACGGCCTGTGTGCTTTCGATGATGGCGTCGGCCTTTTTGCGATCCAGCAGATCCAGCTCGCGATTGGCGTGTGCGGCGGCCTGCTTCACCACGCCGAGGGCCTCGATGAATCGGCGGGGAAACCGCAGCTCACTGATGGGGAAGTTGTCGGCGGCGCGCTGCGTCTGTGCACCGTACAGGGCCTCGGCAGGTACCTGCACGTCTCCCATCGAATCTTTCTCTGTGCGAAACTCGGACATATCTGCGTCTATATGTAGTGGCGGATGTGGAGTATTATACGCCCGTGCCGAGCTAAGGGTGTTGAAGAATGTGAAAAGGGAAGGGGAAGGGGAAGGGGGAGGGGAAGTTTCCGCCGGGGGTCTAAAGTCTGAACGCGTATTGGGGGCATCTTTGTTATGGACGTTATAGACTCCGCAGGCGAAATGAGGGCGCTCGTCGAGCGCCGTCGGCGGGGAGGGCGGCGCCAGGTGCTCGTTCCGACGATGGGAGCGCTGCACGCGGGCCACATTCAACTCGTTCGTGAAGGGCTGCGGCATGGCGATGATCTGACGGTTTCGATTTTCGTCAACCCGGCCCAGTTCGCGCCGGGCGAAGACTTCGCGCGGTATCCACGGGTGTTGGATGATGACATTCACAGGCTTGAGGAGGTGGGGCACGATATCACCGTTTTTGCGCCTACCGACCGAGAGATGTATCCGGGGGGAATGGACACTCATGTCACCTGGGTGACGGTAGAGGATCTCGATCGAAATCTGTGCGGTCGGCATCGCCCCGGTCATTTCAGAGGAGTCACGACCATCGTGGCACGACTTTTCAACATCTGCCGGCCGCACGCAGCCGTCTTCGGTTTGAAAGACGCCCAGCAGTTCGTCATTCTCAAACGGATGGTAGGCGACCTTAATTTCGGTATCGACATCGTCGGATTTCCGACAGTCCGGGAGGAGGATGGCTTGGCATTTTCGTCGCGCAACGTGTTCTTGGATAACGAGGAGCGAGCGCAAGCTGTCGTGCTTTCAAAGGCCGTAAGAACGGCCGAGCGCCTCCTGATGGAGGGGGAACAGCGCCCTGAGGCCCTTGTAGAATCGATGCGTTCGGCGCTGGCCGAGGCGCCGCTCGCCCGCCTCCAATATGCCGAGGTCGTCGATGCCGAAACGCTGCAGCCAATCGACCGCTTTCAGTCGGGTGAGCTCGTGCTCGCCGCCGTCGCAGCCTATCTCGGCGAAACACGACTGATTGACAGCGTATTTGTGCGTGTTCCGCCGGCGATTGAATCGTGATGGGCCCGCGTAGTCCGGTAGCTCCGAGCGGCGTCACGGGGCGTGCCGCCGATTTCCATTTCGATGCTGCGTAGTGCGATGACCGCATAAGAATGGCCGAATGTACGATTACCGTCGTCGGCTCCGGAACGATGGGCAACGGCATTGCTCACGTGATCGCCTTGAGCGGTTCTCCCGTGTATCTCGTGGACGTGGAGCCGGCGGCGCTGGATCGCGCCTTATCCACCATCGACGAGAATCTCGATCGCCGGCTAAAGAAGGCTCGGAGACGACAAGTATCGCCCGTGTCCGCCGCTCCGGAAGATGATAGCTGTCGGCCGGCTTGGCCGCAAAGCGGGCCGCGGATTCTACGATTACTCCCTTTAAGGCCGCGCGGCCTCTGTTCGGTCGCTCTCGTCCCCTTTGAAGCGCGCGTACGCCTCGATGATGTCCTTCACGAGGCGGTGACGAACGACATCATTCTTGTCGAAACGAATGAATTCAATGCCCTCGACGTGCTCGAGAATCTCCTGCGCCTCGATGAGACCGCTGATTTCGCGTGCGGGCAGGTCGGTCTGCGTGACGTCGCCCGTGACGATCGCCCGACTGTTTACGCCGAGGCGCGTCAAGAACATCTTCATTTGCAGCGACGTCGCGTTTTGAGCCTCGTCCAGGATCACGAACGCTGAATTCAGGGTGCGGCCGCGCATGTAGGCGAGTGGGACGATCTCGATCAAGTTTTTCTCGATGAATGCCCGGAGCTTTTCGGCTTCGAGCATATCCTCGAGCGCGTCGTAGAGCGGCCGCAGGTAGGGATCTACCTTCTCTCGAAAGTCGCCGGGGAGAAAGCCGAGTCGTTCCCCGGCTTCGACGGCAGGGCGAGACAGCACGATGCGCTTTACCTGCCGCGACTTCAACGCAGCCACGGCGAGGGCGACGGCCGTATACGTTTTTCCGGTACCGGCGGGACCGATGGCGAAGAGCAGGTCGTTCGTACGCGCCGCGTCGACGAGACGGGCCTGGTTCGGCGTCCGGGCCTTGATGGTCCCTCCTGACGGCGTGAAGAGCACCACATCGCGCGTCTCCATGCCGTACGCTCCTGCACCATCACCGGTCGAATACAGGGCGAGAACGGTATCGACGTCCTTTTCGGTGAGATTTCCATTCCGATTGAGGATGACAATGAGCTCGGTGACGATTCGTTCGATCCCCTGAATCCTCTCATCGTCACCCTTCAGGATGAGCTCGTGGCCGCGGGCCGTGATCTGCGTCTCGGGAAAGGCGGCTTCTATCTTCCGTAGATATACGTCGTTGAAGCCGTACAGGAGAAGGGGCTCGGCGCCTTCGATGGCTATTTTTTTTTCCGCCAAAGTGCTATTTAAAATCCGTTTCCAATGGATGGTACATTCGTTCGGTGGCGCCGTGCAGAATCACGGTCGATTCCTGAAGCGTTGCACTTGGTGCTCATACGGCATCACGGCGCCGCGGTGCCCGCATTTTTCCTGCATCGTTCTTCGTATACGCTAGCAATCCGACGAACGGGAAATGAAGAACGATAGGTACCCCGCATCTCAACGGGGCGCTCTCCACGACTCACGCCAGAATCAACGTCAAAGATGAACGGTACGCCACGACGTCTCATCGTTGAGTTTACGAAAATGAACGGTGCCGGCAACGATTTCATCGTGATCGACAACCGCTTTTTCCATTTCTCTGATGAGGAGCTCTCGGAGATGGCCCGGCGATTCTGTCGTCGGCGCTTCGGCATCGGCGCGGACGGCCTCCTCGCATTCGATCCGCCGCGCGATGAGAAGCATCAATTCAGGATGCGTTACCTGAACGCCGACGGCAGCATCGGCACGATGTGCGGCAACGGCGCACGGTGTCTGGCGCGGTTCGCCCGGCGAGCGGGCATCGACGATCGGGAGATGATCTTCGAGACCGATGCCGGCGTTCTCCGCGCCGACGTCCCTCACGCGGAATCATATCCGGTGCGCATCTATCTGACGACGCCGAGGGAATTCACGGAGGACAGGGCGCTTGACTCGACCGCGGCGAGAGAGGTGGGTCCTCTTCACACCATCTGGACCGGCACCGAGCATGCGGTGTGTTTCGTGGTGGACGTCGCTGAAACTCCTGTGGAACGGTGGGGGAAGGCGGTGCGCCACGATGCGGCGCTCGCACCGGCGGGAGCCAACGTCGATTTTGTGCAGGTCGTAGATGAGGCGGGTCTGAAGGCGCGTACCTTCGAAAAGGGGGTAGAGAGCGAGACTCTTGCCTGCGGGACCGGGGCCATCGCCTCAGCCGTCGTTGCGCGCCTGCTCGGCCACATCAACGAAGACCGGATCAACGTCGAGATGCCGGGAGGGACGCTCACCGTCGGATTTCGATTCGAGGGACGTCTCGTCGAAGACCTGTATTTGGAGGGTCCGGCGGAGGTGGTTTATAGAGGTACGTTTGAATATTAGAGGGTTGGGGGGGGCGAGGATCGAGGATCGGGAGATCGAGGGTCGAGGGTCGAGGATCGGGAGAGATCGAGGGTCGGGAGATCGGGGGTCGAGGGTCGGGAGATCGAGGGTCGAGGGTCGGGATATCGAGGGTCGAGGGTCGGGAGATCGAGGGTTGAGGGTCGGGAGGTCGAGGGTCGGGAGATCGGGGGTCGATAGTCGGCGACGGAGGGTCGAGGGTACAAGGATCGAAGGACTTGGATGGACGATTGAAGATTGCACGTCTGTTGACGTGTCCTCGCCTCGATTCGCTATTCTTGACCCGCTATCCTCGATTCTCGACCCGCGGTCGGTGATCCTCTTTTCTCGCTGCTCGGTCCGCTATTCTCCACCCTCGATCCGCGATCCTCGCTCCGCGGTCCTCGATCCTCGATCCTC
>CAZART010000036.1:23090-42429 GCA_964487555.1 uncultured Rhodothermales bacterium
GATCGCGAAGCTGCGTCAGCCACTCGCTCTGAACCTGGTTGCGACGCTGCTGTAGGAGCTGCTCTCGAAGTTGGTTTCGCTGTGTCTCGCTGATGGGTGCGGGCTCGTCGACCGAGGTCGCCTTGAGGACGAAGACGGCGTTCTGGCCGGCAACGACGCCGGAGGACTGGCCTTCCTCCAGCCCGAGGGCCGTACCGATGAACTTGGGCTCACGGCCGAGACCGGGAATGACGTTCGTCGAGAATTGGACATCCTCGGCCGTCTGCACCTGTGCGTTAATTGCTTGCGCGAGACCGTCGAAGCCTCGGTCATCAAGCGCGTTCTGCACGCGGCGCGTCAGCAGTTCCTTCTTTTTTTCGACGTATACACGCGGCTCCAGTTCGGATCGAACTTCCTCGAAAGACCGGTAGCCTTCCTTGGCGAGTTCCTCAACCTGGCCCACTACGAATACGTCGTCGAGTTCCAGGACCTCGCTGATGTCGCCTTTCTCAGCGCTCTCGAGGTAATTGAGGATCGTCCGGCTGCTGCCGAGGCCCGGAATCGATGCCTGGTCCGGCGTTACCTGGACTGTTTCTACCTTCAACTCGAGGCGCTCGGCCTCCGTCTCGAAGTCGCCCGTCTCTTCCGCGAAGTAGCGAAGATCTTCGAGCACTTCCCGCATGCTGTTGAGCGTGGCAACGTCAGCGCGAACCTGCAGCGCATAATCTGCGATCTTAACATCGCTGTTGGCCCGGGCCGTCACCTTAATGAGATGGTAGCCGAACTGTGTTTTGATCGGTCCGACGATCTGGTTGGTTGGGGCGCCGAAGGCCGCGTTCTCGAAGGCGTCAACCATCTGTCCGCGGCCGAACCAGCCGAGATCGCCACCACTTGAAGCGGAGCCGTCCTGCGAATGCAGCCGGGCCGCGTCCTCGAACGATATGGCACCCGATTCGATCTCATTCCTGATGTCCGTCAGCCGATTGCGGACCTCCTCGTCTTCTTCGGGCGAACGGATGAGAATATGACGCGCCTGAACGGCCTCATTCTCGACCGGCCGAACGTCGCGAATCTTCACGAGGTGTGCCTGATTTCCCGCGAAGAGCGGTCCGATGACGGTTCCGGGCTCCGGATTCGGGAAAATGGCCTCGGCGATGGCCGGATCAAGCTGATTCGCAGACTGCCATTCGTCTGAGAACTGCGTCTCGGACGCATTTCGCGCCAGAAATGAAGAATCGTCCTCCGACTCAGCGAAACGCGGCTTGAGCCGCTCGAGCTCGTTCATGATGTTCGTCGAATCCTCGGCCGAAGGCTGCTTCGGTCGTGTCACGTAATTGAACGTGTACGTGCGCGGGCGGCTGTAGTCGTCCCGATGTGCGTCGTAGTAGCGCTTGAGATCGCGCTCGGTGACTGAGACGGAATCGTTGGGGATGTCGGCGTAGCGAAGCCCCACCCAGCTCACGTCGACGGAGAGATTGCGGCGGCGGTACTCATCAAGGACATCGTCCTCCGACACGCGTACGGTGGCCGCGATGAGGTTGTCCATTTTCTGGCGGCGGCGCTCCGCGCGAAGGTAATTTTCGATTTGAATCCAGTCCGAACGAGCCTCCGGATTGGAGATGAAGTTCTGCAGGAGGGCACGGTCGACGTTTCCTTCTTCGTCACCGAAATAGGTGCGAATAATAGGATGGGGGTCCGAACCCATGACCATTTCGTAGATCTCCTCATCGGACACGCTGATGCCGAGGCGATCCATCTCATGCTCGCGAAGCTTGTTTTCGACGAGCTGCTGATAGACGGTTTCCCGCTGTTGATCGACCATTTGAGGAGGCATGCTTTCGCCGGTTTGCTGCTGATACTGCTGCACCTGCGCGTCTACGGCCTGGACATACTGCTCATATGGAATAGGATCGCCGTCAACCACAATAATATTCTGAGTGCCGCCGGAGCCCACGGTATCGAGGGCGCCGGAATCTTGAAGCACCCAGATAACACCGAAAGCGAACACGAGAATCCACAGGACCACGCCTGTGTTCTCGCGCATCTTGGTCATCGTGCCCATCGTGGAATCTCTACCTGTTTACTATGGAAAAATGGAATCTTTCACGCTGACCACCGTCCATTGGAGCACGAGGCTGACCGGTGGAAAAGCGTCGATGCAGGCCGCGCAGCAAATCCATGCGATTGCGAGGCTCGGAAGCGAATGAATTTTTGGAAAGTCCGGTAATATACTGAGCCCCGGCTTAATTGTTCGAGGCGTCTGCCGGTCAGAAATGAGAACTGGACTTGAAGAAATAATAGGGGCTTGGCCGAGACTCCTCGGCTTCCGCGTTTACCGGTCGATGGTGCTACAACCCGGATCGCCGCAGCGCCTCAAGGAGAAGCCAGCTGAGTCGTTCCGTCGTTTCGTCATCCACTGATCTCACCTTTACGTGGCGCGTGTTCTTTCCGCTGCCTTCGATTCGCAGCCCGTCACGTCGGACGTCTGCCACATGGTGAACGTACAGCTTGCAGTGGTCAAGAGCAGGCTGGATGCCGCAGACGACATGGTTCGGCCCTCCGCGACTATAATGCGCATTGGCGACGGAGAGACCTCCGTAGATGTTCTCATTAAAATCCGGCATCGGCTCGCGGATCATCGTCCGCAAGGATTCCGCCGTCGCTTGTACTGGGGCGTTGAAGGGCGCTATCAGCTCCTCGAACGTGGTGGGCTTCTCGCTATGCGTCGCCATGCAAGCCCTTCTTGCCGCTGGGAGGCGTCTCGACGTCCAGCACGTCCCCGTCTTTGCCGCTCATGGAGATGGTTTCTTTCTGTTCGTGGGCTCGGCGCAGCATACCGGCAATATCGACGCCGGTGGAAGCTTTCAAGCTTTCGAGAAGGGCCGGTGTGGCGCCGGCGATTTGATTGAATACGGCAGGCACGCCCTGTCCGGCGCCGCCCCCGTCCACGACGGTCAGTTTGTCGATCTTGAGGTTGTCGACCGTCTTGATGACCTCCTTGAGAATGTCGGGCAGCATCTGGATGAGGAAGAGGCGTTCGGCGTCGGGTCCGGCCTGCTGCCAGAGGGCGAGCTTTTGCTTGAGCACATCGACCTCGGCCTGTCCATCCTCGAAGATGCGGGCGGCGTTTCCCTTGGCGATTTCTTCCTTTGCCTTGCGCTCGGCTTCGGCTTTCACGATGACCGTGGCGCGTTGGTGCTTCTCGGCAAGCTCGATCTCCTGGACGGCGAGCTCCTGCTCGGCAATGGCCCGGGCCACGTCCGCGGCGACGGTAACCTTGGCTTCCTCGGCCTCGGACCTGGCGGCGAGTTGTGCTTTGACGATGCGAACATCGTTCTCGGCCTCGGCGATCGATTTGTCCGCCCTGGCCTCTGCCACGCGGGCCGATTCTCGCTGGGTGGCCTCCGTGATCTCAGCTGCGGCGATGATGTGTGCCGTTTGCTGGCGTCCGATGGCGTCCAGATACCCGCGATCGTCTTCCACGCTCTGGATCTTAAACGTATCAAGTTGCAGGCCGAGGGCCGAGAGGTCGGTGTCCGCCTCCTCGACGAGCTCGCGGGCGAACTTGAGGCGATCCTCATTGACCTCCTCGGGTGAGAGCAGAGCAACTACGCCGCGGAGATTTCCTTCGAGCGTTTCTTTGGCAATCAACTGAATCTCTTCGAGGTTCTTACCGAGAAGCCGCTCGACGGCGTTGTTCAACTCGTTTTCCGTAGACGCCACTTTTACGTTGGCAATGGCGCGCACCGAGAGGGGGATGCCGCCCTTCGAGTAGGCGTTCTTCACCGTCAAGTCGATCGGGATCGTATTGAGCGAGAGCCGATCTACCTCTTCTAGAATCGGTATCCGAAAGCCGCGGCCGCCACGGATAACGCGATAACCAAGAGACGAGCCGTCCGTCAGAGCGCGACGCCGGCCGCTGAAGATCAGCACCTCGTTCGGCTGGCAGATTTTCAGATTCGCCCTTACGATGCCCAGCACCGTCATGAACGCGAGGATGAGTATGCCGGCGATAATAAAAGCTTCCATAGCGGGTTACGGTCTGTCTTCGGTGCTGGAGCAGCTCCGAATGGTGAACGAACGGGCAGCGGGGCTGCCCTACTCCGGTTTAACGACTTCGACGACGGATCCGTTGACGCGTATCACTACGACTTCGTCTCCGGGATTGAAAGCGTCCATCGTCTGATTTTCGAATGCGCGGGCCACGAGATGCAGGCTCTGACCCCGGGTGACCAGGCTGATCTTACCGCGCCGGTTGCCCTTGAAAGGTATGAGAACCTTGCCTGTCATTCCCTTCAATTCTTTCGTCGATACATCGCTTGATACGTGCTCGTATCCGACGCGCTTTATGAGATAATTGCCGCCCAGACCGACGAGAGTTCCAACGAGTGCGGCGAGCACTGCGGTAAAGGGTTCTCCGGTGCCGGCCAGCGAAAGCGCAAGCCCGGTCAAGCCGAAAAACGCGGCGAACAAGAACAGAGCGCGTACCGAGAACAGATCCACTAGATCGGTCCCGGCGGCGTCGGCAACGGTATTCACCTCACCCTCCAGGTTCACATCGGCATCGGCATCGACGTCGAGGTCTACATCGGCATCGGAATCGCCGCCCCCGAAGAGAGACAGAAGAACGAAGAATCCACCTACAAGAAGGCAGATCAGATAGAGGGTCGTCATAGGCACCTGCGAGTAGATTGAACGGGAGGTACCACACCATCATGATAACTGCCCCGGTCGCGGGGGTCAACGGGTGCACACGCTACTTTCTGTTTGAAGCCTCGGAACTTCTTGGTCGAAGCCTCACGTGCGCGCTCGTCCGTTTGGAGCGGCCAGGGTGCTTGTCTACGGAAAAACCCTCATTTCGTTGCGTTTCGTCCGACTATCGCCTGAACCACGATGTTCGATTCAGCACCTGATCGGGGGTTGCGCCTGGTGCATCTGTGCGTATACCGTGCATCTGTGCGTATTCGATAGACACGAACGAGCTGCGCCATGCTGCGAGGCTTATCGGTGGCTACGGCCGGTGCGTACAATTGCCGGGCGCCAATTGAGGCACGGCATATTGAGGCACGGCGGAGCCGTTGTCTAGCCGTCGCTCAGCGGCATCATGTTCTCGAAGATCCAGTCCGGACAGCTGTCTCGATCGGCAAAATACTTGCTCGCGCGCGGTGGAACCAGAAGATCGGAGATTATCGCCGCCTCGCCGGCACGGAATTGAGCCAGGCGTTTTGCGACGTGGTCCGCCGTCTCACGATTTGAATAGGTGCGGGTTTCGCTGGATGAATTTGTGGATCCAGTGTTCAATGAACGAGCGCTTTCCCTGGCGCATATACCGCCAGCCGAGGGCGCTGATGACGAGTGCGCCGGCCGCATCTACAATTAGATCCCACATCGTGTCCGCAAGGCCTGACGGGTCGCCGAGCATCGGTTTCTGCATGTTCGTGCCGAACATGCGATCCATTCCGAATTCGAACATCTCCCACACGGAGCCGACGGAAACCGCAAATGCGAAAGCGAAGATGGCAACGAAGCGCGGGCGCATGTGCAGTTCGATGCGCTCGCTTTCGTTGAGTATGTAGACGAGCAGAAAACCCAGAATTCCGAGGAGGAGGCCGGAGACGGCGTGCAGTGCCATGTCCCACCACCAGATCCGCTCGTAATAGCTCTGGATCTCCCCGAGAAACACCGAGGCAAAAACGAAGGCGATCGTGAGCACCTGGAATTCGGCGGGGATATCGACGGTCTTCCAACGGCGGAGAAACATGGGGACGAGCGTGCCTCCCATAATCATCAAGACGAGGAAGACGTTTAGCCACTGCCTGTTGAGGAGCACCAGCACGAGCTCACCTGCCAGGATGACCTGCAGGATGAAGACCGTGCTCCTGTGGATTCGCGCGACGAGGCCGGTTTCTACCCCGTACCCCGGCGTCGAGGGCATCTCGCTCATCAAGAACTGCGTTCGTGGCTCAGGGCTTCAGCTGTCGGACGGGTCTTACCTCGATACTGCCTACCCGCGCCGGGGGAATGTTTGACGCCACGCGGATGGCGTCGTTCAGGTCGCGGGCGTCGATGAGATAAAACCCGGCGAGCTGCTCCTTCGTTTCGGCGAAGGGGCCGTCGGTAATCGACACTTTTCCGCTGCGGACGCGCACAGTCGTAGCCGTCTGCACCGATTCTAGTGCCTCGGCGGCGATGCGCTGACCGCTGTCGTCGAGCATCTGACCGAAGGCCATACATTCGGCGTCCGGGACGTCGGTCAGCGTGGCTTCATCCATGTAGACCAGGCAAAGGTATTTCATCGTATTCGGTGGAAAATATGGAGGGGACCGTTCACTATTAGTCGGATAGACAGGCCGGAAATCGACAACGGGACTACGCCTTTGAAGGTTCTCTAGCTGCGGGCTCCGATATCGACCGCAATCGAACGCCACTTTCCTTGATTGAAGCGCAGCGCGCTCAACGCGCACCGCGTGATGTGGCCGAGGAGAATGGCGATCCAGATGTCGATCGGATCGAGGACGGACACCTGTTGAATGATGAAGCACATGCCCAGGGGAATGACGATCTGCGAGACGATCGAGATATAAAGCGGACTCCTCGTGTCGCCGGTTCCCTGAAGCCCGCCGGTGTACGTGAGCGCAACGGCGATGAAGAGTCCCGATACGCTGAGAATCCGCAGGAGCTGTACTCCGATCTCCACCACGAGCGGCTCATTCATACCGAACGCGGCGAGCAGCTGTTCGGGCAGGAAGAGGAAGAAGGCTCCAACGCCCGTAGCAGTGACGACGCCGATACGCGCAGCAACGTGCACGGCTTTTTCGGCTCGGTCCGCATTGCCGGCGCCGAGGTTCTGGCCTGCAACCGTCGCCGCCGCACCCAGCAGACCGACGGACGTCCATGTGATGAACGAGAAAAGCTGAGTGTACGAAACCGCGTAGGCGGCCTGGGCTGCGGCGCTATCTGCGAGCGAGCCGACGAATGCGAGCAGGAACACGCCGCCGACGTTCATGGCGATCCCCTGAATGCCGGTGGGCAGCCCAAATCGAAACAGGGCGCGGATGATGCCCCAGTCAGGGCCGAAGCGGCCGCCGCGCGGAAAGGCAACGACCCATCCACCCGTCCACAGTTTGATGAGAGCATAGACGGCGACCGCGCCGCCGGCGACGACGGTGCCCATGGCGGCGCCCGTCGTCCCGAACGCGGGAACAGGGCCGAGTCCTGGAATGAGGATGATGTTGAGGAGTAGATTCAGCAGCGTGAGGGCGATGCCGAGGCGAAGCGGCGTTTTCGCGTCGCCGGCCGATCGAAGCGCGCCTCCGAGCATGAAGAACACGAGCATGCCGCTGCTGAACAGAAACATCGTTCGCAGATAGGGCAGGGCTTCCGTCTGCACTTCCGGGGCGGCATTCACGAGATCGAGAAGCCACGGTGCGGCGAAGTACCCGAGGGGAGCAAATATTCCCAGCGAGAGGCCCATGGCCGTCAGAAATGCCTGATAGACGGTACGATCCGTCTTCTCCACGTCACCCGCGCCCACGAAGCGCGCGACGAGGACGCTCATTCCCGTGAAGAGGGAGGTAATGAAGACGATGACGACCAGGAAGATCTGCCAGCTTACGCCGATGGCTGCATTTCCGGTGAACCCGACGTAGTGGCCGACGAGGGCATGGTCGACCAGGCCCTGCAGTCCGCCTATCGCATTTTGCAGCATCGTAGGCCAGGCGATCTTCCAGACCGCAGGTAGCAAGGGGCCTTCCACAATCGAGCGGTCGTACCGGGGCCGCGTCGGTGGGGGAGGCGGTATGAGCGGCTCGGCACCCGCTGCGACAGGGGACGACGCGGCGTTATCTTTCATTTATGGTCGTTTTCCGGTCGTGGCCGATTCGATTCCCCAATACGCCGATGGTGCGTTTTCATGAATTCGCGCCAGGTACCGTTCTCGTCGAGGGTGCCCGCGTAGATCCAGAGGTGGGTCATCATGGATCCAATCCGCATCCCAACGGAACGATCCTTCTGCGGATCGAAGCCGAGGGTCATTACCTTCGACGCATCGCCTCCCCCCGGCATGCTGCCTCGCCCCTTCGGCGGCGAGCCACCGTCCGCCAAGCAAACGTACGGTCTCCGTGCCTTCGATCTTGTCGTCGGAAAGAGCTTTCTCGGTCGTCGAAGCGCCTTCGAATCTCCAATCGCCGACGAGTTGTTGCAGCCTCTAATGTTCGTGACCGGGCCGGGCGTACACGACGGCGTGTTCGTGCTGTTTCTGATTCGTTTCCATCGTGGTGATCTTTGATTATGGGGGCGTCTGTACCAGATTGTCGACCGATTGCGTGGCAAATCGACGATGCGTGGTGCTTTTCATGGTGACAATTCTTCAATCCGGCGCTTCAGGAAACGGCGCTCCGGCTCCTGCCGGGTGAGTTCGAGGGCTTGTTGGTACGAGGCCCGTGCCTCGGCAGAGCGCCCGAGCCGGCGGCATAAATCGGCCCGTGCCGAATGGGCAAGATAGTAGTCCGAAAGTTCGCCCCTCGCCAGAATCTCGTCGATGAGATAGAGACCGGCGGCAGCACCATCGCGCATGGCGACCGCCACGGCGCGGTTCAGAGCGATGACCGGGGAGGGGTTCACCTGAAGGAGGACGTCATACAGGCCGACAATCTGGTTCCAGTCCGTAGCGTCGGGCGCGGGAGAATCGGCATGGACGGCGGCGATCGCCGCCTGCAGTGAATACGGTCCGATGGGACCGGTACGCATGGCCTGCTCGACCAGCGCCGTGCCCTCGGCAATCAGTTCGCTATTCCAGAGGGAACGGTCCTGCTCATTCAATAAGATCAAGTCGCCGTTCTCGGTGGACCTCGCAGTCCGGCGCGATTCATGCAGGAGCATCAGCGCCAGAAGCCCCATCACCTCGGGCTCCGGCAGCAGCTCCACGAGCAGGCGGCCCAGGTAAACGGCCTCCTCGGAAAGATCGGAACGCGTCACGGCGGTACCGGCTGAAGCGGAGTACCCCTCGTTGAATACGAGGTAGACCACGTGAAGGACGGTATCAAGCCGCTCAGGCAGATCGCGGTGCGCGGGCACTTCATATGGAATACGAGCGTCGCGGATTTTGCGTTTGGCGCGTACGATTCGCTGCGCGAGGGTGGAGGGGCTGGTCAGGTAGGCGCGAGCGATTTCTTCCGTCGTGAGACCGCAGACTTCGCGAAGTGTAAGAGCGATCTGCGCGTCGGCGGGAAGGGCCGGATGACAGCAGGTGAAGATCAGACGGAGTCGGTCGTCTTTGAACTCCTCACCTTCCCACCCGGCAGCATCTTCGGAGGCTTCATAGAGCCGATCGGCGATTTCCACGAGGGCTGCGTCGAACCGTCCTCTGCGTCGGAGGCGGTCAATGGCACGGAATCGACCCGTCGACACCAGCCATGCCCGCGGATTCGTGGGCACTCCGCCGGCGGGCCACTGCTCGACGGCGGCGGCGAAGGCATCCTGCAAGGCATCCTCGGCGAGATCAAAGTCGCCGAGAAGGCGGATGAGCGTGGCGAGAACGCGTCTCGATTCGGAGCGATACACCTCGTCCACGATGCGCCGGGCATCGGAGCTGTCGGAAGGCATGGGGGAGGACCTATCGAACATCGTGGCGGACCAACATACGCATCGGTCTCGCGTTCTTCCAAGAAGTGCAGCGTCTCTTCGTGGCGCGGCCGAATCCAAGGGCAACGGTGTGCAAGACGTGAGAACGACGAGAAAGGTGCGAGAAGAATGTGAGCGTCAACGGTTCAGCGCACCTTTACCACCAAAAATGTCATGTCGTCACACGGCGAGGCCTTGCCTCGCCAGAGCCGGCGCAGTTGGAGCATCACGATCGACACTGTACCTTCTCGAACGTACGAAGCTTCGAAATCGAAGTAGACAGTGGCGCCGAACGTCATCAAAAAAGCCGCATAGAAGAGGTTGCTTTGCTGCTCGCGAAGGTACGCGTAGAGGATCAGATGAAGCAGACCGAATCCGAACGGAAGGGCTGTGAAAAACGCCTGCATGCGGATGAATTTGAAGAGACTCTCAGGGTCCATTGTCAGGTCCGAATGGGCGGGCGACGCGTAGAATCGGTGAGTGGTCGATCTTTCTACCCGCACGCGGTGCTTTTCCGATCTTTATGACTGCATTCACCCGATTTTTCCATCTTGGTTCGCGAATTTGCGGGTCTAGAATGAAGACTTTTTTCGCCCTGACGGTGTGCCTTTGTTTTGTGTTCGGATGTGCCCGCTCAGAGTTGCCGGTCGAAACCGCGTCGCTCGTAGTGCTCAACGGACGTGTCTGGACCGGCGAGCCTGCACGCCCATGGGCCGAGGCGCTTGCGGTGCGGGGCGACCGCATCGCAGCGGTCGGATCGAGCGAGGAGGTCCGTGCGATGATCGGCGAAGGTACGCGGGTGATCGACGCATCGGGCGGTCTGGTCACTCCCGGACTGATCGACGCGCACATCCATTTTCTGGAAGGCGGATTCCGGCTTTCGTCGGTGCAGCTTCGCGATGCGAAGACGCCGGCGGAATTTTCTGCGCGCATTCAGACGTTCGCTGAAACGGTTGCGCTGGGGACGTGGATTGTCGGCGGTGATTGGGATCACGAGCAGTGGGGTGGGGAGCTACCTCGCCGTGAATGGATCGACGCCGTCACGCCCGACCATCCGGTCTGGGTGAGCCGCCTCGACGGTCACATGGCCCTGGCGAATGCGCGAGCGCTTGAGACGGCGGGCGTTACGAGTGCCACGGCGGACGTCGACGGCGGGGCGATCGTCCGCGACTCCTCCGGCCGGCCGACCGGCATTCTAAAAGACAACGCAATGGCAATGGTCGATCGTGCCGTGCCCGAGCCGGACGATGCCATGAAGGACCGGGCGCTGGATGCGGCCATGAGATACGTTGCTGAGCAGGGTGTGACGAGCGTGCATCACATGGGCACGTGGGATGATCTGGCTGTGTTGGAGCGCGCACATCGGAACGGCAGGCTGCGCACGCGGATCTACGCCGCCGTGCCCCTCTCGACCTGGCAGCGGCTGCAGAGGAAAGTGGCTCGGGAGGGGCTTGGGGATACGTGGCTTCGCATCGGCGCGTTGAAAGGCTTCGTCGACGGCTCGCTCGGATCGCACACCGCGGCGTTTTTTGAGCCGTTCACGGACGCGCCCGATGATACGGGTCTCTTCGTCAACGATCCCGAACAACTACATACGTGGATTGCCGGCGCCGACGCGGCGGGGCTGCATCCGGTAGTGCACGCCATCGGCGATCGGGCGAATCACGATCTGCTCGACATCTTTGAACGTGTGATCGCCGAAAACGGTGAGCGCGAGCGCCGCCGTTTCCGCATCGAGCACGCGCAGCACCTCACTCATGACGATATAGGGCGTTTCGGCCAACTAGGGGTGATTCCGTCGATGCAGCCGTACCATGCCATCGACGACGGACGGTGGGCGGAGAAGGTGATCGGTCCGGAGCGCATCAAGACGACGTACGCATTTCGGGCGCTGCTCGATGCGGGTGCGCTGCTGGCTTTCGGCAGCGACTGGTTTGTCGCCCCGCCGACGCCTCTCGAGGGTATCTACGCCGCCGTAACCCGCCGCACGCTCGACGATGCGAATCCGGACGGCTGGGTGCCGCAGGAAAAAATCACCGTGGAAGAGGCCCTCCGTGCCTACACCATCGACGCGGCCTATGCCTCGTTCGAAGAAGACGTCAAAGGATCCCTCATACCGGGGAAGTTGGCTGATTTTGTTGTCTTCGACCGGGATCTCACGGCTGTTTCGCCGGAGACGATCCGTGACGCGAGGGTCATCCATACCATCGTTGGCGGTCTGCAAGTGTTCGAGGCGGAATTATAGGCCGTCCGTTGAACGTCATGCGGAACTAAAGGCCGCCTATCGCCACGATGCCGCAGGTAGGGGCTAGGTGTCGAAGACTCTCCCCCGAGGTGGGAAAGGAGACGCACGAATGTCGCAGGTAGGGGCGTGGGTGTCGAACTTCACGGCATTTCGGCGTGGGCTATTCTTTCTCTACGATGCCGCCGGTATAGGGCTGGGTGTCGAACACGTCTCCCTGGCCTCGGACGCGCGGATCTCCGGTGGCGTGCAGCTTTTCCATCAGACGATTCCACAGCTCGCGCTTGATATCCGTGTAGGCGGTATCGGCGGCCACGTTGCGGAGCTGATGGGGATCCGACCTCAGATCGTACAACTCGTCGCCCGGGCGCTTTGCGAAGGCAAGATCGAAGAGACGGCGGTGTGCATCGTCTTCGTCGCGGTGTTCATACATATAGTGTTTCGCCGGACCCGCATCGGTATCGGCATACCAGGCTGGTTGGATGAAGGCCTTTTCAGCGTGCGGCGTGCCTGAAGGCCACCGTTCGGGTCGAAAGTTGCGGATGTAGAGATAATCCGCGGTGCGAACGGCACGCATTGGGTACCCACCGCCGTCCGGGGCCTCCTGGGACGGAACGTGACGTTCCTTGCCGAAGAACACCACATCTCGCGACGGTTCGGTTGCGTCCTCCTTCAACAAGCCGGCCAGGCTGCGGCCCGTCATCACGTCGGGCACCTCAGCGCCGGCCATCTCCAGAAACGTGGGTGCAAGGTCCGTGAGGCTCACAAAGTCCGAGGCATTCGTTCCGGCGTCGACAAGTCCGGGCCCGCGGATCGCGAGCGGCACGCGCGTGCCCATGTCGTACACGCTGCTTTTCGAACGCGGAAACGGCATACCGTTGTCGCTTGTCACGATCACGACGGTATTGTCGAGCTCGCCGAGGCGGTCCAACAGATCCATCATCTCGCCGAGCTCCGTATCGAGCCGCTGTACCTCCACGTAGTAATCAGCCACGTCTCCGCGAACGTCCGGACTATCGGGAAAGATCGCCGGCAGCATGATATCGTCCAACGGCATTCCGCTCGCCACGCCGGATCCTGTCTCGTAGGGCCGGTGCGGGTCGGTGGTGCCGAACCAGAAGTGGAACGGTGCACCGTCAGGCCGCTCCTCTAGAAAGTGGCTGAACGAGTCATACCTGGAACCCGCCGGATTCCGCTCGCGCGCTCCCAGTTCCCCCGGCGCCCAGCCTTTCCGGGTGTATCCGACGTGGTAACCATGCTCTTCAAGCAGATCGGTATAGACCGGATGCTCGGGAGGAAGTGGACCATATAGATTGCCCCCGCCGTCCAGGCGCCAGAAGTGCTGCCCCGTAAGAATCGCGGCGCGCGACGGCGTACACGAGGGCGAGCTGACATAGGCATGGTCGAACAGCATGCCCTCCCGGGCCACGCGGTCGAAATGCGGCGTGAGGACGACCGGATCGCCGTATGCCCCGGCATGAGGCCAGCTCCAGTCGTCGGCGATCACAAGGAGTACGTTGGGTGGATCGGTTTCGGCCGGAACAGACCTCCCGTCCACGGTGCCCGCGAGGACGAGCACGGCGCCCGCGAGGCCAAGGGGAAGAACGATCGAAAGGGAGAGAGCCTTCATGGTGATTGTGCCTCGATGAATGCAGCTACTCAGGATGGAAAGAATCGCCCGCCACTTAGAACGCGTTCGACGGCTTCGAGAATCACGTCGGCGTCGCCTTTGCGAACAAACCCGTCGGCTCCGGCCCGGCGTGCGGGTTCGGTGTACTGCGACTCATGATGGCCCGACACGACGAGGAGGCGAATCCCGGGAGACGTCGCTCGAAGCGACTCGACGAGGCTCAGTCCGTTCATCCCCGGTAATGAGATATCGATAATAACCATGTCCGGTGCGAGACCGGGAATCTCCTCAAGCGCCTGTTCGGCCGTGGCGACGGCGCCGCATACGTGCAGCCCACCGATCGTTTCGAAAAAAAGGATGTAGCCCTCTCGTACTTCGTCGTGGTCCTCGACGATATAGACGCACTTATTCATAAGGCTCCTCGACCGATGCGCCGGCAAGTCCGCTTCCCTCCGTATACGGCACGAAAATCGTCACGCGCGTGCCCGAACCCTGAGAAGAGTCGATGTCGAGTCTACCGCCAAAAAGGCGTAGCCGCTCCGCCACACTGAACAGTCCGAGGCTCGTCTGGTGGTCGTCGGTGGCGCGGACGCCGGCGACGTCGAAGCCCGAGCCCTGGTCCTCGACTTCGATGGCAAGCGTACCGTCTCCCGTATAAGCGGTAAGTCGACAGGTGGTTACTCCGGAGTGCTTGATGATGTTGAAGAGGAGCTCGCGAACGAGTTGTACGAGCAGACCCTGCTCCTCTTTGCCCCTCGTATCGACGTCATCCGCAATCTCGAGCTGCACTTCGAGACCGTACTGCTCGGACATGTGAGATCCCAGCCAAAAAAGCGCCGTCTTCAATCCTTCGCCCTCGAGAATCGGCGGGTTCAGCTCGATGGACAGCGTGCGTGAAACGTGAATCGCTCGCTGCGCATATGCGCGGATGTCTTCGCACTGAGCTACGAGTGCCTGATCGGCCATTTCAGGCTTTTTCCTCAGATCCATGTCCAGCATCTTGAGCCGCATCTCAACGCCGAATAGAAGCTGCTGCAGATCGTCATGAAGGACGCGGGAGAGGCGGCGGCGCTCCCTCTGTTCGGCAAGCGTAAGGGACCGAGAGAGAGCCTGCACCTGTTCCGTCCGCATCCGAACACGCTCCTCGAGCGTCTCGTTGAGCTCTGCCAGCCGCGCTCGCTCTTCGGCCACTTGCGAATGAAGCCGCTCGCGCTCCGTCTCGGATGCCAGAAGGGCTTCGTGTCGTTTCTGCTGCGTCAGGTCCGTCACGACCAGACAAATGGCATTGAGACCGTCGATGTGTGCGGCGGCCCTCGAGAGAAATACGGGAATCTGCTCGCCGCCGCGCGTCGTAAACTCGAGTTCGCACTTGGCCGCATCCGGCTGCGCGAGAAACGCTCCGAAGCGTTCGGCAGCGGTCTCGTCTACGTAACGATGGATATCACTGCCAATCACCTTCTGGATCGGCATGTGAATGATGCGTGCGAATGCCTGATTGCAGTACAGGATCGTGTGATCTTCGGCGAGGGTGACCGACCCCTCCTTCATCGTCTCGACGAAGACGCGATATGGATGGTCGGCCCCCCGGAGTGTGTACACCTGCGGATCGTCGGGCTCGCCTACGACTACGGCATCTATGCTACCGGTGCGGATGGCCTGGAGAATTTCTTCAGCCTCGTTGAGTTGGCTGCGGAGTTCGGCATTCTCCGCCTGGAGAGATTCGATCTCTGTCGGCAGATCCGGCGATCGATCACGAGGCATGGCGGCTCAATTACTCAGGCCCAGACGCTGAATCACGAGTGAGGCGTTCTCAAGAGTGCCGACGAGCAGGCGAATCGGCGGCGGATTCTCCTTCACGAGCGTGGGCGTCACCACGATCTGAGCCGTGGCGGCCAGTGCCGGCTGCTGATAGATGTCGATTATGTCCAGCTCATATTGATTCCGGAGGAATGTATCGCAGAGCGCTCGCAGATTTCTGACGGCTTGCATGGAGCGCGGGGTGGTGCCGGCGATGTAAAGTCGAAGCACGAATGAGGCCTCCCGTGGCTTCCCTTCGGTAAACGTCTCCTGCATACTCGCTCCTCGTTTGCCGATATCGGATTCTAGTTACGCCGTATTATTGCGCAGCATTTTTGGGATCGTGGCTCATTACTCAGGTGGCCGCAGGTCCAGACCTACCAGCACGCGCTCGGTGTTCGAGAGATCGCCGATGATCTTTCGCATCGGCTCGGGCAGCTTGCGTACCAGCGTGGGGATAGCGAAGATCTGGTCGCCCTGTGCGAGTTGAGGATTTTCGAGCAGGTCCACGATTTCAATTTCGTACCGACCCGACAAATGTTCCTCGCACAGTCGCTTGAGATTGTCGAATGCCGCGATGCACTTCGGCGTTTGCCCCGCCACATACAGGCGCAGCAGATACGGCTTCGCCGAAGGCGCCTCGTCAGGAGGTGAGCTGCCGCGTGAAATCTCATTCATCGCACATAGGCTTGGTTAACGGGAGGATCACGTCAATTCTTGCTGTCTGGCCGTTCCGTATCCGGTTCAGGATACGTGCGGCGCTGCGCGGCTGTCAAACCGGCGACGGAGCAGACGTCTTCCGGGCATCGACGAGCTCCACACCGCGATTCGTAATTTTCATCTCGCGGACCTGATTAGAGTGCGCCATCCCCCGTGACTTAAGTACGAACAGCGCACGGTTGCGTTCGCCGCCGCTCTCAAGGGCTTGCAGCAGCAGCCACGTATCCATGAGTGAGGAGATCCCGACGTCCGTCTTCTCCTGCTCGATGCGGCTGCTCGTGAGGCTTGTGAACATGGCGGTGATTTGCCGCTCCTTCAGAAAGTCGATAAGCCGGGTGAGCGCGGCGCCCGCCTCGTCAATGCTGGAGACGGCCATGAGGTTCGTCACCGGGTCGATTACGACCGCCGATGGATCTACCTTTTCGACCAGCTTCTGCATGGCGATGAGATGCATCTCGAGGCCATAGAGCTGAGGGCGCCTTGCGTGGATATGAAGGAGGTCCTTTTCCAGCCAGCGGTCGAGTTGGAGTCCGATCGACAGCATATTGCGAGCGAGCTGCCGGGGCGATTCCTCAAACGCTACATAGAGGCACCGTTCTCCGCGCTGGCAGGCGGCATTGACGAAGTGGGCTGCCAGGCTTGTTTTTCCCGTGCCTGCCGTTCCTGAGATGAGAACGGAGCTGCCCCGGTAGAAACCCCCGCCCACAAACATGTCGTCGAGGCTTGCGACTCCTGTCGAAACCTGATCGGAACTCACGTCGTGGGTGAGTCCGAGCGACGTAATCGGGAGCACCGAGATGCCGTCGTCGTCAATGAGGAACGGATACTCATTGGTCCCATGGCTGGAGCCGCGATACTTCACAATGCGCATACGCCGCGTTGAGATCTGATTTGCCACGCGATGGTCGAGCATAATGACGCAATCCGACACGTACTCCTCGAGACCGTGACGCGTCATGGTGCCGTCGCCTTTCTCGGCCGTGACGATGGCGGTGATTTCGTGCTCGTTGAGCCATCGAAAGAGGCGGCGCAGCTCGGCGCGAAGAATCAACTCGTTGGATAATCCCGCGAAGAGGGCCTCGATGGTATCGAGTACGACCCGCTTCGCACCAACCTTCTTTATGGCGAATGATAACCGGACAAATATGCCTTCGAGATCGTAGTCGCCCGTCTCGGCGATTTCGCTTCGTTCGATCCGCACGTGATCGAGCGCCAGAAGATCGCGCTCGACGAGCTCGTGGAGATTGAATCCGAGCGAAGCGACGTTCTGCGCGAGCTCTTCGCTCGTCTCCTCGAACGTCATGAAGACGCCCGGCTCTTGGTAGTCGAGCGCCCCGCGCACGAGGAACTGGGCGGCAAAAAGTGTTTTCCCGCAGCCGGGTCCGCCGCATACGAGTGTCGTACGACTGCGCGGAAGTCCGCCTTTGGTGATCTCATCAAGTCCGTAGATGCCGGTACCAGACTTCAGGACGCCGTTTGGCGATGAACCGGGATCGGAGTTTGGATGTTCGGCCATCGGTGTGACTAAGACTGTACGAAATCACTATACCGGCAGAGCACATCGTGCCGGCGTGCGACGCCGATTTGCAGGATGACTGCGAAAGAGTGGTTTAGTCTAAAGAGTCGTTCAGTCTACGGACATCGACTCCGGCCTACAAATGAAATCCGAGTTCGTTGCTCGATAGCGACAGAACTCACAGGCGCTCTCGCACCTCGTCCAGATACTTACGGATGCGGCGCGCGTTCACGCCCAGATCTCCACGACCTACGCGCGAGACCGAGCGAATATCAAGAACCGTACGCCCGTTCGCCGGCGTCAAGCGAACGACGACGTCGTCATCGAACCCGTACCAGAACGTTTCGTCCACCGCTTCAATGCGGCCTGCGGCCGGGTCGGCGTCGACGATGGACCATCCCATTTCACGAGCCGCCTCGAGGGCCACCTCGAACGCATGCTCGGGTGGAGCTGCCAGTTGTAGAGGTTCTATCTCGGGGTAAGCTTCCCGCTGCTGAGCGGCTACTTCCGGGCCGCCGTACTCAGTCGGATTCGGTGCGTCGGCACGGAGCGGTGAGATGGCGACGAAGTCGGGTGGATTTTCAACATCCGTCGTGATGTCATGAATAGGAGGAAACCGCTGCCCCATGCGCTGTACCTGCCACGGCACGATGAACGTGGCGAGGGCGATCATAACGGCGAGCAGGGCGATCGGAAATCCCTTTCGAGATGCGCCCGGCCGCGTTCGGTAGAGAGCGATGAGGGAAAGGACGGCGGCGGCGATACCGCCGTAGGCGGCCCAGCGAAGCATGGTGAATCCCGTTTGGAAGTGCCACCAATCCCATCGGGTGCCGAACGAAGAGAGGAGTGCGAGGCAGGCCGTCGCGACTGCCAGGAGCGCGACGCCGACGGCGAAGCGCGAGCGCGGTCGGGCAGATCTGGGAGACAAGGATGCCGAGGCTGGAGATTCCATCGTTAACGATGGGTTTGATCCCGGTACATCGAAGACCTGCTCGAGTGGGTTAAGCGGATTTGAAGCCTTTCGTCACGACAAATTCGCCGGGAATTTCGTAACCCTCGCCGTTCCGGAAGGGCTCCACGGATGCCAGGTACTCTGCGCGTGCGGCGTCTTTCGTAGGCTGGTCGAAGCGTCCGAAGGCGAGGGCCACGGGCCCGGCCTCAAAAGCGGCCGCGTTAACCTCGTCCGCCGTCTCATAGCGCAGAACCGCAGGAAATCGCTCGGTCGTCACGTCGGCAAAGCCGGTGTTGCGGAAAACATGTGCGAGAGCGTCTCCCGTCCCCAGCTGGAAGAAAAGAGGGCACACATCCGAGGCAACGCGCCTGTCAACGATGGGAAAGACATCGGCCCAGCCGCAGCGGTCACGGCGTCCCCAGACCACGGCCACCGCGCGGCCGCCCGGGAGGAGTACCCTATGCATTTCCTGCAGAGCGTCCGGTGGGTTGGGCACGTACATCAAACCGAGGGAGCAAAGCACGGCGTCGAAGGAGGGCTCCTGAACGTCCAGCTCTTCGGCGTCCATGCGCTGGAAGGTCGCGTTGTCGATGCCGCGCTCCCGCGCCAATTCGGTGGCAATCGCAACCATTTCCTCGGAGATATCGACGCCCAGGACCTCTCCGCCCGGTTTGACGGCCGCTGCCGCCGGGAGGCTTACCAGCCCCGTGCCGCAGGCGACGTCGAGGACGCGCTCTCCCGTTCGGAGGTCGGCGACGTCGAGCAGACGGTCCTGCGCCGGCTTGAGCTGTTGCTGCCAGTAGGACTCATAGAAGGAGGCGGCTCTATCCCATCCGTATCGCTGGACTCTTCGTTGTAATTCGGGCGTCATGATTCTGTTGT
>CAZART010000037.1:0-42331 GCA_964487555.1 uncultured Rhodothermales bacterium
CACTGCGCTCGCTGGCCGGCGGGCGAACGGCCGAGGCTCGAGCGATCGTTCGCGCCTATGCCGACGGACATCGCATGAAGGAGGCTTACCGCGCCGAACGGCCGCGGGGGGGGCAACACGCGGTGCTCCCGTCCTACCGGCGAAGCATCGTCGTCGACTACTTCCTGCGTGGCCTAAAGACCTTCGACGCCCTGCCGGGTGACGCCTTTTCCTCACGGACAAGCTAGTCCGTCCGCACGACGTGTTCGCCTCTTTTTCGGCTCCGGGAGATTATCGCGAAGGAAACCGCGGCAAGGACGACGGTCATGCCCGTTATAGATAGTGCGGTCGGCATCTCTCCGAAAAGAAAGTAGGCCATGATCGACGCACCGACGGGCTCGACGAGCGAAATGAGGCCGAGCACGGCGGCCGGAAAGTAGCGGATGGCGTAGTTGAACGACCCGTGGCCGAGCACCTGCGGTCCAAGGGCCATGGCGGTGCAGAGCAGATAAAACTCAGCGCCGTATCCGCCCAGGGGTGTTCCCAAGATCAGGGCCGTAATAACTACAGTTAGGGCGGTAACGGAATAGAGTGGGAATACGTAGGCCAGCCAGGAGGTTTTTCTCCGCACCACGCGTCCGAAAAGCAGATAGATGCTAAACACCAGGGACGAACTCAGCGCAAGCGAGTTGCCGAGCAGCGGCGCATCGGCCGCCGCGGACGCCGCTGCATCCCCCAGGCCCAGCATGGCCGCGCCGGCGACGGCGAGAAGGATGGCGAGATTTACCCGCATAGACAACCGCTCCCTGAGAAAGAGATAGCCGAGGATCGCCAGGAATATCGGGCTCGTCGTCACGAGTACCGATGCACTCGCGACCGTGGTGTGGTAAAGTGATTCGATCCACGTGACGAAGTGAAGGCCGAGCACGATGCCTGCCGTTCCGATCAGCACCAGATCACGTCGTGTAAACGCGGCGATTTCAGATCGCGACTGCACGAGCGCAAAAGGCGCCAACACGGCGGCGGCAATGAGCGTCCGCCACGTAGCGATAGCCATCCCCGGAGCCTCCGCTGCCAGGCGAACGAGAATCGGACTGAACGAGAACGTCGCCAGTCCGAAAAAGAGGGCCCAGTAGACGCTCGTCGGCCGCGTGTGGTGGGCATGGTCGGATTGCCGCATGGGCTGAGTGCTTCGAAGCAGCGGACCGCGAAAACCGGTCGATGGCATATGGTGCGTTCATCGCAAGCGATCCATGGATTTCACCAGATCGATATCGCGTTGAATCCCCCGCCGCGCAAGGTAGAAGAAAATGTAGGCGACAATCGGCAGCAGAAGAAGAAGCAGCGGCCAAAGTTCGCCGCCGGGTTGGCGCAGAAGCCTTAAATCGCCTGCAAGAAAGCGACCTCCGTAGAGTATGACCATAAAGGCTAGCGTCATCACCTGCAGCGCTACGACCAGCTTCAATTGCTTCGGTCGATTCTTGTACGCAAAGACGGCCATCAGAGCGACCGTCGCGGTGGCCGTCCCCACAATGGTCACGGCGGATGCATACCATGCGAAGGCTTCGGTCGCCTGGGTTTGCCAGATGCTGTCGACAAAGACCAGAGAACCGAGGCAGAGGGCCCCCAAGATCAGATAAATGGATTGGACGCGTTGAATCATTCGTTTACATGGTAAGGACGTCGGTTACGGGGTGGCTATGGCCGAAGATCGCACACGCCAAGTCCGCCGTTAGCGAGGATTTTGACGTCTGTCGCTAGCGAGGATTATGATGCTCGATGGAGACCTGTGAGGCCACACGATCGGCAACGGCATCGGCAAATTCGGTCGTCGACGCGGATCCGCCAAGGTCGCGCGTTCTGGTCCGGCCGGCTCGAAAGGTGTCGACCAAGGCGGTACGAACGGCGTCCGCAGCGGCATCCTCGCCCAGGTGGCGAAGCATCATTTCCGCTGAGCGTATTAGTGCCGTCGGATTGGCGACGTTCTGCCCTGCAATGTCGGGTGCGCTTCCGTGCACCGCCTCGAAGACGGCATAATGGTCGCCGACGTTCGCGCCGGCCACCACGCCTAGGCCCCCGACCAGCCCTGCGCATAGATCACTCAGGATGTCGCCAAAGAGGTTCGTCGTCACGATGCACCGGTAGTCCTCCGGCCGGGTGACGAGCTGCATGCACATGTTGTCGATAATGCGGTCGTTGAATTCGATTTCCGGATACCCGGCAGAGATCTCTTCTCCTATTCGCAGGAACATACCTGACGTAATCTTGAGAATGTTCGCCTTGTGGGCGAGGGTCACCATTGCGCAGCTGTTTCTGCGGGCATATTCAAAGCAGAAACGAATGATACGCTCCGTCCCCCGGCGCGTGACGCGCGCCGTGGCATCGGCAATTTCCAGACGTTCGTCGTAGGTCTCGATGCCGGAATACAGGCCTTCCGTATTCTCACGAAAGATGACGAGGTCGACGTCATCGAATCGGGTATTCACACCGGGCAGGGAGCTACAGGGCCGCACATTCGCGAACAGATCGAGTTTCTGCCGCAGCTGGACGTTCACACTCTTGAATCCCTTGCCTACGGGCGTGGTGACCGGACCTTTCAGCGCAACCTTGTTTTTCCGAATGGATTCCAGAACGCGCTCCGGCAGCGGCGTCCCTTCCTTCTCGAGCCCTGCTGCACCCACGTTCACGCATCGGTCCCATGTAAAGTCGATGCCGGTCGCCTCGAGCACGCGGAGGGTCGCGGCCGTAACCTCAGGCCCGATGCCGTCGCCCGATATGAGTGAAATCGTATATCCCATCTGAAGTTGTTCTCGTAATTGAATCGCGTTTGCTCATAAGATATACGACGGAAACGGGCCCAATGGTTTGTTCTTCGTAAAAACGCCGGCTTCAATTGACCTCCACAAAAAAGGCCCCGCCGAAACGACGGGGCCTCTGTAGCCAGCCAGCGCGCTGAAACCATTACCTGATTTCCGGCCTGCTGGAATAATTGATCCGCAGCGTGCCGGCTTCTCGGAGCTCCTGCTGAACGTCGGTGACGATGCCCATCTCCGACGTTTCGTCGACACGCAGCGAAACGATGAGCCTCGGCTGTTCGAGCAGCTTTCGGTACATCACATTGCGGATGCTGGACACTTCTTCTATCAGGGCGTCGTCGATCTGAATACCGGTCTCACCGAGCTGGTTGTTCTCCAACTTGAGCGGTCCGATATACAGATAGGTAATGAGACGCTTCTGCTCGATCTTCGTCAGCGCTTCAGCTTGAGGTAGTAGAGTCCGGACCTGGACCGTCGTCTCGCGAAGCACCGTCGTCACCATGAAGAAGATGATGAGCATAAAGATGATGTCCGGCATGGACGCCATCGGAATCGTCGGCTGTGACTTCGCGCTTTTCTTTTTAAAATGTTGAGACATGTATTCTGTCCACTATCGTTCCTGACGTCAGACGGCGTAGGTGTGCCTCATCAACTTTCTCCGACGTCGGGCTCCGCAATGGAAATCTGCGCCTTGATCTTTTCACGGATGGCGTTTTCTTCGCCGGATTCCTCGATGTAGTTGCGATAGGCGGAATAGCTGGGATAACCCAGACTGCGCGCTTCCGCGTCCCACATCTCGAAATAAGCCATCCATATCTCATCCAGCACGGCTATGTAGACGTCGTAGGGCGTTTGTCGGTCGGTCTTGAGGGATACGACCGCCTTAGACATCGATTCGGCGTAATTGGGATCCGCGCCGTCATTCAGCGTGTGCTTCTTCACTTCGCCGCGAATGCGGGCAACGGACGATGGTTTATCCTCGAGGAGGACCTGGCCCTGGGCGTTGACCAGAATAGCCAGCATGTTACGCTCCTTGACGGGTGGCGGCTCCTGATCCTCCTCAAGCTTCGGAGGTAGCGTCATTCCTATTCCCGTGTCGACGTCGATGGTCGTCGTAACGAGGAAGAAGATGAGCAGGAGAAAGGCGATGTCGGCCATAGAGGCCGTGGGGATCTCTCCCCCTTCTCGGGACCGTTTCTTTCCTAGGAGGCCAGCCATGAGCGTATGCTAGTTTGATGCAATTTCCTGGAGCCGACGAGAATTTGACGCACACCGCCCGGCGGAAGATTCCCGCCGCGTCACGTGAAGAGGCCGCGGAGACCCGACAGCAGCAGGGAGAAACCGGCGAGAATGAACATGATGACCATCGTCCAGATTCCAGCCACCGCCCAGTCCCCAAGGACGAGACCGAGCACCGCGAGCAGAACGACGGGCACCAGAATGAGTGCCGCCGTAAGCGGGCTCACTTTACCATGGATCATGCTCTTCACACCGAAGAGCACGATGGCGACGAGCGCCATTCCGCATAGAATGATGCCCGCCCACGTTGCGTAAACGACTAGAGATTCCATGACAGACTCGCTTCAGATGGTTGTTCGCTGCAGGATCTAAATTTTCGTTGGATCGGGCCCGGGTCGATCTTCCGTCGCTGTACGTTCCTTCATCGTCGAAGGCTGGATCGAACGTCCGGCGCCCAGGAGGACGAGAGAATCGATGAGCTCGATCGAGGCATCTTCCATCTCCACGACGATCCGATCGATCTTCGAAACAGCGTAGTTGTAGAAAAACTGGAGGATGATGGCAACGATGAGGCCGAATGCCGTCGTCAGAAGCGCGATCTTAATACCGCCGGCCACGAGGCTCGGCGATATGTCGCCTGCCTGCTCAATGGCGTCGAAGGCCGCGATCATCCCGACGACCGTTCCGAGGAAGCCGAGCATCGGGGCGAGGCTGATGAAGAGCGAAAGCCATACCAGACCACGCTCGAGAAAGCTCATCTCAATAGAGCCGTAGGACACGACAGCTTTTTCCACCGCCTCGATGCCCTCATCGGCGCGGAGAAGCCCTGCCTGAAAGACGGAGGCCACGGGCCCGCGCGTTTTGGCGCAAACCTCCTCGGCCGCAGCAATGCCGCCCTCATCGAGGGCCCGCTTCACGTTGACGATGAACTTGCGCGTGTTAATGTCGGCTCGATTGAGGGTAATGATGCGCTCAAAGGCGATCGCCAGTCCAATGATCAAGCAGATAAGGACCGGCCACATCCAGGGGCCTCCCTCGTTGAATCGCTCGACAAGGACGTTGATAAATCCTTCATCTGCCGACGCTGCTGCTTCCTGCAAGAGCAGCATCATTACGGTGAGAAGCTTCATGGACTAGTTCCTCCAGGAAAACAGGGGTTATAGTTGTCTAAACGATGGTGTGCAACGACCGTACGCCGAGTCAGCCCGCCAATATAACCACGAAACGCCTTGAAGTGCCATTCTACGCACGGTGACAGCCTGAGGCACATCGGCTGAGTATACCCATTCTCGTGAGGATTGTCAACGAAGGCGCCGGTGCCGAAAAGCCCCGAATCCGCTTGAAAAACCGGACTTTTGTTGCACCTGCCGCGCTATTGCGCGAGCGTGTCGGATCAACGTCCGATACTAGCGATTGTGCATGGCCAACTCTTCGGCCGACGACCATAATTTCATGGCTTCCTGGAGCACGACGTCCACGTCTCTCATCACGGGGTGCCACGCGCTTCGATCAAACACGCGCTGAGCAATACGGGCTTTGATGCGATACTTGACGACTCTCTCGTCTTCCCCGGCCTCTGCTTGACTGAAGTAACGCCGCTTCTCGTCCTCAGCCTCCTGGCCGACCTCCGGATGGTTCTCAGGCACTACATGCACATCTCGTTCGTCAATGAACGAGAGAAACTCCTGATACATCTCGTCTTCCACCTCGAAGTTGTCGATGAATTCCTGACGCTTCCTTTCCCACTCCGTGGCGAAACCGGCATGTCGATCGAGCCAGATCCGAGCAAAGTCATTGTCGAGCGAGCGACCGATGATCACCTTGATAAAATCTGACGCCGAGTCGGGTTGGACGACATAATCGGGCAGAATCCCTCCACCGCCAAATACGGTGCGACCGCTATCCGTCTGGTATTTCAACGAATCGGGCATCTGCTCCTTGATCTCCTCGATGCTGAGCGTGCGCTCGCGCGCATAGCGCTTATACTTTTCCGTATAGTATTCTTCCTTGACGCCGTTGTCGTAGTGGGTCTGGATGAGCCGGCCGGAGGGTGTGTAGAAGCGAGAGATCGTCATTCTCAAAACGCTTCCGTCTCGGAGGGGGAACTGCTTCTGGACGAGCCCTTTGCCGAAGGTCCGGCGCCCGACGATGAGCGCGCGGTCGTGGTCTTGCAAGGCGCCGGCCACGATTTCACTGGCCGATGCCGAGTTCTCGTTCACGAGCACCATGATGGCACCAGATTCGAATGAATTTCCGCCTGATGCCCGGCTCACCTGGTCGTATTCGTCGTGACGGCTCCGCGCCTCTACGATGGTCTGCCCCGCGCCGAGGAATTCGTCGCTTATCTTGATCGCCATATCCATGAACCCACCGTTGTTGTCACGCAGATCAAGCACGAGGCGGTCCATCCCCTCCCCTCTAAGTTCCAGCATGGCGCCCATGAATTCATCATAGGTCGTGCGCGCGAAGCGATTCAGGCGGATATAACCCGTCCTATCGTCCAACATATAATGAGCATCCTTCGTGTAGAGGGGGATCTTGTCGCGCGTGATAGTAAAGTCGAGCAGCTCGGAATATCCGGGACGCTGTACGGTGACCTTCACCTGTGTGCCTCGCGGTCCCTTGAGATGCTTCTGAACGTCCACATTCGAAAATCCTATCGCAGACGAATCGTCTACGGCCACGATGCGATCACCCGATAGAAGGCCCGCCTGTTCGCTCGGCCCACCGGGAAGCGGATTCAGCACCGTAACGGTATCACGGCCGTCGGGTCCGTCGATCAGTTCGTACGAGATGCCGATGCCTTCAAACGACGCGTCAAAATCCTCTCGCACCATCTTCATCTGTTCCGCGTCTATATACACGGAATGCGGGTCCAGCTCGTTAAGCATTCCCTTGATCGCACTCTCCGTAAGGACGGATGAATCAACGTCCTGTACGTACCGCTCATTAATCACCAGAAAGGCATTTTCAAGCTTCTTCAGCGAATCGAACGTATCATCGCCGGACACGATGGCGCCAATCTCCATCCCCAGCAGGACGCCTACTGCGAGGATGATGGCACCGTAGGTTACGAGCTTTCTATGTGGCTTCATTCGGTAGGACTGGTCTGTGCGTTACTAACGGGCCGCCTGGATCTTCCAACGACGACCTCCTTTATGAGGCCGAACGTGCGCGGCTGGGGAGCGACGGTCAAGGCGGCGGATGCGATGAGCTTTCGCGATCGGTCTATCAAGCGTATGCAGATTTTGTTACGAATCGTAAAGAATCGTGATCCCATGTGGACGTACCAACGTCTTGACCCCTTGCCGGGACGTTGTCCGCGGCGGCTGTCGGGCGAGGCGCGGATCGTGTATGGCGGCGTACGGCCGAGCCGGAACCGTTCGGCGGCCGACCGTCGTATGCAGGAGTACGACGGCGGCGGCTGAGCAGGGATCCCGCCGTGGTCGCGAATCCACCGAAGAGCGACGCGCATCTTCCGTACGTTAGAACGTCCCAACGGCAGAACGGCAGAACGTCCCAACGGCAGAACGTTCCAACGTCAGAACGTACCAACGTTCGACTCTCTAAAAGCGTTCGACTCTCTAAAAGACAGAATGCCCAAGCGTCTCAGCGTCAACAATGCCTCAACTGACCAATAAAGACGTAGCTCGCATCCTCAAGGCGACGGCCTCGCTCATCGAGCTCACCGGCGGCAATGAGTTTCGTGCCCGTGCATTCAGCAGTGCCGCCCGTTCGATCGAGCGGCTGGACGATCCCATCCTCAAGCTCATCGAGGAGGATGGACTGAAGGACGTGCGCGGCATCGGGGCCGGTCTGGCGGCTCAAATCGAAGAGATCCTCCAGCGAGGCACTTTTGCGGTCTACGAGGAGCTCCTCAGCGCGACCCCACCTGGTCTGACAGAGATCCTTCGTGTGAAAGGACTCGGCGCGAAAAAAGTTCGGCGGATCTGGCAGGTCCTCGGCATCACCACGTTGGAGGAAGTAGAGGAAGCGGCGCTCATCGGGCGCCTGGCCGAACTCGACGGATTCGGCGAGAAGACGCAGGAGAACATCCTCGCAAACATCAAGCTGCTAAAGCAGTACGGCTCGAAGCGTCGGTACGCCGATGCCGTCGTTGCAGCAGACCCGATGCTGGAGCGCATTCGGGCGATGCCGGGCGTAGCGACGGCGTCGTACGCGGGAGACCTGCGCCGGAAGATGGAAGTCGTCGCAGAGGTGGTCATCGTGGCCGGCGCCGAGGACGTCGATGCGGTGGCGACAACCCTTTCGGAGGGACCTTCATTACGTGCCGTCGAGATCGGTGCAGGCCAACGTCTCGAGGGTCGGCTCCCGGACGGGCTTCCGCTGCTGGTCCACCTCGTTCCTCCCGAGGTGTACGGGAACGCGTTGTGGCGGTTGACAGGCTCGCCCACCCACGTCGAAAGCTTCGAGACGAGGTATTCCGTCCCCGCATCGGCGCAGCAGGAGGCCGAGGTCTATCGCGCGGCGGGCGTGGCATTCATCGAGCCGGAGCTCAGAGAAGGACGGGGGGAGCTCGATGCGGCTGAGAACAGGTCACTGCCGACGCTCATCAAAGAGGAGGATTTGCAGGGCACGCTTCACAACCACTCCACCTACAGCGACGGAGCACATTCCATTCGGCAGATGGTGGAAGCCGCGCGATCGATGGGCCTTTCCTATTACGGCGTCTGCGATCACAGTCGTTCACTCTTCATCGCGCAAGGCCTCACCGTCGAAAGGTTGAGTGCCCAGCATGTCGAAATCGACGCGCTCAACGAGGAGCTCGCTGAAGGCGACGGTGCGCCATTTCGCATCTTCAAGGGAACCGAGAGCGATATTCTCGAAGACGGCTCACTCGACTATCCACCCGAAGTCCTGGCTACGCTTGATTTCGTCGTCGCGAGCGTCCACCAGGGATTTAATATGACTCGAGAGCAGGCGACGCGCCGCATCATCCGTGCCGTCGAGAATCCCTTTACGACGATACTGGGGCATCCTAGCGGACGATTACTTCTCCGTCGAGAAGGCTATCCGATCGATCACGAGCGCATCATCGACGCGTGTGTAGAGAACGGCGTAGTCATCGAGATTAACGCAAATCCGCGGCGCCTTGATCTTGACTGGCGGTGGGTTCATCATGCGCTCGATCGCGGGGCGATGATCGCGATCAATCCGGACGCCCATTCCATCGACGAGCTCTATTACGTTCAGTGGGGCATCGCCGTGGCAAGGAAAGGCTGGCTGACAGCCGAACGCTGCCTGAACGCGATGAAGTTGGACGACTTCAGCTCGTGGCTCGAAGAACGTCGGCGCCGCCGCGTCGGTATAGCCCAGGTATAGGATGTCCCGATTCCTTCTGATTGTATCTCTGGTCGTGCTCGCCGGCCTGGCGAGCGGTGGGATCATGCTGTACCTGGCGTACGGGCTGACGGACCGCCCCTCGCAAAGGACGGGTGTGCCCGGCCTTTCCGATTCGGTGACGGTAGAGCTTTTCAGCGACGCGTCGGCTCGGATCCGGGCCGCGAGCGAAGAGGATGCCTATGCAGCTCTCGGTTTCCTGCACGCCCAGGAGCACGGATGGGCCATGGCGCTCTATCGCAGAACGGCGATCGGCCGGCTATCGGAATGGTTCGGAGACGGGCTCCTGGAATTAGACCGTCTCGCTCTCCGGCTGCGCCTCGCTCGTGGCGCCAGTGATGCTTTTGCGACCCTCGCCGAGGATCAGAAGCGTATCCTTGCTGCCTATGCCCGCGGTGTGAATGCCACGTGGGAGCAGCGGCGTGCGGGAATGCGCGACGAATTTGTCCTGCTGGACGTGGAGCCCGACCGGTGGGAGCCCTGGCATACGCTCGCCGTGGAGCGTCTCTATGCCTGGATGGCGGCGCCTCGGCCTCCGGCGGATACGCTCGCGGAAGCCGGAGGCGACGTGGCATCGTTCTTCGATGCGGACCACCTTCTTCAGCGGCTGCTCCATTTGCACGGCTTCGAACATAGTCTCGCCTGGACGCTTCGCGACAGCTCGGGAGTTCACCTTTTCCAGCGACACGTGTACGGCGCCTCGGCGCATCCCTTTTTTCAAAGTGTCGTTCTGGAATGGCCGGGTTCGCACCCCGTCAGCGGCGCGACGCTGATCGGCACGCCTTTCATGCCGGCAGGTAAAGACGATGGTCGCGCGTGGGCGATTCTTCTATCGAGCGCACTATCGCTGGAACGTGCGGTCAGAGACACGGCGGAAGTATCGCCGGTGTTCGAGCGATTGATCAGTGCGGACGGCGAGGAGCACCTGCTGCGCATTGAGCGAACCGGCCTGGAAATTTTTTTCGAAGCTCCCCGGCCCTTCTTTGTGGCGACGGACACGACGGCAGCGGGGATGCGTCATGGGTGGATTCTACGCTGGAGCGGATTTCTCGCACCCACGGACGTTGACGCATGGATGATGCTCGCAGGCGGCAATGCCGCGGAATTTCGATTGTTCGACGGGGATGGACTCGTGTTGGAACGGGACGGCAGCACGGTCGTCCTCGCACAGCCGGAGATGGCCGCCACTTTCAGTGGTGGATCTCTTGTCTCGAATACGCCCTGGGCGGCACATGCTGCCAAACGGCTAGACACGCTCCTCAAGGAAGATCCTCGGCAGATGGATCCTGCCGATTTGCGGAATGATCGCACCAGCTCGTGGGCGGCGGAGCTGGCGCCTCAGATGACGAAGGACGCTATCGCGGTCCCCAACCAGCCCGCCATGGTCACTGAAGCCCTCGCTTTTCTTCGCAATTGGGACTTCGGCTACGACCGGGCGAGTATTGCCGCCTCGATCTTCGAAACGTGGGTGGGGGCGTATGAAGACAGCCTTGGGCATCTCCCCACGCCGGCTATTCCGGATTCAACCATAAACGAGACGCTGGTGCGCTATGAGCTACTCGTCAAAGCGGTCGAACGTCTTGCGGTGAGGCATGGCGACAATCTCAGCCAGTGGCGCTGGGAGGATATTCAGCCGAAGCAATTTTATTTTCCGGTCTTCTCCGCTGATACGCTGCTCACCGTCGACGTGGGCCCCATCCCGGAAACCCGGTATGCGCCCATCGAGATTCCCGGCGCCGGTCACCCCAGCACGCTGGTCTGGGGCCCGACTTTTGTCGATTCGGACCTGCTCTCTCCATCCGGTTGGGAAGCGTGGATCTCGACAGGCACCTGGGATGCGATGCGAGTGCGTACGCGCCGATTTCAGGCGTCACGCTTCTTCGGGCGTTATCTTGTCTCGGATCGACAGCCGGAGCCTTCCGCAGTGGCGGCGCTCGACCGGCTCGACCGCACAATCGTGCTCCTCCCTTAGTTCCGCGCCGACAACGATGGCCGACGAGACCATTTACATCGGGCTGGATGCCGGTGGATCCAAAACGGAACTGCTGGCCGCGTCCCACCAGCACGAGGAGCTGCTCACACTGTTCGATGCCTCTGCGAATCCGGCCCGTGTAGGTTTCAGCGCCTCGATAGACGTGTTGAGCGGGCTGATCCGCAAGGCCATGGACGCGCTGCCGAACCGAGCTGTTGCGGCGGTGTGCGCGGGCATCGCCGGAGCCGGCCGGCCCGCGGAACAGCAGCGCATCCACGAGGGCCTATCCACCAGCATTCCTGAGATCGCCGGCGAGCACCTGCTGATCACTCACGATGCGGACATTGGGCTCGAGGCGGCGTTTGAGAGCGAGGGTGGTATCATGGTGATTGCGGGAACGGGGTCGGTTGCGCTCGCCCGCACAAATGACGGACTGACGAAGCGCGTCGGCGGCTGGGGCTACTTGATCGGTGACGAGGGAAGCGGCTATGCCCTCGGCGTCTCCGCGTTACGGGCGTACGCTCACGCACTTGACGGAGGTCCGGAAACCGCGCTGCGTGCTCGCATTGCCGAGGAATTCGGCATTCGCGATACGACGGAGCTCTTTTATCGCGTCTACGAGGAGAAAATGCCGCTGCAGAGGCTGGCGCCACTCGTCGTCCGAGCGGCGGAGGAAGGCGATGAGATCGCCCTCGACATCGTTCAGACGCAGGCGCGCGAGCTCGCCGAGCAGGTCCGCTGGCTCGCAGACCGAGCGGACAAAGTCACTCCGCAGATTGCTTTTCTGGGGGGCGTCGCAAACCACCCCTTCTATCGCACCGTGCTCAAGAACGCGGTTCTCGAAAAACTAGGCGGATGGTCGATCATCCAACCCAAAAACCGGCCTGTGGTAGGCGCGTGGCGTCTCGCGCGGCAGCGTGCGGCGGCTCTTGCGGAAAGCCGGTGAGTGCGAATCGAGCGTCTCTATATCGCCGCTGCCTGGGGATAACGCACTTCGTCAACGAGATCCTGTACGCTCTGCGGTGGTGCGGGTGTGAAGAGGGACACCCCGATCGTTACGGCAAAATTGAGGAGCATTCCGACGACGCCGATTCCCTGGGCATTGATGCCCAGGAAGCTATCTACGATTTGCTCCTCCATACCGGGAATCACGTTCTGCGCGCGCATCAGAGCAATCATGATGAAGGTGAAGGCGAGGCCGATGCTCATCCCCCAGATCGCGCCCTCTTTATTCGTACGTTTCCAAAATATCCCCAGAACAATCACGGGGAAAAACGACGCCGCAGCCAGGCCGAAAGCAAACGCCACGACTTCGGCGACGAATCCAAGCGGATAGATACCGAGGAATCCGGCTAGGAGGACGGCCAGGAAAATCATGGCGCGGCCGACGAAGAGCCGCTTGCGCTCGGTAGCTTTCGGATTGATAATCGAGCCGTAGATGTCGTGCGCGAGCGAACTCGAGATTACGAGGAGCAGTCCCGAAGCGGTTGACAGCGCGGCCGCGAGCCCGCCTGCCGCAACCAGCGCTACGACGAACGGCGGCAGATTTGCGATTTCCGGGGTAGCCAGCACGATGATGTCCCGGTTGATGGCCGAGAGAAGCTCCTCGGCGCTGTGCACGCCGCCTTCGGGAAGGTTGATGAGACCGGTCGCCGCCCAGCTCTCCACCCATGGTTGTGTGGCGATTTCAGGGCCCATTTCCGCAAACTGATTGAGAATGTAGTACTTCGCAAACATGGCCACAGCCGGCGCCGTGGTGTAGAGAATACCGATGAAAAGCAGCGCCCAGAAAGCCGACCAGCGGGCCGCCTGCACACTCTTGACGGTATAAAATCGAACGATTACGTGTGGAAGACCGGCCGTCCCCGCCATCAAACAGAGCGTAATACAGAAGACGTTGAGCTTCGACAAATTGGTGAACGGATTCGAATAGGACGTGAGGCCGAGATCTTGCTGGATCTGGTTGAGTTTTGGAAGGATCTCTTCGATCGCTATCTGTGGGACCGGATTGCCGGTTAACACGAACGCGATGGCGATGGCTGGAATCGTGTACGCGAAGATAAGGACGCAGTACTGGGCCACCTGCGTATAGGTGATCCCTTTCATCCCTCCCAGGACGGCGAAGAAGGCGACGATGGCCATGCCGATGGCGACGCCGACTTCGAATGGCACTTCGAGAAACCGGCTGAATGCGACCCCGACCCCGGCCATCTGCCCGGCGACGTAGGTGAACGACACAAAAATCGCCGCGATGGCGGCCACCACGCGCGCGGAATTCGAGTAGTAGCGCTCACCGACGAAGTCGGGTACGGTGTACTTCCCGAATTTCCGCAGGAACGGCGCGAGAAGGAGGGCCAGAAGGACGTATCCGCCCGTCCATCCCATCAGGTAGACCGCACCGTCGAATCCCATGAAGGAAATCAGCCCGGCCATAGAGATGAACGAGGCGGCGCTCATCCAGTCGGCTGCGGTCGCGGCGCCGTTGGCGATGGCCGGCACGCCCTGACCGGCGACGTAAAAGCCGCTCGTCGAGGCGACGCGGCTGCGGTATCCGATGTAGATGTAGGCGGCGAAGGTGAGCCCCACGGTCACCCAGGTCCATGCTTGAATTCCCATCTTATGAGGAAGGGGAAGAGGAAGAGGAAGAGGAAGAGGTGGCGGGCCCGGGTGTGGCTGCTCGGCCGGGCCGTCGGGTGTCGAGACCGGCATCGCGGTCGGCTTTACCGCTCAGAAGGGCGTAGGCGAGAATCAACAGGATGAAGACGTAGATGGAGCCTTGCTGGGCCATCCAGAAGCCGAGGGGCATTTCGCCGAGAGTGATCCGGTTGAGCTCTTCGACGAACAGGATGCTCATGCCGAACCCGACGACGGCCCAGATCGCAAGGAGTACGACCGTGCGGCGCACCTGGTGACGCCAGTAAATCTTACGGTTTGAATGCGTTTTCATAGGGATACCGGTCGGCAACGAGGCGTCGGAACGGCGGTCTTGAAGCGCCCGTCGTCGTTGGTCAACGGATGAGTTCGAGCCGTTCGGCGATGTCTCGTAAGATAGGCACATCGCTTCCGGGACGCCGCGCGGCCTTCGGATGAGGCTCATCGCCACCGTTCCATCCCCGTATTTTAAGAAATTGCGCGGCGCTGTGCTTGTACGCGGGCACGGGTGCGCGGAAGGAGAAGAAGCCAAGATACTGAAGCAGGTCGTTGAGTTCGAAGAATGCGGGGTCGCCGGCCGCCCAGTAGCGGTCGCGCTCGGCGAACACGTCGGGCGCAAACGTGCTGAGGCCGAGCAGATAGTCGCTCCCGTACATGACCATGTCGATGGCGAGATCGTTACCCGTGAAGAGCTTGAATTCGGGCCGTATCTCGTCGCGGAGTGCGAGTCGGCGCCACTCCGCGACGCGGCTGAGGGAAGAGTGCTTCGCGCCGGTGCACTGGGGAATGGCGAGCAGAGCCTTGTAGGTGTCGATGTCGTATATCTGGCCGAAGGGCGCAAACATCTGCCCGAGCTCGAACGCAATAAATTCCGGGCATCGCTCGCCGATCCGTTCATACGATGTGATAATGGCGCCGGGCGGCTGCGAGGTCAGGCCGTAGGATTGGAAGACGATCGGCGTGCCGCCATGCTCGTGAATCAGGTCGATTTCGCGGCGATAGGCGTCGATGTCGAAAACGTCTCCGGGTTCATCGCGGACGAAGGCACCGGCGAGGAACGTACGGTCGCTCCCGAGCACGTCGCGTGTGTGCCGGAGAACCTCCTGCCGTTCGTCGCGACGGAGCAGGTTTACGTATCCGGTGTCCATGTTGATAGCGGGTGTAAGGCCGGCGTCGGACGTCCGCGCGACGTGGACGCGGAACTCATCCCACTCGATAGAGCTGTCCGAATACGGTACAAGGACGGCCGAGATACCGGTGATCCGCCGGCACGGCCGGATAGGAGGAACGGCATCCGGCAACGCTTCAGCGGCCTTCGGTCGTCGGTGATTCATAGGGTTGTAGGATTCGAGTGACGATGAAAATGCGGGCTTCCACCCGCCGCTGAGCGATGGTCCTTGCGGCGGCTAGCGGTCTGGCAGCGTCACTTTAATGCGCGGAGAAGGAACACCGAGCCCGAGAGTTTCGGACGGGCCCACTTCTACTCATCCCTCAGCGTCCGAATGAACAAGATAAGAGATTTCAAGTCGGTCTCGCCGAGCACACCCCGGTAGGGTGGCATCCCATCTTCAAAGCCGGCGACGATCTCCGCGGAAGGATCGAGAATGGAGCGTATGATATAGCTGCTGTCGGCGACGATTTCACTGCCATCGGCCATACGCCGGAGAGAAGCATAAAGTCCGTATAAAGGGGGACCCACGCTCGGTGAGCGAGATTCGTCCGTCGAATGGCAGCCCACACAAGCAAGTTCGCTTACAAGATGGCGACCTCGTTCCGGCGTGGGTTCAATCTGTTCTCGAGCCGGCACACGCGACACGTTCCGCAATTGTTTGATTTCGTGCTGCCAATCTACATCTTCCACACCAATCATGGAAAGATCTAGATCGCGAACGTCGTTCACCGTCAGGTAAATCGCGTCTTCGATCGGAATCCCCGCGGCGCTCCGAAGCCGATAGTCGACCTGCAACTGCATGACAGGCCGCATATCCGGTGTGACGACCAACACGGATCGACCGTCCGCTGAAAGATGAGCTCCGGCGACCGGAAGCTCTTCCTCACCCTCCGATCCGTCGAGCCGGTAGTGCCCTGAACCATAACTCGGGCTTCGACGGTAGTTCCATCGGCGTATGCGGTAGGCTGATGCGTCCTCCGCCGCGCCGGCGTCGAGTCGCTGATCGAAACGAAGAATGATACCCTGGCGACCGGCCAATGCCCTCACCGGGACACCCAGCGGTTGCCCTGTGTATCGTATGCGAACAAGACTGCTAATATCATCCGCAGACGTTCCCCAAATCTGAAATCCGGCCACGTAGACGAGGCCGTCCACAGGATGAATCGCCGCCTTCAAGAGCGGCGTCGACGGAACTCCCGGCAGCGCGGCCACTCCACCCTGGATCGGGGATGATGAGCTATCGACGTAGACCATGAACACGCCCGGCCGCGCGTACGACAGGTGTAAGAGCCGACCGTTCAGGGGACCCATTCGATCACTGGTCACCCATATCTGGCCGGTCCCTGAAGGGTCGACGCTGTGGGGAATCCACGTCAGCGGAAGCTCGGCATCCGGTAGCTTGGTTAAAACGTCAAGATCGGCGCGTACATCGGCAGCGGCTCGTTTCGTTTGCTGCGATTCATGTGCCGTTCGACTCGAGGGATCCGGTCTGGTCGTTGACGCTGCTTCGGGTGGATCCGTCCCGTCGGCGCGTGCCGTTGCCGGTACACCGTAATACCCGCCGTCTCGGACCGCGTATATAGGGGTTGACGGAACGAAATTACCTTGCTGATCGGACGCAGTAAGCGTGCCCGTCTCCGGATGGACCCCGATGTAGGGCTCCCGGAATCCCGATGCGAGAACACGTACCTGTCGCCCGTCCGCGGAAACCTCCATCACCTTTCCGGCGTGGCGTGAACCTGCCCGAAAACCTTCCATTATGGCTTCCGATGTTGGTGGACCGGCATGCAGCGCTCCTCCTTTTGAAACGTAGAACCCCCCCTCCGTCCTCGCCTCCATCGCGAGCGGCCATTCTCGCGTTTCGCTTGACTGAATAACGGCATTGCTGAAGTTCTCGTAGAAGTCGGCCTCCCCGTCCGCGTTTAGATCGTGGAGCCGTACGATTCCCTCACGGCCGTATACGAAGACGCCATCGTCCTGCACGACGAGACTGAGTGGTTCATAGAGGCCGGATGCAAACCGTTTCCACCGAAGCCTGTCAGGGCCCGTCGTCGAGGCGAGCCACACGTCACCTTCGAACGTCACAGCGGCCATCCGTCCATCTTCGAAGAAGTCGATGTCGGCCACGCGGACATTCCGACGCCACGGATTGGGCACGGGCAGATCGATTCGATCATATGCAAAGGCACTCGTATCCGGTGCTCGGCGTACGGACGTTTCAACGCTCTCGGGCCATCGGTCGGGACCGCCGTTCGTCACGGTGGACCTCATTTCGACCTTTCGAATCAGCATCTTGTGAAAACGATCGACATCCTCGGCGGGCCCGCTCCAAACCGTTATCCGAAACGGGGACGAGGGGATTCCGGAATCCAGTTTGAGAACGACGTATCGGCCATCGATCACGCTCAGTCCTTTGCCATCGGCTGCACCACTGACGCCGACAGCCGTCACCTCGGGGCTGTCGGGGCCGTGCCGGAGAACGACGACCCGTCCGTCGGTGCTGATCACTTCCGCTCCATTGACTTCTGCCGCCACCAGCATAAGCGGCTGTGCGATGCGCCCGACTCGAAACGTCCGCGTGAATCCGACCTCGTCATCCGCTTCGACCACGCCGGGGGTCTCCAAAATGTCGGTTCCCAGCACCTGATACGAGAGAACGACGCGCGGACCGTCCACGAATACCCCGTTCCAGCGGCCAAGCGGTTCGGGGAGCGGCCCGCGGCCGACGTCGTCCGGGTTGGGCCCCGGCCTGCGCGGATCCTTGAAGTCCGAGTCGGTGCTCACCCACCCGGGATGATTTCCGGTGGCAAGGATCGGCGAACCGAGAACTTCGGGAATCGTGTTCGACTTGAAATTGGGTACGTGATAGGAGGACTGCGCCATCGTGACGAGCGACATGAAGCGCCCTTTCCATCCGACAGCCATACGGAGCAAATCCGGATCGAAACAGGCATAGACGCCGCGCCCGAGCTGGATGACCAGGCCGCGTACGGTCAGATTTGAATCCGGTAAATGGGGTGCCAGCCCGCCCGCTTCGAGCGTCGAGGTGATGAACGGAAAATCCTCCTCGACGAAATTCCCGAACCGGGTCGAGTCATCGGTGGAGATGACCTGCTGCTCTCCAGGTGCGGACCTGAAAAGGCCGGCACACAGCAGAACCACACTCATTACGATAAATATTAGGCGAGGCATAATCTATCGTCAAGACGCATGCACGACGGCTTCGTTCACGCGTCGCGGTGTCAAAAAAGTCAGTAGAATGGCGACGAAACCCGTGCCGACAAGCAAAAACAGATCCGTTCGGACGATCCCAATCTCTGCGGGAAGTACACCTGCCAGCGACAGAATGAAAACGATCAGTGCGAAGCATGTGAGCGGGCCAATCAGCGACAGTTTCGGTGGCCGCGGGGCCAGGATACCGACGAGTATCAACGGGGCCAAAAGGGACGTTCCGGCAAAACTGACGCGCGCCAGCATCACCAGTTGATCCGTGCTCTGGATGGCGAAGACGAGAGCGCCTAGCGCGAACAGCACAATCGCCCCTTTGGTACGTAGCATTACGGAGGATTCACTTCCCGACAGCATCGAGCGGAGATCCCCGCCCAACGCGAAGATCTGAGAATCGGCCGTCGACATCGCCGCGGCGATGAGCGCAATCGCGACCGCCGCACCGACGACCACCGGCTGATCGAAAACGAGCGCGTGGGCGAGAAATTCGGCCGTCGAAACGTCTGCATAATGCACCGCACCATACATCCCGATGACGATGGTGGGCAAAATGACGAGAATCGCAAAGACGCCCACGGCTATCGCCATCATTTTCATCCGACGGAAATCGCGCATAATGACGATCCGAGTCGTCAGCTGCGGCTGCGTGACCGGCAGAAGCGTGATCGCCAAAAAAGAAGCAAGCAGAAACTGGAAGCTGAAGAGCCCGTGCGGACCCGGCACCGAAAGAAGAGCGGCATTCACCGCTCGCACCTCGTCAAACATCGGCTCAATTCCGCCAAACACGTCGATGCATCCGGCCGCGATGACCCACGTCAAGACGAGCAGAATCGATCCCTGAAGGACGTCACTGTACATGATCGCCTTCAATCCACCGATCTCACTGTAGACGATCAATGCCACGACAATGAATGTAGCCCATGCCCATACCGGCAGGAGCCCGGGAAACGTGGCCTCGAGGAAAATCCCGATGCCGCGAATTTGAATCGCCACATAGGGTATCAGAAAGAGAAAGACACCGGTGAAATAGATGGCGCCGGCCCAGCGGCTCCCGTAGATGGACGACAAGAGTCCGGCAACGCCCTTGAATCCTTTTTGGGCGGCCCGGCGGCGGATGTGGAATCCGAACCACAGAATTACGAAGATCATCGCCCCGTCGGAAACCGCAAGGAAAATCCAGGCTCCGACCCCGTGATCCCTGAAAAAATCGGGCATTCCCATCAATGTGAATGCGCTGAAAAGCGTGGCCGAAAACGTCAGGAATCCCAGGACGGCGCCGACATTAGATCCCGCGAGGATATAGTCGTCGGCGTCTCTCGTTCGACGCCACGAACGAAAGGTCAAGTAGGCCAGCGTAAGGGCATAGATTCCACCGATGATGGCTAGCCATTTAATCATCGGTTCCCCGGCCCGGATCACGGTGGCTTCGGTCGTGTACGTCGTCCACGTTCACGGGATGGAAATAGGCGCCTACCATGGTTAAGGCAACCAGTAGGATGGTGACGAGAATGCCCGCCCAAAGCGTTCGCGGCACCCCGAAGAAGACAGGATCGGTAACGTGCTGCGGTATCACGAACGGTGACAATGCGAGCGTGGACAACCCAACAACGCCCGCGCAGCACAGCTTCCAATAGACGCGTATGGACGAGGGCCGATGTGAAACCGTCGTTTTTTCAGAATCGGTCTGCGTCGCGGATGACGGCATTAGAATCTATAGCGAACGCCGACGTCGGCCGTCCAACCGTAGTACTGTTGAGAGGTCGGAAATCCGATACCGATCGATGAGACGTCGGGCCGATCGTTCAAATTGTTCAGATTCAGATACACGCTCAGATTTCTGCCGACTCGCTGCTGCACCATGGCATCCCAACGAATGTACGTGTCGGTAAATGAATCGCTTTCCGGAAAGTCCCCCACCCCTCTGAGGCTGCTCTGCTGGTACAGCATTGAAATCCGTCCGGAAAATCCGCCCCGATCGTAGCCGATGGAGAGGTTCGCTACGTGCGCAGGCTGGTTGATCATCCGGCCGACGCGAAACGTGTCGATCTCCGTTTGACGGAAAGGCGGTGTCGGAGCCCGTCGCAGGATCGTCCGGGGATATCGCGTCTCCGAGAAAATCCGTGCATAGTTCACGTTGAGTACCAGGCCGTTCAGTAGTCCCGGTAGGTACGTGAAATGGGTCTGCCATTCCACCTCATATCCTTTGACAGTGGTCGTGTAGGAATTATTGATCGGCTCGCTCAGTCGTGATCCTCGCGTGTAAGCCGGAAGGTTCAAGGAATCCGGATTGAGGATCGTACTCTCTCGTTCGTAAATCACGTCATCGATCTCCTTATAAAATGCACCGAACGTGAGCAGACCGACGCGGGGCGGATAGATAGAGAGGATGGCATCGTAGTTGAGCGAGGACGCGGGCCTGAGCGCGGGATTCCCGCGGTCGACATTGTTGGCCGATCCGGAGCGAATGCGCTCGCGCGGCGAATAGTCTGTGTAGTCCGGTCGCGAGAGGGAGCGCGTGCGTGCGAGACGTACGTCGGCCCAGTTTGTCGCTCGATATCGTAGGTGGATGATCGGCATCCAGTGGTCGAAACTCTGCGTAGATGAGGTATCGGCGAAAAACCCGATCTCCGAGCGCGCATTGTCCGAGACGCCCTTTTTGGCATCGTATTCCGTGCGAGTTTTCTCGTAGCGCACACCCGGCAGGATCATGAGCCGGCGCCCCAGGTTGAGTTCCATCATGGCGTATCCGGCCGTCACGTCTTCCTTCATATCGAAATCGGCCGTGCTGGCGAACGGTGTTTCGAAGTACCGGCTACGCACACGCTCAAAGACCTCAGCCATCATTTTGCGGTCGAGGGCGGCGGAGATGTCGTATTGTCCGTCCAGAAAACCGGTCCCATCATAGCCCGCATTGAGAAAATTCGTGAGAGCCAGCCGGCCCTGCGACGTGGAGACGAATTCGACTTCAGGAAAGGCCTCTCGAATGTAATCGGGCCCGTTCCCGTAGTAATAGGGAAGAAACCAGCGCGCATTCTCGTTGGCGCGCCTCTTGCTCCGAAATTTGCCGCCTACCTTCGTATGGCCGGTAATCTTTCGCCCAAGTGCAAAAGGCGTTTTCGCATTGAGGCCGGCATTGTAGTCGCGCTCCAGATTCTCGACTGCGTAGTGATCGCCCCATTGCATGAACGTTTCTTCCGGGCGGTTCTTGGCGGATCTTGGAATCACGGCCGGCCCCTTGTCCAGAATGAGATCTTCGTTGAAAGCGCCGACTTCCTGGAACGTGAATTCGTTATCGTACGGCCGTTCATGATGGGCGACGGAGTGAGATGCCGAAAAGTCGACCAACGTCCCCGCCAGGTTGAGCTCTCCTTGCATCGTATTGGCCATGACGTCGACGGTGATGTCTCTGTCTCGGATACCATAGGATACCGAGCGGCCTCCGACACCGTAGCTTTTTCGAAACAGCGCCTCGTCGCGATCCAGGCGGCTGCCGAAGTTGCTGAATTGAAGACGGCCGAACGGCAGACGGTAGTCCAGGATGAGGCTACCGCCATACCGATAGCGCGTTTCGGCTCGATCGGTAAGATTCAGGCCGTTGATGCGGAAAATTTGCTGCTCACCCTCCTCGAGAATGACATTTTCGCGATTGTAGCTGGCGCCAAAGACGTCGGATCCCCGATCGGCGCGCTCTAGATTCCCCTGTGCGATCACACCGAGGCGGTTTCCAAAGAAGCGTTGACTCACATTAACGTTGCCTTTATAGAAACCCATCGTCTCCTGCTGACCGCTGTAGCCGGCCTGCAGCCTGACGTCACTGTGAAAGCCGTCCGGTGCATCCAGTAATCGGAAATTCACGGTCCCTCCAATCATGTCGGCGTCTTGATCGGGCGTCAGGGCTTTGACGACTTCGATGCCCGAGAGCATGTTGGAGGAGATCATGCTAAGGTCCGTGCTCCGGTTGCTGAAGCTCGTAGAGGGAAGTTGCTGACCGTTCACAAGTACATTGTTGTACTTCGGCGAAAGCCCTCGAATGACGACGTTCTGACCTTCGCCTGCGTTGCGTATGAGCGAGACCCCCGGGAGTCGCCCCACCGACTCCGCAGCGTTGACGTCCGGCAGTTCCTGAATGCTCGCCGCAGAAACGACGTTCACGATCGTATTGGAGGCGAGCTGCTGGTTGATCGCCTTCACCTGCCCCTCGGCCTGAGCCAAAATCAATACCTCGCCGCCCTCGATCACGTCCAGCGTCAGCGCCACGTCCTGGGTTACGACGCTTCCCGACAATATGGTCACCGGCACGCGGGCCGACGTATAACCGATGAAGGAAACGACGAGCACCTGGTCTCCTTCCGGCGCGTTCGAGATCCGGTATCGTCCTTCATGGTCGGTTGCGGCGCCGATGGCCGTGCCGTCAATGTGCACCGATGCGCCCGGCAGCGACAGGCCGGTCTCGGCGTCGGTAACTTGACCGGCGACGGCGCCTGATTCAAGGGCATCGAATCGGCCGTCGCTGCCCGGCCGTTCGATGGTGCCCGTCTCCGGCAGCGCGAATCCGGCTGCCGTCGCTCCGACAGCCGGCACGATCATAATGAAGATTAGAACGATGGACAGGAGGATTCGGATCGAGTGGTTGAGAGTGAGTTCCATGACTGGTGGTCCTGTTTTCGGCCAGTGGTGTCGGTAAGATAGGGCGAGCAGCTGACGCAAGCTCGATGGTCGTCGTCCCGGTCCGATGGCCGGGACGACGATCTTACGCAAGCCGACGTCACTTGAGCAGCACCATGGTGCCGGTCTGGGTCTGCACGTCTACGCCGGTCTGCGCCACGATCCGGTACAGGTAGAGGCCGGAGGGGAGCGCCCCTGCCTGCACCGTGATCGAGCGATCCGCGCCGGAAGCCAACGGCTGTGCCGGCGTGGAGAGCATGCTGCGGCCCAGTACGTCGAACACTTCTACGTGCACCTTCGCCGCCGACGGCAAATCAAATCGCACCGTCGTCGACGGATTGAACGGGTTCGGATAATTGCCCTTCAGCACCAGGGCGCCGGGCAGTTCGACCGCGTCCTCTCGGTCAACCAAAATTCCTGTTCCGCCGCCGGCCGCCATCCAGGCCGCCTTCCGTTCCGGGAACCAGTTTAAGTCGCCCAGCGGAAAGTCCCCGCCTGCCGCCGTGTAGGATGCCTTCGTGGTCGGATATGAGTAGTCCTCCAACAGGGGCCATGTCGTCACTTCCTGCGTACCGTCCGGGTCGTAGATCAGCATCTCCTCTGAGACGCTCGCCGGATCCGTCCAGTAGCCCTTCGACCAGTCGATAAAGCCCGTGAGGCCCGGCGTGTGTCCGAACTCCGGATTCTCCTCCATCGCCAGTTCGTAGCGCACGAGCCCCGCATCGACGAAGCGCTGCGCCCGCGAATTGAAGATGGAATACTGCTTTACCGTACCCCCCGTGCAGAGATCGCATGTCGCCTGAAAGCCCGAATTGAAATAGTCCACCAGTTCCTGCTCCCAGAAGAAATTGTTGCGGCTGATCAGGACGTCCCGGTCCGTCTCCTCAAGATCCGGCACCACTGCGAGCGAGTCGAAGGTGAAGATCGCCCGCTCCCAGTGTGATGGCGCATCGGCCGTATTCGTCGTATCTCCGACCCAGCCCATGTTGACGAAAAGATTGTTCGTGATGCTCCCTTCTACGAGCTTGTTGCTGTGCTCCTGCACGTCGTCGCGCACGAAGCCGTGCATCGTATAGACCGTGTTGTGGTTGAAGAAGAGCGAGTTCATAATGGCCCCCGACAGGCGAATGAGCTCGCCCGATATCCCCGAAAACGTCGTGTTCTCCACGTAGAGCGACTCGAGATTGTTGCCTCGCGGGTCGACGACCTTGCCGTTGCCCGGGTTGTTCGTCGTCAAGACGTTGCGCAAAAAGGAGTTGGTCAAGCGCACGCTTCCGTTCTCACCGTTGACGCGGAAGACGATGAACCGGTAGTACTCGACGATGCAATCGTCGACGACGAGGGTCTTGTTATCGCCGTTCATGATAGCGACGTGGTTCCGCGGCGCGTCGAGGTCGTTCATCCCCAATATGTAGAGGCCGCGGATCGTGAGATCGCCGTCGGCATCGAAAAAGCGGGACGTGCTCGAGCCGGTCTCGTCGGTAAGCACCTGAAGCACGGGCGGATGTGTGGCACCCTCTTCGGCGACGACCTGAAGATGGTAGTTGCCGCTGCGTATGCGGCCATTCAGATAATAGCGGTCCTCAAAGGTGAGTCCACCGCGCAGGACATAGACCGTGTTAGAGTCGACGCGTGCTCCTGTGGCCGTCGTGTCGCCCATGATCGCGTCGTTTATCGTCCCGAAACCGGGCTCAATAATGACCGTGCGCTGGGCGTGCGCCTCGCTGAAAGCACTTACAATGACGAGCAGAAGCACCGTGAGCAGCGGGACGAGACGCCACGTCGTCCGGCTCACGTCGATGTGTCGTGTGGTGGTGACAAGAGAGTTCATCTGATCCTCCAAGGGTTGAATGGTATGTGCGGACGCAGAAGATCGACCCGGCCCATTGGACGACGATGCGCGTACCGGCCATCGCGAGCCGTCACTTCTCACGATACTAATATATAATATGTCATACAACTGACAACGTACATTTTTTTCTGCGCGGTCGGCGCCTGTGCTCCTACGACAATTTCTATTTCGTCCGGTGGAAGAACGTGTGGAACATTCGGCCGGCGTCGTCCCGCATCGAGAGCGAATAGACACCGGTCGCGAGCCGTCCGCCATTCACATGCACCTCGGATCTTCCGATGGGCAGGAACGTGTCGACGAGCGTCGCGACGCGCCGGCCGAGCGCGTCGTGGAGATCGACCCGAACGGGCGCACTTCGATCGAGGGTTACGGCAACCGTAGCGACATCGCGGAAAGGATTTGGATAGGCCTCCAGGTTCATTCCGGACTTTATTGAGGGCGTTTCAACCGGCGTCGCGTCAACGACCTCCTCAATGGTTATATCGGCAAAATCCGTCGTATCCTCGCTGTTGGTGATCGACCTGTCCAGCGCTCTATAGATGCCCCATTTCGGGCGTGTGAAGCTGCTTGTCCACATGTCGATGTTCTGTTTCTCCGTGTGCATGACGACCGCCCCGGCTTCGTCGCGGACCGTCATCCGCAAATAGCCCCTGTTGGAAAACGTGGCAACCACTTCCGCCTCGAGCCACTGGCCGCGCAGCGGATTAAATGGATAGGAATCGAGCACGCTCTCGTTTCGATTGCGGTTGTCGGCATCGTACCGAAAAGCGAGGTCCGACTTATAGCTCTGGATCTTGACGATCGGACCGGCGTCGACGTTGTGCAGCTGGAAGAAGATGGTATGGTTTTCGTCGCCACGATAATCCGATCCGATCCGGAAGAACCAGTGATAGCGAATGGTTTCCCCTTCCGTCGCCTTGACCAGACGCGGGGAATTGTTGTCGCCCCTGACCTCATTTCTCTGCCGGCCTTTAGAACCGTCGTCGTTTTTGTCCTCGTCGTGGTCGCGATGAATCAGAAACGTGAAATGAGAGCCGAATCGGCTGCCCGTGTTTTCTACGATGTGCGGCTGACCTAGATGATTATTCGGATAGACGTCCGGGGCTTCGATGCACGATTTACCCAGATGGCTGCGAAAAATTTCATACGTATCCACCCCACCAGGTCCATCGGCCTTAATCTGAATCTTCGACAAGACGGTGTAATCGCCGCGAGTCGCATCCGCGGTGTCTCGGCCGGTTTGAGATGGGCCGTCTGCCCGGGCCTTCTCCGTGCGATCGTCTGTTGATGGAGCCGATTGCAGGCCCAAGGCACCGCTCTGAGCCGGCAAGACAAAGGATGGCACCAGACCGGCAAGGCCGATGAAGACGCCTGTTGCCACGGCGGAGAGGATGCGAAGGCAAAGAGCTGGATTGGCAAATCGGCGGATCATGTCAGTGCAAAGAGCTGGATTTGTAAATTGGCGAATCATGTCGATACCTCCGGTACGATAGCGTCATAGCGAGATTTCAAAGCCCGAACAGGCGCGGAAGGAAGAGCGTGATCTCCGGCAGAAACGTCACCAGCAGCAAACTGATGAGCATGGCCACGTAGAGTGGAAGCAGCGGCTTGATGATCTCGGCAATCTCGACCTTCGCCACTCCTGCCCCCGCGAATAGGACGGTACCGACAGGCGGCGTCGTCAGACCGATACAGAGATTGAACACCATCAGAATGCCGAAATGAACCGGATCCACACCCATCTCCACCGCAACCGGCAGGAAAATCGGCGTGAAAATCAGGATGGCGGGCGTCATATCCATGAAAACGCCGACACACAGCAATACGCCGTTGATGATGAGAAGCAGGACGATCTTACTATCGGAAACCGCCACGAGCGCCGACGCGACGTTCTGCGGAATGCTCTCGTACGACAGCACCCAGGAAAGCGCCATCGACGTGCCGATGAGGAGCATGACGACCGCCGTCGTCACGACGGAATCCGTCAATATCTGAGGGAGGTCCCGCACACGTACCTCACGGTACACCATCATGGAGAGGAAGAGGGCGTAGATGACTGCCACCGCCGCGGCCTCCGTCGCCGTGAAAATCCCGAATACGATGCCTCCGATCACGATGATGATGAGCGTCAGGCTCAGGGTCGCGTCGAAGAAATACCGAAATACCTCCTTGAGAGGCAGTCGCTCACCTCCCCCGAAACCGTGTCTAGATGCCCATACGCCCGCCACGAGCATCAGTGATGATCCGAGCAAGAGGCCCGGCAAATATCCTGCGACGAATAGCGCCGCGATCGACACGCCTCCGCTGGCAAGCGAGTAGACGATCAGCACGTTGGAGGGAGGGATGATCAGGCCGGTCGTCGACGAGGCGATGTTGACCGCGGCACTAAACGGCGCAGAATATCGGTTTTCCACCATTTTCGGATGCATGAACGAGCCGACCGCGGCGGAGGTGGCGATCGCAGAGCCCGAAATCGACCCGAACAGCATGCAGGCAACGATGTTCACGAAGGCCAGTCCGCCCGGAAGCGATCCCACGAGAGCCAGGGCAAAATTGATCAACCGGCGCGCGATCCCGCCTGCCCCCATGATGTAACCGGACAATATGAAGAACGGGATCGCTAGGAGCGTGAAGCTATCCAGCCCGGTCGCGATACGCTGCGCAGCCGTCGATGCCGCCGGTGTCACGTCGATGCTCACGAGCATCGTGAAAACCGTCGCGAGCCCCAGGCAGAATGCCACCGGAACGTTTAGCAACAGCAAGACGACGAATGCAACGAGAAGTACGAGAATGGCGGTGCTCATGACGATGCGACGACGGTTTCGCGATCTTCGATCGCCTCACGAGCGAAGGCCGGCGTATCCTGGGTCAAGATGGCCGCGATGCTGTAGTAGATCATCAACAGACCGCTGAGTGGTACGGCCAGGTAGACGTAGCCCATCGGTACTTTGAAGGCCGCCGAGAGCTGATCGAGGGTGAGGGTCACGTATACGAGGCGCGAGCCCCCGTAAACGAAGACGAGAGAGGCGAAGAGCATCACCGCCACATACGACACCACCTGAATCCGGGCCTTCCCTGCCGGCTTTAGGCGCCTCGAGATGAGATCGATGCCGAGGTGCGCGCGCAATCGCAGTGCGTAGGCCGCGCCGAGGAGGCTGATCCAAATGAGAAGGAAGGTCGACAGCTCCGACGTATAGGAGCTGGGCGCCTGAAGCAGGTACCGCGTGATCACCTGCCACGTCACCGCAAGTACCATCACGCCCATCAACGTGACGAGCAGCCAGCGAAGTCCGTAATCGATGCGTTCGGTCCACCGCGCCATCATCGTGCCCGACCTCCACCGGTGACGGTTTCGCCTCTCATTTGTCGAATCTCGTCCGCAAGCATCCCCAGCATCGTTCCCTCGAGCCGTTCATACATCGGCTCAACGGCTTTCCGAAAAGGTTCTTTGTCCGGCCTGATGATTTCAAGCCCCGCATCGCGCATCATGCCGAGTGCGCGGTCGGTCGATTCGTCCCAGAACCCCCGCTGCTGATCTACCGATTCCTGGACGGCCTGCTCGAGCCACGCGCGCTGTTCATCGGTCAGACTGTTCCAGGTATGCGTCGAGATCAAAAGAACATCGGGCGGGGAGGAATGCTCGTCGAGCACGTAGTAATCGCTGACCTCGTAGAGCTTCGTCTGGAAGAGCGTCGGTGCATTTCCATCGGCCCCGTCGACAACGCCGGACTGTATCGCCGTGTAGAGCTCTCCAAGCGCCATCGGCGTGGCATGGCCGCCGAGCGCGTTGATCGTTTGAATCTGGAGGTTGCTCTGCATCACTCGAATCTTCAAGCCCCGGAGATCCTCGGGCGCACCAATGCGACGGTTCCGGACGATGAAGCTCCTGAAGCCGGCGTCGTAGTAGCATAATCCGCGCATCCAGTAGCGCTCACCTTCCTGAAGAATCCGCCTTCCGAGATCACTCTGGAAGACGCTCCAGTAGTGATCGGCATCGTCGAAGAGGTAAGGCAGGCTATAGACCGCCATCTCCGGTATGAAATTCTCGATTACGCTTGAGGCAACTTTTGTGAGGTCGATCGAGCCGAGCTGGAGCAGTTCTGCCGTCTCCCGCTCGCCGCCAAGCTGACCGTTCGGAAATATCTGCATGCGCATCGTTCCGCCGCTCAGCTCTTCCAATCGACGCCCCATCTCCGCCATCCCCCGATGTACCGGATGCGTGACGTCGAGCGAATGCGCCAGGCGAAGCACGCGGGCGTTCTCGTCGGCATGGCAGCCGGTGAGCATCACGATGCCGAGCAGCACCCACGAAGTGGAAAGAAACCTTCTCATGGTTTGGACGAGGACGTCACGATGCACCATTGGAGACGTAATCTTCACGCATGGGAGCGAAGGTGTCGATGAGGATGCCGGGCTCGAGGGCGACGGCGCCATGCAGGCAGTCGGAAGGAACATAGAAGGAATCACCTTCGGAAAGAACCATCTGCTGCCCGTCGATCTCGACCTTGAATGTTCCTTTCAGGACGTACGACACCTGACTGTGATGATGTTGATGGGGCACACCGACGGCACCGTTCTCGAACTCTACTACTACGAGCATGAGGCGCTTGTCGTAGCCCAGAATTTTCCGACGAATTCCATCGCCGGCCACCTCCCATGCCACCCTGTCGCTTTCAATGAAGGTTTTAATATTGCGAGGTTTCATCCAGCCGTCCGTTTAGAAAAAGTTTAGCCCACCATTGATCTCAATGGACGCTCCCGTGATGTAACTAGCCTCCTCTGAGGCGAGGTATGCTACCGAATCGGCCACCTCCTCGGGACACCCTTCACGACCGAGCGCGGCCGACGTCGCGACCCGCGCGCGCGCTTCGTCGGGCGTAAACGTGTCGTGAAACGTCGTATTGATGAGGCCCGGTGAGATGGAATTGACGCGGATTCTGCGAGATCCAACCTCTTTGGCCAGGCCGCGCGTGAAGGTCATGATCCCGCCTTTCGCGGATGCGTAGGCGATTGCACCGCCACCTCCGCCGTCCCGCGCCGCCAGGGACGAGAGGTTAACGATCGCCCCCCCGTCGGGCATGTGCTCGAGCACGGCTTTGGACACCATGAAGACGCTCTTCAGGTTGAGGCTGAGCACGTGGTCCCAGAAATCGCCGTCCATCTCGTGAATCCTTTTGCGGGCGACGAGTCCACCTGCGTTGTTTACGAGAATATGGATCTCGTCCCCGAAAGCCTTGCGCGTCTCCTCGACAAGTCTCTGGATGTCTTTCCACCGTGTCACATCGGCCTGCACGGCCACGGAGCGGCCGCCGGCGCTCTCGATTTCGCGCACGGTCGCCTCCGCCTCGTCGGCACTCGCGCAATAGTTGACGACGACCGCCGCACCGGCCGAAGCCAGCTTAAGGCAGATGGAGCGCCCGATGTCTCGCCCGCCGCCGGTGACGAGGGCGATTTTGCCGTTCAAGTGTTGTGCCATGGGATCGGATGGATGATTGACAGAGATTCGTGGTGACAGACATCATACAGGACCGGGCGGAATGGGCGATTCGTAGCATCATCGTTCGGGGCGGCTCATTCCACACGCACCGCCTTGTGGACGGTTACGTCGCCGGACAACGTGAAGCTATTCCCGGCCACTCGAACCTGACGTGGCCCGGCGTCGGGCGGACCGTTGTTGACCACGACCGTCCACGTCAAGGAAGGGCCGTCGATACGAACAACGCTCGCGACCTCATTATGCCCGAGCACTTCTACGTTCTCTACGAGCGGGCTCGCCTGCCTTGAGATCTCACGAGACTCACTGAAATACCCGTGCGGCTCGATGACTGAGGCAAATAGATGCGTACTTCCCCCGCGCCGGAGAATGATCGAAGGCTCGGAGCGCAGATTGAAGTTCGGATCTTCAGCACCGATTCGAGTGAAGAAAACCTCCGTGCTGGGGGACGGCGCCGAATGCAGCGTGTAGTAACGGCTGCCGTCCAGCCACGTGAATTGAACCGGCGCATCCGTGGAGCCGCGCCCCTCGACCCAGAGGTGCTGATAGCCGTGATCGCGGCCGAGTGCCCGTAGCTCGTTCGGCCGATCATACTCGAAATTCGTCATCATCGGCTGGCCGGTGAAGTGGATGGGGTAATCGTACGTGTGCGATTCGTCGGCCACGAGTCGAAAGAGGTCGATGACGAGCGGATGCGGAAACTCCTCATCGCGGACGAGGAGCATGGTGCGCTGCATCTCTACGCCTTCATACGAATCGTTCGCGCGTGCGCTCATCGCCTGCACGTCCGGATTCACGGTCGTGAAGAAGTGCCGTCGGCCGCTGACGTCTTCGGCGGCCTCGGAATCGAAATCGTTCTGCGCCCTTTGGTCGACGACGACGGTGTTATGTGCAATGGTTGCCTTCGCGTAACTATGGCCCTCGGGCAGATAGCGCCCGCCCCACTTCGGCTCTACGTTGATCCAGCGGCCGAATCCATAGTCGGGTACGATCTCCCGACCTTGATCGAAGAAGACGAAATGGAGCTTGTCGAAATGCCCATGGCCGCCGCCGTGGACGCCGTATTTCATCAGCAACATGGACTGATCGCCTCCGATGCCGGTACGAAGGATGCCCAGACCGCCCTGGTCACCGCGCGGGCCGTCGACAAACTCGACGCTATCCCACGTCATCCGGGGAGGCTCGCTGCAGGCCTCGTGAGCGCGGGCAACGGCGAGACCGGCCCCGTTTAAGATGATCCGGTCTTGAAGGGTGGCCACGCCCAGCAGATCCTCTTCGTGAAAGCGAGCGTAGATTACATCCGTACCCAGTATGACTTCAGGTGCACGCACGTCCATAGTCTTTGACGCGTCGTTGATCGGTGGGAGGATGCCGTTCGGAAAGGCCGTCTGAACGGTCGTTCGCACCGCCTTTCGCAGAATTTCGTCTCGATAGTCGTAGATTCCACGCTCCGGCTCCATGCGCTCGATCGCCTCCGCGAAAAAGAGGAAGGGCATCATCGCATAGCGGATGTAGTAAGGTCCCTCCATGTAATAGCCGTCCGGCGAAAACAGCAGGTCGAGTTGTCGCAGAAAGCCGCCGTCGCCGCTTAGATCCGTGCCGTAGAGGGCCTTCTCAACGACCGCGCCGTCGCCCAGAACGTACCCCGTCATTCCTGCCGCGGCGACCGTCCACGTACCGTGGTTGTGAATCTGATCAAAAACGGGGCGGTTTTCCTCCCGCGCCAACCACTCCAGCATCGGACGAAACAGGTTGGTCTCGAAATGAACGCGCTCTGATTCGGTCAGGAAGCCGTATACGGTGTCATAGGCGATGCTCGTGTGCACAAGAAACACGTTTTCGTTCAGCATCTGGTGGAAGAGCTTCCCGGGAACGTGGTGATGCGCAAGAGGGTGGGGACCGAGGGTCGGGTAGAGTTCGGCGTAGGCGGCCATCAAATCGCGCACAAATGCGGCGTAGCGCTCTTCTCCCGTGATGGCGTAGAGAAGACCGCCGGTGAACATGTCACGGTAATTCTGCTTGTGTCGCTCGTGCGCGTAGCCCCCTGCCTCTCCCGGCTGCGGCACTTCTACGCCTCGTGCGAAGGCCGCCTCCATCTGTTCACGCGCCTCCGCAACGGTTGCGTCCAGCAGAGGATATCTTCCCAGTGCGCCGCGGACTTCCGACGCCTCGGACTCGGATAGGAAGATGCCGCTCCGGATCTGCGCGTCTGCATTCGCAGGAATAAGGAAGTGGAGCACAAAGCAGATGACGGAGAGACTTTTCATGCCGCATCTTTGGAAGGTAGCAACTCCTTTGTAACCGCAGCTTTCTGACGGCGGTGCCGTGAGGCTGGCCGCACATTTAGGCATCGGCTACCTCACAGTACGAATTTATAATATGTCATACAACAGACAACATGCGCTTTTTTCCGAAGGGCCGGATTTCCGTTGCCTCGGAGAAGTCGACAGGTGGGTTGGATGCCCAAGCATTTGCCGCAAATCACGCTCATCGAGAAAGTCCGCGCGCGGGCGAATATTGTCCGGAGTCAGGCTAATCTCTTCGCTGGGCGTTGATCACGTGTTCTTCGGCAATTTTGAGGTGTTCCGTCATCGCATCGAAGGCACCTTCAGGGTCGGATCGTCTGATCGCCTCGAAGATGCGCCCATGCCATTCGATGGCCGCGGCGCGGGCACCGGTGATCTCATCGTAGACGGCCTTCTTGATCGAAGGCATGAGCTGATGGATCGGCTCAAGGATGAGGGGTACCACCGAGTTCTTCGTGGCCCGTGCAATCCCAAGATGAAATTGCATATCGAGCATCGTCAAGAGAGCGTGGTCGTCCTCGTCGCCTTCCTTGAGCGCCTGGATGTTCGCAGCGAATTCCTCCAGTGCCTGCTCGGATCGGTGCAACGCGGCAGCGGCCGCAATCGATGGTTCGATCATCTGACGCGCGTGGATGACGTCGGCGGCCATATCGGTCCGGTTCATCGAAAGGTAGAGTTCGAACGGATCGGTGACCGACTGAGCGGTAAGCCGATTGACGAATACGCCTCGCCCTTTTTCGACGGTTACGAGACCACGCGCACTGAGCATCCGAAGGGCCTCACGGATGGCCGTCCTGCTGACGCCGAACTGCTCGCACATCTCGAATTCCGTTGGGAGCTTGGCTCCGGGTTCGTAAATGCGCTCGCGAATGGCCGCTTCGATCTGCATTTCGACCGACTTGCTAAGCAGCTCGCGCTTCCCTACCGATTCGAAACTATGCGACATCTGGTATTCTCTTATTTGTGTGACATCATACGTTCTACTGCCGATGCCGGAGAGTGGTTTCTGCAACCCTCGAGCCTCAATCTCTCGATACCCTCGCGAGCCTCAACCTCTCGATACCCTCGCGAGCTTCAATCTCCCAATACCCCTGGTAGCTTTAAACGAGCAATCGGTCCATTGGCTGGTCAACCGAATCGACCCTGAACCCGGACAGCCGCTTGCTCGGGAGAGGTCGCGTGAAGACGGCACCGAAATCCGGCATGGCATTCTCCGATGGATCCTATCTGGTCGCCGCGGGAGCCGACTCCCCAAGGAAGTAGCTCGTCATAGGCTGCTGGTGGTATCCCATACTCAGGTGGGCGGCTCCGCTTCGGTACAGGGCGTCTTGAATGAGCGTCACCCTCCTGTCACGAGCGGGAATCGTTGTCATGTAGATTCGCAACTCACCGGGCACGGATGTGATAATCTCCTCGCGCCAGTCACCTAACAGGTCCAACCAACCGGCCTGGTGCCCCTCGACGTATTCCGCGATGGTCTGGTCCGGGTATTTGAAGATGCGATTTCGCAGGAGCAGTTCGCGCTGGTGTGTCGCATCCCAGTAGATCGCCTTCGGCGAGAGTCCTGCATTGAATCCGTCCCGGTCCGCCAGCAGCTCGCCGCGAGCGCCGTGCAGCCAACGATCCGGGTGATCCTTCTCGCCGCTGTACGCCTCCATTCCCGGGCTTGACGGATCGATGTCGGAAACCAGGCCCGAACTATGAATGTGGTGCGTCTCCCGGTCGATGCCCCACAGAAGTTCGCCCGTGCGCGCGTCCCGGAGGCTGATGCCGTTCCGAACGCTTCCCTTTACCCGCGCTCCTTCAACGCCGTGGTAAATCTCCAGACCGGGTCGCGAAGGATCGATGTCGCCCACCCACACGTTGTCGGTATGGCCCAGGCCGGAGGACCACAGCCCGTCTCCGTTGTCGTCGACGACCGATGCGCCGAGAACGATCTCGTCTCGGCCATCGGCATCCAGGTCCACCGAATGGATGAAATGGTCGCCCTGTCCGTAGTAAAGCCCACCGGGTTCGTCCGTGCTGTCCCACTCCCACAGCTTATCGAGCCGGCCGTCAAAATAGTGAAAGGCAATCAGCTTCTGGATGGTATACGTTCCTCGTTCCACCACGAGGCACGGCGTCTTGCCGTCCAGATAGGCGACCCCCATCAGGTTCCTGGAAACATGACTATACGTTCCCACGCCCTTTCGCGACGGCCAGTCCGACCGCGCTCGCTCCATTCCGGTCATCCCGTCCAGAATAGAAACGAACTCAGGACCGCTCGTCACCCGTCCGGGTCCGTACAATCCGTTATCGGCCGGCTCCATGTCGCGAAGGTCCTGATCCTCCGGCCCCGTTTTTACCGCCACTTCGGCGCGCCCGTCACCGTCGAAGTCGTAAACGACGTACGGCGAGTACCACGTGCCGGACTCGATATTCGTGCCTAGATCTTTACGCCAGAGAAACGTACCGTCCGACAGGTAGGCTTCCAGCTTATATGTCGATTCGCTGGGTCTCCAATAGCGCGACGTGTGGTATGGATCGATGGTCGAGTTCGGCGTCTTGATGACGTAGTCGTATCGTCCGTCCCCATTCAAATCGCCGACCGCCGCCTTATGAAAGGTCGTCTCCCCGCCATCGAGCTGGATCGATAAGTACGGCCTGACGTCGGCATCAGCCTCCACGCGGAAGGATGCGGAGGAATCCCCCAACAATCCGTCGGCTGCCGAGTGCACGAAATAGACGTTTTCCACCGATCGGTCGGCCGTACGGTCGATGAAGTCGGTCGTGGCCGCGATCGGTTCATCATTCAGCTTGATCGGGTCGCTACCGCTGCTTTTCCGGTATAGATTAAAGGCGATGTCGTGCGGATCGTCCTCAAGTAATCGCCACGAAACGTAAATGCCATCGTCCTGCAGGGGAATCGCCGCGACGCCTCGATCGAGTTTTTCCTCCACGCGTTCCTTATGAAATGCCCAGCCCTCAACCGCGGGCCGAGGCGCCGTCTTGCGTACGGCCCGCCCCTTCCGAAGGCGAATATCGTCCATCAACGCCGACGTTGCAGCGGACCCGGCCAGTCGCACGGAGACTTGATCAGCGCCCGGCGGCATCGTGGCTGAGGCCTCCAGCAATTCCCAGTCGCCGGTACCGTATGCCGCAGCGAATCCGCTCGTCCAGTTTTCCACGGGCTCGCCATCGGCGAGCGCGATGATTTCGATGCCGATTCGTTCGGTGTCTTCGTATTTCACCCACGCCGAGGCGGTCCACTCCTCGCCCGGCAGAACGTCGACGAAACGCACGTGGTTTTCGAGCGACCAGTCCTGATATCCCGTTGGCTCGCGATCGGGGTACTCGATGCGGAGGGAGCGCTTTCCCGCCCTAACCTCCGGGTCTAGCTCAACCGATACCAGGTCGTCGAGCGACCAGATTCTCCAGACTGATGAGATGGGTTCGTCGCCACTGTAGATTTCGTAGTCGTGGTGCGTTGCCGAACACCCGGAGACGAGCCAAATCATGCCGGCGACGACCGACAGTGCGATTCGTATTGAAACCGGTTTGAGAAATCTCATAGCTGGAACGATCTAAAGTCCGAAGGGACGAGAAGGAAGGTTAGTCGAGCCGCACCATGGTGCGATTTGGATCGTGACGCTGACAATTTGTCACCAGCCCGGAACCACATACCGACCTGGAAGCATTCCTACGATACGGATTTATGATATGTCATACAACATACACAGCCTGAAATGGTAATGGCGACGTGGTCCTGGCGATTTCACCGGGCCTGTAGAGGAAGTGCGTAATACGGCCGGCGTATCTTGATCGCCTACGGCAACCGTTTCTTCGACGGCGTCGTGGCGCCTCGCTCGAATAACGGACGAGCTCGCGGCCGCAGCGTGAACCCTTAGGCTATACGTCGCACAATGCCACGGCCTCTCGCAGCGACACGAGCGGCGTGCGCGTGGGGATAAATTCCTGGGCGACGTAGCCCTGAAAACCGGTCTCTTTGATGGCCGCGATGATGGCGGGATAATTCAGCTCCTGAGTCTCATCGATCTCGTTTCGACCGGGATTGCCACCGGTGTGATAGTGGCCGATGTACGCATGATTCTCCCGGATCGTCCGGATGACGTCTCCTTCCATGATCTGCATGTGGTAGATGTCGTAGAGGAGCTTAAACCGATCCGAGCCCACGCGCTTGACGAGTTCAACACCCCACTCGGTGCGGTCACACATGTAATCGGCGTGATCGACTTTGCTATTCAGCAGCTCCATGCACACTGTAACGCCGTGCTCTTCGGCCGCCGGCATGATTTCCTTCAGTCCGACGACGCAATTCTCTAGCCCCGCCTCGTCACCGAGACCCGCCCGGTTTCCCGAGAAGCAGATCACGTTCGGAAAACCGGCCTCCGCCACTTTCGGGATCACCTCCTTATAGCCGGGAACCAGCCATTCGTGATTCTCGATGCGGTTGAATCCGTCGGGGATCGTGCTCGGACCCATCGTCATTGCGCAGATCAGCCCGTACTTCTGCACGGCGGGATAATCATCCACGCTGATCAGCTCGATGGACTTCAAACCGATGTCGCGCCCGGCGCGCGCGAGCTCCTCGATCGAGAAATCCGGGAAGGTCCACTTGCATACGGAGTGATTGATATTGCCGTTCAGTGGGACGGGCCGCTGCGCGGCGTGGCCCAGGCCGACGGTGACGAGGGACGTGCCGGCCGCCGCCGCACTTGCTTTAATAAACGTTCGTCGCTGCATGAGGGTGGAGAATCGATGGTGTGGAGGATACGACGCCGAGAGCGCTTCGGTTAGCGGTTCTGGCGATGTTCGACAAGGTCGTCTACGACGCTCGAGTCCGCAAGGGTTGACGTGTCGCCGAGATCCTGATGCTCGTTCGCGGCGATTCGGCGCAGGATGCGCCTCATGATCTTTCCGGAGCGCGTCTTCGGCAGCGAGGGAGCGAACTGGATGAAATCCGGTTTGGCGATAGGACCGATCTCATTCCGCACGTGCTGCACAAGCTCGCGGCGCAATTCATCGCTCGGGTCGATGCCTGCGACCAACGTGACGTAGCAGTAGATTCCCTGACCTTTGATGTCGTGCGGATATCCAACGACGGCCGCCTCGGCCACCTTGTCGTGAGAGACCAGGGCGCTCTCGATCTCGGCGGTTCCCATCCGGTGCCCCGACACGTTCAACACGTCGTCCACGCGGCCGGTAATCCAATAGTAGCCGTCTTCATCGCGACGGCAGCCGTCGCCGGTAAAATACTTCCCCTCGAATTGCGAGAAATAAGTGCGGACGAACCGGTCGTGATCCTTGTAGACCGTCCGCATCTGGCCCGGCCACGAATCCTTAATGACCAGCATACCCTGGGCCTGCGCTTCGTCCTGCACGGCACCGTTTCCGTCGACGACTTCCGGCTGGATCCCGAAGAACGGCAGCGTCGCCGAGCCCGGCTTCTGCGGAATGGCGCCCGGCAGCGGCGTGATCATGATGCCGCCGGTCTCGGTCTGCCACCACGTGTCGACGACCGGGCACCGTCCGCCCCCGACGACCTGATGGTACCACATCCACGCCTCGGGATTAATCGGCTCGCCTACCGTGCCGAGGACACGCAGGGAATCGCGATTCGTCCTGGTCACGAACTCGTCACCCTCTCGCATCAGCGCCCGTATGGCCGTCGGAGCGGTATAAAAAATGGTCACGTCATGCCTGTCGACCACTTCCCAGAGCCGGGATGCGTCCGGGTACGTCGGCGTGCCCTCGAAAAACACCTGCGTCGCCCCGTTGACCAGGGGGCCGTACACGATGTACGAGTGGCCCGTGATCCACCCGACGTCTGCCGTGCACCAGAAGACGTCTCCATCGTGTAGATCGAAGACGTATTCGTGCGTGAGCGAGGTGTAGACGAGATAGCCGCCCGTCGTATGAAGCACGCCCTTAGGCTGGCCGGTGGATCCCGATGTGTAGAGAATGAAGAGCGGATCTTCCGCATGCATCGGCTCGGGCTCGCAATCCGCATCGACCTGCTTCGCCTCCTCGTGGTACCAGTAATCGCGTCCGCTAATCATGTCGACCTGGTTCGCCGTGTTCTTCACGACGAGCACCGATTGAACATCGGGGCAGCGTTCGAGCGCCTTGTCGGCATTTCCCTTGAGGGGAACGGTTTTGCCGGCGCGCCTTCCCTCATCAGCCGTGATCAAGATCGTGGAATCGCAATCGATGATGCGGTCAGCAAGCGAATCCGGCGAAAACCCCGCAAACACCACCGAATGAATCGCCCCGATACGGGCGCACGCGAGCATGGCGTACGCCGCCTCCGGAATCATGGGGAGATAAATCGTGATTCGATCGCCCTTCTGTACGCCCTTCCGCTTCAGCACGTTGGCAAAACGGCACACGCGCTCATACAGGTCCCCATAGGAGATGTGTTCGGCCGACTCGTTCGGATCATCGGGCTCGAAGATGAACGCCGTGCGGCCTCCATTCTCATCCAGGTGCCGATCCACGCAGTTGTAGCAGGCATTTAAGATGCCGTCCTCATACCAGCGAACGTGCAGATCGTTGGATGCATAGGACACATTCTTGATCTTCGACGGTTTGGTAAACCAGTCAATACGTGCCGCCTGCTCCCTCCAAAACTTCTCCGGATGCTCGATCGAACGTTTGTACGTCGCGCGGTACTCCTCGAACGACGCGATGAGAGCGCTTTCGCGAAAGTCGCGCGACGCCTCAAATGTTTTCGTCCGGCCCGAATACGCCGCTGTTACCTGATCTGCCATCACCATTACCTACCTATGTTTAGTCAATCTACGCTATAACGTCGTACCGCGTACCCGTCTGCCAAACACCCCGACGCCGTCGGTACGCCGTACCCCGATACGCTTTACTTCGGTACGTGGTACTTCGGCACGTGGTACTTCGGCACGTGGTACTTCGGCGCTACAGCCACTTCCGCCCGAGTTTATACCTTCGCGCGAGTGCATCCTGCAAATTAGCGGCCCTCAAGAACGCATTTCGAAGCAGGCGCTGCTGCATCTTGTTGAGGCCTGCCGCATCGATCTGGTTGACCGGCACGTCGCCCGCCTCGACCGCTCGCAGCTGGCTCTCCAGCCGAAAATCGACCAGATACTGGTACGCTTCGAGCGCATCGTCGATCACCTTCGATAGATCCGGAATCTTCTCCACGGCCTGGCGGAGCCGGTCGAACGTATTCGTAGATTCGAGATAGCGCACCTCAAGTGCAAGCACGCGGGCCGCGTCGACGATCGGGCGAACGCCCCCCTCCCGCACGTCGAAGGCGTTGCGGCTGTCGCCCACCCGATCGAGCACCTTCCGGAGGATCCCCGTGGGCGGCCTGAATTCCATCGCATGCTGCGCCATCAATTTTAGAAACGTCCGCTCCTCGTCCATGGCCTGCACATTCAGCGCATCCACGATGTCCCGCTTGAGATCCTCGACGAGTCGCATATCGCCATAGACGCCGCGCAGGTCGAAGAATATCGGCGTCGGCGCCAGCGAGGCCTCGTCCGATTGAAGCACCCACTCGCGATAAGCCCGCTTCCATCCCCGAAACGACTTGCGCCAGCGCGCATCGCGTGCCACATACTCACTGGGATTGAACCCGCACCGACCCAGCGCTTCATTGGCCTTCTCCGACAGCCGGTTGAACCACGCTTCTGCTCGTTCGGCTTCCTCCTCCGACGATGGATCGGCGAAGACGAGCGCGTTGTGTTGCTCCGAGTTCAGCGCCATCTCCTGGCGGCCTCCGCTGCCCAGTCGAATCCAGGCCCACGGAAGATCGACGCGGTCGTCGCCGCTTTCACTACGCAATTCCTCCTCCGATATCTCCAGCACACGAATCGCGAGACGGTCGTAGAACACCATCATGATCCGATTGAGCATCTCCGGCTGCGCGCCTTGCCGGTAGAGATTCAAGAGCTCTTCATTCGTTGCGGCTCGGATGCTGGCAAGCTCGTCTACGGACGACGCATTTTCGATCCGGCGGGTTGTCGCCACAGGATCCTGCCCGCGAAAATGCGAAATGTCCCTGTCCGTCATCACACCCGTCGGTTTTCCGCCACCGTCGACGAGCACGAGACGATGCACACCGCGGCGAAGCATCAACATCATCGCATCGAAAATGCTGCCTTCGATGGACACGCTCGCGACCGGCCTCGACATTAGCTTCTTCACGGGAGTACTGACCGCCAGGCCGCGTGCTACGAGCTTGTTTCGCAGGTCGGCGTCCGTGATCATACCGGCCGGTTTGCCACTATGCACCACCAGCACCGAATCAACCCCCTCCCTTCTCATCAGCTGAGCCACCTTCTGCGCCGTCATCTCCGGATCGCACGTCACGAGCCTCCGGTGCGAGAACTGATTGAGGTTTCGGCTGAACAGCAGGTGGCTGCCGGTAACATCCATCGTCGATCCCATGCGACGAACGTACATCCGGAGGTCGCTGTCAAAATGCGCTGCGAAGTCATCGTACTTCTCGTAGAGCTGCTGGAAACGCTCCCCTCGCAGCAGCGCACATACGGTCGGCTCCACGGCTTTGGCCTCGTAGATCGTCGCCCCGCCCTTGATCAGCCCGAACGAGCCGAAAACCTCCCCTTCCCCCAGCTTATTCAGCAAACGTTGTCGGGGGACATCCATCAAGCGAACGAGCCCCGACTCAACGACGTAGAGCCCCGGGTGCGACATCGCCCCCTGCTCCAGAATCACCTCTCCCGGGCCGAAATATTCGAGCGACACATCCGAAAGAAGCGACATGCGGTCCTCTTCTCCCAGCGTGTCGAACGGCGGTGTCGTCTCGAGGAGCGACGAGAGGCGGTCAATGATGGTAGATGTACTCATGCAGTCGGTTTAAGTAATTGGGGAGAACGGTCTTGCGGACCGCTACTCCTCCGCGCGAGCGCCCATGCCGGAGGCCTCGCCGACCGGATCGTGATGGTGCCCATCGTACAGGACCATCTCGGCCTCGACCAGGCCGGCCACTGCATTGCTGAAATACACGGCATCGGCATCGAGCACGTCGTTAATATACAGAACGTCTTCGCTCAAGCCCGGGAGCGAATCGATCAGGTGGCGCCGATATACGCCCGGAAGCGCGCCGCTGCCGACAGGTGGCGTTCGCCACGAGCGGCCGGTTCGCACGAAAACATTGCTGCGCGCGCCTTCGGCAACTTCGCCCCGCTCGTTGAGGAAGAGTACCTCATCCCAACCCAGCTCAGCCGCCTTTCGATATTTTTCGGTGTACAGCGCGCGGCGGGATGACTTGTGCCGTCGCAGCGGGTCCTGGGAATCAACCCGCGCTTCCGATATTCCTACGCGCCAACGCTCAGGCCTCGGGCCCAATCTTGTGCGCTCCACGTTCAGCGTTCCGCTCTCATCCAACGTGAGCCGTATCCGGACGGCGTCCTTGACGTCCGGCGCGCTTTCGCCGCCATCCCGAACGTCATCATCGCCGCGATCCCGAACTTCGTCATCGCGGCCATCCCGAACTTCGTCATCGCGGCCATCCCGAACTTCGTCATCGCCGCCATCCCTAACGTCGTCATCGCCGCCATCCCTGACTTCGTACTTACCGTCGAGACCGTTTTCTA
>CAZART010000038.1:0-12943 GCA_964487555.1 uncultured Rhodothermales bacterium
GCTTTTGGCGGTGCGACGCGCGATCAACCAATCCGAAGCACGCCCTTTCCAGAATGGTGATATTGGATGGAACGTGAGATCGTGGTCCGCAACCTGAAGGATCAGAAATCCAACGACGATATCCAGGACCGTTCTCCGGCGGAACTGATACGGCTCGTATGGCCCCTTACAGAATCGGCCTGGGCATTCAAAGAAGCGGCTGAAAGCCATCTGAACGACCGACCCAATGCTCAATCCCGACTATCGCGACATCTTGTCTGCATTCGAAAACGCGGAGGTTGAATACCTGCTGGTGGGTGCATACGCGCTGGCGGCACACGGACAGCCCCGGGCTACCGGTGATATTGATGTATGGGTTCGTCCCACAAAGCAGAATGCCATCCGTGTTATGACCGCGCTTACAATGTTCGGTGCTCCCACATCCGAGATCCGCCCGGAGGAGTTCGAAACGGAAGGTATCGTGTTTCAGATCGGCGTTTCACCGCGCCGAATTGACATTCTGACCTCAATCGACGGCGTCGAGTTCGATCCCGCATGGATGAAAAGAATGGAAGTAAAACTGGATGACCTCACGGTTCCCGTGATTAGCCGAAAGCATTTCATTCAGAACAAACGCGCTGTGGGGCGGGCACAGGATCTGGCGGACATCGAAAGGCTTGAAGGCGGCACTACATGAGGGGCCGGCGGAACGCCTCCGCTCCGGACGGCATCCGGCCCGGTGGAGCGCTAGCCGGGCACTCGATACAGCGCCGGTTCACGCACGTCTAGAAGAGGGATGGCGACACATGGCAGCTGATCGCCCGCCATGCAAACAAAATATCCTCTGAGTAAAGGGCCCGGCTGAGCCCCGCGACCAGTCGCATTCAATGAACGTCGAATACGAACATCATCCCCGAGTCGATATGTTCGGCGATGTGACAGTGCACCATCCACTTTCCCGGATTCGATAGCTCCAGGAGGATGTCGGCCGTCGTGCCCGGCGGAAGGATCATCGTGTCTTTCCAGACGAGGTTCGGCACCGGCACGCCGTCGCGCTCGAGCACCAGAAACCGCTGGCCGTGTATGTGGATGGGATGCTGCATGGCGTGGAAGGCATTCCGATCGTTCTTCAGGCGGATCTTCACGACGTCGCCCGCCTCGAATTGCCAGTCGATGTCCATGTTCTGCTTGCCGGTTTCCGCATCTTCTAGGATCCACATCACCTCTTCGCCGGTGGTCGCCCAGTTCATCATAGGCATCGTGCCGCTCCATTCGACGGGATTCACATAGACGTTGTCGAAGCGCATCATCTGTTGGATGACGGGGGGCAGATTCTCCACCTCGAGCCGCGCGGTGAGATGATGGTCGACGGGCCGATCAAACTCCTCCCGGTATCGGTCGATGTCCGTGATCACGTCTCCATGCTCGCGAAGCGCGTTGAAGCGGTCGCCCAGGTCCGGCTCGACCGGCTCAGGGGCTATGTGGATGATCCCGAGCGTATCCACCTCCGGAAAAAACGTGCCCTGCAGATGATTGATGGCCTGCACCCGATTCTCGATGGCAACGGTGCCGGAGTCTTCGAAGTGCGCTTCGACGATGTACCGCTCGGCCGGCCCGATCACGAGATTGTCGATCCACTCCTCCCGCTCGAATTTTCCGACATCCGACCCCACCAGTTTCAGCCTGGTGTCGCCCAGAGAAACGTTGTACGTCCGCGTGCTGGATGCATTGGTGACAAAAAACCGCACAGTCTCCCCTCTTCGTACGTCCAGTTCGTAATCGGTTTTGCCGTTGATCAGAAACGTGTTGCCGAACCGCCCCATGAGCATGAAGTTGGCGGATTGTTCGCCGTACGGCACGATGCCGTCCTCATCGAGCAGGAGATCGTCCAGCATCAGAAATTCCTCGCGATTCACCGCGTTGAAATAATCCTCGCGCGGCGAACGCACCACGATGTTTGCGAAAAGCCCGAGATCCATCGCGATATCCTCGCGGTGATGCGGATGAAACCAGAAGATGCCCGGATCGGGAAAGACGAGCTGATAGGTGAAGCGCTCGCCCTGGTGCACCGGATGCTGCGTCATGTGCGGCACGCCGTCGAATCGGACGTCGAGGCGCAGTCCATGCCAGTGGATGGCGGACGGCAGATCGGTGTGATTGGTGAACCGGACGGTGACCTCCGAATCCTCCTTCACGTCGAGCAGCGGCCCGGGATGCTGCCCATTGAATCCGTACATCAGCAGCTCTCTGCCGGCGATGCGGCGCCGGACGAATCCGGAATTAAGATCGAAGACCTCGCCCTCTGCCAGCGTGACATGCTCCCTCTCCCTCGCGGTCGGCACGTCTGTGCCGGGCGTGTCCAATCCCGCGTCGCGCGTGGCCGTTCCCGCACCGGTCGTGTCCGTTCCCGCGTCAGGCATGTCCGTTCCCGCGTCAGGCGTGGCCGTTCCCGCGTCAGGCGTGTCCGTTCCCGCGTCGTGTCTGTGTCCACCGGCCCTCGGCCCGTTCGTGGCGGCATCGTGAACGTCCGCGCCGGCGCCGGGCAGAAACGGATCCACTTTCGGTTGGATGCCCGCCATTCCCGGAAAGTCCGCCTCGGCCGGGTGCATCGGCGGCATACTCCACGCCCCGTGCTCCTGGGCATGGTTACCATGCGCCCCTTCGGCTTTCGAAAACACCGCGAGCGGCGCGATCTGTGCCAGATCGTGCGCTTCCATCCGATTGCCGGGCGACGCCCCCCGCATCACGATCATTCCTTCCCGCTCGGTACCGTATATGGATGCTTCCGCCGTGATGAGGATGAGAAATTTGTCAAACGCCACGCTATCCAGCGTGACACTCCCGTTGTCGACCGAGCCCAGCCTCTGCATCGGATGCAAAACGGGCGTCGTAGCCCACGCCACATACGTCTCATACGGGCCCAGCGACGCCGGATCGGGCAACCCCTCGATCGAAAACGTCAGCCGGTACTCGTGGTGCCCGTCGCGCGTGACCGAAACGCCGAATGGACTGTACGTTGGGATGAGTTTTACAAAGCCCGAGGCCTTCGCCAGAGCCGGCACCGCTACAAGGTTGACGCAGTACAGATCCGACAGATCGTGGACGCGCGCCAGCTCCTCGTCAAGGCAGTAGTCACGTACGCCTTGTGACTCGCTGCCTTCGGCGTGCGGCTGAGCGAGTGCTGCCGCGCTGCAGCAGACTCCGAGAATCAGCCCCAATACCCCACCGGCAATCTTCCGATACAGATGCATTACGTTCGAATCGGATGGTTGTACGTCTACTCCCGACAAGGTACCCGCGACGTGCAAACAAGTCCCGCATGTACCTGCCCGAACGAGCATGTCTCTTACGAATCGGCGACAGTCGTATCGCCCGTCAGTGCGGCGGGTCGAACGTAATCGGCGCTACCCTGGAGCTCCGGTCCCGAGGGGACGCCCAGCTGCCGCATTACCTCCGCCTATAGCCGACGAAACGCTTCACGGCTTTGCTTCGTCGAATCTCCAGCGCTTATCTTGCCTCCTTCGGTCTCTCTGCCGTGTTTCGCCGCTGAGCATCGACGTTCTGGGGCTCGACGTTGGACGTAAACCAATTGAGGATGATATGAACGACGTCAGGGTTCGATACATCGTTAACGACGTAGCTGCGGCAGTTGACTTCTACACGAAGCACTTGGGTTTTAACGTGCTAATGCATCCAGCGCCCTGGTTCGCTGCACTCGAACATGGAAACCTTCGCCTGCTACTGAACGCGCCGGGCGCAGGCGGAGCCGGACAGACGGTGCCCGACGGACAAAGTCCTGAACCGGGCGGCTGGAATCGCATCCAGCTCGAGGTCGAGGATTTGGCTGCGACGGTGGAACGACTAAAGGAGCAGGGAGCCAGGTTCCGAAACGAAATTGTTTCCGGCAAGGGTGGCAAGCAGATCTTGCTTGAAGATCCCGCAGGAAACGCCGTGGAACTATTTGAAGCCCACGAGCCATAAGCCGCGTATCAAGGCATCAACGCGGACCCAGGGCTGGTCGGCGATTCTTGGCCAGCGTTGGCGCTTGCGTGATCGGTGCGCCTGGCACATAGGTCTGGCGGCATCCGGCACGAGAGTGCCGGGAAACTCGAAAGGGAGACTCAATATGGCGATCATCGGTACTCACGCACTGCTATACACCTCGGAGCCGGAGGCGCTCAGGGCAACGCTTCGCGATGTATTCGGCTTCAAACACGTCGACGCGGGCGAGGGTTGGTTGATTTTCGCGCTGCCTCCGGCGGAACTCGGCGTGCATCCGGCAGAGGGTCCCACGTATGAGTCGGGCGTCCGCCACCAGTTGACGTTCATGTGCGATGACCTGCGGACGACAATGGGTGAGATACGAGACAAGGGAATCGAGGTGAAGGGCGAGCCCGAGGATGAGGGCTTCGGCATCACGGTAATGCTTGGTCTGCCGGGCGGCGTCGAGGTCATGCTGTACGAGCCTCGCCATCCAACCGCGATTACGGCGGCCAACCAGAGGTGACGGCATCGTTATCCCGAAGCAAGAAGACCATACGATTGTGCTCTTCGACGGCGTCTGTAACCTCTGCAATGCCGCTGTAAACTTTCTTATCGACCATGACCCGGACGGCCGATTCAAGTTTGGAGCGCTACAATCGGAAGCGGTCGAGCCGCTCTTAGTGCGCTACGGACTCCAAACGGACCACCTGGATAGCTTCGTACTCATCGACGACGAGCAGGTGTTTAGGCGCTCGGATGCCGCATTGCGCATTGCCTGGCGGCTTGGTGGCGCATGGCGGCTACTTTGCCCATTTCTCCTCCTGCCGCGCCCGCTCCGCGACGCGGCGTACGACTGGATTGCGGCGAATCGCTATCATTGGTTTGGCAAGCAGGAGGCGTGCCGGATCCCCACCCCAGAGCTGAAGGCGCATTTCATAGCGTAAGGCGATGCTCGCCGGGTTCCTGTTGGAGGAATACCTCACTCTCCTTGCACGGCATACGGATCGAAGTGCAGGCCTATCTCGGCGATCAAGGGCTCGGCCAGCGATTTCTCGATCACGAGCCGAACGCGCCCGGCCGTTTGCGGCGCGTCGAGCCGGTCGAGCTTCTTATGGCCGATTGTCGTGCCCTCGGCAATCCAGCGCCAGGCGCCGTCGTCCCAAATCTCGATGCGATAGGCGCGAACGCGCTGCCCGAGTGCGATCGGCTCCTGAATTCGGATGACATTGAATTCGATCGGTGCTGCCAGATCGAGCGTTAGAGCGCCCGTCGGAGCTCCGGCGGCCCAGTACGTGGTTAGATCGGAGTCGCGGACCATCGTCGGAGAATAGGTGGGATTCTCTACTACCCTCTGCAACGCTGCGGGGCCGGGCTCAGCCGAGTGGGCCTCCGCCGACACCGCCGCCCCTTCCGCAAGATCGGAGCCGAAGATGCGATCCAGCGCCTCGCGAAGCTCGAGCAGCCGCTCGACATCCTCGTCGGCGAATCTCCCCTGATCGTTCGGCGGCACGTTGAGGAGCAGGACGCAGTTGCGGCCCACCGATTTGTAGTAGATCTCAAGCAAGCGATCGAGGCTCTTCGGCGATTCGTTCGGATGCCAGAACCACCCGGGGCGAATGGAGGTGTCGCATTCCCCCGGAACCCAGTGTGGTCCGCCTTCTTCCCCCCGGTTCAGATAATCCTGGATGCCATGCTGTCCGACCGAGACGCTCGATCGGTCGATGGTCGACCAGTTCGTCTCGCCGGCGAAGCCGTGCTCGTTGCCGATCCACCGGACGTCCGGGCCCTCGTCCGAAAAGATGACTGCGCCCGGCTGGAGCTGCCGAACCATCGCCCAGTAGGCATCGAAGTCGTACTCCATGTCGCGCGCATCCTCCCCTTTCGCGCCGTCGAACCATACCTCGGCCAGCGGACCATAATCCGTCAGAAGCTCCCGCAGCTGCCCCATGTAGAATGCGTTGTAGGCGGCTTCATCGCCATAGGAGGGCTCATGCCGGTCCCACGGCGAAAGGTAGAGACCCAGCTTGATGCCTTCTTCTCGCGCCGCGGCGGCCAACTCGCCCACGACGTCGCCGTCCCCCTCTCTCCACGAGCTGCTTCGGACCGAGTGATCCGTGTACCGGCTCGGCCATAGAGCAAATCCGTCGTGATGTTTTGCCGTGAGGACGATGGCGCCGAAACCGGCCTCTCTGGCGACACGGACCCACTGCTCGGCGTCGAATGCTTCGGGATTGAAAATTGCCGGGTTTTCCTCTCCCGTCCCCCATTCGCGGTCCGTAAACGTGTTCACACCGAAATGCACGAACAGGCGCATCTCATCGTATTGCCAGTCGAGCTGCGGAGACGTTGGAATGGGCAGCAGCGGGATCGGCGGCGGCGACTGGGCAAAGACGGGGACCGCCGTCGCGAGAACGAGCAGAATCGTGATCGGGGTATGCATAGGCCATCAGGCGATTGTTAGCTTTTGCGGCCAACGTAGGCCGGCCGGCGGAATGGATCAAGCGCGTCCTCGGTCCACCGCATCGCGGAGTGACGGCGGAGCGGGAAAAAACAGAGACCGCCCGGATCCCCCCGCCGCAGTGGAAGCTTATGACGATAATGCGTGAGGGCTTGGCCTCAGCGTTACTCGGAAGTCTCGTTGCACATCCATCCAAACCAGACGGAGCTGAGCCTTCCTTCCGCAGCAGTCGCGCCGCGGCGATCTTGACGCCGAGTTTATACGGGCGGCTAGCATGCCGACCTGTTAGATCCGAATAGACGAGAAACGTTGAGCTCCTGCCTCCTGGGCGTCGTGCTGGTTCCACTCGTGCTACCCTGGCGCTACGTACTCGCAACGTACATGAAGCTACCCGGAGAAGGGTGGAAGAGGCATGCTGCGTTGAGGTAGGAGGCAGCCGGGCAGCCCTAACGTCTCACAACGTCTATCCGCTGGAATTTTCATCAGTCTGGGAATCCGACGTGCATGACGGAACGATACCAGGCGAGGGAAAAGGCTTTCCGCAAACCGATACCGGCTCGTGGCGTTTGAAACCGAAATCGGCAGGCCAACCTGTAGCCTCCGGAACCCAATGACGAACTTCGACTGCAATCTCGATACGGCGCAGGAGTCATCGTGAAAATCGCCACCTGGAACGTCAACGGGATCCGCGCACGCGCCTCCCAGCTCTGCGAATGGCTCGAGCGCGACCGGCCGGACGTCGTCTGCCTTCAGGAATTGAAGGCCGAGGCCGCCCAGGTTCCCCCGCAATGCAAGCTCGATGAATACCACGCCTACTGGCACGGCCTCAAGGGTTATTCGGGCGTTTCGCTGCACGTCCATCGAGACGTTGTGGCGGATGCACCGGTATTCAGCCACCCCACCTTCGACATGGAGTCGCGCATCGTACAGGCCGAGATCGGCGATCTCGTCGTCGCCTCCGTCTACGTGCCGAACGGCGGAAAGGATTATCCTGCGAAACTGGCGTTCCTGAATGCATTGACGGAATGGACCCGGCAGCTTCAGGGCGATGGGCGCGAGCTCGTGCTCTGCGGAGACCTCAACGTAGCGCGCACCGAGATGGACGTTCATCCGAAGGAGCGTAAATCGAATGCGGTCGGCCAACGGCCGGAGGAGCGTGCGCTCTTCGAGACTCTTCTCGGCGACCGGCTCGTCGACCTCGGCCGCGCCTTCGATCCCGATAATCCCGGCCTCTTCACCTGGTGGGCCCCATGGCGGAATCTTCGCGCTCGCAACATCGGCTGGCGCCTGGATTACATGCTGGCCTCGCCGTCGGTCGCCGCCCGCGCCTCGGATTGCGTCGTGCTCACTGACGTGGGTACCAGCGACCATGCCCCGGTGGTGTTGACGACGAGCTGAGCGGCCGTGTCTGATGATAGGACGCTACCGGCGCGACGGGATTGATGCGCCAGGGTATGAACTGGATCCTATCGTGAACGTACGATGAACGAAGAACTCGCCAAAGATTACCTTACAAAGTCGGGCTTCGATGCTATGCAGGCCCACGCGCTTTCCAAACTCCTCGCAGAAACCGCAACGAGGGACGACCTTCGCGACCTCGAACGTCGCCTGGCCGCCAAGACGGATGGGCTGGAGACGCGGCTTCGGGCCGATCTTAGCGCGTCCATCGCCCAGACCCGGGTCCATCTCACCGAGGCCATCGCTCAAAGCCGAGTAGAGCTGGCGCACGCCATCGCATCTGGCCAGACGCAGATCATGCGCTGTGGGATTGCCATGATCGTGGCCATGTCCTCCATATTCACGCTGCTGGATATCTTTATCCACTGACGCACTGATGCTATAAAGGTCGCGTTGGCTGGATCAGTGACCCCCCATCTAAAACGCCTCTTCGTACACCACTCTCTCCTCCCCATCCTTCAGTGCCACGTGATCGATGGCGCCGCTGCCTTCGAAGCGGTACTGGAGACCGACCACGCGGCCGACATCCATCGTGTAGTTGGACGTGAATGGTGCGTTGGAGCCGACCTCGGTGCGAACGCTTCGGTCCTTCAGCTGGACCTGGACCCGTTGCCAGGTAGCAAGGTCGACGCCGAGGGCGGAGAGATCGTTGGTCGAGCCGTCGAGGTACACCTCTCCGAAAATCGCGGCCAGGTCGCCGGCGCAGCCCGGGATTCCTACAGCAATGGCGATGGCGCTTCGCTCGCCGATCACAGCGAGGTCGGCATGTCCGCAGAGATATCGGCCATCCTCCATGCTGTGGCGCACGACGGTATCGAGCGTGAATTCGTCCGTGTGCAGTAAGTCGAACGGCCGCACGTTGTAAAAACTGACGATTCGTCGCTCGTCATTCGTCTCGACACCTTGCTCCCGACGTAGGTCCTGCGAGACGGTCAGATAGCCCTTCCCAGGTTCGTAGGGCGAAGCCACCTGACTCCCCTCCGACGCATGAAGGCGTAATACTACACCACCTCAGCCCTGTACGGCTTCATCGCCGATCCGTAGCATTCGCTCGATTGGTTGTTTCACTTCGGCGAAAACGGAAGGCGGCGATTATGCGAATTTCATCCGGGACGTGGGGTGCGCTCGCGATGGGGGTGATCGTCACGATTGAGCTGCGCTACGACGTGCCTCGTCAAGCTCTGCAACGCGGCCACGGCAATCGACAGAGCCGATGCACGGCACGCCGGCCGGGAACTGCGAGGTTCACGACCGTTCTTCCCGATTCACCCCCAAAGCCCCGACCACCTCGGCGAGATCGCGCTGCCACCTGCGGGCCCTTTGCGGAACGACTCGACGGGCAAAACTCCCGCGCCCCGAACAGACCGCTCCTGTTCTGCAATTCGGACAAGCTCCGCAACGGATCGCGACCCATGAAATTGAATCGGCGCTCACGGCGGGAGGCCGATGCTCGTACGTATACGGTCGAAGCGCGGATCATCTTGGAAGGTCTCGGCGAGGTACTTGTTCGTCAGAACGCCATAGATGGCGAGAAAGACGTCGCGCTCCACCGCCGCTCTCTCCAGCCAGCGAAACCCGTCGTCCAGCTCGCCAAGGCCGAGAAGAATCCAGCCGATCGCACCCGGAGAGACGTACTCGCCTCGCTCGGAACGCGCCATTAGATCCGAAAGCAGGAGGCGCGCATCAGAGGTTCGGCCGGCACGTGCATACGCGTGGCCGAGGAATCCGGTGTAGAAGGAGTTGGAGACGATCTCAGCTACGCGCTCGTAGTGGCGAATCGCTTCTTCGGTTCGGCCGGTGCCCATGTGTATGTGGCCCAGCAGCGTATGAGCGATCGGGAACGAGGGATCCAGCTCGAGGGTGGCCTCGAGGTGCGCGACCGCCTGGTCTGCAAACCCCAGGTCGCCGAGAATCAAACCATAGATCGAATTGATCGGCAACGAGAGCGGGTCCAGCTCACGGGCATGCCGAATCTGCGCGAAGGCGTCATCCAATTGGCCTCGCCGGTGCAGGAAAAGCGCATAGTAGAACCGCGCGCGAGGGGAGCGGGGGTCGATCTCAATGGCGCGGCGGAGGGCGCGCTCGGCTTCATCCCAGTGAAAGCCGATCATCTCCAGCCACCCCATCGCTGAATGAGCATCGGCCAGAAGAGGATCAATGCGAAGTGCGGCTTCCGCCGCGGCGATCCCCCGGCCGCGTGAGTCGACAGGTGAAAGATCGCTGTACGCTGCCGGTACCGCGTATGCTACGGCCAGCGCCGCGTAGGCACGGGCGAACTGCGCGTCCATTTCGATCGCCGCCGCGAGGTGCTCGATGGCCTGTTGGATCTGCAGGCGGTTGAGGAAGTGCAGTCCCTTTAAATACAGCTCGTAGGCATCCGTATCCCCTGTCGGCACCGCGAAGAGGGGGGCGTCCGCACCCGAACCAAACTTTACCTGCAGCGCCTCCACTATGGCGCGGCTGATTTCCTCCTGGACGGCGAAGACATCGCTCAGATTACGCTCGTACGTCTCGGCCCAGATGTGGTATCCATCGTCCGTATTGATCAGTTGAGCGGTTATTCGAAGCTGGTCCCCCGCTTTTCTCACACTTCCTTCGAGCACGTGCGACACTCTCAGCCTTTCCCGCACTTCGCGGATATCGGGGTTGCTTCCTTTGAATTGGAACGCGGACGTGCGGCCGGCCACCTTGAGGCCATCCACCATGGAAAGCGTGGTGATGAGTTCCTCGGTCATGCCATCGCTGAAGTATTCCTGGTCTCCCTCCGGGCTCAGATCGATGAACGGTAGAACAGCGATGGAGCCGCGAGCGGGTGTCGGGATCATAGGCGCCGCCGTGAAAGGCGCCCGACCGTCACGCTCCGTCGACCTCTCAGAGATGCCCCGCCCGCCCACGCCGATAAGCGCTGCGACCCCTCCTCCGATACCGATAATCACGGCGAATGCGAGTAGCGCCGGACGTCGCATGCCTGGGCGCTTAGTCGTTTCGGCCGTGTCCTCAGGCATGCCGACGGACGTATCGGCATCGGAATCATGCTTCTTCGTCCCAGGCGCTGGCACCCGGTCGTTACGGCCGGGCAAGACACTAGACCCGCGGGTCGGCGCCCGACCAGGATCAGACGATTGGAGACGGCCGGCGACCGCGAGAAAGGCGGGATCAGGTGCCATCCCCCATTCGTCGCGAAGGAGCGCCTCATGTCGCCAGGCGTGTTGAAGGGCCGCCGCTCTATCCCCGGCCGACTCGAGGGCAAGCATCAGACTCACGGCAACGCGACTGTTAGGCGGGTCGGTGCTCTGGAGCCGTCGCCACCACTCCGCCGCTTCTGCATATTCCGCCTGCGCTTCGGCCGTACGGGCGAGTTGCCCTAGCGCGCCCATGTACCGCTGCTCCAGGTCCGCCCGCTGGGCCTCAACCCATCCCTCGAAATCCGGCGTGCCAAAAACGTGGACCCCGTCGAGAAAAGATCCGCGGTAGTGACGGACTGCCGCTGCGGGGTTCCCCTCTGCCAGTGCCCGTGAAAAGAGGCCGACGTCACTTTCGATGCGTTCCGGATTAAGGCGAAGCTCAACCGTACCGAGCAGAAGATCCGGCGTATCTAGTTGGCGCCGAAGCAGGTGAATGGCCTGGTTCAATGAACCCTTGGCTCTGGCTGCGTCGCTGTCCGGCCAGAGCATCGCCACAAGCTGCTCCCGTCCTATGGTGCCGCGAGCGGCGAGGACGGCCAGCAGGCTCAGCGCCTTTCGGTGCGCCCCGACTTGATCCAGCAAGGTGCCGTTTCGCTCGATCGCTAGACCGCCGAAGGTTTGTAGCCGGTACATAATCGATCTCTTGACCGAAAAATGGCCCTAATGATACACAATTGAGCCGGGGTTGAGAGCGGATTAACTGCGACCGAGGATATTCACAAGTGCAAACCGCATCGGGCAAGGGGGACGGCGAACCTATGGTGCGTAGTTCACCCCGCCCAAATCCAGAACTCGACAATATAGAGGTCGTTCATGAAAACACCACATGCACTTGCAGTGATTCCGGCGCTACTTTTCGCTCTCGCTTTTGCAGGCTGCGCGGATCAGCCGCTGGCGTCTGTCGACGCTGCTGCGCCGCCGCTAGAAGATGCAGCCCCAGCGCTGCACAAAGTCGTTCAGCGCCCGTTCAAGGGCGATTGCGAGATGACGTTCGATCCACCCTCACTACCGCCGCCACCCGTATTCAATCAGATTGACACGGGTACGTGCCGCCTGACACACCTTGGCCGAGCCCAATTCTACTCGGTGAAGGAAATCAACTTTCTAGCCGGCACGCAGACGACAACTGAGGCGGCATTCACGGCGGCGAACGGAGACATTCTGCGCGCCATCGGCACGGGCACCGGCACGCCTACCGGACCGGGACTGGTGAGCTTTTTCGCCGTCCTGACGTTCGTCGGCGGGACCGGTCGCTTTGCGAACGCGTCAGGAGAGGCGCACGTCGTCGGCGAGGCGGCCTTGTTCACGGGCACAACGTCCCTTGAAATCACCCACGGTTGGATCGCATACGACGCATCCGACCGAAGCGGGAGATAGAACTCACGACAGGCGCAACGGCAGCCGCTCGACAGTCCCGTCTTCGGGGCTGTCGAGTCCGGCGTTGTTGGTAGGAACGAGGGTGATCGTGAACGAATCGGATTCAGCACGCGACAGCCAACATATTACTAGTCCCCCGGTCTCGAAGTCTACACGGCGCACAGCACGCCGCGCGCCGGCTCGCCGGCCATTCCGTTCACGTATTCCACGTGGCCCGCGTCAAGCACGAGCGGAAACGTCACGACGCGCTCGTCATCGAGCGTCGTCAGCCCGGTCTCATGGGCTATCCATAGAGCGCCGTAGTGGCGGAAGGCGTACTGCTGGGCGTGCACGCTACCGATGCAGAAGCTGAGTACCGCAATGACCAGTGAAAGCCGCATGTACCGCTCCCCGCAAAGGGGCCACGTCGATGTCTCGCGACGAAATACGTGCGGCACGTTACCGGGGCCGGGACCGGGAAAGATGGGTGTCAAATGCTTCGGACGAGCACGCTACGGCGACC
>CAZART010000038.1:13043-41958 GCA_964487555.1 uncultured Rhodothermales bacterium
CCGGGACCGGGAAAGATGGGTGTCAAATGCTTCGGACGAGCACGCTACGGCGACCAGATCGGTCCCCGTCACCGCTTTCACTAACTACTTGGATGCGAGATCCGGACGGATTGGGCGATATCGGATCTAGCGAAACGCCACGTGAAACCCCGGCGGCGGTATTCGAAGACGGCGAGCGTTACGTTGGAAATTTTCCGGGCCGTCATGCGACGATTGATTCCGATGTCCGGCAGGCGTCGGCGAACGAAAAATTCTCGGGCTGAGGCATCCCGAGCTCCTGCAGCGTGAGCCCTCTACGCTCTCATTTCACCTGACCCCACATCCTCCTGATCAAACGTATCTGCCCTGCATGATACAAGTCGTGCGCAGCCGCGCCCAAAATCAGTGCGAGTCGGTCGAACTCACTGTGCCCAACCGGTTCCGTGAGGGTGGCGGAATCGATGGATTCGACGGTGGCGAGGAGCCGCTGGTGCCAATCCTTGAGAATCCCTACGTCCTGCTTCAGCGCGGTCTTCGTGCGTTCGACAGGACGTTCAAAGAAATTCGATCCGGGAAGGGTGAAGGACTCGGTGACGCCGTCGTCGAGCAGCCGGACGACCCGGTACTTCCAGTACGCCGCGTGGACGACGTATTCCCAGATGTTGTGGCGCTCCGGTTGGGGGCGCCAGGCCGCTTCTTCGGGCTTCAGGCCGCGGATGGATCCCATCAGGTTGGGCCCGTGCCACGAGCGCTGGTCGAACGCATGGCAGAGATTTTGGACGAGTAGGTGGATTCGCGGATCGGACGTCATGGCCGTGCACGTTCTAGGGTTGCCGTCTCGGTACCTACGCTATCGATCCGGTGTTTCGCCTTCCTCCGACCTTGCTCACCTTCTACGAGCCCGAACTTGCTCCCCTTCCACGAGCCGCTCGACAGTCCCCCTCCGGGACTGTCGAGTCCGGCGGCGGCATTGCGGAAGGAACGAAGACGTTCGACCTGGATCGCCCGCTGTTCGTTCTTATCCGTTTCTACACAGATCCTGTCCCCGCAGCCGAAATCTCGGCCGGCATTCACGTAGCCGTCGGCAAGGAACGGCAAACGTACTATTAGGCATCACGGTCTCATTGCTGCCCAGTTCGGGAGCGTCATCACTCCGAGACGGCATCATGTTTGCAGAAGTCGGTGCCTGCGCCTTTTGGGAAAATCAATCGAGACTCCCCGCATGCGACCGCTCGAGCAAGGCATGTATCCACAACACACCTCACCCGCCGTACCGTCGGCCGGACCTGCGTCGCGCTCAGAACAGTGTCGCACCACGGCGTGCGGAGTCAGCGTCGTCATGCCCGCCTACAACGCCGAATGCTTTATCGGCGCCGCCATCGAGAGCATCCTCAACCAGACTCACCGGCGCCTCGAGTTCGTAGTGGTGGTCGACGGCGCGACCGACCGGACGGAGGAGATCGCTCGAGAGTGGGCGGAAAAAGATGCGCGCATGACGGTCATCCGTATGCGTCGCGCAGGCATTAGCGCTGCAATGAACCTGGGCATCCGCGCGACACGCTACGCCTGGATCGCCGTTATGCACGCGGATGACGTTGCCGCTCCGCAGCGCCTCGCCGTCCAGCTGCGAGCGGCCGAGACGAACAACGAGGTTGTCGCTTGGGGGAGTTACGCCCACCACATCGACGCGGCGGGCAAGGTCTTGAGCATTTCCGAGACGGGCCCGACGTCCATTTCGAGTTTCGAAGCGAGACGAGGAAGGCTTCGGCCGATTCTGATCGTGCATTCATCCGCGCTGATCAAGAGGTCGGCGCTCCTGCAAATTGACGGCTACGACGAGGCCTTCGACACGAGCGAGGATCTGGATCTTTTCGATCGACTATCGGACGTCGGCCCCATCGTGGCGTTGCCCGATCCACTCGTCATGCGCCGGATTCACCCGGAGTGCAACGCGATGCGGAACTACGGGCGCATGCACCTCCTGTCGAGGTTCGTCGCGGAGCGTCGGTATTGCGCGGCCACGAATCAACGCCGCCTCGACCTTCGGACCTATCTCGAGTATTCCACGCGCCGACCTGTGCACCTCCGCGTCCTGAATGCATACACCTGCCTGTTCCAGTATTGTTATCACGTGGCGGCAATCCGATATGGGCAGCGCCTTCTGCCGAGCGCCTGCATGTACGCGTTCGCGTCGGCCGTTCTCTCTCCGCGCTACGCATTCCCGAGAATCTGGCGGCAGTTTTTCGCATTTCGTCTGAAGCGGCTGCAGAAAGCGCGGCCCTTCCCATTCGTGGAGAAACTCCCGCCTATGGGACGGCTGAGACATCGCGGACGTACGTGAGTCTCCCATGAAGTCTATCGAGACTCTCAAACAGGCTTTGTGCCTGGCTGGCGACTGCCGGAGGCGTCTTTTCGCGATGATAGGACTCGGCTTCCTCGCCGCCCTGTCTGAAGGCGTGGGCATCAGTCTCTTTTTCCCCCTGTTTCACGCCGCCTCGGAAGGGACGTCGGACCTCGGCTCAGGACGATTGAGCAAGGTCATGAACGTCGTCCTGCCGACCGGCGAAGCGACTGAGCGGCTCGTCGTGATCTGCATGCTCATTTTCGCGGCGGTGCTCATCAAGAACCTCCTTCAGTACGGCACCCGCGTGCTGAGCGTGTGGACGGACGTGCGTCTTCTCCGCACATTTCGCTCCCGGGTGATGTCGAACTATCTGACGGCACCGTTCGCCCGGTTTCAGCGGACGGAGGCCGGTGTACTCCTCAACACGATAGAGAACGAGACGTGGAAGACGAGCGCGGCGATCCTCGCGATGGTTCAGTGCGCGATCCACCTGCTCACGATCGGCGTCTTCTTCGCCATTCTCCTGTTCATCTCGTGGCGGATGACGGTCATTGTGTCCATAGCGCTCGTCCTGATATCCGCCTTCATCTACCTAATTACACGCCGGGTGGAGGGCATGGCCAGGACGGTCGTTCACGCGGATGAGAGCTTCGCCCAGCGGGTCATGGAAATCATACTGGGGATGAAGACGATCCGCGTTTTCAGTCTGGAGCGCGCGCAGGCGAGCGCGTTCGAGCAGGCATCGTCGGCGGTTTCGCGATCCTATCTCCGGAAGCTGGCACTCGATGGTGTGATTCATCCCGTGTCGGAGCTCCTGGTCGCCGGTCTGCTCGTCGGGATTCTCTTCTTGAGCACGCGGGGCGAGGTTGATTTCGCGGCGATCCTGACGTTTGTCTTCATCCTGTATCGAATCCATCCACAGGTGAAGCAGCTCGACCATGCGCGTACCGACGTCGAGGCGGCGCTGCCTTCCGTTGAGAACGTGCTTTGCTGCCTCGGCGCCGATGTCGCTCCCGACGACTCGAGCCTCCGGCGTCGACCGTCGCACGCAGCTTCTGCAGGACGTGGCATGGTTCGGTTTGAGCATGTGTCGTTCGCCTATGATGAGGGCGAGCCGCGCGTCATCGATAACATGGACCTGATGATCGAACCGGGCTCGATGACGGCGATCGTAGGTTCCTCGGGCGCCGGCAAGTCGACGCTGGTTCATCTGCTGGCAGGGTTGTACGAGCCGACCTCCGGCCGAATAATGGTAGACGGGGATCCGGTCGGATGCGGCTGGGACGACCCCGTGCGCCGACGTGTCGCCATCGTCTCACACGATGCGTACCTCTTTGACACGACCATCTACGAGAACATCCTCTGCGGCCGGTTTGACGCATCACGTGGCGCCGTGGTCGAGGCGGCAAGGCTTGCCGAGGCCCACGACTTCATCGCGGCGCTGCCACAGGGATACGATACCCGCGTGGCCGACATGGGACGGAGCCTCTCTACCGGCCAGCGCCAGCGGATCGCGCTTGCCCGTGCGCTTCTGAGAAATCCGTCCGTTCTCGTCCTCGACGAGGCCACCAACGGCCTCGATGAAGTGAGCGATACGATGATCCATCGCTCCTTGCGGACGCTTCGCAAAGGTCGGACCATTCTCCTTGTCGCGCACCGCCTCTCCACGATCCGAAGCGCCGATCACATCGTCGTCGTCTCCGCCGGAGGGATCGTAGAGTCCGGATCCCTGGACGAGCTTTCTTCGCGGCGAAGCCTCTTCGCGCATCTATTCGAATTGGACTCGGCTCCTACGGCGGATGAGGTGCGCACCCATGCCGCATAATCCAACCGTAAGCCTCGTCATTCCGACCTGCGGCCGCGACTCGGCACTCGAGCGGTGCCTCTACTCCGTGGCACGCCTTCTCGATCCACCCGACGAAGTCATCGTGATCGAGAACGGTTCCGACGCCGGTGACGCCCGCGCACTCGCCGGCCGCCATGCGTTTCGCTACGCGTACGAACGCCGGAAGGGAGCCAGTCGTGCGCGCAACGCGGGTGCGCTTCAATCGTCGGGCAACATAATAGCTTTCCTGGACGACGACGAAGTGGTCGATCCGCACTGGATGCATAGCATCCGCGGCGCATTCGCCGATGAATCCGTCGACGTCGTGACCGGCCTCGTTCTGCCCCTGGCGCTGGAAACATCGGCGCAGATCCGGTTCGAACGCCGATTCAGCTTCAACCGCGGATACGAAGCCCGGAGGTTCGAAGGACGCGTCGACGCGACGTGGAAGCTGGGCGGATCCGGCAATATGGCCGTGCGCCGGAGCACGTTCGTGAGCCTTGGCGGCTTCGACGAGCGGCTCGGCGCGGGAGCGGCGGGGTGCAGCGAGGATACAAACTTCTTCGAACGCGTGCTGGAAGCCGGGGGCGTCTGCGTCTACAATCCGGAAGCCGTCGTCTTCCACGAACACCGATCGGATGATGACGCCCTCCGACGGCAGCTGCATACGTACATGCGCGGGTGTACCGTCGCCCATATGCTCGCGGCCTTCGAGCGCCGAAGGCCGGCGTCCCTTCTCCGCTTCCTCCGCACCGCGCCGGCCTGGTATGCGAAGACATCCTTGCGACTTCTCCTGGGGACCTCCCCTATTTCGCTTCGGGAGCTTCTCTCGGAGATGGGGGGCTGTGTCGCCGGTGTCGTCTGGTATCTACGTCTCTCCTCGAGGCATAACCCGTAAAAATCCCATGGCCAACTATCTGACGATCATCGTTGCCGCTCACAACGCGGAAGCAACCATTGGAGAAACACTGGACTCGGTGCTCGCACAGGAGTTCGATGCGTGGGAAGCCGTCGTGGTCGACGACGGCTCCACGGACCGGACGGCAGAGATCGTGCGCTCGTACAGCTTGCGGGATCGCCGCGTGCGACTGCACAGTCAGGCCAATCATGGTGTCTCCGTCGCACGCAATGCTGGACTTGCCCGCGCGGCGCATCCGTGGGTTCTGTTTCTCGACGCCGACGACTGGCTTGCACCGCAGGCCCTGGCGCATCTCGCGCTCGCGGCGGAGAAGCCGGGTGTGGATGTCGCCTACGGCGGGTGGACCTATCTCACACCTGATGGATTTCCCGCCTTCGGACTCGACGCGACGCGTTCCGGAATGCTTTTTCCCTATCACGCCCTCGCCTGCCGCTTCGCGCTGCATTCATTCCTATTGAAGAAGGATCTGGTCATCTCTGTGGGCGCTTTCGACCCAACCCTGACGACCTGTGAGGATTGGGATCTCTGGCAGCGCGTCGCGCGAGCAGGTGCCGTCTTCGAAGCGGTCGATGAGACGGTCGCGCTGTACCGGATTCGAGCTCGTTCGGCCTCAACGGATGGGACGCAGATGCTGGCGGACAGCCTTCGCGTCCTCCGTCAGGCGTATACTGCGGACGCGCGCGTTTCGGCAGCGCCGTGGCCGGACGGCCTACCTGCCGGCGAGCTGCCGCGTCGGACGCAGTACGTCGTCGTCACCTGCGCGGGCCTGTCCGCCGCGGCCGGAATCCATCCGACCATGCTCCTCGAACATCTGCCGGACGACGCCGAACCCATCGACGCGGTTTATGCGGCCGGCTGCTTCGTACAGTCGCTCCTCTTCGGATCCGGGGAGCCCATGCGGAATTGGCCTTCCGTGACCCGACGGTCCGTGAAAATCGCCGAGACGTTCTTCAAGAATCTCGAATGTCTTCTCGGACGGCGAGGCCTCGCGGACGAGGCCATGGCCTACATGCCGCTGCTGCTCCGAATGCACATGGCGCCGCTCGGGACCTCGCATCGGTTGGCCGGCGCTTTGGCTTCCATCGTCATTGACGTGCTGAGAGCGAAGCGCTTTGTCACGTCGCCTCGATCGCTGAAGGAAGCGGCCGCGCGCTTCGTTCGCATGGCAGCCAGAGTTTCTCCTGCCATTCGCCGTACGCTGCGCCTCGTGAAGGCAGCGACGCCTGGATCGCGGACGCGTGCGGAGTTCGAGGCGCTCTTCTCCGGCCAGGAGGATCCATGGGATTACACCAATGCATACGAGCGGCTTAAGTATGAACAGACCCTCGAGCTTCTTCCGAATGGACCGATTCGATCGGCGCTCGAGCTCGCCTGCGCGGAAGGGCACTTTTCCGTGCAACTGGCGCCGTGCGTCGGCCATTTGCTCGCGACGGACATTTCATCCGTAGCCGTAGACCGAACCGCGCGGCGTTGTGCCGATTTCCACAACATCACCTACGAAACGCTCGATTTCGTGCGCGACGAGATACCGGGCACCTTCGATCTTATCGTTTGCAGCGAGTCCCTCTACTACATCGGTACGCACCGGCAGCTGGGGGCGGTTGCGCGCAAGTTCAAGAAGGCGCTGAACCCGGGCGGCCACCTTCTCATGGCGCACGCCAACGTCGTCATCGACGATCCGGCGGCGCCGGGGTTCGGCTGGGAGCACCGCTTCGGCGGCAAAGGCATCGGCGAGGCGCATGCTGCCGTCGACGGTCTCGAATTTTTGCGGGAAGTACGGACTCCACTCTACCGAATCCAGCTCTTCCGCCGTCAGGCGTCATCTCTCGCGACCGTGACTGCTCCTGTAATTGTGCGTGCGAACCATCACAGCCCTCTTCCCACCGAAGTTGAAGAGCAGATCTTCTGGAACGGGATGACGGAGAGACTGCCGATTTTGATGTACCACCGAATCGCGTCGACCGGCGCCGACGAGCTTGCTCCATGGCGCGTGATGCCAAAGGCGTTCGAAGAACAGCTGCGCTTTCTTCGCGATCACGGATTCCATTCGACGACGTTTAAACAATGGCGAGGATACGTGGAATTTGGAACGCCGATTCCAGCCGGCGCCGTCATGCTGACGTTCGACGACGGATTTGTCGATTTTGCGGACGAGGCGTGGCCGCTGCTTAGGAAGTACGGATTCGACGCCACGTTATTCGTCGTAAGCAACCACGTCGGCGGATCGAACACGTGGGACCATCATTTCGGCGACCGCCTGCCTCTGCTCGGCTGGAGCGACCTTCGGGCGCTCAACGCCGAAGGGGTCGATGTCGGCTCTCACACGGCGACGCACCGATCGCTGACGGCGATCAATCCGATCGACGCCTACCATGATTTGAAGCGCAGCAAGCGCGAACTGGAAGATCGGCTGGGAAGCGCCGTCCGCTCCGTGGCCTACCCGTACGGATACTCCTCACCGTTCGTACATCTCTCGGCGGCAGCCGGAGGGTACGACTATGGGGTTACCGCTAGACGGAGCCGTGCCGGGTTGCGGAATTCGATGCTGGCGCTTCCCCGCGTCGAGATCGAGGGCGCCGACACCATCGAGCGCTTTGCAAAAAAACTCGGGCGTCTTCCCTTCAAACCGTCGAAATCTGTCGCTGCCTAGCGACCGACCGCGATTCGGAGCAAGTTCTCCGTTAGCCCTGCCGGCATGGCTACTCCCGCCGAGACGGCAAGCAGCGTCTTCCATGTCGGCCGCGCCTGCTGCCACAAAATGGCAGGATCGGTGGTGAGGGCCTGGGCCATCATCGCCAACGCCTCGCTCGAGCGTCCGGCTCGAATCGATCGTCCGGCGAGATAGCGAAGCATTCTCGCGCGTGCCGGCTTTTCGTAACGTGCAACGACATCGGGTGCATACGTCTTAGCGCGGTCGATGACTCGTTCCCACGACCGCATCATCTGCGCTCCGTCAACGGAGAGTCCCGCGGGATTCAGACGATAGCGCGTGAGCGCCTCCGGCAGGCACGATATCAGCCAATTCGTTTCGAGGGCGATTCGCAGCCAGCAGTCAAGGTCCTCCACGCCCCGCGCTCGTCGCAGCGATTCGTCGAAATATTTGGGGAGTGCATCGTGATACGCGGCTACATCGTCGAGCACGCGCCTGCGGATGACCGCGGTAGATCCGTTCGAAAGTGGATTGCCGAGCAGCAGTCGCTCCGGCGTGACGGACCCGGGCCTGGGCGTCTGAGCCTTGTTGAGCGGCCGGCCGCTCACGTCGATCAGCGTCGAATGGCTGAAGCTGACGCCCAGAGAGGGCTCCTCGCTGAAATGCGATATGTGGCGCGCGACCTTTTCAGGCTCATAGATGTCGTCCGCGTCGAGGAGCGCGATGAACTCTCCGCGGGCCTCCCGGATACCGGCGTTTCTCGCTGCCGCCAGCCCTCCATTCGGCTGCCTGACGATCCGAAGCCGGCGGTCGTCGAAGCCCTGCAGCACGTCGATGCTTCGGTCCGGCGATCCGTCGTCGACGGCAATGACTTCGATCGGGTCATAGGTCTGCCCGAGGGCCGAGGCGACAGCCTCGCCCACGAACGCCTCAGCGTTGTAGACCGGAATGACGATCGAAACGAGGTGCATGCTTTTTCCTCCGTTTCTCCACGTATCGGCATTTGGCGGGAGAAATCAATTTGGCCGACCGCGAGCCGCGACGCGGCGCCACTGGCGCAACGCGCTGCGGCAGCACCTGTCGACACGCGGCACGGTGCCGTACTTGCCCCGTTGTCAGGCGATCGTGATCTGCGAATGACTGTCATCGCGGCCACCTCGTCCTACGCAGCAAGGGCTTCATCGCCGATCCACAGCACTCGCTGGAACGCCTGTTCCAGTTCGGCGAGACGGAAGGTGGAAGTTATTCGAACTTCATCCGTGGGGTGCGCGCGATCACGATACCCCCTCTTCGGCTGCGGTCGACGACGGCGTACGGCGAGCTTTGCTACGACGTACCCCGTCCGACTCCATCATGAAGGCGGCGTTCAATATCCGGGCCCCTACTCCAGCCCGCCGTCGGACAGCCACTTCAGGAATGCGGCTTCGAGTTCGACCGGTTTGCCGAACGGGGTCTGTACGAAGTAATCCACGATGGGGGGTTGGCTCGACGTGGTACCGTTCCACGAGTAGCTGATGCGCTCTCCTTCCCGAGAGATCAGCAGGGCGGGCGTGATTTCCTGGGTGATGCCGCGACTTCCCGACGTGGCGACCGGAGGCCGGTATTTGAAGCTCGCAGCCGAATGGTGGCAGGTGCTGCAAAGTTGATTGTCGGGACGGCCAACGGCGCGGCTGTTTACGATGTCGGAGATCGTCTTGCCATTGAGGTAGTCGGCCGGTGTCTGGCCCAGCGTTTCCGCGGTAATGGGAGTGGTCCAGCGCAAGATATCAGGGTCGCGTGTCCCCGGCCTATCTCTCCCTCCCGTTCCACCACCTCCCTGCTGACTGCCGGCTGCGAGCACAATCGTCTGGTCCGTGGGATTCTGGTACGTCATGTACGTCGGAGCGGCCTGGTAGACGACGCCGAACTGCATCCGGTAAGCGTTATCGCCCAGCGGGCCCATCCCGGGAGGCTGAAATCCCTGCAGACCGGATGGCTGGAGGTTGCCCAGAGGTACACGTTTCTGGATTAAGTATCCCTGTACGAGATCGGCTCCGTTGAAAGCCTGGTACGGGCTGACGAATCGGACCTGCGTATACCAGGCATCCGAATTGTTTGCGGCGGCCATGATCTGATTGCCGCACGCGCTGCCCCGCAGCGAGCGCCTCAGTTCCCAGGTCAAGATCAGCTCGGCACCGGCCCGCCGGTAGGATTCCGGGTTCGAAAACGTCCAGAAGGGACCATAAGGTACGGTGCGTACGGCCGTTTCCTCGTGACCTGCGTAGACGTACACAGCGGATACCAGATCAAAGTCGTTTCGGACGGTAACCGTCCCATTCTGTGTGCAGTCCAGTGCCTCCTCGATCCCGGGCGCACCATTTTCAGCTGCGGCCGTCGGTGCCGGGGCCGGGGCCGAGGCCATCATGGTCCAGGCAATCACGAGGAGCGTGAACAGAAGGACCGGTACGGTTCGATAGAGCGATTTCATAGCTGGAGACATTCAGATGAGTAGCAAGGGGGGATGACCGGTACGCCCCACGCGGTCATGTCCATACTCTCGCAAAACAGGTGCGAAAAGTATCATGCCCCTGAGAAATGTCTCCTCGCAGACGTTTCCGCCGCATACCGGCGTTGAAACAACGAGCGACCTACGACTCACGACGGCCGGTTGTATGTACCCGGGCGGGTATCGGGAAGACTGGAAACGCGCTGTCGGCGATCTGAAAAACTACTCTCGCTCAAACGTCACCGCCTTCAGGGTCATCACCTCCGCGTCCGGCGGCTCGGGTTGACGGACGATGAAGTACACGTCGTGCTCACCCTCCAAGCGAGTATTCAGTTTCGCATGCGCCCGGGCGTCTTCGCCAAGCGCGTACGGGGTGCGGACGACGACGGGGCCGGCATAGGAGTCGATACGGACCTCGATCTCACCCGCCGAGCCCCAGGCATCATAATCGAAGGTGAAGCCCGTGACATCGGCAAAGTCGACGTTCCTCAGCATGACGTGCGACTTGTGTTTGCCGCCCGAGATGTTGTTGCCCCAGCGTGGGAATCCGGTGTGTTCGTCGGCGAAGACGGAGCGGACCGTTGCCGGGCGAAGCGTGATGACGTCCTCGCCGGTCACGGGGCCGGCTCCCAGAGCGCCGCGGTCGGTGTATCGGGCGCGAAGAACATAGCGGCCGTGGGGTTCGTCGTCGGTGTGTTCCATTAGCGGCAGACGCCCCTCGACCGGCAGCGGCGAAAAGCCGCGCGGGCTGTCGGTCAATGAGAAAATGTATCGGACGATCTCCTCCGCCTCTTGCTGCGTCAACTGCGGATGGGCGCTCATGGCGACGTCGCCCCAGTTGCCGCCGCCTCCCTCAATGATCTTGCCGGCGAGGATGGCGAGGGCGTCGTCGTCGGTCTGATAGCGCGCGGCGATCTGCGTGAAGGAGGGGCCGATGGAGGCGCCATCCACAGTATGGCAGGCCTGGCAATCACTCCCGGCAATCAGGGTTTCGCCCCAGCTGCGCACGGGAGTAGCCGGAGTCAGCAGGCGGTCACCGCCTACCTCCCGCTGCAGCGCACCCGGTTGCCTGAAGTACGCATACTCGACCAAGACGTCCGATGGATCGACGTCTATATCCTCCGGATCGGTGACGGAGACGGTGTAGTCGAATACCTCGCCCTCCCAGAAGAACGACCTGTTTCGCGGCGTTTCAATCGAGACCTCAGGCGCCTCATTCCCGACGCGAATAAGTAGCGTGTCGCTCCCCCATTCACCGGATCGATCCCGTACGCGAAGCACGGCGTTGTAGGAACCAGGCTCCGTATACACGTGCCTGGCGTTCGACCGCGTTGCCTCGACCGTCTCGCCGTCGAAGAGCCATTCGAACCTGAGCGTATCGTCGTCGTCAGGATCCCGGGCGCTTCCCGCGAAGGACACCTCGAGCGGCGCTGCGCCCGCCATCTCCCGAATCACTTTCGCATGGTAGCGCCGATCCGAAGTCAGCCACGACCGAGCCTGCGCCAGCGAATCCGCCTTAGCATCCCGGATACGCGCCGTCGCGACGGGAGCGCGGTTGCCGGCGTTGTAGGTGATCTTCACGAGACGAGCGTCCTCGTTGTCAACGCCGTAGATAGAGCCGTACTCGAGCATGTACATCGCGCCGTCCGGGCCGAACGTGAGATCGATCGGCCTCCGGAAGTCGCCGTTCGAGACCATAAAGGGCTCATTCTGCAGATAGTTGTCGTTCTCGTCCATCCGGATGGCCAGCACGACGTTTCGCATCCACTCAAATACGAACAACGCGCCGTCATAGTATTCGGGAAATGCGCCGGGGACCGCGATCGAAGGATCGAAGGTGTAGAATGCACCGGCCATCGCGCTGCGGCCTCCCTCCCCGAGCTCCGGAAACGCGTCGTACGCGGCATACGGATACCAGATGAAGGGTGGCTGCGCCGGGGGCAGTTCGCGTAGTCCGGTATTATTGCGAGATTCGTTGACGGGGGCGGCGGGATCGAAGCGAGGTCCGGCGGTGGCCGTCTCGAAATTCCAGTCGCCGTACGCCCGGTTATTGCCGATAAAGTACGGCCATCCGAAAAAGCCGGGCTCCTTGGCCACGTTGAACTCGTCGTACCCGCGCGGCCCGCGGCCGTCGTCGCTGTCCTCGCCGGCATCAGGCCCGATGTCGCCCCAATATACGGCGCCGGTCTTGGGATTGACCGCGATCCGGTACGGGTTTCGCGCTCCCATCGCATAAATCTCGGGCCGCGTGAGCGGGGTCCCCCGCGGGAATAGATTTCCCTCGGGAACCGTATAGGAACCGTCCGGCTCGGGGTGAATGCGCAGGATCTTTCCCTTCAGGTCATTCGTGTTGCCGGCGGAGCGCTGCGCGTCGAGAATCTCGTGCTCGTAGCCCGAACGCTCGTCGAGCGGGGCGTAGCCGTCGGCCGGGAAGGGACTCGTGCTGTCGCCGGTGGAGAGAATCAGGTTGCCGTCGGCGTCGAACGCGAGCGATCCCCCATGGTGGGATCCGCTGTTGCGAGAGACCGGGACGGTGAGGAGGATAGATTCGGTGGATAGATCGAGGGTGGATTGCTCGGTCAGTGTGAACCTTGAAAGACGAAAATCAAACGGGTCGGTCTCGGCCGGCGGGCTGTAATAAACGTAGAGAAACCGGTTTTCCGCGAAGCTCGGATCGAGCGTCACGCCGATGACTCCCGAACCGCCCGCCCTGGTTACGGCGAACTCGTGAACGACGGAGGCCTCAGCGCCGGCCGGGTCGTAGACGGCGAGCGTGCCGTCCAGCTCGGTGTAAAAGACGCGTCCATCCGGAGCGACGGCGAGCTCCATCGGTACGTCAAGGTCGTTGACGAGAACCGTCTTCTCGAAGCGGTTCTCCTCCGGCTTTTCGACCGAATACGCCTTCGCGTAATCGAGCGGCGTGCCGTCGCCCATCGCGTATCGGATTCCGCCGAGCAGGTGCTCAAGATAGTGCGGTTCGCCGAACGACTCGTCGGTATGGCCGAGTCCGGTGTAGAACGCCCGCCCTCCGTCGTATTCATGGTACCACGCAATCGGGTGATAGCTGCCGTTGGTGCCGCCGTCGTACGTCTCCTCGTCGAGCTGCGCGAGCACGTTGATACCCGGATAGAATGAGCGGTAGCTGTACCACTCGTCTTCGCGCTCCCAGCGCTCGGGCAGATGCTCCGTGGCCGGATGCGTGCGATCGACGACATCGATCGTGGCCGTGCGCACGTTCGGGTGATTCGGATGGTTCTTGAACCACGCGCCGACGAGCTTCCCGTACCAGGGCCACTCGTACTCCGTATCCGCGGCTGAATGAATACCGACAAAACCGCCCCCGGCCTGGATATAGCGCTCGAAGGCCGTCTGCTGCGCGGGGTTGAGAACGTTCTGCGTGGTGTTCAGGAAGACGACGGCCTGGAACCCGCGCAGATAATCCTCTCTGAAGGAAGCAGCATCCTCGGTGAAAACGGGCGTAAATCCGTGCTCGACGCCGAGGTGTTCAATGGCTTCGATTCCGAAGGGAATAGAGCTGTGGCGCCAGCCGGTGGTTTTTGAGAAGATCAATATGGAGGCGCCGTCGCTGTCGGCTTGCGTCAGGAGTGCCGGTGTCCCAAAATGGGAGATCGGCATCGCGCCGGCGAAGAGCAGCACGAGCGCGGCGGTCAGCGCTTGGGCCGGGGAAAATGGCATTCTTTGACGTGTGGGCGCGAGGAAATGGCGAAGTGGCACGTCGAATCTAGCACGACCGACACGCCGCGTCCAATTTAATGACGCCGGAGTCGGCATACGCCCAGCTTTCCCCCATGACGGCCCGGAAGAGCCTGCGGATGCTATCCGCCGCACCATACTCGGCCTCGCCGTTGACGAAAACATGACGGCCGATTCGATGCGACGTCACCTTCTGTGGTACTTCTGATGCGTCATTCCCTACTTGCGCACGCAACCACAGCTGTGTTGACAACCGTCGCCGGCCGTACCGCTTGGACGACGATCACTATGCCGGAACGTAGTCGGAGAGGCGCAACGGCATTCGCCACGTCGCATGCTTTGTCGTCGATCAGATCATGGGAGGAGACAAGCAGCCGGGGCGCTCCTCAGTGGAACGTCCCCGGCCTTTTACCTGTCAGTCCCCGGCTGCGGGCGGAGGGGCACCCACAGCGCAGAGATGCATACTTAAGGATTAATCAGGAAAACCCGCGGCGTGCCATTGGTCAACGATACGCCGCTCAGCGTCGTCCCGTCAAAGCTCCCGAACGTCGTGGACGATCCGTCCAGCGCGTACTCGGTTGCAGAGGTGCCGTTGTCGGTGACGGTCAGATCGACCGTCACGTCGTTCTTCTTGTCGTAAGCAATGACGATCTGTCCACCGTCAGGTCGCTTAAAAAGGTGCTCGAAATAATCGTTCTTCGATTTGTTTCCCGACGCCGTCGTCGAAGACAACTCCTGCGGAGCGACGGTAATAGTGCCGACGTCGAAGAGACTGACGAGCATTTTGACCGTATGGAAGGCTAGCTTCTTCGTACGGTCGGCGTAGGTCAGGCCGAGATGGAAGTTGGCGTCGCCTCCGATGACCTCTGAGTCCTGAGGCAGGTCCTTTATCTCATAGATGCCCAGGTGTTCGATCTCGCCGTCGATTCCGAGGAACGTGGCAAAGGCGCGTACCCACCATTCGGCCTGGTCCTGTTCCGTATGGTCTTCCCAGGGAGCTGCGAACCCCATCTCGTTGATCCAGATCGGCTCACCTTCACAGTCGTTGTTTATGGTCGGAACCCAGAAATCGAGATATTGGGTGTCCAGCGTATTCTCGACGGTTACGTTGTTCCGGCTCCACGTTTCTGGATATTCGTGGTGCGATGCGATATCGAAGTACGGGGCGTTGAGATGCGTATTGCACGTCTCATCGATCCATTCGAATTCCGGCCACACCAGGCCCCCGAATAGAACCTCCGCGCCCGGATGGGCATTGCGCGCCGCGATCGCTCCCTCGCGAAGCACGTCGTTGTACTGAGCAACCGTGCCTTCCCACCAGAATTCGTCATTCTGTTCGTTGTAGAATTCGTAGGAAAGGACGTTGCTGTGCTGGCTCATTTGAGCGGCGATCGTGCCGACGAAATCGATCCAGTCGTTGATGTCGGCCGGCGGATCGTTCCAGTAGATGCCATCGGAACCGCCGATCCCCGCCCATGGCGCGGTGTAGCCGAGGTAAGGACGCAGGTTGATTCCGAAGCCGGCCGCCGTCGAAGCAAAAGTGTCGAGCCATCCGGTGTCGAATTGATCCTGCTGGGGCTCATAGTCGTCCCAACCGAAACTCCCTCGCCACGTATCGACGCCGAGCTCGTTGAAGAGAGCGAAGTCCGCCTCAAGCTCCGAAACCGGATCGCCCTTGTCGTAGTCCTCGAGGATGGAGAAGGAAATCGGCTTGGTGACGTTCGGCGGCTCGGTCTCGCCGCCGCCTCCTCCACCTCCTCCACCACCACCGCCCCCACTACCGTGTCCGGGGTTATGGTCTGAAGCGACCACCCCCCGGCCTTCTCGTTCGCCGTCGGACGACACGAGGTCGCCCGAACCGCTTTCGCAGGATGAAAGGCCGAAGAACACGGCTGTGGCTAGTATAACTAAGCTTAGGTTGCGTAAAAGATTATGGATGAACATGCATGGCCTCCTGATCGTGCATTTAAGCGCTCTACGTAGGAATTCGCGCGCAGCCGTTTTCCAGAAGGAGACGTCGTAAGGTGCGCCGGGGATGATCCTCAAAGTTGCTAACCAACCGCGCAGAATTGTGGATGTGGTTCACTTCACAAGCAATGGCATCACCTCCGGTGCAACAGCTCTCGTGAATCGTACGGACGTTACGGGGCTTCATCTTGAGAATAGATGCGTTCGTCGCGCGCGAAGATGGTGTACCATCTGCACAAACGATTGCGCAAAGGACGCCATAAAAAGGCCCGCTTTCGGCGCCCTCGGAAGAGATCAAAGCCACGCATGTGCCATGAATCATCCAAATTACATAGGCTAAATGCAAACGTTTGCGCAGATTGTGCAAACCTCTATAACAGAATCGTTGCAGTTCCGGCGGAAACTTGTTTCGACGATCCAGGGCATGCAAACGAATGAACGTATGGCGACCAACGGCCAAGGCGGCGGTTCAACGAACGATTCCGGCATCCACGATGCACCGCAGTTCCATCAATTTGTATACGTGCTCTGGTATACGGTCCTCGTCGTCGGGATACCCTGCTTTTTGATAGGACTTTGTGAACTGGGTCTACGGATTGGTGATTACGGAGCGTCCTTCGATCTCTTCTTACCTGTTCCGGGACACGAATCGTACCTGTATCCGAATCCCAACATCGGCGGCCTGTATTTCGTGCACCAGGATGCGCCGACCATACTGGCCGATTACTTCCGGGCCCGGTCTGACGAGAGCGACATCCGCCTGTTCGTGCAGGGCGGGTCGTCTGCCGCGGGCTTCCCTTTCTACTACGGCGCAACCTTTCCCCATATTCTCGAGAATCGGATCCGACGCAGCGTTCCGGACCGCCACGTCGACGTCGTAAATACAGGCATGGCCGCCGTGAATTCGTTCACGCTTCTCGATCTGGCGCCGCAAATTATCGCGCAGCAGCCCGACGCCGTCCTCATCTATACCGGCCATAATGAATACTATGGTGCCCTCGGCGCGGGCTCGTCGGAGCACATCTCGGGCAGACGATGGCTGGTTCGACTCTATCTCCGTCTACTCCGATTCCGTACCGTCCAGTTGCTTCGAGATCTGCTTCAATCCATGCTCCTCATAAACCGAATCGAGGCTTCGGCCGATCAGGGACAAATGGAGCTCCTTGCGCGAGAGCGTACCATCCCCTACAAATCCGACCGCTATCGAGAAGGCCTCTTGCAGCTTCGGGAGAATCTATCGCGCCTTCTCGCCCTCTACAAGCGGCATGAAATACCGGTGTTCGTGTCCACGATTGCGTCAAACGAGCGCGATCAACCCCCGTTCGTGAGTAGTGAGGATTCATTGTCGGCCGACGCGGCCTACGCCATGGCCCAGATTCTGGACAGCCTGGATCGCGCTCAGGCGGCACGGGAGGCGTACGCGAGGGCGAAAGACTTTGACGAACTCCGATTTCGCGCGCCCGAGGACGTGAATGACCTTATTCGTGAAGTCGCCGGAGCTTACGGAGCGGTCGTGGTCGACGCCCGCACGTCGTTGGCGTCTCACGCACCGAACCGCATTATCGGCAATGAACTGATGACCGATCACGTGCATCCGTATCCGCACGGCTACCAGGTCGTTGCCGACGCATTTTATCATGCCCTCGCGGAAAACGGAATGCTCGAGACGACGACCCCGGCTTCCCCGGAGGGTGCGGAACGAACCGGCGAGGCGTCATCGTCAGCTTCGCTCGGACGCGACGTCGTGCTGACGGAGGTAGATTCGCTTGTAGGTATGTACCATATTCTCGCACTGAAATCCCGCTGGCCGTTTACATCCCGGTCGCGGTCGGTTCAGCTGCCCACTCCACAAAGCTTTCAGGAGCACCTTGCTCAAGCCGTGTTCTCAGGTCGAATGCGCTGGGACGAAGCGAACCGCAGTCTCATAGCATACTCGGTCCGGCGCGGTGATCTTGAAAACGCCCTCGTCGCCGCGCGGTGCCGGCAGCAGGAGCTTCCGTTTCTCATCGAACCATACCTTACGACGGCACGCCTGCAGACGCTGCTTTCCGACTTCGAAGGCGCGAGGCGAACCCTCGATCGGGCAAACGATGTGGAAGAGACGTGGCAAGCACATGCCCTCCTCGCCGATGTTCTGAGGCGTATGCATCATGAGCGCCGCGCAGCGAAGCATCGCCGCAGGGCGCAAGAACTGCGGACTGATGACTGACTGAATTCGGTCGGCCTGAGCCATTCTCCAGCGGATGGCCGGCGACGCACTGAGCGCCAACAATAAAAAGGAAATACTACTTGACCGTTACTCGAGTATATCCTAAGCTTGACGCGATTCGACCCAGATCCAGACCCAGACCTTGCACGCGATGAAATACCTCTGCAGCACAGTTCTTCTCATTTCTGCTCTCGCCTCAGCGGGCTGCTATCATGCCACAGTAACGACGGGGCGGACGCCCAGCAATGTAGTAATCGACAAACCGTTCGCCACCGGCTGGATCTATGGGCTTGTCCCACCCTCTACGGTCAACGCTGCGTCAGAATGTCCGGACGGGGTGGCCATCGTTGAGACGGAGCTGAGTTTTGTCAACCAGCTGGTCAGCTTCATCACGTTCGGCATCTTTACTCCCATGCACATAAAGGTAACTTGTGCAGCTTCCGGGTCGGCTTCCATAGACGAATCGAACTACGTCGTGACGATTCCCGAAGGCGCTAATGAATCCGACGTCATCGAAGCGTTTGGCATTGCGGCCGACCAAGCTGTCGCATCAGGGGGTGAGCTTCACGTACGGTATCAGCGCGTCCAACCATAGTTTTCCCCCACGGCACAGCATGAAATGCTTTTTTCTACCGGTCGCACCCAAAATAATCTGAACGTGCGGAAAAACGTGGGGCGCTGAACGCCGTTGGCGTTGATCTCTGGCGAGATGGAGCACGAGCCGCACATCGACGTGCGCGAGTGGATCCATTGCGGCGCGAGGCCGGGCATACCGGTTTAAACGAAGGTAGACACGATTTCAGCGCCGACCTCTCAGGAGCTTTATCTCCCACATGCCCACGGGCGATTCCGCCACGTCCGGAATTGGCGGTTGGATAATTGGCATTTCTGACGTCGACATTCTAGGTTGTGTCAGGCTGAAGCCCGCAGTCGCGCGCTGAATACCCGTGGTTCCCCGCGCCATATCCCGTGGCACCGATGGTGGACCACTCCGGCGAGATCACACAGCTTCTTCAGGAAGCCCGGCAGGGCGATCCGAAGGCGATCAACCACCTCTATGAGGCCGTCTACGAAGAGTTGCGCCATATTGCCCATCAGCGACTCTCTCGAAACCGTGCCAATACATGCGGAAGTCCCGGCGAAAATGTGCCGCTGGACGCCGTCACGGTGGCTGTGGAAGACGGAATAAAGATGCGGGGCATTGATCCTTTTCCCGCGCGTCCTGCGAGTGATAGGTATAGCATCTAACTTTCTCGGGATGCGGGAGACACGCAAATGAAAAATCTCAGCCTCGAACGATGGGAGCAGATCGATACGCTCTTTGCCGAAGCGCTCGAGCGCCCTTCGGACGAGCGTACGGCATACCTGCGTGCTGCCTGCGGAGAAGATCCAATCCTCTATCACGAAGTGCTCGCACTTCTCGAATGCGATAGCAAAGCCGAAGAGATCCTGGGCGAGTCGGTCACCCAATACGCGACCTCGGTTCTGGCGGATCTCGACGTCTATCTGGGAACTGAACTTGATGCGAAGCCCGGCAGCGAGCAGATCGGACCGTATCGGATCGTCCGGGTACTCGGACAGGGCGGCGTAGGAACGGTCTATCTGGCCGATCGGGCGGACGGCATGTTTGAGCGGCAGGTCGCGCTCAAGCTGGTCAAGCGTGGTATGGATACCGACGAGATCCTACGCCGCTTTCGCGCCGAGCGCCAGATACTGGCGGGGCTCCAGCACATCTATATTGCCGGCCTCTTCGACGGCGGGGTTGCCGACGACGGGAGGCCGTATCTCGTGATGGAGTACGTCGAAGGCCGGCCGATCGACGCGTACTGCGATTCGCAACAGTTGTCTGTCAACGAGCGGCTGAAGCTATTCCAGCACGTGTGCGACGCTGTGCAATATGCTCACCAGAACCTCGTCGTCCACCGAGATCTGAAGCCATCCAACATTCTCGTTAGCGAAGACGGTCAGGTAAAGCTGTTGGACTTCGGCATCGCCAAGTTGTTATCGGATGAGGCCGACCGCTCGATGCCGCTGACGCAGGTGGGGCGGCGCGTCATGACGCCGGCATACGCCGCCCCTGAACAGATTTCCGGCGACGCCGTGACGACGTCGACCGACGTTTACGCTCTGGGCGTTGTCCTCTACGAGCTGCTAACGGGCCACCGACCCGCTCGTCCGCTTGCAGACGGTCACGCGACCCGCTCGGTGAAGCCTCCCTCCTCCGCCGTCGCGAACGCCGTAGAACGCCGCCGCGCCGACGGCACGACGGAGAAGCTGACGCCCGAGCAGGTGTGCCGTGCCCGCCGTACGAACCCGGACCGGCTCCGGCGCCGGCTGCAAGGCGATCTGGACACGATCCTCCTCAAGACGCTGCGCCAGGAACCCGACCGCCGATACGCCTCCGCCAACGCCCTTGTAGAAGACATCAAACGACACCTGGGCGGAATGCCGGTGCAGGCCCGGCCCGACTCGATGGGCTACAGGATGACGAAGTTCGTCCGTCGCCACCGCATCGGCGTCGCGATAATGAGCGCATTCATTCTCCTGGTTGCCGCCATCGTAACCTTATTCACGGTACGCGTCGCCGAAGAACGAAATGTCGCGCGCCAGGAGCGCGACAAGGCCGAGGAGGTGTCCGCTTTCCTCGAGGGGCTCTTCGATGCCTCTGATCCCTTCGCCCCCGAACGCCTGGATACCCTGGAGGTGCGTGCGTTCCTCGAACGCGGCGCCGAGCAGATCCAACACCAGCTGCCCGATCAGCCGCTTATCCAGGCGCAGATGCTTACCGTGATGGGGGGCGTTTATCGGAAACTCGGTCTGTTCGACGCCGCTCGGAACGTACTCGAACAGGCACTGCACACCCAACTGATGCAACCGGTCCCTCCTCTCGATCTGGCCGCGACACAGGCTCGCCTCGCCGCCGTTTACAAGGAGCAGGAACGTATGCAGGAGGCCGACTCGCTGACGCGGCTTGTGCTGGCCACGCGCCGGGCCTTACTCGAACCTAACCATCCGGACGTAGCGGCTGCCCTCACAGCGCGGGGCATACTGCTGCGGGACCTGGCGAATTTTGAAGATTCGGAGCCGCTCTTTCAGGAGGCATTGGCCATCTATCGGCAGGCGTATGGAGAGGACGATCTCCAGGTACTTAGCGTACTCAATGAACTGGCCGTCCTCGCCAACGACCGGGGCGAATATGCCTCCGCCGAAGTACAATTCCGCGAGCTTATTGCGAAACGCCGAGCCGTCCTCGGCGATGACCACCCGCAGATCGCAGTCACTCTCGATAACCTCGCAACCGTCCTGCGGAGCCAGGGTAAGTACGATGAATCCGAAGCGCCCGTTCGCGAAGCGCTCGCCATCAACCGCAGCGTCTTTGGCGACGTCCACCCAAACATTCCCGGTAACCTGGCGACGCTGGCGGCCGTTTACCGGCGGCGGGGGGCGTACGACGAGGCCGAACGGCTGATTCGAGAATCGCTCGCAATTCAGCGCCGGCTGCGTGGCGACGAGTCGGGCGTGCTGGCCTTCCCACTGACGAATCTCGGGGAAGTACTTCGCGAAAAGAGAGACTTCGCGGGCGCCGAAGAAGCTCATCGGGAAGCCCTGCGCCTGGTTCGCCAACAGATGGGCGACGAGAACCCGGGCGTGGGAATCATTACGGGATTTGTAGCGGGTGTGCTGTCTGAGAAGGGGGATCACGCCCGTGCGGAGCCGCTCTTCCGAGAGGCGCTGAATCTCTTACGGCGCGTTCTGCCTGAAGGCCACGAGCGGACGAGCGGAATGGCCAGCGGCCTGGGTACATCGCTCGTGCACCTGGGCCGGTATGAAGAAGCCGAGCCGCTGCTGTTGGAAGGATACCGAGGACGAATTGAGGTGTTCGACGCAGCCGACGACCGGACACAGCGTGCGATCCAGGGCCTCGTCACTCTTTACGAATCCTGGAACAAGCCCGATGAAGCTGCGGAATTCCGGACGCTGCTGACGCCGACGGAAACGCCCTGATCCCGAATGATCACCGGCGGCCGGCGGATCGTTAGCAGGCGGACGAGCCTGATGACTGTAACGGATTTTATCCGATTGGAGGCTATCGACATTTACGGTAGGCCGAGTGACGATCTCGTAGAACAGCTTCGAAGAAAGGCCGAGATGTTAGGGAGCGGAGCCGTGCAGATTCATGACCTTCACGCCGGAATGGCACGCTTTCCGACCATTTGAGCGCGAGTTCTTGTCGGTGTGGGAGTGAGTTTCAGATTGAGCCAGGCCTGACGTGGTATTGAATAGCGGCCGTCGCCTCACGCCGACAGCAACTCAGTCGATACACATGCCGTTATGGCTCAAGAAGCCCGTCTCCTTCGTTGGTTAGGTCTGGTCGGCATTGCTGCGCTTTTGCTGCTCTGTGCCGCAGACGTCATCCTCGTCTATACTCCTCTGCCTGCCTCCGAATTCGATATCTACGCCGCGGCCGTAGGCAAACCGCGGTGACGGCTTCTGGTCGGGAGCTACCTCGGCGTTCTCGTTATCCCGTTCGTTCTGGTCGGACTCTTCCATATCTATCTCGCGATTCTTCCTGCCGGAGCATGGTTCTCAAAACCGCCCGTGCTCATATATGGGTACGGCTATATCATCGGAGCCGTTTTTCACGGCACCATTCCGTTCTTCATGGCGGCGGTTCGAACAGATCAGGCAGTAGAAGCTATCGATTCGCCCGAAACCAGGCGGGATTTCGTCGCCGACGGCGATCAAATCCAGCTTGAAATCGAGCCCGACGGCCGATTCCGCGGGACCTTTCGCACCTTACGGCCATCGAGCGTCAGCTCCAGGAAGATTGCGATCTGCTCTTTAGCGGGGTATTTGCCATCGATCCACAGCCCGATAAAAAACCCGGCTGGGCGGCCGCCGCCGTTCTGGCGGGCTTTTTATGGAGCGGAATCACGCCTCAATCGGCCGAGGCAAAGCCCTCCACCGTGACCTCGTCACTCGGTTGGTAGCCGATTCTGTGCGCGACGGCCGCCAGCCTCTCCCCCACCTCCAGACTTAAAGGTTCGGTGTAGATCTGCCATCTGCTTGCGAGCGTGTCGGCCGATTCCAGGCGTTGGTAGCCGATGGACGCGCCTTCCGTTTCGCTACGGAGCGCGATCCGCCCGTTCCGGCGCTCCGCAACCGGTGAGGCGGTGACGGGCTGATCCATGCCGGGCCACATCGACTCGATGAGCTCCGCCTCAGGCATCGGGCCCTTGTCGTCGATCTCGGACATCCAACGGTCCATTTCATCGCGGAGCTCGGTCAGCCTGTCCGCGAAGGCCGGATCGTCCGCCAGGTTGTGCAGCTCGTGCGGGTCGTTCTCGGTGTCGAACAGTTCCTCTTCGGATTTCGCCGGCCTGAACCATTGAGCCTGGATGTCATCGAGCTCCCCCGCATCTCTCATGCGCAGTAATTCCTGCATGACCGGCATCTGCTCGCGATATGAGACGGGCAAATAGTAGCCCTGCTCCGTGTTGAAATTGCGCAGATACTTGAACCGATTGTCCCTTACGGCACGGATCATGTCGTACACCTCGTCGAAGCGGTCGGCCGCACCGTGGACGTACGCACGCGGAACGGCGGCCTTGAAAGGTCCTTCGAATGCCTGACCATCCACATACTCGGGAGGCTCGACACCGGCCATCGATAGAATCGTCGGCTTGAAGTCGACGAAGCTGATCAGCCGGTCATCCACCTCGCCCGCCCGCCGGGCATCCGGATAGCGAATGATGAGGGGCACGTGCATGCCGGAATCGTAGAGCATGCGCTTCTGGCGCGGCAGCGGACCGCCGTGATCGGTGTACCAGAACACGATCGTGCTGTCGAGCAGGCCGTCCTCCTCCAGCTCGGCGAGGATCCGGCCTACCTGAAGGTCCATCTCCTTGATGTTGGAATACATCCGGCGGACGTCCCTCCGGCCCATCTCCGTATCCGGCAGATACGGCGGCACGGGCACGTCCATGTTCACATCTACCCAGAGGGAATCGTCGGCTTTCGCCCAGATCTGGGACTCGTGCGTGACGCCGAAATTGAAGATCGCAAAGAACGGCTGCCCGGGCTCTCGTCCTCTCCAGTGCGCGCGGGAACTGCTCTCGTCCCAGGTGGTGACGGGGGCACGGAATTGGTAGTCCGTCTTCGCATTGTTGGTGGCGTAGTAGCCGGCCCTCCGCATGAGTTCCCCGTGCATCTTTACGTCAGGCGGCGGCACCGCTTCATACGCGATGATACCCGTCGGCATGTTCGCGGCCGCCGCGGCGATCGTCTGAGGGGTGACGTTGCTCGAGTACCATGGTCCCGTGCGCATGTGCTGCGCCCCGATGCGGTTCTGATACATCCCGGTCGCGATGGCGGCACGGCTGGGTGCGCAGACGCCCGAGGGCGAGAAGACGTGGGAATATCGCACTCCTTCAGCGGCGAGACGGCTGAGGGACGGCGTCGCAATCGTAGAGTCGCCGAACGGGGGAATCGTGGCGCTCATGTCTTCCGCCACGAGCCATACTATATTCGGGCGGAAGTCCAGCTCGTCCGCGCCGCCGGCTTCCTGCTCTGCGGAGGCGCAACCCCACGAGAACAGGCAGAGCGGAACGAGCAGAAGAAATGAGGAAGGTTTGCGTGTCATCGTGCCTTGGAGTAGGGAAAGCGTTCGACACACGATACGCAATCATTTCGGCACGATAAAGGGATGCCGGAGGGCGTCAGGCTTCGCCGGATTAGCCGCAACGCGCGTCCCTCACGGATTCGGCTGCAGAGGCTCGATTCGCTCCCAGTTTCCCTCCATGCTGTTCGGATCGAAGCTCGGGTCGTCGGTGCCGTAGTACTCGCCGAGACCATTGTTGTACCAGTTGTCGTACTGGCCGTCCTGGCTCACCTGCTGCCCCGAATACGGGTCCTGGAAGGTCGATCGTTCGTGGATCCCATCGATGTAGGAGTCGTGGCCGGTGTAGTCGGAGCCCGACCAGGCCGACGAGCCGCTGTTGCGGAAGTTCTCCATCCATTGCGCGTGCTGCTGATCGTTCGCCTGATTCTGACCCTGCATCATTTGCTGATGCGAGTTAAACCGCGCCTGGTTGTCGGCCATCCGTTGCTGATGCTGGGCCCGGCTGCTGGCCATCCACCGCTGGTGCTCCGCATTCGAGCGCTGCATGGCGCCGGCGTTAACTTGCTGCATGCGCTGCTCGAACTGAGGGTTCGGGCGGTAACTGCGAGTGATCTGGTCATTGATCCGAACAGCGTTCTCCAGACCCTCCGGAGGGGCGGCGACGACGGTACCCTGTATAGTGCCCGTTCCCTGCAAACTTGCCGACGAAAAGTGCCCCACGTAGAGAATGCCGGCAACGGGATTACCGTTGCGACTTCCCTTGAGCGGTGCTTCCAAACCCTGCACCCGCATCCCTCGTCCCGACCCATATTGCATCGCTTTTTGAAACTGGGCTGACCCTTCGAGCGTGGCGCTCCGCTGAAAACTGCCGACCGAAAGGTTCTGTATCTCGCCTCCAAGGCCGCGCATCGTCATCTGGTGTAGGACCTGCTCGAAGCTGGTTCCCATAAGCTGGCTGTACTGGCTGATGCCGAGGGCCTTGATCAACTCACCGCCCGGACCCCTGATCTCAAGATGAAAGCGGGCGCTCTGCGCAGTGTTCGGATCTGTGGCGATATCCTGCGTGAGCTTCCAGCCGTTGGGAATAACCTGGGTCCCGCGTGTCATTCGAAATCCGTGGTCGAGAATCGCCACCTGGGTTCCGGAGGCGGATGCAGAGGCTGCAGATCTTGGGTTATTGTCAGACTTCGTGTTCATGGGCTCCTGTGATTCGTTCATGGGCTCCCAGTCGTCGCTCATGGGCTCCCCCGGGTCGGATTCGTCCGTGTAGGTTTCGGTATTGCAGGCCGTGACAAACAGCAGAGCAAACAAGGCAAGAACTAGGGCAGTGCGGGGCATGGCTGGTGAAGTCTTTGTGAGCAGGTCGATGAGGCCACTGGCGCCTCTTATAATGAAATACGAAATATATAGTCCGATCTCATCACGTCCCTGTGCCGGGAGCGTGAACGCGGGGCCACCAGCCCCCGTCCGGTCCCATCATGAGCAAGGTGGAGGCCGTTGGTTTCATTTGCCCTGAAGGGATCCTCGCTCCGCCGCCGATCCGAACTCTTCCAGGAACCACGCCAACCGCTCCGCCGCTCTCTGTGTGGTCGGATGATCGTCGCCGAATGCCTTCTGGAGCACATCGTGCGATGCGACAAGAAGAGAATCGGCTGCTGCCACGTCGCCCGTTCGGGCCAGGGCTTCGCCGTAGATGCTCGCGGTACTGGCGCGTTCGGGATGATCATGGTCGAGGAGCCGGACCCGGAGGTCGTATGCCTCTTTTACGACGGGCACGGCTTCGGTGATGCGATCGAGCGAAAGCAGAACGGCACCGATATTATGGAGTCCGTACCCGAGATAAGGGTGATCCGGCGGCAGCCCCTCCCGCCAGATTGCTACAGCCTGCCGATACGCTTCGAGAGCGCCGTTTACGTCGCCCCGCTGCCTCTTGAGCGCGCCGTTGTTGTTGTGGAGGATGCCTATGGTGGGGTGCGTCCCTCCCAGGTGTTCGATGGTGAGCGTGATGGCAGCTTGCTGGAGCGAGTCCGCGACCGCGTAATTTCCGAGTTTCATTTCGACCGATGCGAGGTTGGACATGGCATAGGCTACGTCCGGATGGCGCTCGCCCCGAATGCGCCGGAATAATTCGAGGGCCTCGGAATGGAGGGATCGTGCGGTGTCCAGATCCTCCAGGTCGTCTCGTATGATGCCGATATGGCTCAGCGTCTGCGGAATTTCAGGATGATTGCTTCCATACGCTTTACGGAGGATTGCGAGGGCTCGGCGATGAAGCTGCTCCGCTTCTTCATTGTAACCTTGATCCGCACGCAGCGTGGCAAGATGCCCCAGTGCTAAAGAGACGGCGAGGCTATCCGCCGAAGCATGTTTCTCAAGTATTGCAAGCGATTTGACGAGCAGGCTATCGGCTGCTTCGTAATCGCCCTGCTCCCAACGCAGTGCACCGATCTGACCGAGCCGCTCGGCCGTACGTTCGTGCTGCATTCCGTAGCGTCGTACGTCATGATCCAGGGCCCGAGTCAGGAGCGAATCGGCGCCGTCGTAGTCGCCCATTTTCTTCCTCAAACTACCGAGAGAGGCAAGGACGGCGCCGGTTTCCTCGCGTGGCCCATGAGCTGTGACGAGGTCGAGCGAACGACTCAGGTGCAGGTCAGCCTGCTCGTACATTCCCAGTTCCATGTACGACGTGCCGAGCGTTTTCCTCAACGTCGCCTCCAGATCCGGCCGGCCGCTGAAGCGCAGCGACAGGGATGCACCCGCTCGATCGAGCACCTCCGCCACCCGCACACTCGGCCCGTCGGCGTGAGGGTCGGGAGATGCCAGCATCTCCTGCAAGAAGGCATTGACCACGTCCGCCCGGTCACGCTGCGCTTCTGCGATGCGCACCTGCGTCAGCGATACAATCAGCCCGGTGATGAGGGCGAACAAGACCACGGCGCCTGCAGCTACGCCGACGCGGTGTCGCCCGGCGAACTTGTGGATACGGTATCCGGCCGTATCCCGGCGCGCCGAGACGGGCAGGCCCGATGCATGCTTTTGTAGATCTTCAGCCAGCTGCGCTGCTGCAGGATATCGGCGGTCCGGCTCCTTCCTCAGCGCTTTCAAGATGATCGTGTCGAGATCTCCGCGGAGGCGGCGGGCGAGGCGATCGGACGGCAGGTCGATGCCGGCCCGTGATCGCTTCGCCTGCACCGCCGTGCTGGGACGCGTAGGCTCCGAATGACAGATGACCTGCTCGATAGCGCTCGGCGTGCGGCTGTCGAAGCCGTACGGCCGATAGCCGGCAAGCAGTTCGAACAGCACGATTCCGAGCGAGTATACGTCGGTGGCCGTAGTAACGGCATCCCCCGTCACCTGCTCCGGTGCGGCGTATTCCGGCGTCATGAGCGACATTCCGGTCTGCGTCATGGGTGCGCCGTCGACGGCGTCGGAATCATCCTCCGAAAGAAGCTTTGCAATCCCGAAGTCGAGCAGCTTCACGTCACCATGTTCGGTGACGAGAATGTTCGAAGGCTTCAGGTCGCGATGTACGATCAGATTTTGATGGGCGTAGGCGACCGTCTCGCAGACGGTGAGAAAGAGACGTAGCCGTTCATCGACGCCCAGGACGTGGTGGCGACAATAGTCTGTGATCGTGAGGGCATCCACAAACTCCATTACGAGGTAAGGCTGCCCGCCATCGGCGACGCCTCCATCCAGAATCCGCGCGATGTTCGGGTGATGGAGCCTTGCCAGGATTCGCCGCTCCGCTTCGAACCTCCGCCGAGAATCCTCCGGAAGAAAGCCCGCCCGCATCATCTTGACGGCGACCTTCTGTTCATACATGCCGTCCGCACGTTCGGCCATCCATACGCTCCCCATGCCACCGCGGCCTACCTCCTTCACCAGCCTGTAGGGACCGAGGTGTGAGGGGGGATGGGCCTCGGGAAATGCCAACGGCACGAGATCGAGCGCTCCACGATCGAATCTTCCCGTCGACTCCGCTTTCCTGTACGATGCGAGCAAGTGTTCGACGTCCTTCCGAAGCGCTTGATTTCCGGCGCACGCGACGTCTAGAAAATCCGCTCGCTCGTCCTCGGGACGGAGCAGAGCATCACCCAGTAGTTCCGACAGAACGGCCCAACGTTCGGGTGTGTAGGAGTCCATGCTACGGAGCGACTGTCGTGAAAAAGCAGGAGGCTTGCGGAGGTGAGTGTCGGA
>CAZART010000039.1:0-41493 GCA_964487555.1 uncultured Rhodothermales bacterium
CCGAGTACCGCACGACCGTGAAGATGTGGCGGGAAGATGAGGAGGCACTGATCGATGCCGGCATCCTGTCGAAGGACGGACAGAAGCCGACGATCGGCGCGCGCACGAAACGCCTATCACAAATTCGAAGAGACCGTGTACTCTGATCCGCGACGTCCTAAGCGCGACCCCAAGATCTATCAGGAAAAGACCGGATTCTGGTACATCCGCTTCTATCAGCGCGGCAAGTCTCGCAAGCGCGTACCGACCGGCATCAAAACGCGCTACACGAAGAATTACGAGGCGCACGTCCCTCCTGCCGTCTACGAGCTCGCCGCCGAATGGGCGAGACTCTGGCGAGACGGCAAGTACGATCCGTGGTCAGATGCCGTGCCGGGAAAGATGACGACTGCGGAAGCGGTCGCCGAATATCTCGATCAGGTGGACGGCTCGCAAGAGACGAAGAAAAACTACCGGACGACGCTAGAGCCGTTCGCAGAGACCCTTACGCCGGGACTTCTTATCCGCAGCGTCCAGCCGCACCACGTCCGCTCGTTTGTTTCGCAGCCGCGCTTTGCCGCCTCGACGCGCGCCTCCTACTTCAACCGGCTCAGGACCTTTTTTACGTACTGCCTCGATCGTCACCTTATATATGAGGATCCGACGCAGGCGATAGACCGGCCTGCAGAACCGCGCACGACGCGCACCGTCTTGTTACCAGACGACGTTGACCGCATCCTCATCGCGGCTCAGGCAAACGCGGAGACCAATCCCGAGCGGCAGGTGTGCACCGATGCCTATGAACTGGCGGTCACAACTGGCATGCGCGTCGGTGAACTCGTCTCGCGCCGCTGGCGTGACGTAGACTTCGAGCGCAACCTAATCCGCGTAGGCGATGTGCCGGAGGCGGGCTTCACGCCGAAGAATGAGGAGTCGTATCGAAATATCCCGCTCTTCCCGCGCGCCCTCTCCGTCCTTCGCCGGAGAGAGATTAAGCGGATCTCCGACGATCCCTCCGAGCCGGTCCTTCTTTCCGCCCGCCCGCATGTCGGACGCATGTTCATGCTGGCCGACTGGCTCTCCCGGAGATTCACAGAGCACCGAGAGGCAGCGGGCGTCTCCTCCGGCACGATGCATTCTTGTCGGCACACGTTCATAACCTACGCGCTTGCGCTCGGTATTCCCGAGTCCAAGCTGATGGCCATGACAGGTCACACGAAGCATTCGACCATTCTCCGCTACACGCACATGGTCGATGAGCTGCTGCAAGACGCCATCGGCGATGCCATCGCGCGGCAGTTGCCGGGCTATCAGGCCCAGCGAACGCCAGAGCTTCTGCGACAAATCACGGCCTTTATGGTCGGTGAAAACTCGGAGCCCGTACCCGAAACGTGCCCGACGTGTGGGCACTATTTGGGCACTGGGCAAAATCGGCGCAAAAGAAAACGGCCCGACTTCCCTCGAGTAGACAGGAAATCGAGCCGCAAGGTACCGCGTACGGGATTTGAACCCGTGTTACCGGCGTGAGAGGCCGGCGTCCTGGACCCCTAGACGAACGCGGCAGGTTTTCGGCGCCCCATGGGCGAGGTAGAAAGACGCACGGGGCCGTCAAAATGTGGGATCCATCTCAACGCGGGCTCTTATATCAGGTTTCGAGTTCACGAAATCTAAAAGGTGCTTGCGGACCAAGCCCCCCACCATCCTGTACAACGGAAATTGGCGTCTCCACGGCGCATGCGCCTCAGGGTGCATGTGCGCGGAAGGTGCATCTGCGCCGGAAGCAGCGAGGCCGCCTCCAATATTCAGTATTCAGCATCACACACTTCATGACTATTCTGCATTCTACAGCACGCACGGCCCTGAAACATCTCTCCCTCGCGGCGCTCATGCTGCTTCTCTTTGCCCCGGTCCTTGCCGGCTGCGGCTCCGACGATGACGCGGCCGCCCAGGACGGCGAGGGTGACGGCGAAAGTCTCTATACGATGGGTGAGCCGCTTCAAGATTCATCGATGGCCGCCATCGTGACGTCCGAGTACGGCAGCGACACGCTCACGACCGCGGAATTCCGCAGCCAGTTTGAGCGGATCGTGCAGCAGGTCCCTCAGATCAGCGGCGATGCCGCCCAGAGCCGTGAGCTGCGAAAGAACATCCTCGAGGACTTCATCATCACGCACGCCCTCTTCGGCGAGGCCGACAAGCTCGGTGTAACCGCCGATTCCGCCGCCGTCAATCAGCGGATCGAACAGATCATGGCGCAGTTTCCGGATGAAGAGACCTTCCAGCAGGCGCTGCAGCAAGACAACCTCACGATGGCGGAGCTTCGCGAGAACATCGGAGACATGTTGCGCCAGGAGCAGATGCTCAGCCGCATGTCTGAGGACGTCGGCGAACCGTCCGACGAAGATCTCACCGAGTTTCGTGAGAGCAGCGCCCAGGAAGTCAGCGCGCAGCATATTCTCTTTCTGACGCCTCAGGACGCTTCGGAGGCACGCCGCGATTCCATCAAGCAGGTCGCTCAGTCGGTCCTCGACAGCGTTCAGGCCGGCGCTGATTTTGCTGAGCTGGCGCAGCGGCACTCGGAAGACGGAACCGCGCAGATGGGCGGCGATCTCGGATATTTCAGCCGCGGACAGATGGTGCCGCCGTTTGAAGAAGCCGCCTTCGCGCTACCCGATTCAGGCGACGTCACCGACGCGCTCGTGCAGACGCAGTACGGCTATCACATCATCCGTAAAACGGGCGAACGCACCGGCGAAATGATGGATACGACGCAGGCCCGCCAGGCGCTGACGCAGACCCGCAGGCGGGATGCGGTCGAGAAAGCCGTCAACGAGCTTCGCGGGAAGGTCACCGTGCGCCTGAATCCAATGGTGGTTGACACGGAGCTGAACGCAGACGAGTAGAAGCACTTCTCCTCTCGCACAACTCTAAACAATCAAGGGGAGAAGTAGATGGGAGATGCTCGCCAACCACGACCTCGATCCTCCACCCTCGATCCTCTATCCTCCACCCTCGATCCGCTATCCTCGATCCTCTATCCTCTACCCTCCACCAATCCCCCCTCCGCCGCCATCTTCACATGCGGAATTCCCGCTTCGTCGAAGATGCCGCCGATCCGTTCGAAGCCGAATGAGGCATAGAACGCTTCGAGATGCGCCTGGGCGTGAAGAAGGAAGGTCGTGAAGCCGGCGCGGTGCGCATCCGCCATGGTGAGGCGTACCATCTCGCGGCCGTAGCCGCGGCCGCGGTGCTCCGTCAATACGGCGAACCGCTCCAGCTTCGCCGCTATGTCATCATCGAACGTCGTCGCACGCCACCGCGAGACCGCGATAGGCTCGCCGTCGACGTAGCCCACGAGGTGCCGGCTGGTCGATTCGTAGGCGTCCCACTCCTTCTCCGGCGGACACAATTGCTCATCGATGAAGACGCGCGTGCGGATCATTCGGGCCTCATTCCAGGCCTCCTCGCTCTCAACGGGTCGCACGATCAATGCCGTCATAAGACTGGATTTCGTCCGGAAGCGATAACGCGAAGCAGGAAGTCCGTCGTTCGGCCCAGGCTGCCGTTCAGCGTGAGGGGATGATGGGTCCCATCAGCGTAGAGATAGGACTCGAAGTGCACCGCGTCCAGATCCTTCAGGACGTCGATCAGCGCGTTTGCCTCCGAGACCGGGACGACGTCATCCATCTCACCATGGTGAATCTGCAAGGCCGGAAGCCGGTCCGCAAAATGCAGGGGCGAGCGCCGCGTGAGCTCCGCACGAACGTCACCGATCGTCTTTCGGCCGTTTTTTAGCGGCTGGATGACGGTCTCGTCGAGGTAGTCGACAGCGGGAAACGCGTGGCGGCGTCCACGCAGCGCATCGCGGACGACCTCCTGCGCGAACGAGCCGTAAAAATCCGTCACTCCGAAATACTCGACGACGCCGTCGATGCGGGCATCCCGAATGGCCATCAGCATGGCGACGGTTGCGCCGCGGCTGAAGCCGATGGCGGCAATCCGGTCCTCATCCGCCTGCGGATACAATGCAATCGTCGCCTCCAGCAGAGCGAGCGCGTCGTCCACATCGAAATTCCAGGGGCTCGGCGGACCATCGGATGTGAACGTGTGGTCCCCGACTCGCAGCGGTTCGCTGCGAAACGACGGCACAACGACAATGAAGCTGTCACGGACTTGCGTCGATCCCGCCATCAAAAGGTCGATCTCGCCTTTGATCGAAACGCCGTCGTCGTTGCCATGAAGATAGACGAGCACGGCGCGCGATCGCCCTTCATCCAGCCGCGGGATAATGACCGCGCCGAAATGATCGACCGCGCCGACGCGGTGGCGTATTACGGCGACGCTCGCGCTCCATCCGGCGGCGATCAAGGAATCGTCGTGCACGATTTCGGCATCCACAGCGGCGACGTCGCGATCCTCCCACTCCTGTTCAATGGCGGCAATTTCCGCCAAAGACGGCCGTGCGAAGAGCTCGTCGAGGTTGACGCCCTCCACCACGTCGTCGTCCTCGCCGATCAGGTCGCATCCGGCCAATCCGGCGACGATCGAAAGCAGCGCGACGAGCAACCAACGCTGAAAACCCCGATGAGGAGCGCGGTTCGGAATCATATCCGACGGCGACGGCCTCAGACCGCGATAGCGGAACGGTTCATAGGCAGTGGACATGGGCGGATGGAGGCTATCGTGCGGCGCGCGTCGTCGAAAAGATCGTGGAGGTGCGCATAGGCGAAGCGCGCGTTCCGGCCCACAAGATACATGTTTTCGAAGGACTGGAGATAAGCCGCCAGTCGCGCCGCCCGCTCGTCGTAACCCAGTTCCAGGACCGGATACGCGGCGGGCATGCGAAGGCTGAGCTTCACGCCGAGATCGGACGCATGCACCAAACCGGCCGACGCCAGCCCATCGACGACCGTACGCAGAAATGCTGGATCATCCATGTGCCAGACGTCGTCCTGTCCGGAACAGGGCGTTTCGACGACGATGAGGGTTTCGTCAAGCGGAGACAGATCCGAACTCCTGTTTTTCGGCTCGTAGAGCCGGGTGAACGGCAGCGATCGATCGGGAAAATAGATGGATGCGTTCGCGCTCACACGTTCGCGCCGCAGCGCGAATACGGCGAGCCGGAGATGTCGGAAGCGGAGGGAATCGGCCAGCGCCAGGATTTCATCCGGCGGGGCGGGATCGAGCAGGCGGATCGACAGCGGGAGCGGCAGCGTGTTCACGACGGCGCCCACCGGAAGGCGCTCCTCCCGGTTGACCTCGACGTCCGTGATGCGCCCGCCGTCATGGACGATCCTCGTAATCCGCGCACCCGTCCGAATCCGTGCCCGGCCAATGGTCTCGGCGAGGGCCTCGACGATCTGCCCGTACCCGTGCCGCGGATAGTAGAACGACCCATCGAGATGACGTGTTTTGCCGCGCCGCCCGCGCAGCGTCTCGATAAACAAGGTGCGGATGTCGAGCCCTTTCAGCCGCTCTCCAGCGACCGCCGTGGAGAGACGGTCGGCTCGTTCGCCCCAGAGCTTCTCGGAATAATTCAGGAGGAACAGGCGGGCTAACGTCGCGCCGTAGCGCGCTTCGGCGAGACTGCCGAACGACTCGTCCCGCCGCTGAGACCGCCGCGCCAACTCCAGCACCGCGCGAGAGAGGGTACGCAGGTCCAGAGCGCGAATCAGATTGAGCGGTGACGGCGGAAAGTCGATGAATTTACCGCCCGTGTAGATCTGGCTCGGGGCGTCCACCCGGCGCAGATCGCCGCCCAGGAGTCCGCGGATTTCGGCGGTCACGTGGGGAATGCGATCGTGAAACCGATGAGCACCCGTGTCGAAGCGGTGACGTCCGAGACGGAGCGTCCGGCAGTTGCCGCCGACCTCGGCGGCCGCTTCGAGCACGCGGACCTCGTGCCCGGATTTGCGTGCATGGTACGCCGCGGAAAGTCCGGCCGGACCGCCGCCCACCACGGTAATATGATCAGCGGTCGTAGACATACACCTCGACTTCGGGCCACATCCTGTTGACGTAGGGGTTATGATAAAACGTGTCGGCGCGGGCATAGTTTGGCGGCATCATGTCCGGATAGCTCCCAATGACCAGCAGCTTGCCGGGCACGCCGGCCATGCGTTCACGATCCTCCTGATTTTGAACGGATAGGTAGGTCGCTTCCACGCCCTGGGCCGAGAGGTAGTAGTTCACTAAAGGAATGGAGGCCACAACGTCGGGCCGGACCTCCTCGGCATAGTGCTTCACCTGCGCGATCGCCGTCGGCTCGCGATGCTGCGCCACCACGATGATCGTGACCGCGGCATAGGCGAGCGCCGCGACGGCCGCGGCTGCTCGGGCTCCGGCGAACCGCGATCGGACCATGCGGGCCAGAACCAGACCGAGAGGGATGGCGAGCAGCGCGATTAGCGGCAGCACGTGACGGCTTTTATAGATGACATTCTGGAAGAGGAAAATCCAGAGGGTGTAGCTGAGGGCGGCGGCGATGAGGAGGGTGAGGCGCGTTGCGCTGATGGGAGATGTCACGCGCGGGACGGGAGGCGTGTGCGGGGAGACGCGTGCCGAATATCTCAAACGGGCGGCGCGGACGGCCGGTATGAGGGCGGCTGCGATTGCGGTGAAGAGGGCGGCCGCGACGATCAGGGTCAGCCCGTGGCGGCCGGGCCACCAGGCGCCGAAGCCGTCCGCCCAGACGGATTCGACGAGCCGGGTTAGACGAGCCGGCAGGTCGGGATTCGTCTCGACGGTGCCGCCGAATTCGGTGAAATGGCCCTGGGTCTGACGAGTCGCCGCACCGATCAGCCCGCGAAAGCCCGTATCGATGATCATGGGGACGAGCCATACAGTCGCGCCGACTGTCGTGCCGGCGAGGAGGTGTACCGGCCGGCGCCGAAGCCCGTAGAGGTAGGCCGGCAGAAGCAAGGGCGTATACGACATGCGCGTGCCGGCGAGAAGCCCGCTGAAGACACCTCCTGCGGCATACCGCGACGAGGTGAGCAGCGAAAACGAGGCCAGTGCGACGGCCACGCCCAGCAGATCCGGCATGTAGCGGTTGCCCATCAGCCAGATCAAAGGGTTGAAAAAGAGCACGAACGCGATGGCGAGACCTTCAAGAGAGAGTGGATCGCGCTCCGACAGCTGCACCGCAAAATAGACGACGGCGAAGGTCGCCAGCCCACCGATCAACGAGAAGCCGATCGCGAAGCTCCCGGTGATCCGGAAGAGCCCCCTCGCCGCCGCCCAGAAGACCGGGTAGCCGGGGAAGTGCGGCTGCAGCTTCGCCACGTCGAAGGCATCGACCACGCTGAGCGCGAAGCGGAGGCTGTCCGTGTCCTCGATGTAGTAGATCGTGGTGGTGAGACGCGTCGCCACACATACGGCGAACAGGCCGATATAGAAGGCCCTGCGTTTCGTTACCACGCCGCCATGTTCGCCGCCGAGAAGCCGTAGACGGACTGCAGGAGCGCCTTGGCCGCATTCAGATCATCGATCGCTTCCTCCGACGCTTCGCTGCCCGGAAGTGCGTACGGCGGCACGTCGCCCACCAGCGCGTGTAATTCCTCGAGCTGCGCCGTCGTGATCACTTTGAAGGGATTGAACTGCAGGGCGAAGGCAAAACCCTTGCCCTCGGCCCAATGCTCGTTGAGATCCACGTTGTTCTTTTCGTCGATCTGCGCCTGCGTTACGGCCTCCAGATCCTCAAGGGTGTCATTGATGTAGTGGACCACGTTCGCTGCGACGAGCTTCTCCCACGACCGTAGGATGGCGTCGCGATGTTCAGCGATTTCCGCAGCGGAGGCCTGGTTGACGATCGCCGTGCGGCCCTCCAGGAAGGACTGGAAAATGTCTCCGGAAAAATCGACGTCGGTGCCGCCCGCGTCGCGCTTGCCCGAATATCCCGCCCACGTGAAATTGTATTCACTAGCGAGATCGATCCCGCCGTCGCCGTTCGAGTCCTTCCACAACGCCCCGCTGGAGAGCTCCTGATCGCTGTATGAGAAGAAATCGCGAGCGGCACCGAAATATCCGTAGGCCTCATCCCAGTGATGCTCCATCTCCGTGTGCGGACTGTCGCCGCTCGCCGTCGCGTTGTCGTCGTCCAGCACGGTCTCGAGGTAGGTACCCGTCGCCTGCGAATAGGCCACGCCGCCGAGCAGAATCTTGTTGATCATCTGCCTCATGTCGACGCCTTCGCCGGTCGTGTAGACGGCGGGCGTCCCGACTTTCGACGCATCCTGCGAGTTCGCGGCGATCTGCTGAAAGTACGCGCGGATGACCTGGTCGGCGGTCTTGTTCCAGCCGATCAGCGGCGCCCCGTCCAGCTTGCCGATGATGTTCTTCCCGGTTGAAATCGAGGAGTAGCGTTGTTCCATCAGCGGTGTCGTTCCGGCCGCCGTGAGGGTAGCGAGGTCGTAGCTGTCGTCGTATTCGTAGCGGCGAAGCAACTCTTCCTCGGCAATGCCGCTCGCTCCGGACTTCGCGAGACCGTCGGTACGGATCTTTAGATCGTTGATCAGGAGGTTGCGGACTACCTGTCCCCCGTAGCTCACGGAGCCGGCCCCCTCTACGAAGCGGCTTTCGAAGGCATACGCCTCAGGGACGGGAATCTCGTCGGTTCCGGGATCGGTGACGCCTCCATCGTCGCAGCCGGTCAGGATAAGGAGCGTGGCCAGCAGCAGGGCGGAAATGGATTTCATAGGTCGATCTATGTCAGATAAGGGTTAGTAGCGATAGCGAAGCGCCAGGTTGACCTGGCGCCGTGGTCCCGGCAGAATTCCGGAGCTCAGATGAGCTTGCGGCTGCCGTGGATTCGAGTGCAGGCGCGAGCCGATGTACACTTCATCGAGCAGGTTCTTTGCGACCAGCACGATCTGCATGCGCGGCGATACGGCGTAGCGGGCGCTCGCATCGATAACCGTATGCGAAGGCACGGGCCCCATGTCGCCGCGGTTCGACGTCGATTCGATGTTCTCGAAATCCGTGTATGCTCGGCCCATGAAGCGCACGTCGGCGCGCAGGGCCAGGCCTATGTCGAACCGCTTTTCGAGGCCTGCTACCAGGGTGTGCTCCGGGGCGTACGGCAGGTCGTTTCCGGAAATGTCCACCTCGACGCCCGCACGACGTGCGGAAAGGATGCGGCCCTCCAGTATCTCCGTCTGCAGAAACGTGTAGGCGACGTTGACGTCCGGCAAGACGCTCGAAAAGGACGATGCCCGCAGCGTACTGCTCCACTCCAAACCGTACGACTGCGCCCGACCGAGATTCCTGAACGCCGTACCCCGCCCCGCCGCCACGATGTCCTGGATGGTCAGATGAAACGCCGCCGCCTCGAACGCCAGCCAATCCAGGGCGCCGCGGAGGCCCAGCTCGCTGTTCCAGCTTTTTTCGGATCGCAGATCGAGGCCGCCGTCCTCCACGTCTTCGCCGAAATTGACGACCTGCAGCGCCCCGCTCGACGGAGGGGTGTACCCGCGGTGGATGCCGCCGAAGACGTTCGCCGCGCCCAGCGCGTAGTTGACGCCGAAGCCGGGAAGGAGCACGGCCGACGTCTCGTCGAGGTAGGTCGAGCCGTTCAGCAGGTCGATGCGCTCCTGCTCGAACATCTCGAAGCGGAGCCCCGGCACGAGGGTCAGGCGGCCGAAATCGAGCTGCTCCTCGGCATAGAGCGCCAGCGCCGTCGTCTCGTAATTGTGGCTCTGACCGACGATCTCGAGCGACGCCGGATCGTCGGGGTCGCCATGGAAGTAGACGCCGTCCCGCGCATCCGGTGCATCGCCGATCTTCTTATCGTCCTCGAACCGTTCCCAGTGGATCCGCGCGCCCACCTCGACGTGAGCCGTGCTCCCAAAGAGAATGTGATCGACGCCGTAGGAGTGCTGCAGCCCTCCCGTGTAGAACGTGCGGAGAATGCCGAAATTATCGTCGTGGCCGCCGATGCGGACGAGATCGCCCCCGCTGTACCAGGGCAGCGGCTCGATGATCTGAACGGGGTCGTCCGCCAGCGCGGACGGTCGGACGAATACGTCGAATTCGCGCCACCACCGGCGGTCGAAGTAGCTCACGTATCCTCGCGTCGTCGCGGAAAGGCGGCTTGAATGCTGCCGCGTCGAGATGAGATCGAGCGACGCTCGAAAGACCTCGAAATTATCGTCGCCCTTGGGATTGAACTCCGGATCGTTGTGGAACGAATATTCCGTTAGCCCGGTGTACGTCGCATTCGAATTTTCATAATTGACGTTCGCCTTCAGATAGTAGATCCGATCTGCATTGGGGAAAATGCTGAGCTTGAACGTTCCGTTATACTGAGCGAAGTCGTTGTTCCGGCGGAACCCGTCTCCACGCTTGAACAGGAGCTGCACCTCGGGCTTGAACGTGTCGCCGCCCCCGCCCCCCAACTCCGTGAAGAGGCTCAGATAACCGTTTGATCCGCCCGTAACCTGCCCGCCCATACCGAAGGACCGGCGAGGTCGGCTGGTGATGTAATTGATCACGCCGCCCATTGTCTGCGGGCCGAATTTGATCGCCGCGCTTCCTTTGACGACCTCCACGCGGTCGATCCGCTCGACCGGCGGGTTGTAATACATATTGGGATAGACGTAGAGCGCGGGCTGGATAGGAATGCCGTCTTCGAGGATGAGGACGCGCGACGAGCGGCGCGGATTGAGCCCGCGGATGCCGATGGAAATGCGCGAGTTTCCGATCCCATCATCGGCAAAGCCGTGAACGCCGGGCACGTAGCCGAGCAGTTCCTGCGTTCCGATCGGGTTGATCAGGTCGAGCTCACGCGCATCGAGACGCGTCGCCGTGCCGGGCAGCTTCTTGTAGACGTTCTCGGATTCCCCGATTATTTCAAGCGCGGAAAGCGTGATCGGCTCGCTCTGAAGTCCGACGACGAGCGACGTGCGCTGCCCCGGACGCAGATCGATTCGCTCCTCATACGGTTTGTACCCGACGAAACGGATCTCGACGACGGCCGGTCCCGCCTCGAGGCCTTCCATCTTGAACAGGCCGTCGTAGTCGGTCGTCGTCCCACGGACAATTCGGCCGTCTCTCTTCAGGGCCACGGTCGCGCCAAGGAGGGTCTCCCTCGACTCGGCGTCGTGGATCTCACCCGCCAGCGACGCCGCCGGCGACTGCGCGCTTGCGGGCGTGCCAAAGCCAAGTAGGGCTACGAGGATGCAGACCAGGGCGCATCCGGCGTGGTGTGCGATCATCAGAAGCGCTTCGGATTCTCTTTCTTCTTTGCGTCGAGAGCGGATGGCTCCTCGCCCGGCTCTTCCGGGGTCGTGTTGAAGTGGATCACGCCGTAGCTTCCGCCGTTCGTATCCTCATCCGTCGGGCCTATGATCGGATCGTCGTTACACGCGGAAAGCGCCAGCATTGCCGCGACGAGTATGACCGTTGTGAAGCGCATGTACCCTGCTCGACCCTATTGGAATAATTCAGGATTGGAACTAGTCAGGCCGGTCCCGGCTAAAGCTGCTACATCTACGTGAGCCGGCGCCTTGCAGCGCTATTTAGATTCAGTCTAAATATAGAGGGGCGGCATCGTAGAATTCAAAGCCGCGCGTGAAAAAACTGGGAAAGGGTGCAAAATTCCTCGTCCTTGGACACGTATGCGGATGATCGCGTATCATATAGCGTCTCGTCAGCTCATCGTTTCTCTGCTATGCAGGACATCATTTATCTCGACTACAATGCATCGACCCCGGTCGACCGGCGGGTGGTGGATGAGATGCTGCCGTTTTTTACCGACCACTACGGCAATCCCTCCAGCAAGGGCCATCCCTTCGGGTGGGCCGCCGACGAGGCGTGCGAGAAGGCACGCGAGCGTCTGGCGTCTCTCATCGGTGCAGAGCCGAAGTGTCTTACGTTCACCAGCGGAGCCACCGAGGCGGTCAACATGGCCGTCAAAGGCGTCGCACACGCCTATGCCGCGAAGGGCAAACATCTCGTCACCGTCGCTTCCGAACACCGCGCCGTGCTGCAATCCCATCGGGCTTTAGAGCGCGAAGGCTACGACGTGACGTATCTGCCGGTGAATGAACAGGGTTCGATCGACCTCGATCAGCTTGCGGACGCGATACGAGACGACACGGTCCTGGTAAGCGCCATGTGGGCCAACAACGAGGTGGGCACGATCCATCCGATGAAGAGGATCTCGGAGATCGTTCGCGACCGCGGAGCGTTGCTGATGAGCGATGCCACGCAGGCGGTCGGAAAGATACCCGTCGACGTCACGCACGTCGATCTTCTCGCCTGCTCCGGCCACAAATTCTACGCTCCGAAAGGCGTCGGCGCGCTCTACATGAGCAGCCGCAGTCCGCGCGTGCGCATCGTTCCTCTGCTCGACGGCGGCGGACATGAAGACGGCCACCGTTCCGGCACGCTCAACGTCCCGGGCATCGTCGGCATCGGCTCCGCCGCGGAGATCGCCGGGCAACAGCTCGAGGCGGACTACGAGCGTCTCTCTTCCCTGCGGGACCGGCTCGAGCGCGAGCTTTCGACGCTGGACGGCGTCGACGTAAACGGCGGCGACGTGGAGCGTCTCCCGCAGACGTCCAGCATCCGATTCAAGAGCGCTCGCGGCGCCGACATCATGATGGAAGTCCGTGACCTTGCGTTCTCAGCCGGCAGCGCCTGCTCCTCCGGCAACGGCCGCCCGAGCCACGTCCTTACAGCCATGGGCCTCAGCGCCGACGATTCACTGGCTACTCTTCGGCTCAGTCTGGGCCGCTTCACGACCGAGAACATGGTCGAACGTGCCATCGAACGCCTCTCTACGGCGGTTCGGAGGTTGCGTCGAAAGACGGTCGAGGCCGGCTGAGGCGAACAACATCAAAACGCGGCCCGGCAGGATCGGGAGCTTCGCACATTCATCAGGAGAGACGCACATCCGATCAACAGTGACGACGCGCGCCAACGGCAGTTCGACGCGGCCGCCCCGGATTACGGCACTGGGCATCGCATGGCCGATCCTCCTCAGCTTCGCCGTCATGGGCGTGGTGGCCTACCTGACCTTCGATCTGAGCGCGTACAAGATGATCGCGGGCCGGCTGAATGCTTGGCTGCTCGCGGCGGCCGTCGGCACCGTCGTGCTGCGCGTTTTCGCGGGCGGATGGCGGCTGGACTATCTTTCGGATGGTCGGCTAGGGTTCGGCGGCGGCCTCAGAATTCAGCTGATTTGGGATTTCCTGGCCTACATAACGCCGTCAACCGTTGGAGGAGGGCCGTTCGTCCCCGTCGTGATCGCGCGAGAGCGGGACATACCGCTCGGTGAGGCTACGTCCATCATGCTGTTCGCGATGCTGCTCGATCAGCTCCATTTCGTGGCGACGATTCCCATCATCGTCGTTTGCATGTTCTACATGGACGTGATCCCCCCCGTCCTGGGTGTCATAGGACACTGGTCGATCCTTCTCTTCTTTGCCGGATTCATGCTCTGGGTGCTCGTGTTCGGATACAGCACGCTGTTCAAACCCCAACTGCTCGCGCGATTTATAGACCTCGTTTTCCGAATCCGCTTTTTGCAGAGATTCAGGGATCGGGCGCTGCACGTGATGACGGATTTCCAGGCACAGGCGCGCGCGCTTCGATCGAGAGGACCCGGTTATTTTGCGAAAGGTTTCGCCTTAACAATCGTACCGTGGATTAGCCGCTACGCGCTCATGGTGCTTATTGCCTGGAGCATATTCCCGGCCCTCGACCGGCTGCTGGCCTTGGTTCGAGCGGCCGCGCTGACTCTCAGCTCCGTCGCGCTTCCATCCCCGGGCGGCGCCGGCGGCGTGGAGGCGCTCTATGCCGCCTTTTACGGTCCGCCCCTCCTGCCGGCGACGCTGGTCGTCCCGACACTGCTCGTCTGGCGGCTGCTCAGCTATTACGCATTCATCGTCGTGGGATCCTATTTCGCGCTGCGGCACCTAAGAGGCCAGACGGTCGGCAGATGACCCGGTCGTTTCCAGGTACCGCTCCGCGATGTGGGCGGCGCGCGGATCGTCGACATCCAACCAGAACCGCGCCCCGATATCGAAAGCACGCGCGCTTCCTCGCTCCGCCAACACATTCATCCCATCGCTAAGGGAAGAATTCGTTTTTTCCAGCAGGGCATCAAAGAGCGCCGGCGTCGCGTAAAAAATGCCCGTATCGAATGCATCATAAACCTCGATGCCCTTTCCGAGCCTGCGGATGCGCCCATTTTCCACCCGCGCCCGTGTGGCGTCGTCCGCATCGACAAGCGGATTGTCGAGCCGGTAATCAACAGCGAGGATGGTCTCGTCGTCGGCGATAGGTTCGGCCAGGAGATCGCGCACGATATGGGGATCGAAGATGTGATCGGCCATAGTGAGGAGAAAGGGTTCGGCAATCTCGCCACGTGCGAGGGCAACGGACATTCCGTTAGGGCGATTCCAGGCCTCATTGACGAGGTGCGTAACCGTCATCCCCGTTCGATCCACGAGCCCGTCGAGAAAGGCTCGAAGGCGCTCACCCTGATATCCTGAAACCACCACGAATTCGGTCGCGCCCCCCTCGCAGGCCGATCGCATCACGCGCTCGATAAGCGGCCGTCCAGCCAACGGTAGCAGCGGTTTTGGATCGTGGAGATCGCGAATCCGCTCACCCTTTCCTGCCGCAATGATTAAACATTTCATAACTTGATCTTTTTTCTCGGAAGACACACGAAGATGCGCGTACCCTACTCGTTTGACGGCCGTATCGAACGCGAACACCACGTGCCAGCATGATTTTCGATTTTTGTGTGATCGGTCACATTACCCGTGACCGAATCCAGATTGCCGATAAATCCGAACGCATTCAAACGGGCGGTACGGTCTACTACTCGGGATTGACGGCGGCGCGGCTCGGGCTGCGCACGGCCGCGATAACCAAACTATGCAGCCGCGATCGCGACGTCCTGCTTGCCGACATGCAAGCCGCAGGCATCGACGTACGCGCGTTCGATTCTCCGGCGACGACAACATACGTGAACCGCTTTGCGAGCGACAACCTGGATGACCGCGTGCAGAAGGTACTCGCTCTCGCCCATCCCTTCCACCCCGACGAGATTAACGTCGATGCCGAAGCGTACGTGTTCGGTCCCCTCACTCATTCGGAGGTCCCGGCAGCGTGCATCGAGAAGGCGGCCTTGACGGGACGATGGATCGCGCTGGACGTACAAGGTCTCCTCCGTCACGTTCGCGGTTCGCGGGTCGAACTCGTGCCCACCGACGCGGCCCGACGCATGCTTCGGCATGTGGAAGTCCTGAAGGCGAGTGAGGAGGAAGCCCTGCTGATGACGGGCTCATCTACGATCGCCGAGGCGGCGCGAGCGCTTTCGGCCGCAGGTCCCGATGAAGTGCTCGTTACGTCGGGAAGCGCCGGCTCCCACGTCCTCGCGGGAGGGACATTAATAGAAGTGCCTGCGTACGCACCGCCGACGGTCGTCAATACGACCGGGTGCGGAGATACGTACCTCGCCGCTTACGTCGTCCATCGCCTGGAAGGCCGGACGCCTGGAGAAGCTGGAGATTTCGCCTCACGCGTAGCCGGTGCGAAGACGGCTTGTCATCGTGCCTTCCGCGGTGACGTCGATCGTTCTCTGCTGGCGGTAGGCAGCACATATAGGTGACCTCAGTGTTCCAAAACCTTGCGGAAGCGTAGCCTCGCTTCCATCGTCATGTACCCCGGTAGGGGAATCGAACAGCTATAGATTGTAGTGGATAATATCCGAACAGAAAGAGAACGGTTCATTCGTACTCGCGAGATCGAGGAATGGACGAACCTGGTGTTCGTTCATCCCCTGAGCGAACGGTTCGCCAGGCTGTTCGATCGATTCGGCATCCACCCGAACCTCGTTTCCCTTACGGGAATGATTCTGGGGATCGCGGCGGGCATCGCCTATCATCAAGTCGACAACGCCTGGGCCGTGTCGTCCGGTTTTCTTCTCATGATCGGCTGGCACGTAATGGACGGCGCGGACGGGCAGCTCGCGCGCCTCAGCGGAAAGAGCAGCGAGATCGGCAAGATTCTCGACGGCCTGGCCGACCACGTAGCGTTTACGTCCGTCTACATCGGGTTAGCCGCCGCGCTCTCCGTTTCGTACGGCACGAACGTCTGGATCCTCGTCGTCGTCGCCGGACTGAGCCACGCCGTGCAGTCGGCCGCCTCCGAATACCAGCGTCAATCGTACGATTTTTTCGTGCATCGGAAGGCCTCCGCCCGTGTCCCGCCGCTCGACGAGTGGCGGCTTTCTCTTCGCCGGAAACGAGGTGTTCGGCGCATTCTTGGCAGACTCTACCTCCTCTATCTCTACGTTCAGCACGCCGCGGCGGGGGCCCGCGGGGGCACCGATGAATTCGTCGAACGAGTTCTTCGAACGGCATCCGACCCCGATACCGTCCGAATGCTGTATCGTCGTGTTAATATCGGCGCCGTGCGGTGGTGGTCGGTACTCTGCTCGAATTACCGGACGATCGCCCTCTTCACCTTCTGCATCGCCGGTCGCCCGCTCTACTACTTCATCTTCGAGATCGTCGTTATGAACGGCGTCCTGCTACTGCTCACTCACATGCAGCGTACCCGCAACAGGTTACTTCGAGAATCGATCGCGGATGCATCCCTGCAAGAGCCGGCGTGAACCCGATGGTTCATCCAGACGGAAGCTCCAGACAGAAGCCATCACGCCTGGTTGCACCTGTTTGCCTTCTAAGAGAGGCAGACGAAATCAAGATCACCGAAAATGATCGTAGAGTTGAGATGGGGCGTCGGCCGACCCGATGCGTTTGGTCGCGGATCGGATCTAGCGCCGCGGCTTGTTGTACTATGGGTGATTACCCTTGAACAGCCGTTCATCGTTCCATGGAGCCCATTCTCAACCGTGTCGAAGACAGTGACGTCACCGTGTTCAACCTGGAGGATTTCTGGGATGAGCGGCCCATCGTCGAGCTGGACCTCGAACCTTTTCTCGTCGAAGGGCTCGTCGTTCGCGAAAAAGTCTTCCGTGAAAGGGTCAGGGCGCACGACTGGTCGCAGTACGACGACAAACACGTCGCCGTCTTCTGCTCCGCGGATGCCATCGTACCCACCTGGGCCTACATGCTGATCGCTTCGAAGCTCGACCCCGTTGCCCGATCGGTGGCGTTGGGACGACAGGGGGATCTCGTTCGGGACCACTATGTTCGCGAACTCGAGCGAGTCGACTGGTCCGAATATGAAGGTATTCCCGTCGTCATCAAAGGGTGCGGCAGCCGCCTCGTACCCCCCAATGCGTATCTTCTGGCCACGCGAAAGCTGCAGTCCGTAGCCGGTAAGATCATGTATGGTGAGCCGTGTTCGTCGGTGCCGCTCTGGCGGCGCCCGCGAGAAGCTCCCGACCGCCCTGCGGCCACAGCCAAGCCTACCCTGCCCGCTTCCCTGCCACGCAAGAGCTGACTCGGTTGCGCGTTGATCTCACCGACAAGACGGTCCTCGTCACCGGCGCAAGCCGCGGAATCGGTCGCGCCATTGCCCGGCACATGGCCGCCGCCGGCGCACACGTCGCCGCCCAATATCTCGAACGGCGCGATCCGGTGCTCGAGCTCGAGGCGATCCACGACGACGGCCGTATCGTCGGCTTTCAAGCAAATCTGGCGGATGCCGGCGCGTGCGAGCGCCTCTTCCGTGATGCCGTGCACCGGTTCGGCGCCGTCGATGTCCTCGTCAACAATGCCGGCGTCGCCATCCACGTGCCCGACGACGTCACGCTCGACGAATGGATGACCTCGTGGGACCGGACGATGCACGTCAATCTCCGTGCCCCCGAACTCCTCTGTCGTATCGCTATCGACCACTTCCGCACCCGCGGCGGCGGCCGTATCATAAACGTCGCCTCCCGCGCCGCCTTCCGCGGCGACCGGTACGAATACATGACGTATGCGGCCTCCAAAGCCGGACTGGTCGCCCTCACCCGCTCCATTGCCCGCCACCGCGGCTCGGAGGGCGTGCACGCATTCGCCGTCGCTCCCGGATTCGTGCGTACCGACATGGCTCAGGACTTCATCGACGAGTACGGCGAAGACTACCTGATGGAAGGCGTGGCCACGAGCCGTCTGACGGAGCCCGACGACCTCGCCCCCCTTGTCGTCTTCCTCGCCAGCGGCCTCGCCGACCATGCGACCGGCACCACGATCGACGTAAACGCCGCGAGTTACGTGAGGTGAGCGATCCGATCCGCGATACCCGCGCCTCTCAAGCTACGATATCGTAAGAAGCGCACCGTCTCCTCCTCACCGAGGTAACCTCCCTCCGGCCCACCAGTTATACTCGGTTGCATTGATTTGGCGAACACCGAAGGTTCGGCATGGGAGGCAAGGCCTGGAAGATCGAAGAAGGGGACGGGCCGCTCATCGCTGCCGCCGTGCATAGTGGGCACATCGTTCGGCCGGAGGTCGAGAAAGCTCTCGCACTGGCGCCGGCGCAGAGGCTTCGAGAAGAGGATCCGTTCACCGACGAGTGGACGGCCGTGGGCGATACGAGAATCGTCGGCCTTCGATCTCGCTTTGAAGTCGACCTCAACCGGCCGCCGGACAAAGCGGTGTATCTGAGGCCCGAAGATGCCTGGGGCCTCGAAGTGTGGAAAGACGGGCCGCCACCGACGCTGGTCGACCGGTCGCTGCACGAATACGATGCCTTTTACGCGGAGGTCGCCGGCTTGCTCGACAGAAAAGCCGGCCGTTTCGTTGTTTATGATCTGCATTCATACAACCACCGGCGAGGAGGTCCTGGTGCTGAGCCGGAGGACCCCGAGCTCAATCCGGAGGTGAACGTCGGCACCGGTACGATGGATCGTGAGCGGTGGGGTCCTGTCGTCGACGCGTTCATCCACAGCCTGAGAAATGTGGATTTCATGGGGCGGAGGCTCGACGTGCGTGAGAACGTGAAGTTCTTTGGTGGATACTTTTCCGAGTGGATTCATTCAAATTATCCGGACGACGGATGCGCCATCGCCATCGAGTTCAAGAAGTTCTTTATGGATGAGTGGACGGGCGAGCCGGACGAAGAGGGGGTGCGCTCCATTCGGCACGCACTCGCGGAAACGGTCGCACCCGTACTGAATGCACTTCACGAGATCGAGAGAAGGGAAGTCATCTGACATGAAGGATACGGCCAAAATATTTCAGCCGTCATCCATCGAGCTGCAGCTCGAAGAGAACGGTTATATCGACCGGCGGCTTCCGCATAGTGGCCACGTCTACATAGATCGTCCCATACCATTCATCTGCGTCTATCGTCAACCTCAGGAACGACCGGATGAAGTCACCGAGCATCTGGTCACGACGCAGACATCCTACCTGATCGCATCGAGCGAGGATGTGTATCACGATAACTTGATCACCCTGCTCGACACCGTCTCCAAGGCCATGGTCGAGCGGTTCGGCCGCTTCCTGATTCTCGAGATCTGGGGCGAACCCGAACGCGGCGAAGCGGAGCGCGGCGAGCCGTTCAGCCTCCAACCCGCCTTTCAGATCGTCTCGCCACGGCATGACATGCTCGACGAAACGCTGACGACCCTGGCCACGTCGCTGCAGCTCGTCACGGTTCATCAGCTCAAGGCCGACGTACACATCACGTATAGCGATCGGCCTGCTCCGCCCGAGTACACGCCTCTTCAATCGCCCGTCGATGATGACGCGTGCCGCTTTCTGGTGGGGCTAGAAGTCACCCCCAACTACCGCGACGCCGAAACCGGGGCCGTATTCCCGTTCCTGTTCGATGAGCTCCGTCGCCAGCTCGCGGTAGCCGTCAAGAAAGCTTTCTTTCAGTTTGCCTCGTCGCATACTCGTTTCAAAGCTCCGAACTATCTCGCCCTCGGCCGGCGCGTACTCGAACAAGCCGTCTCTCAAGTCGACGAAGGATTGGCCCACATCGACGAATCGTTCGATTTCCTCCTTCAGTCGACGCCCGTCAACGCCGAAGAAGCGTGGACGACGTTCGAAGAAAGTGGATTCGAAGTCGACCCCGTCCTGCGATATCGGCCCCTGCCTGTCGATCCCGAGCTTCTAAAGCGGCGCCTCTTCGCACTTCCCATCGAGAACGTGGAGGATCCGGGTCTGAGCTGGATTTTCCGCGAAAAGCAGGAAGAATTGGACCGGATGATCACGATGATGCGCGACCGTGATACGCGGCAGTTTTTTTATGGGAGCCTCCAGCTCTACGGCCAGGTACAGCACGATCTCCTCGTGCTTGCCCGCGATATTCTCGAGGGGCTTCCGAGGCGCGACCAAGATCTCGGATTGCGCGAGAACCTCGATCCCGAAGCATTCGCCGAACTCGCCGTCCTGGAGTTTGACTATTACCGCGAGCATTGCAGCCGCTTTCCGAATACCGTCCAGATTCGGCGCGACGTGCCGGCCGGCTTGATGGTCTCGCGTGGACAACTCCTCATAGGTCATCAGACACGGATCCCCGCCGCTCGAGTGGACCCGCTGCTGCAGCACGAAGTCGGCACGCATATGTTGACCTATTACAATGGCTGCGCGCAGCCGCTGCGCATGCTGTATATCGGCCTTGCCGGCTATGAGGCGCTGCAAGAGGGTATCGCCGTGTTAGCCGAGTACCTGTGCGGCGGATTGAGTATTCCGCGCCTCCGCGTGCTGGCCGCCCGCGTCGTTGCCGCCCACAGCATGATTGAGGGCGGAACGTTCGTCGACCTCTACCGGCTACTGCGCTCGGAGTACGATTTCAAGAAGCGGGAAGCCTACTCCATCACACTCCGTACCTTTCGCGGCGGCGGATTGATCAAAGATGTGATCTATTTGCGAGGACTTCACGAACTATTGGAGTTCCTCCGCGGCGGCGGCGATCTTTCGGCGCTGTTTGTAGGCAAGATCGCGCTTCACCATCTTCCTCTCATCACCGAGCTACGGGACCGCGGTGTTCTGCAGGAGGTTCCTCTACGACCGCGTTACCTCGAAAACGACCGCGCACAAGAGCGTCTCGCGAGCATTCAGGGCGAGCGAACGGTCGTCGATCTTATCGAAAACTAATCTCCATGCGCATAGGCTTTTTTATCAACGACGTCGGCACCGAGATCGCCGAGTATGCAACCACCTGCCTGGCGCGTGCCGCGGTGAATCGAGGGCACGAGGCTTGGTACGTCGGGGTCGAAGACTTCGCGTACGATCCGGACGAGCAGGTTCGCGCCCGCGCGCACGCGCTGTCTAAGAAGAAGTACAAGTCGAACGAACAACTTTTGGAGGATCTGCAGCGGAAAGATGCGCCCATCGAACGCATCGAGGTCTCGGATCTCGACGTACTGCTCCTGCGCAACAATCCCTCGGACGACGCGGCGGAGCGGCCATGGGCCCAAACCGCGGGCGTCATCTTCGGTCAACTCGCCGCCGGCAAGGGCGTCATCGTATTGAACGACCCCAGCCGACTCGCCAACGCGCTGAACAAGCTCTATTTTCAGGTCTTCCCCGAAGAGGTGCGGCCGAGCAGCCTCATCACGCGAGACCGCGCGGAGCTCCGGTCTTTCGTCGAAGCCCATCCCGAAGGCAGCGTACTCAAGCCGCTGCAGGGCTCAGGTGGGCAAAACGTTTTCATGGTCAAATCGGACGATCTGTCGAACCTGAATCAGATCATCGACGCCATCCTGCGAGACGGCTACGTCGTGGCGCAGGAATATCTTCCGGCTGCGGCCCGCGGTGACCTTCGGGTGATTCTAGTCAACGGGCGTCCGCTGATGGCCGACGGCAAGTACGCGTCGTTTCACCGCGCAAATGTGGGCGGGGATCTGCGCAGCAACATCCACGCGGGCGGTGAAGGACAGAAGGGTGAGGTGGATGAAACGGTGCTGCGGATTGCCGAGATCGTGCGACCGAAGCTCGTCCAGGACGGGATGTTTCTGGTGGGATTGGATATCGCCGGCGACAAACTGATCGAAGTGAATGTGTTCAGCCCCGGCGGCCTCTACAGCATGGAAAAATTCGAGGAGGCCCCCTTTTCCGACACGGTCATCGAAGCCCTCGAGAATAAGGTGGATATCCGAGCGCGGTACGGGCCGAGTTTTTCCAATATCCAGCTGGCGACGATGTGACGGCCGTTCATCACTCCTCGTCAGGCGTTCCTATCCGATCTTCGCCAGGCCGAGGCCTTCCGTGACGTAGAATCGGTCGAAATAGGCCCGAAGTGCTTCGTTCTCCGGCCGCTCGAAGAAGGGGTCTTGCTCCACGAGATCGAAGGCGGCTTCGCGGGCTTCGACGAGGATGTCCTGGTCCTGTGTGATGTCGGCGATCTTGAGATCGGGAAGACCGCTTTGCTTCGTGCCGAAGAAATCGCCGGCGCCGCGCAGCTTCAGATCGATCTCGCTGATCTCGAAGCCGTCATCCGTCCGCACCATTGCCTCCAGACGCTCCCGGGCCTCCTGCGTCCGCTTGTAATCCGCCATCAGGATGCAATAACTCTGGTCGCCGCCGCGCCCTACACGGCCGCGAAGCTGATGGAGCTGGCTGAGCCCGAACCGTTCCGCATGCTCGATGAGCATGATCGTCGCATTCGGTACGTCGACGCCGACTTCGACGACGGTCGTCGCAACGAGAACGCGCGTATGGCCGCGCTTGAAGCGGTCCATGGCCTCGTCTTTTTCTTCGGTGCGCATCCGTCCGTGCAGCAGCTCTACGGCATGGGGTGCGAACTCTTCCTGCAACATCGCGAAACCGGATTCTGCATCCTTCAGATCGACCTTTTCACTCTCCTCGATGAGCGGGTAAACCACGTAACACTGGCGGCCGTGGTCGAGCTGGGAGCGAACAAAGGCATACACGTCCTCGCGGCTCTTGTCGTAGCGGACGGCCGTGCGGATCGGCTTTCGACCCGCCGGACGCTCCTTCATCAACGATACGTCGAGATCGCCGTAGAGCGTCATGGCGAGTGAACGTGGAATGGGTGTGGCCGTCATCAGGAGCATGTGAGGATGCTCGCCTTTCTCGAAAATCTGCGCGCGCTGCATGACGCCGAAGCGGTGCTGCTCGTCGACCACGGCGAGCCCCAAACGCGCAAACTCGACGCCCTCCTGAATGAGGGCGTGCGTGCCCACAGCGATCGTGGCTTCGCCGGAGGCCAGCCGCACCAGCGATACGTCGCGCTCGCGCCTGGTCTGGCTGCCCAGCAGCAAAACCGTCTTCACGCCGAGGGGATCGAGGTAGTCCGTTAGATTCGCGAAGTGCTGCTCCGCGAGAATCTCCGTCGGCGCCATGAATGCGCTCTGATAGCCACTATCGAGCGCGTGAAGCATGGCGGCCACCGCGACGACCGTCTTCCCGCTGCCAACGTCGCCCTGGATCAGCCGGTTCATCTGCTTGCCCGTCTGCGTGTCGCCGACGACGTCCTTAATCGCGCCCTTTTGCGCACCGGTTAGCTCGAAAGGCAGCACGTCTTCGACGAAGGCTCGACTGTAGGGCCCCGGCCCGCTCCCGCTGAACACGGGCCCCGGCTGCTCGCGTGTCCGGCGATGCAGCTGCGCAAGCATAAGCTGGATAAAGAAGAGCTCCTCGAACTTTTGACGTCGACGAGCCAGTTGCAGCTCCTCGTGGCTCTTGGGAAAGTGAATGGCTCGAAGAGAAACCCGGCCGTCCTGCAGATTGAAACGACGGCGGAGGGCGTCTGGAAGGACCTCCGGAATCCGGTCGCCTTCGTCGCGCAACAGCGTGTAAAAGATGCGCCGAAAGACGCGGCTGTTCAGTCCGACGCGGCCAAGCGCGGCACTGCCAGGGTAGAGCGCAATGATCCGCCCCGTGTCGAGGGCCGGACCTTCGTCGTCCAGCTTATCGAATTCCGGATGCGTCATCGAAAACTGGCCGCCGTAGCGCTGCGGCTTACCATGGAAAGCGATTCGCTCCCCGGTCTTGAAGAGCTTACTGATCCACCGAACGCCCTGAAACCAGATACACTTCATCCGGCCCCCGTCCTCGTCCTCGACGAGAACTTCGAATCGCTGGTTGCGACGTCCCGGCACCATGCCGGATGCCCGGATGATGCCCACTACGGTCGCCGAGGACATGTCCTCGTGCAGACGGCGAATCGGCGTGATCGACGATCGATCCAGGTACCGTCGCGGATAGTACTGCAACAGGTCGCGCATGGTGCGGACACCGACGTCCGCGAGCACGGCTGCCCGGTCTTCGCCGACACCCTTGACGAAGCGAATTTCTTCCTCTTCAAAAAAGCTCATCGACATGGTTCGCGGGAGAAAGCAGCGCGGTGACGCGGAGGTAGAAAAGTAACGCCAACCCGTTCGCAATTACACGGAAAGGAGTCCTCGAAAAAGCTCATTTGATAGGTTCTGCCGAGACGTCGGTTCGTCGATGCGATTGGCCCCGCTCTTGCAGAGGCGGATAGGTGGATCTTCCGATGGGTACCACGGTGATCCAACCCACGCGGCGGTCTGCCCCGGCGGCTCGTTGCGCGCTCTTTGTACATCCGTCACCCTAGTACGTACGCTCTCCCAATGTACTACTTCCGCGATAGTTACTTCGATCAGCAGATCGCTTACGGAATCGCTCGATCCGTCCAGATCCGGCGATTCGGCCAGCGAACGCCTCGCAAGAAGACCGTCAATTCCCTGACGCAGGTCATCTTCGCCTTTCTGTTTCTGGCCCTGACGTTTACTGTAACATACATGTTACTCGACGTGCTGGGTCTGGAGAACCTGACCACGTTCTACGCCGGAGATCGCCTGACGGCGGCCTTGGGTTTAGAAAGGCTGCCGCACTTCTCTTTTTGATTTTTGCCTTGACTAGAACCGCCTGATATTGTTATACTTAGGATGACAGGTATCGGTAACTCCGTATCTGTCGCTCCTATCAATTCTCTCCGATCCCAAGTCCGGGCGCCTTCCGGCGCTCGGGCTTTTTGGAGGGATGCCGCCAAATAAAAACGCCCGAGCACCAAGGGGCTCGAGCGCCTTTAATCCTCCTTTATTCCGCGGCAGCTCTCTCCTTCTTCGTCGCAGCGACCGGCTACGTCCTCGTCGCGGCGGCTGTCTACCTTACTGCCGTCGTGTCCATCGACAAAGTGTCCGCCGACGTGGTGTCTGACGGCATGGCGTCGCCCGGCGGTGCGGCCGCTTGATCCGTATTGAACATGTCGCGGTGGAGCTTCCACTCACCGTCCACATTCTTCCAGACGACGAGGTACTTGCCATGATCGATCTCCAATCCGTTCGGTCCCTGAAGGACGTATCTGCCGACCTCGTAGGCCGTGTTGCCGGCCGTTTCAATTTCGACCGTCTCAAGATCGACACCGGTAACGCCCATTTCACCCATCTGCATAAATCCATCTCGGATCGCGTTGCCTTCTGCCATGGGCGCCCCCTGTGGCATCATGATGGCATCGTCCGTATAGAGCGTCATCAGGCTGTCCCACTGCTGCGCTGCGACGTACGTCTCGAATCTCTCGTTAACGGCTTCAATGTCCGTCTGCGTACCTTCAGCGTCGTACTCCGCGTCCGTCCGTTCGCCCGCACAGCCTACGAACAAGACGGCGGCAAACAAAATAGCTGGAGTACTGCGTCGTATAATTCTGGTCATTGGGAATTAGGGGATGTTGGGTGAGTTGGCCAAACGATTAATCTATTCCCCATCCGCCCAAATTAACAACTATTCAGATCGGCATCACTACCTAATTACAATGATTTGGCGCGCTTTGACGTGCCGATCGGCATGGAGTCTAAGAATGTACACCCCGGATGGAAGCGAGGATACATCGATGGAAACCGTCCCGGATGATGGAAGATGTGACCCTTCCGGATGTCCGCGCACGCGTCGTCCGAGCGCATCGAACAGATACCATCGGACCTCCGAAATGGAGGCGACGTGATAGGAGAACTCTGCTGCGTCGGAGGCGGGATTCGGGTGAGGTGATTCCAGGTAAAACGGTCCCGGTACGGCGAGATCCATAGACGTAGCGCTCGAAGAATGCGGCCGAGCGGCCCAGGGCGTGAAATCCACCAACCCATTCACGGCGGCGCCGTCGCCGTCGGGATTGGTGGGATGGATCGGACCCCCCGCACCGTTCCAGTAATTGTCGGTCGCGACGATCGCCGCGGAGCCGGTATTCACGAGAGCGGGATCGCCGGGCTCGACCACGAAATCCGAACGCTCTACAAGGCCGGTACCCCCGCTAAACTGAAGGTAGACATCCTTGAGTATCGTATCGGTAATCTCGGCGTGGCCCGGACCATCCCCCAGGGACACGATGACGGCGGGAAACCGACCGAAATCGTCGGCCGGACGGATTTGGGCCCCGTTCATCTCGAGGGTCGCCTGTCCATTGACGATAAAACTGTCGAAGTATCCGAGCCGGATCTCCAGACCGGGAAGCACCGCCAGGCGCGCACCCTTGCTCACGGAGACATTGTTTGCAAAAGCGACAGGAAGATTTCCATACGTTCGGATCGTGTCGTCGCGAACGATGCGCTGCGCATGAGGGTGAAAGACGGCGGCATCTGCGGAGAAGACGTTATCGGTGATCTCTGATGCCGGAAGATCAATTTTCGTGTGGATGGGATGTTCGCTCTCAAAACTGCAGCGAGTGACGCGGATGGGCACGTCACCGTATAGGCGCAGGTGCCCTTCGCCTGTGAACCGCGTATCCTCAACAAGAAAATCGCCCTTTCCTGAGTTATAGAAATAAAGATGGTCGACGCTCGATCGGCGAATCTCCACGTGTCCGGCGGCGGAGCCTTCATACTGAAGAAATGCGGCATCGAGGCCTCTCGTTTGGACGGGGCGGAAGACTGCGCTGTCGGCGGTGACTCGAGCGCCGTTGCCCACGAATACGGTCCCCGAAAAGCCGAATTCGACAACCGTTCCGGGGGTGATGGTGAGTGTTGCTCCGTTGCGGACGCCGACGTCGCGTGTAATACGATAAGGTCCGGCATCCGCTTGCCAGGTCACGCTCGTGAGGATGTCCTCCGTGACGGATGTCTGGCCGTACACCGAGCAGATAGGCCCCACGACCGCACCCAGCAGAATAATCAGCCGTACTTTCATGGGGATTATCCGGAGAGCGAACGGGATCTTGCGATCAGCGTTTTGACGATCGGATCTAAGTTTTCGACTTTGTGTGTTTCCGTTTTCCCGGCTGCACCGGTCGTGTCCGCCGGCGGCATGATAATGACCTTCAGCCGACCCGCCGGCAGACCGGAAGGATCGATGAAATCCGCGGACGTGATGTAGAGCAGGAAGATGCCGCCGGGCTCATAGCCGTAGTTCATTTCGATGGTCTCGTCCGGTCCGGTGAGCGTCCAGGGTAGCGCGAGCCAGCGATCGCCCAGATCGAAGAAAATGGAAACGTGGCCCTTCTCGTGAACCTCCTGTGTGATCTCTTCCATCTCAAAGCGAACGACGCCCAGGTATTCCTCGGAGGTGATGTCGGCCGTGCTGAATTCAATGATGCGGACGATCATGGCGGAGTTTCCCGGCGGTCCTTGCGGACCCTCGGGACCCATCGGGCCGTCTTCTCCGGATGGTCCGGCGGGCCCTTCGGGTCCCGGGGCACCGTCGGCACCATTCGTACCATCGAGCCCATCGCGGCCATCCCGGCCGTCGCGACCGTCCAATCCGGCCAGGCTATCGCAGCCGGCGCAGACGAGAAACGCTGCCGTTAAGATTGAGAATACGTAGCGATATGACATGGCTGCGCCGAACGACTGAAGTCTCTATTCCAAGCCCCCTACACCGCTGATCCACAAAAGATATGCCGCGGGCGGCGGTGAGGCTGATCGTTCAGCCACCGCTGGACGGAGAAACGTGCGCCATAAAGGCGTGCTGGATGCGATTTCGGCGTGCTACCGACATTTTGTGGTACTTGCCCCCGCATCCGACATCGGGCACCGGAGGCAATGCATGACCTCCTCGCCTGCGAGGTCTACCTCGGATTTGTGTCAATAGAAGTCTCATTCCAATGCATCCGTGCGGGTGTGGTAGTGGAAAAACGTGGGACAGAACCTTGATTACGTAGTGGACCGTGGCTATCGGGTTCTAGAGCCGCCCGGTTTGGTTACACCAGCCGGTCATTTTTTGACCGCCTGTATCGAAAGTGTAACAGGACCTACACAACACGTTCTCCGCGGCGCGGGTACTAGATCCTCGTGTTGATTGTGGGGCTTACGTAAGAATGAGCGCGCGACGACATGTAGTCGGTAGAACATGTACGAAGTATCAGCCGCGGACTGTTGGTCCCGCGGGCCACATGGGTATTCAATCGGAAGCAGGAGAATGGAGGGAGCCGCGGAATGACCCGTCTCGCTCAGTTCGCTACGAACTAAAGATTGAGCTTCGACGCCTCGAACGGCGCGGGCGGGGAGATAGTCCCTACGCCTCCGCAATACGAGAGGTATTATGGGTGCTCTCCCATAGCCACAACGACCATCTCGTTTCCCTCCTCGAGCGTGAGATGAGCCGACCGGTGCATAGCGAAGCCGATGAGCCGTATGCGCGGGCTCTCCGAATAGTACTTGCAGAGCTGGATGAGACGGAAAAGTCGACGCACGAGTTGTTCACATACTATCTGCGTCGCCTCGAGCGCCAGGGCCGTGGCAATGAACCATTCGCTCGGGCCATTCGGGAAGCACTCGCGTCGAACGACACGTCCAGGCTCACTGCACTGCTTCGCGGCCGGATGAAGGATGAGGGAGGTCGCGAATAGTTTCTATTCATCACGGAGGGCTCTCACGGGATCCGCCGTCGCGGCGCGGAGTGCCTGATAGCTTACCGTCGCCAGAGAAAGTACGAGCACAAACCCCCCCGCTGCCGCGAACGTCCATCCGGAGACGTCCACCCGATACGCGAACGACTCCAGCCAGCGTTGCGCCAGAATATAGGCAGCCGGAACGGCGGCCACGCAGGCAACCAGGACGAGTACAGCCGTCTCTTTCGACAGTATCAAGAGGATCCGTGATACGGACGCCCCCAGCACCTTTCGAATCCCGATTTCCTTCGTCCGCTCCTCGATGAGAAAAGCGGCGAGACCGAACAATCCAAGACACGCAATTGCAATGGCGAGACCTGCAAAGAGCCCGAGCGTCGTGAAGAGGCGCTCTTCGGAGGCATAAAACTCTCCGAAAGCATCATCGAGAAATTTGTACTCGAACGGGTATCGGGATTCGAAGGCGTTCCACTGGGATTCGATGTAGCTGAGGGTGCCCGCCAGATCGCCTCCGCGTACGCGAGCGGATACGTATCCGGCGCCCGTCGTGTCGATGATAAAGGCCGTCGGATCGATCATCCGGTGGAGTGATTCGAAGTGAAAGTCTTCGACCACGCCGATTATGATGCCTCCGGTCAGCTCTCCCTGCACATCCAAACGCTTGCCGATAGGATCGGTCCACTCCAGACGTCGCGCAAGCGCCTCATTGATAACGACGCCGTTTTGAAGCTCAGACGGCCGCTCCTTCGAAAAAAACCGCCCGCGAACGACGTTCAGGTCATAGGTTTCCAGCATTTCCGGCCCGGCGATGCGTTGGATGGGAACGGTCCACACCTCCTCCTCCGGACGTCCCTCCGGTTTCAGGGTGAAGCTCATCGTACCATGCCCCGGCACGTTCTTGCCCGCGGCAACATGCGCGATGTTAGGATGGCGACCCAGCTGTGTAGCAAAGGCGTCATACCGCTCCTCAATGGCCGTACCTCCCGTATTCAAGACGATGATCTGATCGGCTGCGTAGCCCAGCCGGGCATCTTCAAGGAACTGCATCTGGTGATACACGACAGCCGTGGCGATCAGAAGCGCGATCGAGATAGTGAACTGCGTGGCGACGAGAATCTGGCGCGGGAGGGCCGCGCCGCCGGCTCCGCCTGAACCGCCCCGACCGCCTCGCAACGCTCTCGCCGGCGCACAGGCAGACTGGAGCAGTGCCGGATATGCGCCGGCGGCCAGACCAATCACGAGGGCGGCGAGGACGATGGCGATCAACATTTCCGGTTGTGCCGCGTCGAACCGGATAGTGCGGCCGGTAAAGGCGTTGAATGCCGGAAGGCTGAGCTGAACGATAGCCGCAGCAACGAGCACGGACGGCACACTTACCAGGACGGCTTCGCCAACGAACTGCAGCGCAAGCGCTCGCCGTGTCGCTCCGAGCGACTTACGGATGCCGACCTCACCTATCCGGCGGCGTGCGCGGGCGGTCGAGAGGTTCACGAAGTTGACCCCTGCAACGAAGAGAACCAGCAGTCCGATGCTCGCGAACACGTACACGTAGAGCCGATTTCCAACCAGGACGCTGCGTGCGTGGAGGATGTGAGATGAGCCCAGGTAAACGTCCGACATCGGCTGCAGGTAGAGCCGGTACTGCTCGGCGCGCTCCGCGAAGTGCCTCTCCATAAACGCAGGCAGGCGCCGGTCGATGTGGCCAGGATCGGCGTCGGTCCTCAGCAGAACGTACGTGAAGAGCGACCGCGTCCACCAGTTGTTCATCCACGCGTATTCCAGGGAGCCCAGTCCCGGCACCGTCGAAGACCAGGACACGATGGCCTCAAACTGGAGGTGAGACTGATTCGGTGCGGGCTCCGCAATACCGGTGATGGTGTACATTTGATCATCGACACCGATTACCGTCTTCCCGATCGGATCCGTCTCACCGAAGAGCGCTTCGGCGACTTCGGGGATCAGCACGATCGACATCGGCGCTTCCAGGGCCGTCGTCGGATCTCCACGCCGGAGCGTGAAATCGAACACCTCGAAGAAATTGCGATCGGCGAAGATCACGAGGGGCAGTTTCGTTGAGATGTTTTCTCGGGAAAGTACGACGGCGTCGAACCACGGCAGAATGCGCGTAGCCGCCTCGACGTCCGCGAAATCTTCGACGAGAGTAGGGCCCATGAGCCCGGACGTCACGGCATGATGCTCCATGGCGCCGGTCTCGCGAATTTCCGCCGTGTTGAGCCGGTAGATGTGGTCGACCTTCTTGTGAAAGTCGTCGAAGGCGAGCTCATGCCGAACAAAAAGGAAGATCAGCAGGCAGCATGCCGCTCCGGCGGTAAGGCCGAGTACGTTGATGAATGTCTGGCCGGGATGGCGCTTCATCCGGCGCCAGGCCGTCGTCAGATAGTTGTGCAGCATAGGTCGGTCATACTCGTCTGCACGTCGGCTTACGAAAGTCGTGCCATACGCCTGGTGCTCGGGGCGAAGGGATCCGGTTTCGGTCGTGGTGCCGGCGGCGATCGTCCGTCCGCGAACACCGCCCGTTCGATTCCGACCCAGATCGATACGCCATCCTGCCAAAGAAAATCGATACGCAATCGTCCCAACAGAAGACGTGTTGCTCCGGAACGACGACGCAGCCGGCAAGTCGATACGGGGTACAAAAACATCCTCAATCTCACGAGCCGGGCCACCGGATTAGCAGACGCCCATGAAGATCAAGGTCGCAGACGTCACTATCGAGTGCATCCAGGGCAACATTGCCGATCAACCGGATATCGAGGCGATCGTTAACGCCGCAAACGCCGAGCTCCGAACGGGGGGCGGCGTAGCCGGCGCCATCCATCGCGCGGCCGGCCCAGCTCTGGAGGAAGAAGCGGTACCCCTCGGGCCCATCGAGCCCGGCGAAGCCGTGATCACGAGCGGCCAAGGTCTTCCCAATGATTATGTCATCCACGTGCTCGGACCCGTTTACGGAAGAGACGAACCCTCCGACGAGATACTGGCGCAGTGTTACGAAGAGGCGCTGGATCTCGCGGACGAGAACGGCATCGAATCTATCGCGTTGCCGGCGGTATCGACCGGAGCATTCGGATATCCGCTCGAAGAAGCGGCGGATATCGCGATCGACACCGTGATGAGCCGGGCGCCTGACCTCTCGAGTGTGAAGCGAATCCGCTTGGTGCTTTTCGACGAGAACGCGCTCCGCGTCTACGAGCGGCTCCTTGAGGAGAAGAGTTAAATTCTCGACAAAGGATACGATGGAAGCGCGACCAAAATGGGATCCCCGTTGCACGAATCGCCTCGAGAGTAGTTATCATCTCCTGAGACTTTTCGTAACCACCCGGCGCGGGCACAGAAACGCGGAGCTCCATGATGAAAACCAACTTTTGCACAGCACTGGTCGTTCTTCTCTCCTTCCTATTCGTTACGTCCGTATATGCGCAGCGCATCGACGAGCGCATCGAAGCCTTGCTCGAAGACATGACCCTCGAGGAAAAAATCGGGCAGATGACGCAGGTCACGCTGGCCGTCGTGGCTCGCGAGGGGTTGGGACCCTACGATGCGGAGCTCGATCCGGTGAAGCTGCGCCGGGCCCTCGTCGAGTACAAGGTTGGATCGGTGCTGAACGTAGCCGATCATGCGAACACCGTCGAGCACTGGCACGCACTCATCACGCAGATGCAGGACGTCGCCACGGATGAAACGCGCCTCGGCATTCCTGTGATATACGGGATCGATGCGGTTCACGGCGCGAACTACCTCATCGGCGCCACCATCTTCCCGCACAATATCGGCCTTGCGGCGACCTTCGACACCACACTCGCCCGTGAGGCGGGCGCCATCACCGCCTACGAAACGCGCGTATCAGGCATACCGTGGAATTTCGCTCCCGTGCTCGACCTCGGTCGCCACCCCGTCTGGCCGCGTTTCTATGAGACGTTCGGAGAGGACGTTTTGCTGGCGAAATCCATGGGCGCGGCAGGTGTTCGAGGTATGCAGTCGGATCTCATCGAAGGGCCCGACGTCGTCGCCGCCTGTGCCAAGCACTACGTCGGCTACTCCGTTCCGTTAAGTGGAAAGGACCGCACCTCCGCCCTGATCCCTGAGCGACAGCTTCGCGAATACTTTCTGCCGCCGTTCCAGGCAGCCATCGATGCCGGCATCAAGACGCTCATGGTGAACTCCGGCGACGTCAACGGCATTCCGGTACATGCCAGTCATTTTCTACTGACGGACGTCCTTCGCGACGAACTGGGATTTGACGGGGTTGTCGTGACGGACTGGGAGGACATTATAAAAATGCACCGGGTCCATCGTACGGCGCCGTCGGTAAAGGAGGCCACGCTGCAAGCGCTGCACGCCGGCATCGACATGGCCATGGTGCCCAACGACTTTAGCTTCTACGACGATGCGCTCGAGCTGGTGAACGAAGGCGCCGTCACGGAGAACCGCATCGACGAGTCGGTCCGACGCATTCTTCGGTTGAAGTTTGAGCTGGGCCTCTTCGATGATCCATATCCGGGCGATTTCTCGACCGCCGACATTAATACCAACAGCTTTGAGGAGACGAACCTCGAGTCCGCTCGACGTAGCCTTACGTTGTTGAAAAACGACAATAGCGTGCTTCCACTGCGTGATGGTGCGCGCGTGCTCGTGACGGGTCCGGCAGCCAACTCGATGACGGCCCTCAACGGCGGGTGGACGTACACCTGGCAGGGCAGCGATCCGAGCCGTTATCCGGAGGACAAGCCGACACTGCTTGATGCCCTTCGTGCGCGCCTGGGGGAGAACGCGGTTGACTTCGTCGAGGGGGTCTCGTTCGAGGCCGAAATCGACATCGATGCCGCCGTCGCCGCCGCCCGCAGGGCGGGCGTCGTGGTTGTCGCCGTCGGTGAAGACGCCTATGCCGAGACACCCGGAAACATCGACGACCTGACCTTGCCGGCGGCTCAGCTGTCGCTCGTGCGGGCGATTGCGGAAACCGGTACGCCCGTCGTCCTCGTGCTGGTCGAGGGGCGGCCGCGCCTGCTGGCAGGGGTCGCCGATGCCGCGGACGCCGTGCTCATGGCCTACTGGCCCGGCATGCAGGGTGGTCGCGCCATCACGGACGTGCTCGTCGGAGACGTGAATCCGAGCGGGCGGCTGCCGTTCACGTATCCACGAGCCCCTCACGACCTCGTGCCGTACGACCATCCGGTCAGCTCATCCTTCGGCATCTGGCTGAACGAGCAGACCGCCTTCAATCCGCAGTGGACCTTCGGCGAGGGCCTAAGCTATACGAGCTTCTCGTACGACGACCTGACAATTGCCGACCGCGAGTTGGGCACCGGCGAATCCGTCGAAGTCTCCGTGACCGTGACGAACACCGGCGACCGAGCCGGCCACGAGACGGTGCTCGTCTTCATCGCCGACGAGTACGCCACCATCGCTCCCTCCGTACGTCGCCTGCGAGCCTTTCGTCCTATCGAACTTGCGCCGGGTGCGTTGCAGCAGGTTTCCTTCTCGATCCCGGTCTCTGATCTGGCGTTCGTGGGTCCCGATCAGGAGTGGATCGTTGAACCGGGCACGTTCCAGGTGGAAGTAGGCGGTCTCGAGGCGGCTTTCGAAATGGTCGGCGAGGAAGCGACGACACGGTAGTTTTTGTGTTCGAGCCCGGGCGGGCGTCGGCGGTCGGTGGCGCCCCGCCAAGCTGTATGCCGGCGCACGCACCATGATTTCTCACGCTACTCCACCGTACTGAAATGCAAGGTCGGAGCCTGCGCGCCGGCGTCATGCTCGCGGGCATAAAAGGAGGCGCTGATTGGCCCGAGAGGCCTCAGGATCAGGCCGCGCGTCGTACCGTCGATGAGGCGCTGGAGAACGGGCCGCGAGATGGTCACGTACGTCGTGTCGCCTTTGCCTGCCGCGGGCTCCACGTCGATGATCATCTGACCGTTGACGACGTCTTCCAGGGGACGGCCTTCTGTAAATCGATGGAGCGTGACGCCGTCCTCCGACCAGTTGGGGTCGCCGCCCACAATTTCTACGACGCGGATTCGGCCGAACTCTTCCCATTCGTAATCCGCACGCTGCCGACCGTACGTCGTGAGCGTGAGAAGACCGGGTCCGGCGGCGCGGAGGCCTTTGAATTGACCAGGATCCCACCGCAGCAGCACGTAACGCGTGCCGTCGACGATCAGGACCGGCGTCCGATCGCCCGTACGCCATCGGTCCAAATTCAGGTCCGGATGCTGAATGTCAATTACTGCATCCGCCGCAACGTCCACGTGGCGCGTAAACGTCTCCGGAGCAGGAAGGGGAGGATGATAGGGTATCGGCTCGCCGTAATCGGGGCCGACGCGGTTCGTGTCGACGACGTCCACCCGGAAATAATCGAGCTCAACCCGATAGCTTCCGCGGCCCCAGTCCATCAACGCCATCTGACCGTTGACCGTATCGCCGGGCCGTGCGTCGAAACCTCGCGTGGTCATACTGATGGTGTGCCATCCGGTCGTATCCGGAATGTCGAACTCCATCAGATGTGTATGGAAGTCGGTCGTCCGCTGCGTGTTGAGATGCAGATTCACGCGCCGCGGCGCATGGCTCACGCGGATTCGCGCCTCGATGCGCAGCTCGTGGTGCGGCTCGTTCAACCGGGTGAGGTCGAGCGATCGGCTCACTTCTCGTTTGATGAGGGCCCACCAGACGTTATGTCGGTCTTTTGACGCGTCGACCATGACGGCGGCAGCACCGTCGCCGGTCAGCATCGTCATGGTAGCGTTCCCGTCGCCGGTCGCGAACGTCCATCCATCCAGATCATCGTCGTCGAATTCGTCCGCAAACTGGGCGGATGCCGGTGCGCAGATGCCGACCAGAAGCCCTGCGAGCAGAGACCGCAGGAGCAATGCCGGCGCCGGCCGGCGGCGCGTACTTCTCAGGAATGACGAGCACATGGTGAGCGTGTTCTCTAGGCGTGTTATTCGGCGTGGTCTCCCTTCGCCACTGGGGGGAAAGCCAACGGGCCGAGCCGACGGCGTGGCTCATCGTTTTCAGCGCGCGTCGCGCGGCTAGCGGCGGTCGGGTGCGCCGTCATTTCGCGATCAGAAGCGAACGCTGAGCCGCGAGCTCGCCAGCGCGTACGCGTACGAGATACATACCGGATGCGTCCCCCGTTTCGACCGACACCGTAAGCAGGCCGGCCGGCTGAAATCCAAGATCATCCCCATGTACGAGACGACCCAGGAGATCGAATACCTCGACCCGCACGCCGGACGCTGCGGGCAGCGAAAGCTGCAGCGTCGCGGGGCCGTTCGAGGGGTTTGGATAAAGGCTTGCGCCGAGGGCGACCGCCGGTGGCGGCGCCTCCGTCTCCTGAGGATAGCTGCGCCACGCCGGCAGCTCGTCTCGGGTGAGCACGTGATCGCTATGGAACACCTCATTTAGATAGTCGACGTCGATGTCGCGGATGAAACGCCCGTTCCAGACGACAAACCAGCTCCACCAAATGCCGTAGTCGGTCATGACCTCCGGATGGGGGAGCGTGCCCGATTCGGAAAGCGACACCAGCATCCGATCCCCATACAACTCCTGAAGCTGCTCCCAATCGGAGCGCATGACCGCGCGCGGATCGGCGGCGTAGACGTCGCGGGAGACGATGTCTACATAATCATCCCCCGGATACCACGCCGTGGCATTCGGCTCGTGGGTGTAGACCCAGATTAGATTGTGGAGGTCGTGTTCGTGTACGAGCCGGTCGTAGAGCAGTTGCCACAGTTCAATGAAGGCTTCCGGACCATGGGCGCCCCACCAGAACCATCCGCCCGCGGCTTCGTGGAGCGGCCGCCAGAGTACGGGTACGTTTACGTCCTGAAACTTGCGGAGCTCGACCGCGATCGCGTCGATGTCACGCAGCAGAAGCTGATAGCGTTCAGCGGTCGGATCGGCGAGCACGTTGTCCAGGTCGAACGTAGTCGCTCGCGTATAGAAGCCGCTCCACCAGAGCCGGTCGGGCGCCTCGTTAATGAGGTCGGTGGGCGCGTTCCAATGCCACATGAGCGTCACGATGCCGTCCTTGCCGGCCCATTCGACCCATTGTTCGACTGAATTCCCGGGGTTCGCGCCGTGTTCGATGCGCGACGGGGAGTATTCTATGAGGTCGAAGGCGCCGATAGCCGGCGTTTTTCCTGTCTCTCGCTCGATGTACCGAATCTCGTTCAGGTTTTGCTGGCCGGATAGAATCTTCTTGCCGTACATATCCAGCAAAAATCCCATCAACGCCCTCGTTTCGGGCGTGGCTTGCGGGTCGGTCAGGCGGAACGGAGGTGGGTCCGGCGGTATGTAGACAACGGGGACAAGCCTGAGATAATCGACCTCGAAATCTCCATTGATCTCGACGACGTGCTCGCCCGAAGCTAACCACGTTTCGGTAAGCCGGCTCTCGGAGAAGTTGCCTTGCGTGCCGAAGAGCGTGCCTCCCGCGTCGTCGCCATCGATGATGAGTGCATACGGCTTGATTCGCGATGTCTGGGCGTAGCCGAGCCGGAGCTCGTAGATGCCCTGCTCGCTTTCGAAGGAAAAGCGGAGCAGATCCCCGTCATCGTCGAATCCGGTTACGTAGCCGCGGCCCGAGTAGCCGCTGCGGGAGGAGTCGACCTGGACGCCGACGAGTTCGGCATCCTCGGCCTCGAGGAAGATATCGCTCCCCAGTCCGGCGGCTGTGAGCCATACAGCGAGGAGGAGGGTCATTCTACGAGGCTCTTGGCGGCTGTAAGAACGGGGTTCATATCGTCAGTCTCCGGCGCCGGAAACGTTGCCGCGAGGTCTCTCCAACGCCCTGGCTACGTTCATCAACGCCCTCCCATCGTGGTAGGCTGCTTTCCAGATGCTGCCCTTCGGGGACGTGCGGAGGTCCGGTCTACGATCGATTCCGCCCAGGTACCATCCGCCGTGCTCGTGGTCGATGAGGTATTCCTGGATATATTCCCACATCGTTCGGAATCGCTCGTAGTATCGATGCTCGCCGTTCGGATATAAATCGGACAGGAGCAGAAGCGAGTTGAGTCCCTCTGCCTGGGCCCACCAGGCTTTGGAATCGATCACGACCTCGGGCGAATCGGCGGAGGCGAAGTAGTATCCACCGTTAAAAAAACCGCCAACCTCTTCGTCCCAGCCGTGCTCGAGGGCGTGGTCGACCATGCGCTTGCTTACTTCGAGCGTCGGCGCCGTGTCGATGCCGAGCGCATGCGCGGCTTCCAGCATCAGATAGGCCGTCTCGACGTCGTGGCCGAAGGAGACGTGATCCAGCTCGATGTGTTCGCGGATGAACACGTCGCTGGAATCGTGGTGCGATATCGGCGTCCAGTCTCGCTCGAAGAAGAGGCGAAGGTAGCCGTCGTCGGCTACCATGGTGTCGCGGACGAGCAGGAGCATCTCGGCGAGGCGGTCGCGCAGCACGGAATCCGGCCAGATCTGGTAGAGCTCCGTGAAGGCCTCCAGCAGGTGGATGCTGCTGTTCTGGTCCTTGGGCGGACTCCCGTCGAGGCCGTCGAGAAGGGCTTCGTCATCGCGATCGACGAACTGAAAATAGCCGCCCTGCTCCCGATCATGCATGTGCTCTTCGAGCCAGCGGAATGTGCGCTGCGATAATCTCAACGCTGCCGTGTCGCCGGTGACGTCGGCGTAGGCGGCTAGGCCATAGATTGCGAAGGCATTTCCATAGGCCGTCTTCCCCTGCGTAAAGCTCCCGCCGGCGGCTTTCAACGCACCCTGCTGTGTGATCAGGGAGACGAACCCGCCGCCTTCGTCGTCCCACATCGTCTCGCGGAGGAAGTCCACCCCGTGAGCGGCCGCCGCCAGATAGGTTTCGCGGCGCTCCGGCAGGAATTCAGCCGCGCGCGACAGGGTCCAGACGTGGCGTGCCTGCGTCACGATGAACTTGTCCTGCGGCGGGCGCTCTTCCCAGTCGTAGGCGAAATCACTGAGGTAGCCACCATACACGCTATCTACCGCACGCATGTACCAGGGATCCAGAAGATCGGCCTCAAGGGAATGCCGAATCGAATCGGCCAGCGGTCGCCGGTCATCCGATGCCTGGCTACCGTTCCCGCCGGTTGGCTGAAAGGCCTCCCTGTCGCAGCCCGTCAGGATCAGGAAGCATATGGCCAGAACGGCGACGCGCGCGACCGCGGGCACACCCCGTGTAACCACATGCCTATATCGTACTCCCGCGTCCTCGGCTCGTTCTCCCAGCGGTTTGGTTCGTGCTCCCGGCGGTTTGGTTCGTGCTCCCGACGGTTTGGTTCGTGTTCCTGACGCTTCGAACTCTACTCCTGGCATTTCGAATCGTGCTCCTGGCTCCTCGAATCGCACTCCTTCGTCCGCAAAGCGTGCTCCTTCCCGCGCAATAAGTGATTCATCACACGTGTCGCGTGCTCCCGCACCGGTGAAGCGCGTTCTCATCGCGAGCAATTCTGCTCCTGCATGAGAACAGTGTGTCCCCGAAGGAACGAGGCGTGCTCCTACATGCTCGGCGTGTTCGCCGGGACCGGGGAAGTGTTCCGCCCGATTAGCCAATCGTGTTACGAATACGCGCATCCAAACCTCATGTGGTCATTTGACACTATCGCATCAGAAGCATCTTTCGGGTCTTCACGAAATCATCGGCTTCAAGGCGATACAGATACAGGCCACTTGAAAGCTCAGCGGCATCGAATCGAATCGTGTGCGTGCCGGAAGAGCGGAAGGCGTCTGTCAGCGTGGCCACGTGCCGGCCGACGACGTCGAACACAGTCAGGCGAACGTGCTCCGCCGACGGCAGCGAGAATGAGATGACCGTCTCCGGGTTGAAGGGGTTGGGAAAGTTCTGATCGAGCGCGAACGAGGCGGGCACGACGCTCGGTTCGTCCGAGGACACGTTCAACGGCTCGGTGCCGAGGCCCATGTAATCGAAATACATCCATCCCCAGAATTTGTCGATTTCGACGGTGTTGCCTCCGCCTTCGAGCGGCACCCTGACTCCGCGTTCGAGCCACGATTCCGCAGCTCCGTTAAAGTTCAGCGCAGCCGCCGTGTCTCCGTTGACGACCAGATACTGTGCCTTCGGAACGTCGTAAAAAAGGTTGTATCGGAACGTGATGAGGTACTCGCCCGCCGCGCCGGGGGCGACGTTCGTGAAAGAGATCCTCCCGTTGTCGCGCATGTCGAGATACCATCCTGCACTCGCCGCGGCGCTGGGCCGCTTCGCTACGTCGCCGGAAAACGCTGCATCCTCCGCTTCGAATCGCGTCAGCTCGTTCGAAGCGACCGCGAAGACCTCCTGCGTGTGTGATCGAATCGCGATCCCGTCGTCGTCGGTCACCACCGCATAGAACGTGTGCTCGCCCGCGCCTACGGTCTCCCAGGTCGCTTCGAACGGCGGCGCGTCGACCGTCGAGAGCAGCTCGCCGTCGACATAGAATGCCACCTGGCCGACGGTGCCGTCCGGATCAGAAACATCCGCACGCAACGTCAACGAGCTGCCCGGCGCAACGACTACACCTTCGGGCGGGGCCGCAAAGGCGGCGCTCGGCGGCTGCTTCGACGAAGGCAAGCCGTAGACTTCAAACTCGTAGAGCGAGTATCCCCACTGCGTGGCTCGATCGATGCCTCGCATCTGCACGTACCGCGCGCTTGGCGGATCGGTAAACACGATCTCGTCGGTTCCCCCGTCGCCGGCCCATTCCGAGTGCACGGTCGTCCAGAGATGAGCATCGTACGATACTGCGATCGCATATTCCGCGGCGTAGGCGGTCTCCCATGCAAACACCACGCGCTGGATGTCGTAGGCCTTTCCGAGATCGACGTAGATCCATTCGTCGTCGGGATCTTCATCGGCCAGACCGTCTTGCCATTCACTGCTCCAGCGCGTGTTCATGTCTCCGTCGACCGCGTCGGCGGCCGCCAGCGTCGGCCCGCAGCACGTCTCCTCGGTCGAAGCCACAGCCGTCTGCATTCGGGCTCGATTCACCTCTTCGGGATCGAGCACCTCGATGGTGACCGTCAGCGTGTCGCCCTCTCCGTCGGCGGCCTCGGCTATGAGCGTATACGTCGTCGTGGCTTCCGGGGAAACCGTCATCGTGCCGATCGAATCTACCGGCGCGCCGTCGAGCGTGATGGCCGATGCGCCGACCACCGCCCACGAGAGCTCGCTAGATTGTCCGGCTTCGATGCCGGTCGGATCCGCTTCGAAGTACAGCACGCGGAACCCCGCATCGACATCGACGACATCGCGATGCAGCTCCCACATCGTCTCCATGTTCGTCAGCATGCGCGGCCAGTTTACCACTCCTTCTGCGCCGACGGGATAGTTGTACCATTGCCAGCCCATCGCGCCGGCATAGCCCCGATCGTAGAGCGTGGTATACATGTCCTGCCACGGCACGCCGTACGCGGCATCCGCATTCGGGTCGTCGCCGTCGCCCATGAAAAACTCGGCCACCACGAGCGGCTTGTCCAGCCCCCAGTATTCCACGTCGTGATGGAACGGCGACCGAGCCGTGCCCGCCCACTCGTAATAATGGACGTTATATATATCGAGCGTTCCGTCGGGATCACCGCCGGCGGCTACGAGGGCCTCGTCGGCGTAAAAATTCCGGTCGGCCGCGGTCTGCAGTTTCGCGTAGAGGGCCACGATTTCCTCGTCGCTGAAATGGTGACGGTACTTCGCCGACAGGGCGGTCTTCGCTCGCTGGAGCTCTGCACGTGTCGGCAGCGAGGGTTGTTTGGCCGGCGATCCGTCCCATAACACGTGAAAGCTCCAGGCACCGTTCGTGACCTGCGCGGACGTATCGGCACGGTGGATGGCACCCGCCGTCATGT